>NZ_JBITJA010000002.1:0-613440 GCF_044459545.1 Micromonospora sp. NPDC050276 | reverse complement strand
GACCAGTCCGGGGTATAAATCATAATTGGCACTGGCTTTACAAGCACCCTGTTGAGTTCTCAAAGAACAACCACACACCGACCAGAAGCCCCACCACAGTGGAACCCCAACCCGGGGCTTTTCGCACCGTGTCCGTAGCGCTTTCCAGCGCCAGGCACTTTTACTACGTTACCCGCTCGTTTCCGCCGTGTCAAACCGATGTTTCGCGGTTCGTCGTGCTTCACCCGATAATGCGGGCACCATGTCTCAACCGGCTTGCGCCGCCATCGTCATGGATTCGGCAGGCCGGCCGTCGCGATTTCTCGCGACCCGCCCGGTGCCCTGCCGGTTCGTAACCATACCCGGTCGGTTTCGCCGCACCAAATCCGCCTCGCGGCGTTTCTGGCGGCACCTCCCGGTTGGGGCTCCGGCCGGCAAACCCGCCCGACCCCCGAGGTCGTTGCCCGGCGCTCCGGCCGTTTCAGGCTTTCGCCTGTTTCGTCCGTTCCGCGCTGACAGAGAGAAAGTTACGCGTCCGGCGGGATGATCGTCAAATCCGCCGGACGCGTCCCCCGTCACATCGTCGACGGACGGCTATTCACCCAGCTCAACGCCTGCGAACGAGCGTTTCCCCCGCCGCAGCACCAGGTATCGCCCGTGCAGCAGATCCGCCGGTGACACCCCGGCGTCCACCTCGGTCACCCGGTTGTTGTTGACGTAGGCGCCGCCCTCGGCGATCACCCGCCGGGCCTCCTTGAGACCACTGACGAGCCCGGAGTCCCGCAGCAGACCCGCCACATCCGGCAATTCGCCGGTGAGGCGTACCAGGCCCGCCTCGGTCAGGGCCGCGCGCAGGGTCTCCGGGGCCAGGTCGTCCAACGATCCGCGGCCGAAGAGGGCCTGGCTGGCGGCGATCGCCTGCCGGGTCTCGTCGGCGCCATGCACCAGGGTGGTCAGCTCCTCGGCGAGCGCCCGCTGCGCCAGGCGGGCCGCCGGCCGCTCGGCGGTCGCCTTCGCCAGCTCTTCCAACTCGTCGCGGGACCGGAAGCTGAAGTACCGCAGGTAGCGGTCGACCTCCTGGTCCTCGACGTTGAGCCAGAACTGGTAGAACGCGTACGGGCTGGTCATCGTGGGGTCGAGCCAGACCGCGCCGCCCTCGCTCTTGCCGAACTTCGTACCGTCGGCCTTGGTGACGAGTGGCGTGGTGAACGCCTGCACCGGCCCCGCACCACGCCGGCGTACGTAGTCGACGCCGGCGGTGATGTTGCCCCACTGGTCGGAACCACCGAACTGGAGCTGGCAGCCGTGCCGGCGATGCAGCTCGAAGAAATCGTTGGCCTGTAGGAGCTGGTAGCTGAACTCGGTGAAGCTGATGCCGGTCTCCAGCCGGGCCCGCACCACCTCCCGCGCGAGCATCTTGTTCACCGGGAAGTGTTTGCCCACGTCGCGGAGGAACTCGACGATCGACATCTCGCCGGTCCAGTCCAGGTTGTTGACCAACTGCGCCGCGTTGTCCCCGGTGTACGACACGAAGGGCGCGAGCTGCTCGCGGATCCGCTCGACCCAGCCGGCGATCACCTCGGTCGGGTTGAGGGCCCGCTCGGCGCTCTCCTTCGGGTCGCCGATCTGCCCGGTGGCCCCGCCGACCAGCAGCAACGGGCGATGGCCGGCGAGTTGCAGCCGGCGGGCCATGAGGACCTGCATGAGGTTGCCGACGTGCAGGCTCGGGGCGGTGGGGTCGAAGCCCACGTAGTAGGTGGCGGCGCTCCCACCGTCGAGCAGCTCGCGCAGCTCGTCGAGGCCGGTCGAGTCCTGGATCAGGCCACGCCAGAGCAGGTCATCGGTCAGGGAGGCCCGCCCGGGCGGCGGGAGGCTGCTGTCGGTCACGGTCACCGATTCTCCCCCATCGCCAGCGCTGACCCGTACCGGGTTTGGCGCAACCCGCCCCGGTTAGGCTTGCGCCCCGTTGATCAAGGAGGGCTTTGCCATGGAGATTCCGGATCTGACGGGCGGTCTCGTCGCCCTGCTCGGCCTCACGTTCGAGGAGGCCAGCGCCGACCGGGTGGTCATCAGCTGGCAGGTCCGTCCGGAGCTGCACCAGCCGTTCGGCATCCAGCACGGCGGGGTGTACTGCTCGGTCGTGGAGACCGCGGCCAGCGTGGGTGGCTCCCTCTGGCTGGCCGACCGGGGCACCGTGGTCGGGGTGTCGAACCAGACCGACTTCCTGCGGGCCGTCCGGGACGGCGAGCTGACCGCGGTGGGCACCCCGGTGCACCGGGGCCGCAGCCAGCAGCTCTGGCAGGTGGAGATCACCGACGCCGACGAGCGACTGGTCGCGCGTGGTCAGGTCCGGCTGCAGAACCTCTCCCGCTCCTGAGCGGCGGCATGCACCGGCCGGGTCACCCGTGGACCTCGTCCAGCACCGGCTCGACGGCCTGGTCGGCGTTGGCGTCGGCTTCGTCGGGTAGGCGGCTGAGTCGTACCTCGGTGATCGCCCGGTGGTCGATGCCGGCCACGACCAGCACCCAGCCGTCCAGCGTGACGTCCTCCCCGGCGACGGTGGGGATGTGTCCGAGCCGGGCCAGCACCAGCCCGGCGACGGTGGTGTAGTCGCCGTCTGGGCGCGATGGCAGCTCGACGCCGATGTCCGGGAGGTCGTGCACCGGGAAGGTGCCGGGCAGCACCATGGCGCCGTCCGGTTCACGGCGCACCGAGTATCCGTCCCGGTCGGTCTCGTCGTAGATCTCGCCGACGATCTCCTCCAGGATGTCCTCCAACGTCACGATGCCGTCGACCGCGCCGCGCTCGTCCACGACGAGCGCGATGTGCTGGCGCTCGGCCTTGAACTGACGCAGCGCGTCCACCACCGGTAGCGACTCGGGCAGCAGCATCGGCGGTCGGGCGATCTCGTCGACCGGCCGGTCGGCGGGCACGCCCACCAGGTCACGCAGGTGGATCATTCCGGCCGTGTCGTCCAGGCCGCCGTGGCGCACGACCGGAGCCCGGGAGTGCCCGGTGGCGGCCAGCACGAGCCGCGCGGCCTCCGCGGTGGTCCCGCTGTCGAGCGTGAAAACCTGCAACCGGGGTACGAGGACAGCTCGCAACCGCCGGTCGGCGATCTCCACGGCGCCCGCGATGATGGTGCGCTGCTCCTTGGTGAAGCCATGGTTGCCGGCGACGATGTCGCGCAGCTCGTCCGGGCCGATCTCCTCCGGCTGGTGCTTGGGGTTGAGCCCGACCAGGCGGACCACCACGTCGCTGGTGGCGCCGAGCGCCCAGACGGCCGGCCGGGTGAGGCTGGCGAGCAGGTCGAGTGGACGGGCCACCAGCAGTGCCCATCGCTCGGCGGACTGCATGGCGATCCGCTTGGGCGCCAACTCGCCGAAGACCAGGGTGACGAAGGTCAGCGCGAGCGTCACCGCCACGATCGCCACCGTCTCGGCGGCGCCGCCGAACACCCCGAGCAGCGGCACGAGGGGTTTGGCCAGGGAGACCGCCGCGGCGGCGGAGGCCAGGAAACCGGCGAGGGTGATGCCGATCTGGATGGTGGCCAGGAAGCGGTTCGGGTCCTTGGCGAGCCGGGCCAGCACCCGCCCGGCCCGGCTGGTGCGCTCCAACCGCTGGATCTGGCTGTCCCGCAGCGACACCAACGCCATCTCGCTGCCCGCGAAGAGCGCGTTGATCACGACCAGGACTCCGACCAGGGCCAGTTGGCTCCCGTAGCTCTGCACGCCCGGTTCGCTCCCTCTGCGGTGGTGGCGCCGGCCGGTACGCGCGGCACCCGCCGGTCGGCGAGCCCGCCCGGCGTAGGCGTTGTCTTTGCCCCGTCCGGCACCGGCCGAATCCTGCCCCGGCGACGCTACGCCGAATCGGTGGCCGGTGACGCCGGTAGGTCGAGGACGTAGGAGTCGCCCTCCGGGCGGAAGCCGAGACGGTGGTAGTAGGGGGCGACCATCCGGGGTGGGCTGACCACCCGGTGGAAGCCTCGTTCGGTGAACAGGTGACTGCGCCGGTAGACGAACTCGCCCGGGGTGAAGTCACGGAACTTCGGCGTCACGTAGTCCAGGTCGATCTGGGCGACGCCGCGCGCCTCGGCGTGCGACAGCACCACCCCGACCACCTCGTCCGCGGTGACCACCAGGAACGCGGAGCGCCCCGACGCGCCCGGATCCCAGTGGAAGTCGGGGTTGAACCGGGCGATGTCGGTGGCGTGCACCCGCATCGTGTGGGCGAGGAACTGGTCGCCGACGCCGACCTCCACGACCTGGTAGGTCTTCTCGTCGTGCCGGGTGGCGAGCATCCCGCGCAGGTACCAGATGTTGATCGCCGCGAGCACGACGTTGAGCCCGACCATGGGCCAGACCTCGATCGCGGCGTTGTAGCCGATCAGCACGACGCTGCCGACGAGGTTGAGCGCCCGCAGTCGCAGGACGCGCGACTGCAGCAGTGACCAGACCAGCACCGCGGAGCCGGCCCAGCCGACGAGATCCAACCAGTTCACCCCGCGAGACTAGTGCCCGCCCAGGTCAGCGGCGTCGGCGGGCAGCTCCAGCAGCCACTCCTCGACCTCTTCGCCGCGGCCGTTGGCGTACCCCGAGTCCTCACCGACCACCACGAAGCCGCACTTGCGGAGCACCGCGAGGGAGGCGGCGTTGTCCTTGGCGGCGCGGGCGTGCACCGGCCGGGGCAGCTCCCGCAGCAGGGCGGCCAGGGCCGCCGTGGCGTGACCCCGGCCCCAGCGCGCCGGGTCGATCCAGTAGCTGACCTCGGTCTGCCCCTCGACCGGAAAGGCGCTCACGTAGCCGACCACCTCGCCGTCGACCTCGACGGTGCGGACCAGGTTCGCCGGGTTGGTGAGCACCCGGACCCAGTGCTGGGCGAACTCACGTCGGTCGGACGGGTCCTTGGGACCGAAGGCGGCCATCCGGTTGGCCTCCGGGTCCTGCTGGTGCAGGAAGAACTCGACGAGGTCGTCCTCCAGCACCGGGCGCAGCCGCAGATCAGAAGTCACCGGACGAGGGTACGCACAGGGGTGTCAGAAAAGGGGACGCGCACTCAGCCGGTAACGCCGGGGCCGGCGCGTCCAGCCCCGGCGGTGCGGTCGAGCGGTCGACAATGAACCCACCGACCCAGGGAGCGCCGATGAACCGACCTGTCGTGGTGGGCGTGGACGGATCACCGTCCAGCCTCGTCGCCGCCGAGCACGCGGCGCGGGCCGCCCTGCTCCGGTCCCGACCGCTGCTGCTGGTGCACGGCTACCTGCACCCGTTCGGCTACGGCGTGCCGCTCAACCCGTACGACGTCGGGATGCCGGGGCCCTCCGAGGAGGCGCAGGAGATGCTGGAGCGCACGGCGGCCGAGCTGGTCGACCGGTGGCCCGGCCTCGCCGTGGAGGTGCGTCAGGTCGCCGGCGGTCCGGGGGCGACCATGGTCGAGGAGTCCCGGCGGGCAGACCTGGTCGTGGTGGGCAGCCGCGGGCTGGGCGGGTTCGCCGGGCTGCTGCTCGGCTCGGTCGGCGCGCAGGTGGCCGCGCACGCGCACTGCCCGGTGCTGGTGGTCCGCCCGGACGAGCAGCCGATCCCGGTGGACGCCCCGGTGGTGGTCGGTGTCGACGGGTCCGAGTCGTCGCAGCTCGCCGTTCGCTTCGGCGCCGACGAGGCGGCGCTGCGGGACGTGCCGCTGGTGCTGGTGCACGTCGGCCCGTCAGGCGAGGGCCGGACGGTGCCGGAGGAGGTCGAGGAGTCGCAGGCCGCGTACCAGGCCGAGGCGGTGCGGCTCCTCGCCGACGCCTCGGCCGCGGTGCGCGGCGAGCACCCGGGCCTGGTGGTGCGGGAGCATCCGGTCCGGGCGGCCGGCGCGGCCCAGGGGCTCATCGAGGCCAGCGGCTCGGCGTCGCTGCTGGTCGTGGGCACCCGGGGCCGGGCCGGGTTCGCCGGTCTGCTGCTCGGGTCGGTCAGTCAGGCGGTGATCCACCACGCGCACTGCCCGGTGCTGGTCGCCCACCCGGTCAGCTGACCGGCGCGTCGCCTCGGCCGAGCATCTCCAGGAAATTGGTGGTGAGGGCGAACGGGTCGGCCGGGCCGGTGGCCGGTGGCCGGTGCTCGATCTGGTCGGCCAACTCCGCGGCGGCGCGCCGGATCCGGCCGCGCAACGCGCCGTCGGCGGTGCCGTCCGCCCAGTCCTCCGGTGCGGCGAAGACCGCGGTCGGGACGACCACCGACCGGAGGTAGGCGAACATCGGGCGGATGGCGTGCTCCAGCGCCAACGAGTGCCGGGCGGTGCCGCCGGTGGCGCCGATCAACACCGGCCGGTCGACCAGCGACCCGGAATCCAACACGTCGAAGAAGGACTTGAACAGCCCGTTGTACGAGGCGCTGAAGATCGGGGTGACGGCGATGATCCCGTCCGCCCCGGTCACCGTGTCGATGACCTCGCGCAGCGCTGCCGGCGCGAACCCGGTGAGCATGTTGTTGACCACGTCGTGGGCGTACTCCCGCAGGTCGACGACGTGCAGCTCCACGTCGGAGCCGCGCCGGACCAACTCGTCGCGGGTGGCCGCGGCGAGCTGGTCGGCGAGCAGCCGGGTCGACGAGGGCTGACTCAGCCCCGCCGAGATCACGGCCAGGGTGCGGCGGGTCATCGGGTCGCCTCCTCCGGCGCCTTGCCGGTCACGTCGTCGACGGCGTGCACGGTGTTGTCCTTGGCGCCGCCCGCCGCGGCGACCAGCGAGGCGTGCGTCGGCGCCTCCGGCACGTGCGCCGGACGCAGCGCGGCGAACTCCTTGCGCAGCACCGGCACGACCTCCTCGCCGAGCAGGTCGAGCTGCTCCAGCACGGTCTTCAGCGGCAGCCCCGCGTGGTCCATCAGGAACAGCTGCCGCTGGTAGTCACCGACGTACTCACGGAAGCCGAGCGTGCGGTCGATGACCTGCTGCGGGCTGCCCACGGTCAGCGGGGTCTCCCGGGTGAACTCCTCCAGCGACGGCCCGTGCCCGTAGACCGGGGCGTTGTCGAAGTAGGGCCGGAACTCCCGGACCGCGTCCTGCGACTTGCGGCGCATGAACACCTGCCCACCGAGGCCGACGATCGCCTGGTCGGCGGAGCCGTGGCCGTAGTGCGCGTACCGCTGGCGGTAGAGCCCGACCATCCGCTGGGTGTGCTCCTTGGGCCAGAAGATGTGGTTGGCGAAGAAGCCGTCGCCGTAGTACGCGGCCTGCTCGGCGATCTCCGGGCTGCGGATCGAACCGTGCCAGACGAACGGCGGGACTCCGTCGAGCGGGCGCGGCGTCGAGGTGAACGACTGCAACGGGGTGCGGTACTTGCCCTTCCAGTCGACCACGTCCTCGCGCCACAGCCGGTGCAGCAGGTCGTAGTTCTCGATCGCGAGCGGGATGCCGGCGCGGATGTCCTTGCCGAACCACGGGTAGACCGGGCCGGTGTTGCCGCGGCCCATCATCAGGTCCACCCGGCCGTCGGCGAGGTGCTGGAGCATCGCGTAGTCCTCGGCGATCTTCACCGGGTCGTTGGTGGTGATCAGCGTGGTGGAGGTGGAGAGCAACAGCCGCTCGGTGCGTGCCGCGATGTGGCCGAGCATGGTGGTCGGCGACGACGGCACGAACGGCGGGTTGTGGTGCTCGCCGGTGGCGAAGACGTCCAGGCCGACCTCTTCGGCCTTCAGCGCGATCGCGACCATCGCCTTGATCCGCTCATGCTCGGTCGGCTCCCGACCGGTGGTCGGATCGACCGTGACGTCACCGACGGTGAAGATTCCGAACTGCATGACCAGCTCCTCGCGTGTCAACCGGGTGCCGCCGTGGTACCCGGACGCAGCTCACAACTTATTTGACGACGCAACTATTCCGTCGGCGGGACGTCTGGCAGTGGCCCCGATCACCTCCACAACCCGACATTCGGGTCGGACACTCCTCGACGTCGCTCGCTCAGCCGCCCGCCACCGAGGGCAGCACCTGCACCTCCGCGCCGTCCTTGACCGGGGTGGCCAGACCGCCGGAGTGCCGGCAGTCTTCCCCATCGACGAAGACGTTGACGTAGCGGCGCAGCTCGCCCCGCTCGTCACGGATGCGCCGCGCCAGCCGGGGATGCGCGACGGCCATCTCGTCGAGGACCGCCCGCAGCGTCCCGGCGGCGGTGACACTCAGCCGACTCGCGCCGCCGGCCTCGCCGCGCAGCGGGCCGGGCAACAGCACGGTGACCACGATCAGACCTCCGCCGTGCGAACGCAGAGCACGTCGGGCAGGTGCGCCGCCACCAACGACCAGGAGTCACCCTCGTCGCGGCTGGCGAAGACCGAGCCGGAGCGGGTGCCGAAGTAGACCCCGCCGGGAGTGGCGTCATCGGCGCACATCGCGTCCCGCAGCACCGCTGGATAGAACGGCCCCTCGGGTAGCCCGACCGACAGCGGCTCCCATTTGCCGCCGGCGTCGGCGGAACGGAACACCCGGCAGCGGTGATCGGTCGGGAATCGCTCGCCGTCGGCCACCAACGGGAAGGTCCACAGCATCCCGCTGCGCCCCGGGTGGGCCACCATCGGGAAGCCGAAGTCGCTGGGCAGCCCGTCGGCGATCGAGGACCAGGTGCGACCGTCGTCGTCGGAGCGGTAGACGCCGTGGTGGTTCTGCGCGTAGAGCCGCTCGGGGTTGCCCGAGTCCCGGGCGACCTTGTGCACGCACTGGCCGAACTCCGGCCACTCGTCGGGCATGAAGTAGGCGCGGATGCCGGTGTTGCCCGGCGCCCAACTCGCCCCGGCGTCCTCCGAGCGGTAGACCCCGCCGGTGGACATGGCGACCAGCAACCGGGCCGGGTCGCGCGGGTGGGGCAGCACGGTGTGCACGGCCTGACCACCGAAGCCGGCCTCCCACTGGGGACGGTGCGGGTGGTCCCAGAGGGAGCGGACCAGCTCGAAGCTGCGACCACCGTCGGTGGACTTGAACAGCGCGGAGGGCTCGGTGCCGGCCCAGACCACGTCCGGCTGGTCGGGGCCGGCCGGCATCAACTGCCAGACCCGCCCGAGGGAGACGCCGGTGTCGGCCGGAAACGCGACCGGCGCCTGGTCGGGCTCGTCCCAGGAAACGCCGAGGTCGTCACTGGTGGCGACGCTCGGCCCGAAGTGTGAGCTGGTCATGCCGGCGAGCAGCCGCGGGGTCGGACGACGGGTGTCGACCGCGACCGCGTAGACACCGGTCATCGGGAAGTGCGGACCGGTGATCTCCCAACTGCGCCGGTCGTCGGCGCTGGTGGCGAGAAACAATCCCTTGGCTGTGCCGATCGCGAGCAGCGTTGCCATGACGACCTCCGAACCGTCGGTGAGCAGGTGCGGTGATTATGGCCACACCCTCCGACATATTCGGCGAGGCACACGCCGCGAGGCGGGTTCAGCGCCGGATGCGGGGCACGTGCCGGCGGTACGCGCTGACCGTGGGATCGCCGTCGAGCCAGAACCGCCAGGGCAGGTCGTGCGCGCCGGTCACGCCGACCCGGGGACCGGCAACCACCGTCTCCCGCGGCACCGGCCGGGCCGGGGGGCGCAGGCGCACCGGGCCGTCGCCGAGCAGGTACGCCCCGTACGCCTCGCGGTCGATGCCGAGCGCGGAGCAGAGCCGGGCGGGCCCCCGGGCGAGGTCCACGTCCCGCCGGATGGCCGGCCGGCGCTCCCGTGCCGTGGCCAGCCCGTCGACCACCTCCCCGGCGCGCAGCAGCACGGCGGCCGCTTCCCCCTCGATCCCGGTGACCACGTTGACGCACCAGTGCATCCCGTAGGTGAAGTAGACGTAGGCGTGCCCGGCGGGGCCGAACATCACAGCGTTACGCGGGGTGGGGCCCCGATGGGCGTGCGAGGCGGGATCGCCGCCACTTCCCGCGTACGCCTCGACCTCGGTGATCCGGACAGTGACTCCCCCGGCATGCAGCCGGCACCCCAGCAGTCCGCGCGCCGCCGGCAGCAGCGGACCGGCGAGCAGGTCCGCCAGCGCCGCCAGGTCGGCGTCGGTGGTGCGGTCAGCGGACGACAGATCCATGACCCGAACGGTACCCAGCCCTCCGCCGGACCATCCCGCCGCTGGATCCGGCCGGGCACCGCAAGCCGTCCGATGTTCACCCGTTCGCCATTCCACGCGTGGTAACCCGCCCGGCGACTGGCGGGTGTAACGAGTGTCGTCGCAGGGCGCGACGGCGCATTCGGAGAGGAACCACCATGACCGTACGCAGAATCCGTCGACCTCTCATCGCCATCGGCCTGACCGCAGCCGGCGCCACGCTTGCCCTCGCCCCGTCGGCCAGTGCCAACGCCCCGCTGCGGGCCGGTGCCGCGGTCGACGGCGCCCCGCTGACCGCGGTCGCCTTCAATGGCAGCGGCAAGATCGACGCCAGCGGGGCGGCGGTCTTCGTCCCGGTCACCCTGACCTGCTCGCAGCGCACCACGGTCGACCTGACCGTGCGGGTCGCCCAGGCAATTGGGGACACGATGCGGACCGGCACGACCACCCGGAAGGTGGTCTGCGACGCGACCACGCAGAAGGTCCGGGTCGCGGTGACCGCGACGGAGCGCCCGTTCGCCCCCGGCGTGGCGTTCGGCGTGGTGACCGGCAACTCCTGCGACGCGGTGTGCAACTTCCTCACCGACGAGCACCGCTTCGAGCTGTCGCTCTGAACCGTGGCGGGGCGGCACGGCAGAACCGTGCCGCCCCGCTTCAACAATCCGTTGACAATGCACCGTTGATGCTGTGTGCTCGAAACATGACCACGGACGACCCGTTCACGGTGCCCCACCCGGCCCATGCCCGCGCCCACCGCACCTACGAGGCGCTGCACCGCATCAGCGAGCGGCACGCCAGCTCCGACGCCCAGCGGGGCCGCTGGGCCCACCCGTACGTGCTGGACCCGTGGGAGGCGGTCGCCCTGGTCACCGCGCTCGCCGCCGGCGGGGCCGAGCGCGAGCCCGCGGAGGAGCCGATCGACGCCGCCGACCTCACCGCCGCGCTGACCCTACTGCCGCACGTTCGCGCCGAGCTGGACGCCCTGGAGGCCGGGCTGTTGACGCTGGCCCGCGACCGAGGGCTGACCTGGCAGGCGATCGCGTTCGGGCTGGGGCTGGGCAGCGCCCAGGCGGCCCGGCAGCGCTACGAACGCGTCGCCGCCCGCTCCTCCGAGCAGACCCCCTGATCCGCCGACGCGAGCCGATGCCCGACCGGCACGGCGCGCGTGCGACGACCGTTGGACGGGCACACTGTGCGCACGACGAGGAGGCACCCATGGAGCGCACGGACATGCTGGCGTACTGCCTGGCCAAGCCGGGAGCATGGCTGGACCGGCCCTGGGAGGGCGACGAGGTGGTGAAGGTCGGCAGCCGGATCTTCGCGTTCCTCGGCCGCGGTGGGGGCAAGCCGACGGTCGGCATCAAGTGCGGGCCGACCCGGGAGGTGGCCGACGAGTGGCTGCACCGGCATCCGGACGACGCCAGCGTGATGGCCTACATCGGCCGCTCCGGGTGGAACACGCTGCGCCTGGACGGCGGGATCGACGACGAGGAACTGACCGAGGCGGTCGACGCGTCGTACGACATGGTGGTGGCCAAGCTCCCGAAGCGGGAGCGCCCAACGGCCTGAACCAGCCGCGGCGCCGGCGGCAGGCGCCGACGCCACGGCCCGGTCAGCGCGGGACGACCCGCTCGGTGGCCCACTCCCGCCAGGTGGCCAGCCGGTCCGCCGCGGCGGCGAGCTGGTCGGCGACCGGGCCGGGGCCGGTGGAACCGGGGGTGGTCCGGGCCGCGAGGGCCGAACGGACCGAGAGCACGTCGCGCACCGACGGGTCGAGGTGTCCGCTGATCGCGGCCAGATCCTCGTCGGAGACGTCGTTCAGTTCGCACTCCCGAGCCGCGCAGAGCGCCACCAGCTGGCCGGTGATCTCGTGCGCGTCCCGGAACGGCACGTTGCGTCGGACCAGCCAGTCGGCGACCTCGGTGGCGAGGGAGAAGCCGACCGGGGCGGCGGCGACGAGACGGTCCACCCGGACCGTCATCGTGGAGATCATTCCCGCCAGTGCCGGGAGCAGCAGCTCCAGGGTGTCGACCGCGTCGAAGGCCGGCTCCTTGTCCTCCTGCATGTCCCGGTCGTAGGTCATCGGCAGACCCTTGAGCATGGTCAACACGGTCATCAGACCGCCGACCAACCGCCCGGACTTGCCCCGGGCCAGCTCGGCGATGTCCGCGTTCTTCTTCTGGGGCATGATCGACGAACCGGTGGCGAACGAGTCGTCCAGCTCCACCCAGCCGAACTCGTGCGAGGTCCAGAGCACCACCTCCTCACCCAGCCGGGACAGGTGCACCCCGATCATGGCGGTGGTGAAGAGGAACTCGGCCACGAAGTCCCGGTCGGCGACGGCGTCCATCGAATTGGCGAACGACGTGCGGAAGCCCAACTCCTTGGCCACGGCCACCGGGTCCAGTGGGAGCCCGGAACCAGCCAGCGCACCCGCGCCGAGCGGGCTGATCGCCGCCCGGTGGTCCCAGTCACGCAGCCGCTCCAGGTCACGCAGCAGCGGCTGCACGTGGGCGAGCAGCCAGTGCCCGAAGGTGACCGGCTGGGCGTGCTGGAGGTGGGTCATGCCCGGCGCGGCGGTGTCGATGTGCCGCTCGGCCTGCTCGACCAGCGCCTCGGCCAACTCGACCAGGCGGCTGGCCACGCCCCGGGCGTGGTCGCGCAGGTAGAGCCGCAGGTCGGTGGCGACCTGGTCGTTGCGGGACCGGCCGGCGCGCAGCTTGCCACCGAGGCTGCCCAGGCGTTCCAGCAGACCGCGCTCCAGCGCGGTGTGCACATCCTCGTCGTCGATGGTGGGACGGAACGCACCGGAGGCGCAGGCGGCCTCCAGGTCGTCCAGCGCGGCCAGCATCCGGCCCAACTCCTCCGGATCGAGCAGGCCGGCGCCGGCGAGGACCCGGGCGTGCGCCCGGGAACCGGCGATGTCGTACGGGGCCAGGCGCCAGTCGAACTGCACGCTCACCGACAGTCGGGCGAGCGCCTCGGCGGGGCCGCCCGCGAACCGGCCGCCCCAGAGGCTCGTCCGGTTGGTGGCGGCGCTGTTCTCGGTCAGGCTCTTGTCGTCCACGCCGCTCATCATTGCTCTGCTTGCCTTTCACTCGCGACTGCGGGGCGCACTCGCTGCGCTCGGTCACTGCTCGCGCTCGTCGGTGTCACTGTCCGCCACCGCCGAACCGGTCGTCGGTCATGGCGTGGTGGTCCCGTCAAGGGTGTCGTCCCGGCGGGCCCAGCCGGCGAGCTTGTCGCCCAGTGCGGCCCCGCCGACGGCCTCGCGGGCCACGACGAGGATGGTGTCGTCACCGGCGATGGTGCCGACGATCTCGGGCAGACCCGCTCGGTCCAACGCGCTGGCCAGGTACTGGGCCGCGCCCGGCGGCGTCCGCAGCACCGCGATGTTGCCGCTGGAGTCGACCCCGTTGAGCAGTTCGCGCAGCAGCCGTACCAGCCGGGCCGGCGCGGCCTCGGCGTCGCGCAACGGCCGCTGGCCGTCCTCGGGGATCAGGTAGACGGCCGGGCCATCGCCACCGCGCACCTTGACCGCGCCCAGCTCCTCCAGGTCCCGCGAAAGGGTGGCCTGGGTGACGCCGACGCCGTCGGCGGCGAGCAGGTCGGCCAGCTCGGTCTGCGACCGGATCGCCCGGTCGCGGATCAGCTCCACGATCCGGGCGTGCCGGGCCGCGCGCGTCAGCGGCGCGGTCATCGCAGCCCCCCGGACTCGGCGTCCAGCAGGAACGTCAGCAGCGCCTTCTGGGCGTGCAGCCGGTTCTCCGCCTGGTCGAAGACCGCGCTCTGCGGGCCGTCCAGCACCTCGTCGGTGATCTCCTCGCCGCGGTGCGCGGGCAGGCAGTGCAGCACGATCGCGTCCGGTGCCGCGTGACCGAGCAACTCCTTGTTGACCTGGTACGGCAGGAACGGGGTGATCCGGTCCAACCCGTCGGCCTCCTGCCCCATCGACGTCCAGGTGTCGGTCGCCAGCACGTCGGCGCCGCGTACCGCCTGGGTCGGGTCGGTCAGCACCCGCACCGACCCGCCGGTGCCCGCGGCGATCTGCGCCGCCCGTTCCACCACGGCCGCGTCGGGGGCGAACCCGGCCGGGCCGGCGATCCGGACGTGCATCCCGGCCGTCGCCCCGGCCAGCAGGTACGACTGCGCCATGTTGTTCGCACCGTCCCCGACGTACGCCAGGGTGCGACCAGCCGTGCCGCCACACCGCTCCCGGACGGTGAGCAGGTCGGCCAGCAACTGGCACGGGTGGAAACCATCGGTGAGCGCGTTGACCACCGGCACACTGGCGCCGGCCGCCACCTCGGCGATCCGTTCGTCGCCGTGGGTCCGCAGCACGATGGCCGCGACGTAGCGGGACAGCACGCGCCCGGCGTCGGCCAGGGCCTCGCCCCGGCCGAAGTGGGTGACCTGCGTGTCCACGACGAGAGGATGCCCGCCCAACTCGGCGATCCCCGCGTCGAACGAGATCCGGGTGCGCAGGCTCTGCTTGTCGAAGAGCACCGCCACCGAGCGGGGGCCGGTCAGTGGCCGATAGGCGAACCGGTCCGCCTTCATCCGGGCCGCCAGGTCGAGGACCACGGACTGCTCGGCGGGCGAGAGGTCGTCGTCGCGCAGGAAGTGCCGGGTCATCGAGTCGTCCCCGTCGTAGTGGTCAGGGTGGATGGTGCACCGTGCGCGCCGGCGGCAACCGGGGCGGTCGCGTCCAGTGCGGCGGGCAACGCCGCGAGGAAGGTGTCCGCCTGGGCGGCGGTGAGGATCAGCGGCGGAGCCAACCGGACCGCACCCGGCTGCACCGGGTTGACCAGGAAACCAGCCTCCCGCAGGGCCTCGGCCAGCACCGACGCCACCGGCGCGGTGAGGGCCACGCCGAGCAGCAGCCCGGCACCGCGTACCTCGGCGATCAGCGGGTGGCCCAGCGCCTCGATGCCGCGACGCAGCCGCTCACCGACCCGCTTGACATTGTCGAGCAGCCCTTCGTTGGCGATGGTCGCCACCACGGCGAGCGCCGCCGCGCAGCTGACCGGGTTGCCGCCGAAGGTTGTGCCGTGCGAGCCGGGGGTGAGCAGGTCCGCGGCGCGGCCGAAGGCCACCGTGGCACCGATGGGCAGCCCGCCCCCGAGCCCCTTGGCCAGGGTGATCACGTCCGGCTCCACGCCCTCGGCCTGGTGCGCGAACCAGTGCCCGGTGCGCCCGATACCGGTCTGCACCTCGTCGAGGACCAGCAGCGCCCCGTGCCGGGCGGTGATCCGCCGGGCCGCGGCGAGATAGCCGGCCGGTGGGACGAGCACACCGTTCTCGCCCTGGATGGGCTCCAGGATCACCATGGCGGTGGCGTCGGAGACCGCCGCGTCGAGGGCGGCGACATCGCCGTAGTCGACGTGGGTCACCTCGCCGGGCAGCGGCCGGAACGGGTCGGCCTTGGCCGGTTGGCCGGTCAGCGCGAGGGCACCCATGGTGCGACCGTGAAAACCGCCCCGGGTGGCCACCACGTGGGTGCGGCCGGTACGCCGGGAGAGCTTGAACGCCGCCTCGTTCGCCTCCGCGCCCGAGTTGGCGAAGAAGACCCGGCCGGGTCGACCGGCCAGCGCCAACAACAACTCGGCCAGGGCGACCGGCGGCTCCGCCACGTAGAGGTTGGAGACGTGCCCGAGGGTCGCGACCTGCTTCGACACCGCCGCCACCACGGCCGGGTGGGCGTGACCAAGAGCGTTGACCGCGATGCCACCCACCAGGTCCAGGTATTCCCGACCGGCGTCGTCCACCACGACGGCACCGGCGCCGGAGACCAACGCCATCGGCGGCGTGCCGTAGTTGTCCATCATGGACTGCTTCCACCGCTGCGCCAACGTGCTCATGACACGACCGTCCCGTCTCCCGGCACCACCATCGTTCCGAACCCTTCCGAGGTGAACACCTCAAGCAACGTCGAGTGCGCCACCCGACCGTCGACGACGTGCGCTGCGGGCACTCCCCCACGCACCGCCCGCAGGCAGGCCTCCATCTTCGGCACCATCCCCGATTCGAGGCCCGGCAGCAGCTTGGCCAGGTCGTCCGCGGCGATCTCGGAGACCAGGCTGCTGGTGTCCGGCCAGTCGGCGTACAGACCAGCCACGTCGGTGAGCACGACCAGCTTTCGGGCCCGCAACGCGATGGCCAGCGCCGCGGCGGCGGTGTCCGCGTTGAGGTTGTGCAACACCCCCTCCACGTCCGGCGCCACCGTGGAGATCACCGGAATCCGACCGGCCTCGATCAGATCGGTCACCGCGGACACGTCGACCGACTCGACATCCCCGACCTGACCGACGTCGACCGGCTGCCCGTCCACGTACGCCGGGCGGCGCACCGCGGTGAACAGCCGGGCGTCCTCGCCGGACAGGCCGACGGCGTACGGACCGTGCGAGTTGATCAGACCGACCAGCTCGCGGCCCACCTGCCCGACCAGCACCATCCGGACCACGTCCATCGCCTCGGCGGTGGTCACCCGCAGGCCACCCCGGAACTCGCTGGCGATGCCGAGGCGGCCCAGCATGGCGGAGATCTGCGGACCACCGCCATGCACCACCACGGGCTTCAGACCGGCGTACCGCAGGAAGACCATGTCGGCGGCGAACGCCCGCTGCAACTCCGGATCCGTCATGGCGTTGCCGCCGTACTTGACCACGACCGTCGAGCCGGAGAAACGTGCCAGCCAGGGCAGCGCCTCGATCAGCGTCTCCGCCTTGGCCTGGGCGCGAGCCAAGTCGCTACTGAGACTCACCGAGCTGGCCTTTCGTTCGCGACTGCGGGACTCCGCTGCGCTGCGTTCCTCGCGCTCACCGTGCCGACCCTTCGTTCGCGACTGCGGGACTCCGCTGCGCTGCGTTCCTCGCGCTCACGTCGAGTACGCCGAGTTCTCGTGCACGTACGCGTGCGACAGGTCGTTGGTCCAGATCGTGGCGGCCGACGGGCCCGCGTGCAGGTCGATTCGGATCGTCACGTCCCGCCCGGTCAGGTCGACCTTCGAGCGGCCCTCGGCAGCGGCGCCGCCCCGGCACACCCACACCCCGTTGACCGCCACGTCCACCTCGTCCGGCTCGAACGCGGCGGAGGTCGTGCCGACGGCGGCGAGGATCCGACCCCAGTTCGGGTCGTTGCCGAACAGCGCGGTCTTGACCAGGTTGTTGCGGGCCACCGTACGGCCCACCTCGACCGCGTCGTCCTCGGTCGCGGCGCCGACCACGTCGATGGTGACCTGCTTGGTCGCGCCCTCGGCGTCGGCCACCAACTGCTGGGCCAGGTCGTGACAGGCCGCGGTGACCGCGGCGGTCAGCTCGGCCACCGTCGGCTCGATCCCGCTCGCTCCGCTGGCCAGCAACAACACCGTGTCGTTCGTGGACATGCAGCCGTCGGAGTCGACCCGGTCGAAGGTGACCCGGGTCGCCGCCCGCAACGCCTCGTCCAGGGTCGCCGGCCCGGCCACCGCGTCCGTGGTCAGCACACAGAGCATGGTGGCCATCCCCGGAGCGAGCATCCCGGAGCCCTTGGCCATGCCGCCGACCGTCCAGCCGCTGCCCCGGGCCACCGTGGTCTTCGGCCGGGTGTCCGTGGTCATGATCGCCTCGGCGGCGGCCAGGCCACCGTCCCGGGACAAGCTCTTGATCGCCGACCGGACGCCGGGCAGCAGCTTCGGCATCGGCAGCCGCTCACCGATCAAACCCGTCGAGCAGACCGCGACCTCACCGGCACCGAGGATCAACCGTGGGCTGACCGAGGTCAACGTGGCGGCGGTGTGCTCGGCGGTGGCGTGGGTGTCCTGGAAACCGGCCGGGCCGGTGCAGGCGTTGGCGCCGCCGGAGTTGAGCACCACGGCGCGGACCACACCGCCCTGCACGACCTGCTGGGTCCAGAGCACCGGCGCGGCCTTGACCCGGTTCGTGGTGAAGACACCGGCGACACCGGCGTCCGGGCCGTCATTGACCACCAGGGCGACATCCGCGCCGCCGCTGGCCTTGAGGCCGGCGGCCACACCGGCCGCCCGGAACCCCCGAGGGGTGGTGACACTCACGGCGCTCGCCTTTCGTTCGCGACTGCGGGGCTCCGCTGCGCTGCACTCCTCGCGCTCACGGCGCTTGCCTTTCGTTCGCGACTGCGGGGCTCCGCTGCGCTGCACTCCTCGCGCTCACGGGGTGACCCCCCACGTCGACAGGCCCATCGTCTCCGGCAGGCCCAGCATCAGGTTGGCGTTCTGAACGGCCTGACCGGCGGCGCCCTTGCCCAGGTTGTCCAACGCGCTGAGCACGATCAGACGACCCGAGTCGACGTCGACGGTGGCCTGCAGGTGACACGAGTTGGAGCCCAACGTGGCGGCGGTGTGCGGCCAGCGACCCTCCGGCAGCACGTGCACGAACGGCGCGTCCGCGTACGCCCGCGCCAGCACCTCCTGCGGGTCGACGCCGCGCGCCGGCACCGCGGTGACCGTGGCCAGGATGCCGCGCGGCATCGGCGCCAGGACCGGGGTGAACGACAGGCCGGTCGCCCCGGTGGCCTGCTTGATCTCCGGGACGTGCTGGTGGGTCCCCACCCGGTACGGCGACAGGTCGCCCATCACCTCGCTGGCCAGCAGGTGCGGCTTGGCCGCCCGGCCGGCCCCGGAGGTGCCGGAGGCGGCGACCACCACCACGTCGGCGGGGCTGGCCGCGCCGTCGGCGATCAGCGGCGCGAGCGCCAGGGTGATCGCGGCGGCGTAGCAGCCGGTGTTCGCCACCCGGGTGGAGGCGGCGATCAGCTCCCGCTGGCCGGGCAGCTCGGGCAGGCCGTAGGTCCACTGCCCGGCGTGCGTGCCACCGTAGTACTGCGCCCAGGCGTACGGGTCGGCCAGCCGGTGGTCGGCGCCCAGGTCGACGATCCGTACCTCGGCCGGGAGCTGGGCTGCGAGGGCCGCCGACTCGCCGTGCGGCAGCGCGAGGAAGACCAGGTCCGCGTCGGCCAGGGCCGTCGAATCGGTCTCGCCGAGCACCAGGTCGAGCCCGGTGAGCTGCGGGTGCACCACGTCGACACGGTGCCCGGCCTGGCTGTGCGCGGTGGCGGCGACCAGGTCGAACTCCGGGTGCCCGGCGATCAGGCGCAGCAGCTCACCTCCGGCGTACCCGCTCGCTCCGGCGACTGCGACTCGGATCCCCATACCCACCTCCGCATGACTATGCAGCGAAGGCTAGCAGTAGGAGCTACCGACTGCAATTTTATGTGAAGGACTGCATGAACGTGCGCCCAGCACCGGGTAGTGCTCGAAGAAGTACGGCAGCCATCGCCGACAGAACGCGCCGAACGGCCCGACGGCCGGGCAGATCCGCCTGCTCAGACCGGACAGGGCCACCATGTCCCGCAGGCCGCTGCGATGGAACAGGCCGATCGTGACGCCGAAGACGCCGCGCCGCACCGCGGCCTGGACACCGGCGCCCACGATCTCCGCATCCAGTTCATCGACGTCGGCGTCCCGCCTGAGCAACTCGCCGGCCACCGCCGGCAACAGGTTGTTGCAGATCACCGTGATCAACTTTGGGTTCGGCGCGAGGTCGACGACAGACGACGAGTAGCCCGATCGATTGACGAAGGCCTCGGTGAAGGGCAGGGCGATCCTCGTCGTGCCCCAGCCGTCGACCAGTTCCGAGGCCGACGGCGACACCTGGGAGACCAGGTACAGATGGGTGGCGAGGATGGCGTACCGGATACGCGGGCTGCTGGCCAGCAGCTGCGCGATCCGGACCTCCTCGGAGCTGAAGCAGAGGCGAGCGAGCATGTACACCTGGGCCAACTCGCGCGCCTCGGCGGTCGTCAACGACACCCCGAGGGACCCCTCGCGCGGCGCGGCGGTGCCCGGCGACGACCCGTGCGAGCGCCATCCCTCCTCGCCCGCGAGGATCGAGTCGTGGAACGCGGAGAGGACGCGCTCCGCTGTCAACGGCGTTCCGTCCGGAGTCGGGCACCTCCGAAGGAGGTCCGGCCAGTGCGTCGACAACCGGCTCATCACCTCCCGGCACGCGTCGGCGTGGGACTGGCCCCGCAGAAGCGCGAGCCGCTCGATGCTGCGGAGCAACAGATCGGCCGGTGAGCGCGGGGTCGTCTCGGCGCGCAGGCGGGCAACCGCGGCCGGCAGGCTCCGGCCCGCCGTCAGGGAGAAGTAGCCGTCGAGGGTGTCGAGGTCCGCCGCGCCGAAGTGCACCGCCACCGGCTTCGCGATGCCGACCCGCTGCCAGTAGTACGCGTTGAGCGCGCCGGGATCCGCCAGGAGCGGTCCGAGGTCGCCAGACTCCGGCGCGGGTTCCCCCGACGGCAGGACATGGCGCACCAGCGCTCGGACGAAGTCGTCGTTTCGCCCGGTCACCGCGGCGGAAGCCGCCTGAAACCAGACCTCGGACGCCAGCTTGGCGGTCTGCCGCTCTTCGTTCACGGTCTCGAGATAGGTGTCGAGCTTCTCCCTGTCCGAGTGCGCCGGACACCGTTCGCCAAGGGAAGGCGCCGCGAGCCGGGCATACACCCCGAACAGTCGGGCCGTGACCTCGCGGCCGGGATCACCCAGGTCGAAGAGGTCCTCGGCCAACGCCGAGCCGAGGGCACCGAAGACAAAGCCGGTGGCCAGGGAAGCGCTGTCCGCTATGTCAGTGGCCACCCAGCAGAGATCGACGATGAAGCGCCGCAAGGACGACGCCGCGACGCTCCCATCGGTCGCCCCCCAGATCGGGCCGGCGGGCCGGGCCGCCACTGCGGTCGACAGGAGGCGTTCCAGAGCGACAAGCGCGCAGTGGAGCTCTGCGGCGAGCTCGCTGACCGGCCGATGCGGTGCTTCCGCCGCGCGGAGGATCTGGTCCAGGTTCTGCTTCGTGACGACGTCTCGGATGCGCTCGGGCGTCATCTCCCGGATCACGATCCGCGCCCGCTTGCGCACCTCCTCCCGCAAGTCGGCGTAGAGCGGCATGTTGAGGGCGCCCTGCAGGTCGTACTGCATCCGCAGCACGAGCCGCTGCACGAGGGGCGTGTCGTCACCGACGGCCGTGGCCAGCGTGGCGCGGCGAAGTCGGTCGAGTGAGACGCCCGCGCTCTGCCGCTCGTACCAGGCGCGAAGCCTGTCGTCGCGGAGGAGATGGCGATCCGGGTCGACCACGAAGTCGGGCCGGGACGCGGCCGCCTTGAGCGCCGCGATGATCCGGGGCGTTTCGTCGGCGAGAAGCTCCAGGAAGGGGCGCCCATCCCCGCTCGCCAGGAGGAACCGGTCGAGAGCGGGCCCCGGGACGTGGCCGGCACCGAGAAAACCGGTGCCCTCGTCGGTGCGGTGGAACGACGCCATGATCGCGCTCCGTGGCCCGCCGGCGGAGGTTCGGTACCGGTGATGGATCAGCCGGCTCGCGGCGAAGATCGTGTGGCACGGCGCTGCGATGTCCTGGAGATGGACGACGCGCGGGAGACCGTCATCGAAGAAGCGGGCCTGGGCGGCGAGCGCCTCGTCCACCCGGGCTTGCGAGGGAAAGATGCAGCTGTCCTCGTCGCTCCACACGGCGCCCTCGTCGTTCACGAAGCACTGCCTGAGGAGCCGATTCGTGCGAGGGAGGTAGGTGAGCCCCTGCCCCGAGGGCCCCTGACCGGTGCCCATCGTCCAGGTCACGATCACCTTGAACTCGTCCATGAAGGGGCTGTTGTCGAGGTGCAGGGTGTTGTCTCGCGCCACGACGTCGACTGGCTGCGTGTCCTTCGCCCGCAAGTCAATGATCTTCACCGGCCCGCCGAGGGCGTGCGCGACGAGCGCGACCAGGAGCGGATGGGCGAAGGACTCCCGGAACTCGGGGTTGTCGATCAGCGATCCGGCGTCCACGACGTTCAGGTAGCTGTGCAGCGACCCACGGCTGCCCCTGGTGTCGATCGCCGAGTCGTACGCCCGGCGCGCGGGATCGAAACGCTCGGGCGGAACGAGCCCCGCGAAGCTGAGCGCACCCTCGGCGGCGAGATTCCGGCTCAGGGACGCGAAGGTGTTCCGGAGCAGCTCGCCACCCTCCAGCCCCTGGCACGCGCGGTCGACCATCGCTTCGACCTCGCGCCGGAACCTCACGCCTTCCAGTTCGCGCCGGAGTTGCCGATACGAGACAGGGCTGGCCAATTCGTCAGCCGGGACGAGCGGAGCGTACCGAGGACTCATGTCGTCGCGGTCCCGACCACCAGCGCCGACCGGGTGAGATCCGGGTAGTGCTCGAGGCGGACCAGAGCCCGTCGGACCTCCTCCACGGCGCTCGCGTTGCCGCCCTGGGCGTACGCCTCCTCGAGCTGACCCAGGATCGTCCGGACAGACCGGAAGTTTCCCAGGGATTCCTCGACCCTCCACGCACGTTCCAACCAGGTGCAGCCCTCGTCGAGATCGCCCGACCGCAGGCCAGTGGCACCGAGAAGGCGCAGGGCCAACGCCCGGCCGTAGTCGTTGCCGCGCTCCTCGCACATGGCAAGGCTCCGCAGGCCGAGCCCTCTGGCCCACGTGTGGTGGCCCGCTTCGTTCAGGGCGCGGGCCGCGTCGTACAACCCTCGGGCCTCGCGGACCACATTGTTGCTGCCCCGGGACTCCCTGGCCGCCCGGAGCCCCCAGCGCAGCGCGTCCAGGTGGTGACCCGACCGCAGGGAGAGCTCCGCCATGGCATGTTGCGACGACGCCCGGCCGGTGTCGTCGCCCGCCGCCTCGTCCAGCGCCATGGAGGCACGAAGCTCCTCCTTCGCCGGCTCAAGCTGCCCGACGTCGGCGAGGGCTCGCCCCAGGCCGCGTCGGCACAGAGCCTCCATCTCTGGGTCACCGGCGACCGCTGCGGCAACTGCCTCCCGCTGGATCGACAGCGTTCTCGCGACGTCCTGCCGCCAGTAGAGGAACGTGTTGACCGCCCACGCGAATCGCGTGATGAAAGCGAAGTCTCCGCCGGCCCGGGCGCCGTCGATGAGGTAGGTCATCGATGGTGTGATCGACTCGAACCAGGAGAGCGCCTGCGCCACGGTGAAGCTGGCGGACCCGCTGATCGCCAACAACTCCTGGCCGGACGGCAACGGGCTTCGGTTGGGGTCGATGGCGCGATCGGCGGCGTAGCTCAACGCCAGGTAGACCGTCCGGATGCGGCGCGCCGTCAGCTCCTGCTCCGAGTCGGTCAGCACCTGGGCCAGCGTCTCCGCGAGATAGGCCTTCATGATGTCGTGGAAACGGTAACGACCGGGGCCGATCTCATCGATCAGAGACGCCAGGCACAGAGCCTGAAGACGACGGTCGCAATCCCGCTTGGGCTGTTCGAGGATGAGGCACAGGACCGCGACGGAGCATTCGTTGCTGGGCAGCATGGACGCGACGTAGAGGACCTTCGTCGTCGCCGTGTCGAGGTCGTCGAGTGACCAGGAGATGACGCGCCCCACCTCGATGCCCAGGCCGGCGTCGTCGAGGAAGCGAAGCGGGCTCTGTTCCTCCTCGATTCCCCGAGCGGCGTCGCTGATCGTCCAACTGGTCTGGATGGCGAGCTTCGCCGAGACGATCGCCAACGCCAGCGGGTGCCCCTCCAGAAGCTGCACGATGCGCTTGGCGGCGGCCTCCTCCCGTTCGACGCGGACGAACCCGACACGTTCGGCGATGAGCTCCACCCCCTCGTCGAGGGTCAGCAGCGGAAGCTTGAGGACCCGGGCATCGTGCCGAACACTCATCTCGGGGATCGCCCGGCGGCTGGTGACCACCAGCACCGACCCGAGGCCCGGCACCAACTCTCGGATCTGCTCGTAGGAGCCCACGTTGTCCACGATGACCAGGCAGCGTTTACCGGCGGTGACGGCCCGGAAGATGCTGCCCCACTCCGCCTCGTTGTCCGGAAGGTCGGACCGGTTGATCCCCAGCGTGGCCAGGAAACTGCGCAGGGCGTCCCGCGCTTCGATCCGCGGCGTGCTGGAGTACGCGCACATGTCGACGAAGAACTGCCCGTCGGGGTATTCGGCGATCCGCGAACTGGCCCAGGCGAGGGCGAGGGTGGTCTTGCCCGACCCGGCCAGGCCCCACAACATGCAGCAGCGCGAGCCTGGCGTCTTCATCGCCTCGTCCATCTCGTGCAGCAGATGGTGTCGGCCCACGATCCTCCCGATTCCACCCGGGAGCATGTGTGGTGGTTCGGGCACGCGCGTCGCCGCTCGCGGCTGTTCGACGTAGATCGCCCCGGACGAACCGACCTGGAGGACCTGGTTCGCCAAGAGGCCCTCGGCGCTGTTGTGCGACGAGCTTCCGGCGGTGGGCCCCATGTCGGTCACCTTTCGGCTACATCGTGATGTCGCCGACGCGCTGGGCCTGCACCAGCTTGCCCACGTTGCTCGAAGCCACCACGTTCGTGGTGCCGATGGACGTCGACCCCTGCCGGAGCTCCTGGAGGAACTCCGGGTCCTCGGCCGCATAACTGAGCAGAAGCTCGCGGAGTTTCGTGGTGTCGTCCGCCGAGGCGTTGCCTTGCGCGAACCGGTCCAGGGAATCCAGCAGGTCCCGTGGCTCGTCGCTGCGGACGAAGCGCCGCCGGATCATGTCGATGAGAGCCGCCCCGGACCCTTCGGCGATCTTGACGAGCACCCCGGAGACGATTGCCTCGATCATGCGCTGCTCCTTGACGTCAAGGGCGTGTGGACGGTGTCGGCCGGTCTCCGCGAGGCAAGGCTACCGATTCGTGTCGACCTCGGAAAGCCTCCGACACCTCGCCCGAAGGCCATCGCGCATCGACGAACGACCATGCCATGGACGGTGGATGCCTGGTGCCCGGCCACCGCCGCCCACGCAGGGTGGCAAACCCTGGCGGGCAGGCCGGTAGCGCTTGTCGGATGCCCGACACGCAGGGCGCACCGCCGCGAAACGACGACGGCCCCCGTACCCGGAGCGGGTACGGAGGCCGACGTACGGACTCAGGCGCCGCGCAGGGTGGCGCCGAGGCGTTCCGCCGCGACCGCGACCGCCGCGTCCCGCGCCGCGACCGCCTCCTCGACGGTGAGCGTCCGGTCCGGTGCCCGGAAGGTGAGCTTGTACGCCAGCGACCGGCGACCGGCGCCCAGCTGCGCACCGGAGTACACGTCGAACAGCCGCACGTCCTCCAGCAGCTCACCGGCGCCCGCCTCCAACGCCCGGCGCACCTGCTCCGCCGGCACCGAGTCGTCCACCACCAGGGCCACGTCGATCAGCGCCGGCGGGAAACCGGAGACCGTCGGCGCGGGCGTCACCGGGGTGGACGGCAGCGCGTCGAGGTTCAGCTCCATCGCGCTGGTGCGGCGGGGCAGCTCCAGTGCCGCGACCGCCACCGGGTGCAGCTCACCGGCGTGCCCGACGACCGTGTCGTCGACCCGCAGCTCGGCGCAGCGCCCCGGGTGCCACGGCGCGTACTCGGCGGCGCGCACCTCGACCCGCTCGTCGGGGATCCCGGCGGCGGCCAACACGTCCCGGGCCGCCTCGATCGCGTCCGCCCAGCCGGCCGGCCGACCCGCACCCCACCAGCCGGCCGGGTCGATGTCGCCGGAGAGCACCACCGCGACGTGCACCGGCTGCGCCGGCACTACCGCGTCGGCCGCCGCGAACTCGGCGTCGGTGGGGCGCCGGTCCACGCCCATCGCCGGCGGGCTGCCGGCACCGATGCGCGGGTGGAAGACCGCACCGATCTCGTAGAGGGCGAGGTCGCGCTGGCCCCGACCGAGGTTGCGCTTGAGGATGCCGAGCAGCGGACCGAGCAGCGTGGTGCGCAGCAGCGGCTCCTCCTCGGACAGCGGGTTGGCCAGCCGCACCGCGGGCCGGCGCGGGTCGTCGGCCGGCAGGCCGAGCTGGTCGGCCAGCTCCGGCGACACGAACGGGTGCGCGAGCACCGCCACGTACCCCCGCTCGGCCAGCGACCCGGCGACCGCCCGGCGCCGACGCTGCCGCGCCGTCAGGCCACGGCCCGGCGGCGCGGTCGGCAGCACCGACGGCACCCGGTCGTACCCGTCGAGGCGGACCACCTCCTCGACCAGGTCGGCCGGGTCGGTCAGGTCGGGCCGCCAGGTCGGCGGGGTGACGCTGAGCGCCGTCCCGGCGCCGCTGGCCACGCCGACCGTGCCCGGGTCCTCGGACAGCCGGTCCGCGCCCTGCGCGACGGTGCAGCCGACCCGCTCCAGCAGGGCGACCACCCGCGCCGGCGGGTATTCGACGCCGACCCGCCGGGTCGGCAGGTCCGCCGGCAGGGTGATCGGGGTATGCGGCCGGACGTGGTCGATGTCCAGGATCTCGGCGCTCGGGGTGCCGCCGCCGTGCTCGGTGAGCAGCCGCACGGCCCGCTCCAGCGCGACCAGCGCCACCGCCGGGTCGACGCCCCGTTCCCAGCGCTTCGCGGCCTCGCTGAACAGCTTGTGCCGGCGCGCGGTGCGCCCGACCATGGCCGGGTCCCAGTGCGCCGCCTCGAACAGCACGTTCGTGGTGCCGGCGACGACCTCGCTGGTCTCGCCGCCCATCACCGCCGCGAGCGAGATCGGCCCAGTGTCATCGCAGATCACCATGTCGTCGGCGGTGAGCACCCGGTTGACCCCGTCGAGGGTGGTCAGCGTCTCCCCCGCGTCGGCGCGACGGACCACCAGCGGCCCGGCGATCCGGTCGGCGTCGAAGGCGTGCATCGGCTGGCCCAGCTCCAGCATCACGTAGTTGGTGATGTCGACCGGCAGCGAGATGCTGCGGATGCCGGCGGTGACGAGCCGCTGGGACATCCAGGACGGGGTGGGCGCGGTCGGGTCGACCCCGCGCACCAGGCGGGCGGTGAACCGGTCGCAGCCGACCGGGTCGCGGACCTCCACCGGGTACGCCGGCGTCTCGGTGCCGCCCGGCGCCGGCGCCAGGGCCGGGTCGCGCAGCGGCACGTCGAACGCGTGCGACAGCTCGCGGGCCAGGCCGCGCAGGCTCAACGCGTACCCCCGGTCCGGGGTGATCTCCAGATCGAGTACGACGTCGTCGAGGCCGACCACCGGGCGGGCGTCGTCGCCGGGCTTGGCCGTCACGTCCGGCCCCAGCACGATGATGCCGGAGTGGTCGTCGCCCAGGCCCAGCTCCTTGGCCGAGCAGATCATGCCCGCCGAGTTGTGCCCGTACGTCTTGCGGGCGCCGATGGCGAAGCCGCCGGGCAGCACACCACCGGGCAGGATCACCACCACCCGGTCGCCCGGGGCGAAGTTACGCGCCCCGCAGACGATCTCCTGCGGCTCCCCGGTGCCGTTGGCGGCACCCACGTCGACCCGGCAGAACCGGATCGGCTTCTTGAAGCCGGTGAGCTCCTCGATCTCGCGGACCTCACCGACGACCAGCTGGCCGGTGACGGTCTCGGCCAGGTCCACCACGGACTCGACCTCGATGCCGAGGTCGACCAGGGCCTGCTCCAGGTCACCGGTGGGCAGGTCGGCGGGGAGGTCGACGTACTCCCGCAGCCAACTGACAGAAACTCGCATGACTTCAGACCACCGTTCCCGTGTCTCGTACCCGCATCGCCTACGCCCCGGTCCCGAGCGCGCGGCTGAACCGCACGTCGCCCTCGAAGAGATGGCGGATGTCGCTGACCCCGTGCCGGACCATCAGGGTCCGGTCGATGCCCATGCCGAAGGCGAATCCGGAGTAGACCTCCGGGTCGACGCCGCAGGCGCGCAGCACCCGCGGGTTGACCATGCCGCAGCCACCCCACTCGACCCACTGCGGGCCGTCCCGGTGCTCCGGGAACCACACGTCGAACTCCGCCGACGGCTCGGTGAACGGGAAGTAGTGCGGCCGCCACCGGGTCTTCGCCTCCGGCCCGAACATGGCCCGGGCGAAGTGGTCCAGCGTGCCGCGCAGGTGCGCCATCGTGATGCCCTTGTCGACCACCAGACCCTCGGCCTGGTGGAACACCGGGCTGTGCGTGGCGTCGATCTCGTCGGTGCGGTAGACGCGGCCCGGCACGATCACGTAGATCGGCGGCTTGCGGCTGAGCATCGTGCGGGTCTGCACCGTCGACGTGTGCGTACGCAGCACCAGGCCGGAGCCCTCCGGTGCGATGTGGAAGGTGTCCATCAACCCGCGCGCCGGGTGGTCGGCGGGGATGTTCAACGCGTCGAAGTTGACCCACTCCAGGTCGACCTCGGGCCCCTCGGCCACCTCGTAGCCCATCCCGACGAAGAGGTCGCTGATCGACTCCATCAGAGTGCTCAACGGGTGCCGGGCACCCCGCGGACGCCGGTCGTAGGGCAGGGTGACGTCCACCCGCTCCTCGACCAGCACCCGTTCGGCCTGCTCACGCTCCACCACCTCGGCGCGCTCGGCGTACGCGGTCTCGATGGCCCGGCGGGCCTCGTTGACCCGCTTACCGGCGTCGGACTTGGCGGCCGGCGGCAACGCGCCGATCTCCCGGCGGGCGAGCGAGACCGGTGACCGGTCACCCAGGTGCACCGAGCGCAGCGCGGTCAGCGCGTCCGGGTCGGCGGCGGCCTCGAACGCCTTCGTGGCGTCCGCGACGGCCTCGGCCAGGGCTGCGGGGTCGAGCAGGGCGACCTGCTTCGGGTCGTACGGATCGTTGCGGTAGCTCATGGCGTACGGGCACTCCCTCACGGCGGCGCCAGCCCTCACCGGGGCGGCTAAGCGAGTCTACGGACGCGCGGCTGTGCCGCAGCCCGCCGGTAGGAGTTGCGCAGGGAGCAGGTCAGGCCCGCCGCCCGCCGACACCGGCGGGCTGGCTAAACGAACGCCGTGTCGCGTTCATGGGCGGACGCTCTCCCCTGCTGTCGGTAGCGCCGGAGGTGGTCACCCTCAGCGCTGTGCTCTCGCTGAAGCGTACAGGCAGACCGCGGCGGCGGCGGCCAGGTTAAGGCTCTCCGCGCGCCCGTACAGCGGCACCCGCACCCGGGCGTCGGCGGCGGCGGTCAACTCCTCGGGCAGGCCGTGCGCCTCGGAGCCGAACAGCCAGGCGGTGGGCCCGACGAGCCGCCCGTAGTCGGTCAGATCGTCCAGGTCGCTGTCGCCGTACCCGGTGGTGGCGAAGATCGACAGCCCGGCGCCGCGCAGCGCCTCGACCACCGCGACCGGGTCCGGCGCGCGGACCACGTCGACGTGGAAGAGGCTGCCGGCCGAGGCCCGCACACACTTACCGTTGTACGGGTCGACGGCGTCGCCGGCGAAGACCACCGCACCCGCACCGGCCGCGTCGGCGGTGCGTAGCACCGTGCCGGCGTTGCCCGGGTCACGGATCTCGGCGAGCACCGCCACCAGCCGGGGCGCACCCGCGAGGGCCTGCTCCAACGAGACGTCCAGGTGCCGGCAGACGGCCACCAGCCCCTGCGGGGCGACGGTCTCGGCCAGCGTCGCCAGGGCGTCGTCGGTCACCTCGGAGACCGGCACGTCGGCGTGGGCCGCCGCGGCGGCCAACTCCGGATACCGGTCGAGCGCGGTGGTCGTACCGAACAGCTCGGTGACCACCCCCGGCCGCGCGAGGGCCTCGCGGACCGCCTGCGGGCCCTCGGCCAGGAAACGGCCGGTGGCGTCGCGGTCCCGGCGGCGTTGCAGACGGCGGGCGGCGACGACCCTGGGGGTACGCGGGGTGAAGGCCATGGTGTGCGTTCCTCCGGCACGATTGAGGCGCCCCCCGGACGGCGGTGCCGACACGGGAGACGCCTCGCTCTGGTGCGTGGGGATCAGGCGGCCTGAGCCGCCGCGCCGCCGGTGCCCTCGGCCGCGACCGCGGCCCGGGCCAGCTCGACGATCGCCGCGAACGCGGCGGCGTCGTTGACAGCCAGGTCGGCCAGGATCTTGCGGTCGACCTCGATGCCGGCCAGACGCAGGCCCTGGATCAGACGGTTGTAGGTCATCCCGTTGGCCCGGGCGCCCGCGTTGATCCGCTGAATCCACAGCTGCCGGAAGTCGCCCTTGCGGTCGCGACGGTCCCGGTAGGCGTACTGCATCGAGTGCAGCACCTGCTCCTTGGCCTTGCGGTACAGGCGGGAGCGCTGACCGCGGTAACCGCTCGCGGTCTCCAGCAGGGTACGACGCTTCTTCTGGGCGTTTACAGCCCGCTTGACGCGTGCCATCTCAACTCCTTCTTACGTAAAGGTGGCGCGCGTCAGCGGCCGAGCAGCTTCTTGATGCGCTTGACGTCGGCCTTGGCCAGCACGACCGTGCCGGTCAGCCGGCGGGTCTGGGTGGAGGGCTTCTTCTCCAGGTTGTGGCGGAGGCCGGCCTGCTGGGCAACGATCTTGCCCTTGCCGGTCACCTTGACCCGCTTACCCATACCCGTGTGGCTCTTCATCTTCGGCATGTGGAACGTCTTCTCCCCTGTTACTCGCCGCTGGTGTCGGCGGCGAGGCCGGTGTCACCGGCTGCTGCGGTCTCGCCGACCGCCGCGGTCTCATCGGCTGCCGGAGCGGCGGACTCGTCCGCTGCCCGGTCCCGAGGTCCACCGCGCGACGCCGTAGCGGCGACCGCGGAGGCCTTGACGGCCCGGTGCGGAGCGAGAACCATAATCATGTTTCGGCCGTCCTGCTTCGGAGCGGCCTCGACGTATCCCAGGTCCGTGATCTCGGACTCGAGCCGGCGCAGGAGCCGGTAACCCAGCTCCGGGCGGCTCTGCTCGCGACCGCGGAACATGATCGTCACCTTGACCTTGTCGCCCGCCTTGAGGAACCGCACCACGTGACCCTTCTTGGTCTCGTAGTCGTGCGGGTCGATCTTCGGCCGAAGCTTCATTTCCTTGATGACGGTCTGCTGCTGATTACGCCGCGCTTCGCGCGCCTTCAGTGCGCTCTCGTACTTGAACTTGCCGAAGTCCATGAGCTTGCACACCGGCGGGCGCGCCATCGGCGCAACCTCGACCAGGTCCAGATCGACGTCCGCGGCCAGCTGAAGAGCGCGCTCCAGCGGGACGATGCCCACCTGCTCACCCTCTGGGCCGACCAGTCGGACCTCACGTGCCCGGATCTGCTCGTTCACGCGTGGTTCGACGCTGATGGGGCCTCCTCGAGTCGTTTCTGCTCTGTCGCCGACCCCTGCGGCTCCCGGGCGGGAACCGACCCGAAAAGCAGAAGGCCCCGGCGCATGCCAGGGCCTGCTCGACCGGTCAGCACGATCACCAGGATCGCGCATCCAGCGCCGGGACGTGCCCGGAACCGGTGACCGGACCCGGACACCGTAGCGGTGACTCGGGTGGGAGCAGGCGCTCCGCTTTCAAGGCTGTCTGCTCGCACGCGGAGACAGCCTGGTCGACTCGATAACACTACACCGGCGCCCCGGCCACCCCCAAACCGGGTAAGACCCGGGCAGGAGCCGCCATGCACCCGACCGGGTCGGCGCCCGGTCGCGGGGGCCCGGTCGCGGGGGCCCGGTCGCGGGGGCCCGGTCGCGGGGGCCCGGTCGCGGGGGCCCGGTCGCGGGGGCACCCGGGTCGCGTCAGACCCGCAACGCTGGGGTCAGCGGCCGACGGCGCGTTCGGCGAGGCGGGCCTGGTGGGCGTCGTGCAGTCGGCGCAGCGCGCGGACCCCGTCCACGGCCAGTTCCTTGTCGGCTGCCTGCAATGCGACCATCGGCAGCAGATCGTCGTCGTGCAGCTCCAGGCTGGCCCACGGCGCGCCCCGGTCGAAGCGGACGCCCCGGACAACCTCCCAGGGCAGGTCGTAGGAGCTGATGACGTTGCGCACCCGGATGCCCCGTGCGTCCGCCTCCACCCGCGGACGGGTGAACAGCAGGAAGCCCAGCGCCCCGAAGATGCCCAGGCCGATCATGGCGATCTGGTCGCCGCGCTGGAAGCTGCCGTAACCATCGCCGGTCGGCCCGCTCAACGACGTGGCGACCAGACCGAACACCACCACCAGGGCGGCCGCCGCCGACCAGCAGACCACCCGGATGCGGCGGGGCTTCAGGCGGATCAGCTCGCTTTCACTCACCCCACCAGTCTGCCACCCGCACTTGCCCAACAAACGCACCACCCGCCGAGCACACCAACGCACTCCGGCAGATCCACTCGACATCAGCTAGATCCACTCGACATCACGCGAAACGGGGGTGTCCCTGACGGGCGGACACCCCCGTTTCAGCGAACCCGAGTCGATCAAGCGGCAAGGGCCGAGGGCAAGCGCCAAGGGCCGAGGGCAAGCGGCAAGGGCAAGCGCCAAGGGCAGGCGGCAAGGGCAAGCGCCGAGGACCGCCGGACGGGGCCCGGCAGGGCCGCGACGGAACCGGTCAGAGGCGGCAGGCGTGGATGTTGGTGACGAGGATGGCGCGAGCGCCCAACTCGTACAGCTCGTCCATGATGCGGTGCACGTCGTCGCGGAGCACCATCGCCTGCACCGCCACCCAGCCCTCGCGGTGCAGCGGCGACACGGTGGGCGACTCGATGCCCGGGGTGAGCCCGCTGGCCCGGTCCAGCAGGCCGGCCGGCACGTCGTAGGCGAGCATCACGTAGCGGCGGGCCACCAGCACCCCGTGCAGGCGGCGCAGCAGCTGCTCGGCCTGCGGGTGGGCGGGCGCGCCGGCACGGCGCACCAGCACCGCCGACGAGCGCAGCAGCGGCTCGCCGAAGACCACCAGGCCCGCCTGGCGCAGGGTCGCGCCGGTCTCCACCACGTCCGCGATCACGTCGGCGACGCCGAGGCGTACGGCGTTCTCGACCGCGCCGTCGAGGCGGATCACGTCGGCCTTGACCCCCACCTCGCCGAGGTGCCGCTCGACCAGCCCCGGGTACGCGGTGGCGATCCGGTGGCCGCCCAGCTCCTGCACGGAGGCGATGTCGTCGGGGCGGGCGGCGAAGCGGAAGGTGGCCCGGCCGAAGGCGAGGTCGACGACCTCCTCGGCCGGCGCGGCCGAGTCGATCAGCAGGTCCCGGCCGGTGATCCCGAGGTCGAGGTCACCGGAGCCGACGTAGGTGGCGATGTCCTTCGGACGCAGGTAGAAGAATTCGACGTCGTTGGGCTCGTCCCGGCAGACGAGGTCCTTGGGGTCGGTGCGCTGGCGGTAGCCCGCCTCGCGCAGCATCTGGGCGGCCGGTTCGGCCAGGGTGCCCTTGTTGGGAATGGCGACACGCAGCATGACGGAGTGCTCCTTCGATCCGGATGGCGATCAACGGGGTGGGGGGGCACTCACAGATGTCGGTAGACGTCCTTGAGGTCGAGACCACTGGCGAGCATCAGCACCTGGACCTGGTAGAGCAGCTGGGAGATCTCCTCGGCGGTGCGCTCCGGCCCCTCGTGCTCGGCGGCCATCCACGACTCGGCCGCCTCCTCGACGACCTTCTTGCCGATGAAGTGCACGCCCTTGTCCAGCGCGGCGACGGTGCCCGAGCCCGGGGTGCCGGCAGCGGCCTTGGCCTGCAGCTCGGCGAACAACTCCTCGAACGTCTTCACGAGGAACGATTCTTCCAGCCACCCGAGCGACGCCCCGCGTCCGGGTCCGCCGGAATCCAGCAAGCGGACAATTCCCTATCAACATGGTGGGACAATTGTCGATCGATACCGATGGAGCTCTACGCTGTCCGCCATGGCCAGCAGCTCACGTCTCCTCGCGCTCACCCTCGCCGGCGCCGTCGTCGTAGCCACCGCCGGATGCGCACCGCAGGACGAGGAACCGACCCCCACTGTCACCGCAGCACCATCCTGCGCGAAGGACAGCCTGCCCACCCGTACGCCGGGCACGTTGACCATCGCCACCGACCAGCCCGCGTACGAGCCGTGGTTCTCCGACGACAAGCCGGAGAACGGCGAGGGCTTCGAATCCGCCGTCGCGTACGCGGTGGCCGAGAAGCTCGGCTACGCCCGGACCGACGTCACGTGGACCCGGGTCAAGTTCGACACCGCGATCGCACCCGGACCGAAGGACTTCGACTTCGACATCAACCAGTTCTCCATTACCGAGGAGCGCAAGCAGGCGGTCGACTTCTCCGCGCCGTACTACCTGGTGCGGCAGACCGTCATCGCGCTCAAGTCCTCGAAGATCGCCGGTAGGACGTCGCTGGCCGACCTTCGCGACGCCCGGCTCGGCGCCCAGGTCGGCACCACCAGCTACCAGGCGATCACCGACGTGATCAAGCCGACCGCCAAGCCGCAGGTCTACAACAGCAACGACGACGCCAAGAAGGCTCTGCAGAACGGGCAACTGGACGGTCTCGTGGTGGATCTTCCGACCGCCTTCTACATCACCGGCGCGGAGATCACCGACGCGACGATCGTCGGGCAGGTGCCGCAGGTCGGTACGCCCGAGGCGTTCGGCTTGCTGCTGGACAAGAACTCCCCACTGACCTCCTGCGTGACCGCCGCGGTCGGTCAGCTCAGCACGGCGGGCACGCTGAGGCAACTGGAGCAGAAGTGGCTCGCGCAGGTGGCGGGGGCGGCCGAGCTGCGGTGACGCTCCTGGATCACGTCCCCTCCGAGGCGCAGCGGCGGCGGTCGGCGTACCGGCGTCGGCAGACCGTCTACAGCGTGTTCGTCGCGGCGGCCTCCACCGCGGGGCTGGGCACGTTGCTGGTGATCGCGGTGACCGGTGCGCCGGGCTGGGACCGGGTCCGGCAGTCGTTCCTGGATCCGAAGATCGCCCGCGACGCGTTGCCGGCGGTGCTGAGCGGGCTCTGGCTCAACGTCCGGCTGCTGGTCTGCTGTGCGGCCGGCGCGCTGGTGCTCGGGTTGGTGATCGCCGTGCTGCGGACGCTGCGCGGCCCGGTCTTCTTCCCGGTCCGCGCGCTGGCCACCGGCTACACCTACACCTTTCGCGGCCTGCCGCTGATCATCGTGCTCTACCTGCTCACGCTCGGCGTGCCCGGGCTGCGGTTGCAGGGCATGCCGCCGGTGCTGGTGCTCGGTGGGATCGCGTTGGTCCTCACCTACGGCGGCTATCTCGCCGAGGTGTTCCGGGCCGGCATCGAGTCGGTGCATCCCAGTCAGCTCGCGGCGGCCCGCTCGTTGGGCCTGACCTACCGGCAGACGATGCGGCACGTGGTCCTGCCGCAGGCGGTCCGCCGGGTGGCGCCGCCCCTGCTCAACGACGTGGTGGCGTTGCAGAAGGACGTCGGGCTGGTCTCGCTCGCCGGACCGATCGACGCGGTCCGCGCCGCCCAGATCGCCACCGCCCAGACGTTCAACTACACGCCGTACATCGTGGCGGGGGTGCTCTTCGTGCTGCTCGCGATCCCGCTGATCGCGGTCACCGACTGGGTGACGCTGCGCGCGGCCCGCCGACAGTCGGGAGGCTGATCATGGATTTGTTGCGCTGTCGGGGCCTGCGCAAGGAGTTCGCCGGTCACGCCGTGCTCGACCAACTCGATCTGACCGTCGCCGAACACCGGGTGGTGGCCCTGATCGGCGCGTCCGGGTCCGGCAAGTCGACCCTGCTGCGGTGCGTGAACCTGCTGGAGGACCTCGACGACGGCACCATCGAGTTGGACGGGGAGGACATCTCCGATCCCCGGGTGGACCCGGATCAGGTCCGGCGCCGGATCGGCATGGTGTTCCAGGCGTACAACCTCTTTCCGCACCTGAGCGTGTTGGACAACATCACCCTCGCGCCGCGGCGCGTACACCGGCGGGGCCGGGCGGAGGCCGAGGCGCAGGCCCGGGAGCTGCTCGACCGGGTGGGACTCGGCGCCAAGGCGGACGCCTACCCGGACCGGCTCTCCGGCGGACAGCAGCAGCGCGTGGCCATCGTCCGGGCGCTGGCCAACTCACCGCGCCTGATGTTGCTCGACGAGGTCACCTCCGCGCTGGATCCCGAACTCGTCGGCGAGGTGCTGGCGATGATCCGGGACCTGAAGGCCGACGGCATGACCATGGTGCTGGCCACCCACGAGATGGGCTTCGCCCGAGAGGTCGCCGACGAGGTGTGCTTCCTCGACGCCGGGCGGGTCGTCGAGAGCGGCCCGCCCGAGCAGGTGCTCGGCGAGCCGACGCAGCCCCGGACCCGGCAGTTCCTGCGCCGGATCATCGAGGCCGGCCGGCTCTGAGCGAGGTCGGCGGAGGCGTCAGCCGCCGAAGCCGACCCGCTGGGCGTTGCCCGCCGCCACGGTCCGCACGGCCAACGCCGCGTCGAGCGCCGCGACGGTGGCGGCCCAGCCCTTGTCCTCCGCCGAGCCGGGCAGGCCGGCCCGATCCCGGGCCTGCTCGATGGTCTCCACGGTCAACACCCCGTGCGCCACCGGCTTGCCCTCGTCCAGCGCCACCCGGGTCAGCCCATCGGTGACCGAGCGGCAGACGTAGTCGAAGTGGGCGGTCGCACCGCGGACCACCACGCCGAGCGCGACCACCACGTCGCAGCGGCGGGCCAGGGCCTGCGCGACCACCGGCAGCTCCACCGAACCGGCGACCCGGGCGACCACCGAACGAGCCCCGCACGCCTCGGCGGCGGCCACCGCGCGCTCCAGCATGTGGTCGGTCAGCTCGCCGTGCCAGCGGGCGGCAACGACCCCGACGGTCAGCCCTGCGGCGTCGACCGCCTCGACTCCCGGCTCACCGAAACCCGCCATCGTCATGCTCCGATCTCGTCGTTGGCGACCGGACGCCCCAGCGGCGCCTCGGACACCTCGTCCAACTCGTCCAGCAGGTGACCCATCCGGTCCCGCTTGGTGCGCAGGTAGCGCAGGTTCTCCGGGTGCGCGCCGGCCGGCAGCCCCTCGCGGCCGGTGATGGTCAACCCGTACCCCTCCAGCCCGGCCCGTTTGGCCGGGTTGTTGGTCAGCAGCCGCATCGAGCGCACGCCCAGGTCGTAGAGGATCTGCGCGCCGGTGCCGTAGTCGCGGGCGTCGGCCGGCAGGCCCAGGTCGAGGTTGGCGTCGACGGTGTCACGGCCCCGGTCCTGCAACTGGTACGCCTGCAGCTTGTGCAGCAGCCCGATGCCACGCCCCTCGTGCCCACGGACGTAGAGCACCACGCCCCGGCCCTCGCGCGCGACCCGGGCCAGCGAGGCGTCCAGCTGCGGCCCGCAGTCGCAGCGCAGCGAGCCGAACACGTCCCCGGTCAGGCACTCCGAGTGCACCCGGACCAGCACGTCCTGGCCGTCGCCGAGGTCACCCATCACCATCGCGACGTGTTCGGCCGGGTCGTGCTCGGCGCGGTAGCCCAGCGCCCGGAACACCCCGTGCCGCGTCGGCATCCGGGCGTCGGCAACCAGCTCGACCTGCTTCTCGGTACGCCGCCGGTAGGCGACCAGGTCGGCGATGGTGATCAGGGTGAGGCCGTGCTCGGCGGAGAACTTCTCCAGGTCCGGCAGGCGCATCATGGTGCCGTCGTCGTTGACCAGCTCGCAGAGCACACCGGCCGGCCGCAGCCCGGCCAGCCGGGTCAGGTCGATCCCCGCCTCGGTGTGCCCCGGCCGGCGCAGCACGCCGCCCTCCCGGGCTCGCAGCGGCACCACGTGCCCGGGCCGGGCCAGGTCGGTCGGGTCGGTCGCCGCGTTGGCGAGCAGCCGGCTGGTGTGCGCGCGGTCGGCCGCCGAGATGCCGGTGCTGACCCCTTCGCGGGCGTCCACGGTCACCGTGTACGCGGTGCCGCGCCGGTCCTGGTTGGTGTGGTGCATCGGCGGCAGGTCGAGCCGGTCGGCTTCGCTCTCGGTCAGCGCCACGCAGACGTACCCGGAGGTGTAGCGCACCATGAACGCCATCAGCTCCGGCGTGGCCAACTCGGCCGCGAAGATCAGGTCGCCCTCGTTCTCCCGGTCCGCGTCGTCGACCACGACGACCGGCCGGCCGGCGGCGATCTCCGCGATCGCCTGCTCGATATCCCCGAAGCTGGTCACGCTACGGCCTCCGTGTAGATGGGCGTGCGGACGGGCGTCGACCGGGTGGCGCGCGAGGTGCGCCACCAGGCGGCGAAGCCCCAGGCGCAGAGGGCGCCGTAGATCAGGTACATCCCCGCCGACGGGTAGAACCCGCCGCGCAGCAGCAGCGGCACGCCGACCGCGTCCACCGCGATCCAGAGCAGCCAGAAATCCACCCAGCCGCGGGCCATGCCGTACGTGGCCAGCAGGCTGCCGGTGAGGATCCAGGCGTCGGGCAGTGGGCCCCACGATCCCAGCGCCTTGAGCACCGGGTACGCCGCGGCGGTGCCGACCACGGCGGCCAGCAGCAGCATCAGCCGCTCCCGTCCGGTGGCCCAGCGCGGGACGACCGCGGCCTGCCCGGCGCCGGCGCGACGGTTGCGCTGCCAACGCCACCAGCCGTAGACGCTGACCGCGAAGAAGAAGACCTGCCGGCCGGCCTGCCCGTACAGGTCGTGCTCCTGCGGGGTGGCGAACACCCCGCCGAGGAAGACGGTGAGCAGGAGCGCGTTGCCGATCATGCCGACCGGCCACGCCCAGACCAGCCGACGCAGCCCGAGCAGCGCCGAGACCAGCCCGAACACGTTGCCGACGATCTCCCGGGCCAGCACCGGCGAGCCGGCCACCTGCACCTGGGCGTCGAGCAGCCAGCTGAGCGGGCCCATCAGGCCACCCCGCCCGTGCTCGAGGCCACCCCGGAACCGTCGGCGAGCCGGTCGCCGAGCAGCCGCTCGACGTACTTCGCCAGCACGTCGACCTCCAGGTTGACCGGGTCACCGACACCCTTCGCGCCGAGCGTGGTCAGCTTGAGCGTGGTCGGGATCAGCCCGACGGCGAACTCGTCCGCGCCGACGGCGGCCACGGTCAACGAGACGCCGTCGATGGTGATGGAGCCCTTCTCCACCACGTACCGGGACAGGGCGGCGGGCAGCCGGAACCGGACGGTCTCCCACTGCTCGGCCGGCTCCCGGGAGATCAGTTCACCGACACCGTCGACGTGGCCCTGCACCAGGTGTCCACCGAGCCGACTACCGAGCGCGGCGGCCCGCTCCAGGTTGACCGGGTCGCCGGGGCGCAGCGCGCCCAGCGCGGAGCGGCGCAGGGTCTCGCCCATCACGTCGGCGGTGAAGACCCCGTCGGCCACCTCCACGACGGTCAGGCAGACGCCATTGACCGCGATGGAGTCACCGTGCCGGGCGTCGGACGTGACCAGCGGGCCACGTACGCCGAGCAGCGCCGAGTCGCCCGCCGTCGGCGTAATCCAGACGATTTCGCCCAATTCCTCGATAATGCCGGTGAACATGTCAGCCCTCCCTTTTGCGGGGCAAAGCGGTGATCCGGAGATCCGGACCGATCTGCGTAACGTCGACGAGCTCCAGATCGATGGCCTCGGCGATGGTGGTCACTCCCGCGTCGACCAGAGCGGTCGGACCGGCGCCGAGCAACCGCGGCGCGACGTACCCGACGACCTTGTCGACCAGGCCGGCCTTCAGGAACGCGCCGGCCAGTCGGGGGCCGCCCTCCAGCAGCACGGCGCGGATGCCGCGCTGGTGCAGCGCCGCGAGCAGAGCCGGCAGGTCGACCCGGCCGTCCGGGTCGGCGCCGACCTCGTCGGCGGTCGCGATCCACGTCCGCGCGGCGCCGTCGCGGACGCGGGCGTCGACCGGGGTACGCCCCGAGCTGTCCACCACCACCCGCAGCGGCTGCCGGATGGCCAGGCTGCCGTCGCGCAGGTTGCGGGCGGTCAACCGGGGGTCGTCGGCGAGCACGGTGCCCACCCCGGCGATGACCGCGTCGACCGTGCCGCGCAGCGCGTGCACGTCCATCCGGGCCGCCTCGGAGGTGATCCACATGCTGGTGCCGTCCACCGCGGCGGAGCGCCCGTCGAGCGTGGCGGCGTACTTCCAGATCACGTACGGCCAGCCCCGGCGCATCGAGGTCAGCCACGCGACGTTGCCGGCCTCGGCCTCCTCACCGCGTACCCCCAGATCGACCCGGACCCCGGCGGAGCGCAACGTGGCGGCGCCGCCGGACGCGACCGGGTTGGGATCGGGTACCGCGATGACCACCCGGGCCACCCCGGCCTGGACGAGCGCGGAACTACAGGGGCCCGTGCGGCCGGTGTGATCGCACGGTTCCAGCGTGACCACCGCGGTGCCGCCCTTGGCCCGCCGCCCGGCCTGCGCCAGCGCGACGATCTCGGCGTGCGGGCCGCCGGCGTACGCGTGGAAGCCCTCGCCCACGACCTGGCCGTCCTCGTCGAGCAGCACGCACCCGACCACCGGATTGGGGCTGGTGGTGCCGAGCCCGCGCGCTGCCAACTCGATCGCACGCCGCATCGCCTCATCGACGGAGACGCTGGCCATCGCCCTGCCCCTGCCCTCTCACTCGCCGGTCCGCGCGCTGGCGGTCAGGGAGTCGGTGGCCATGGGGCCACGGGCAGGCGGTGGCGGATTCCGGGAACGGCACAGCCGCCCCGGGGGGTCGGCACGGCACGCTGAAGCCAGCGGCCGGCTCGGACCCGTCCGTCCCGCGCGCTGTCTCCCATCCGGACTGTCTGGGCGCGGACGAACCGCCCCCAACCGTCGGCCCCGGATTTTCACCAGGTCCACCGGGCGGCAGAGCCGTCCGGGTCGCGGGCTGACCACGGTTGGACCGTGGATCACCGCCGGTTCGGAATTTCACCGAGTCCCGCCAGCGCGTGGTGGGTACACCGGAAGTCTTACACGCCGATCTGGCTTCGCCGCCACCTAGGCGAGCTACTTCACAGCGGTATCACGCTCAGGTGACGCCGCGCCGCCGGTCCACCGCCACGTACGAGCCCGGTTGGCTCTTGGCGACCGTCTTCATCTCCGAGGCCACCGCGATCGCCTCAAGGGGGTCGGTGAACCGCTTGCCGGCGTCGGAGAGGGACACCCCGATGGAGAGCGTGACCAGGGCCGCGCGGCGGATGTTGCCGCGCCGGTCCTTGAGCTCGACGAAGCCGCGCTCCCGGTCGGTGGCGTCGTAGAGCGTGTCGGCGGACTTCTCGAAGTCGACGACCGCCCGGGACGTGAGGGGGCGGACCTGGTCCGGGGCGCAGACGATGACGAAGTCGTCGCCGCCGACATGGCCGAGGAACGCCGGTGGCAGGCCCACCGCCACCACCGCCCGGTGCAGGCTGCGGGCCAGCGCGGAGATGAAGTCGTCGCCGCGCACGAAGCCGTACCGGTCGTTGACGCTCTTGAACCGGTCGATGTCGATGTAGCCGACCGCGTAGTCCACGCCCTGTCGGACCCGGTCGCTGATCTCCCGCCGGATCCGGCTGTTGCCGGGCAGACCGGTCAGCGGGGAGACCTCCCGGAACTCCTTGTTGCGGCGCAGCGTGGACGAGACCCGGGCCACCAGCTCGGCGGTGTCGAACGGCTTGACCAGGTAGTCGTCCGCACCGGCGCTGAGCCCGTGCACCTTGTCGACGGTCATCCCCTTGGCGGTCAGCATGATCACCGGAAGGGCGGAGGTCATCGGGTCGGCGCGTAGCCGCCGGGTCAGCTCCAGCCCGTCGATGCGGGGCATCATGAGGTCGACCACCGCCAGGTCCGGCCGTTGGCGCTCGATGACCTCCAGGGCCTCCTGGCCGTCGCTGGCGTGGATCACCTCGAAGCCGTGCAGCCGCAGGTTGAACTCGACGAAACGAGCGATGTCCTCGTCGTCGTCGACGACCAGGATGACGTCCTTGCGGTCGGCCTCGGGCTCCACCTCAGGCCCCGGGAGCCGCGCGTTCCGCCAGGGTCCGCAGGTGCCGCACCGCCTCCGCCGGGTCGGCGGCGCCGTACACGGCGGTGCCGGCCACGAACGCGTCGGCACCCGCGGCGGCGGCCTGTTCGATGGTGTCGGCGGCGATCCCGCCGTCCACCTCGATGCGCAGCTCCAGGTGCCCGGCCGACACGTGCCGGCGGGCGGTACGCACCTTGTCCAGCAGTTGCGGAATGAACCGCTGCCCGCCGAAGCCCGCCTTGATCGTCATGATCAGCAGGGTGTCGAAGCTCGGCAGCAGGTCCAGGTACGGCTCGATCGGGGTGTCCCGGTCGATGGCCAGGCCCGCCTTCGCGCCGGCCGAGCGCAGGTCCTTGGCCAGGGCCACCGGGTCGTCGGACGCCTCGGCGTGGAAGGTGACGTTGTACGCCCCGGCGTCGGCGTACCCGGGGGCCCACCGGCGCGGGTCCTCGATCATCAGGTGCACGTCGAACGGCATCGCCGTGACAGCCCGCAGGCTCTGCACCACGGGCAGCCCGATGGTCAGGTTCGGCACGAAGTGGTTGTCCATCACGTCGACGTGCAACCAGTCCGCGGCGTCCTCGACGGCACGGACCTCTTCGGCGAGGCGGGCGAAATCGGCGGCCAGGATGCTCGGCGCGACGATCGGCGGCGGTACGGTCACCGGGCCAGTGTACGAACGTGGCCACCCGCCATCCGCATCGCGGCATCAACTCCGACGCGCTGTGACCCAGCGGTGACCAGTGGTGCAGAATTGGACGCTCCGGACCGCCGAATCCGGACGAACAGACAACAGTGGCTGGCCGATCGACGGAAACGCGACGACACTCCAAGCGGGACGGTGCCGTAGGCTGCACGCCCGCCGGGGTCGCCGCGGGGCGGCGACCGGCCGCCAGCTCCCGGGGAGGCGGACGATGCGACGGTGGCTTCCAGCGCTGGTGCTGGCCGGCGTCACGACGATGCTGCTGGCCGGCTGCGCGCCGGCGCGGGGCGCGGACGGTGATCTCACCGACGACTGGCCGGCGCTGCGGGTCCCGAAGCCGTTCACCCCCGCCACCGACACCTGTCTGCCACGGATCGCCACGGTCGTGCAGGCCAGCACGTACGAGACGGTGGACTGCGCGCGGAACCACCTGGCCGAGACCATCCACGTCGGCACCTTCGTGGGGCCCGACGCGCTGACCGAGAGCCGACCGGAGCCCGGATCGTCGGCGCTGCGTACGGCTCGCGCCGAGTGCGACCAGCGGGCCCGGGAGGTGCTCGGCGGCGACTGGCACACCGCCCGACTCGCGCTGTCCCTGGCGCTGCCCTCCGCGCCCGCCTGGGCCGGCGGCGCGCGCTGGTTCCGCTGCGACCTCAGCGAGACCGGCAGCATCGACAACACCCGCCCGGTGAACCGCACCGGCAGCCTGCGCGGCGCGTTGATCGGCGACACGCCCCTGACGCACCGCTGCTTCGACCCCAAGCTGATCGGCGACAACCTCAACTACATGGCGCCGGTGCTCTGCAGCGAGCCGCACCGCGCCGAGTTCGTGGGTGTCTACGAGGAACGGGGCGACCGGAGCTGGGCGGAGTTCGGCAAGTCCGCCGAGCAGGCGCACAAGCGCTGCATGGCGTTGATCGCCCAGTTCGCGGCGGTGCCCAACAACAGCGACCTGCCGTACCGGGCCGGGTCCATCTACTACCCACCGTCGCAGCGGGAGTGGGAGGAGGGCGACCGTGGCGTGCGCTGTTTCCTGTGGAGCGACGACCGCAAACTCACCCGCTCGATGCGCGGCGTCGGCCCCGAGGGACTGCCCGCGATCTGAGCATCGGTGCCGTATGCTGCTGCGCCGTGGCGCTACCGACCGGCGGGGTCCGGTCGGAGGCCACCAGCGGCGGGAGGTCGGGATGCGACGGTGGTTGGCGGCGGTCGCCGGGGGTGCGGCGCTGGCCCTGGCGCTGACCGGGTGCGACGCACCCGCCGGAGTCGACCGTGACCTCATCGACGACTGGCCGGCGCCCGTCGCCGCACAGCAGTTCGTTCCCGCCGCCAACGTCTGCCACCACTCCTCCCAGCAGGTGGGCTTCCTGAGCGGCTACAACCCGATGGCGTGCACCGAGTCGCACCGGGTGGAGACCATGCACGTCGGCACGCTCACCGGACCGGGCGCCGAGGGCGGCACGCCCCCGCAGCCCGGCTCGGCGGGTATGCGGACCGCCCAGGCCGCCTGCGACACCGCGGTCAACAAGGCGCTGGGCGCCGACTGGCGGTCCGGGCGACTCGGCCTGACCGTCGTGCTGCCGTCGCCGCCGGCCTGGTCGGGCGGGGCCCGCTGGTACCGCTGCGACGTCACCGAGATCGCCAGCATCGACGACACGGCGGTCGACCTGCGCACCGGCAGCCTCCGCGGTGCGCTGTCCGGCGCGGCGCCGTTGGCCTACCGCTGCTTCAATCCGAAGCTGGTCAAGGACGACATCGAGGAGATGGTGCCGGTCTCCTGCACCGCCAAGCACCACGCCGAGTTCGTCGGGGTCTGGCAGGCCCCGGACGTCAGCTACGCCGAGTTCTCCCGCACCGTCAAGCGGACCCACCGCGGCTGCCAGACCATGATCGCCAGGTACGCCAAGGTCCCGGACAACTCCCAGCTCGACTTCCGCGCCGGGACGATCTACTACCAGCCGTACGAGGAGGAGTGGCGCAACGGCAACCGGGGCGTGCAGTGCTTCCTCTGGATTTCCGACCGCGATCTGACCCGGTCGATGAAGAACGCCGGCACCAAGGGCCTTCCGGTCACCTGAGCACCACCCCCGTCGGCCGGTCGGATCACCGACCGGCCGGACGCGGGGTCCGATCAGCCTCGGCGCAGCACCGCGAGGAACATCGCGTCGGTGCCGTGCCGGTGTGGCCAGAGCTGCACGGTCGGCCCGTCGCCGAGACCGGGCATGCCGGCCGGCAGCAGCGGCCGGGCATCCACGAAGTCCACCGGAACCCCGCTGCGGCGGGCCGCCTCGGTCACCGTCACGTGCGTCTCGACCGTGTGCGGCGAGCAGGTCACGTAGGCGACCAGGCCCCCCGGGCGGACGGCCCGCAGCGCCGCCCCGAGCAACTCCCGTTGCAACCGGGTCAGCGGCGGCAGGTCGGACGGCTGGCGACGCCACCGCGACTCCGGCCGACGACGCAGCGAGCCCAGGCCGGTACACGGCGCGTCCACCAGCACCCGGTCGAAGTGCTGCTCCGGCAGCTTCGGGTCGCCGCCGACCTCACGGCCGTCCATCGTCAGCACGGCCACCGGCAGGTCCCGGGTCGCCAGCGAGACCAGCCGGGCGCGGTGCTCGGCCACCTCCACCGCGGTCACTCGGGCACCCCGCTGCGCGGCCAGCGCGCCGAGCAACCCGGCCTTGCCACCCGGGCCGGCGCACAGGTCCAGCCACCGCCCGTCCGGGCCGTCCAACGGCGCGTCGGCGAGCGCGGCGGCCACCAGCTGGGAGCCCTCGTCCTGGACGTGGGCACGGCCGTCGACCACCGCCGGCACGTCGCCCGGCGCGCCGCCGGGCAGGTAGACGGCGTACGGCGAGAAGGCGCCGGGCGCACCGCCGACCTGGTCGGCCAGCTCCACCGGGTCGATCAACCCGGGCCGGGCACACAGGTGCACCGGCGGGCGTTCATTGTCCTCGATCAGGAGGCGGGCCGTCTCACCCAAGTCGCCGTCGAGCGCCTCCGAGAAGGCCCGCACGATCCACTGCGGATGGCTGTACGCCAGGGCGAGGTGCCCGACCGGGTCGGTCTCCATCGGTGGGGCGAGCTTCGCCACCCAGGCGTCCGCGTCCCGGGTGGAGACCTCGCGCAGCACCGCGTTGGCGAAGCCGGTGGCGCCGGGCGCGACCGAGCGGACCAGATCCACCGTCGACGAGACCGCGGCGTGCGCCGGCACCCGGGTGTGCAACAGCTGGTACGCCCCGAGTCGCAGCGCGTCGCGCACCGGCGGGTCGATTCGGGCCACGTCCCGGCCGGCCGCGTCCGTCAGGATCGCGTCCAACGTGCCCAGGTGGCGCAGCGTGCCGTAGGTCAGCTCGGTGGCGAAGGCAGCATCCCGACCGAACAGCCCCTCCTCCCGCAGGATGATGGGCAACACCAGGTTGGCGAACGCGTCGTCGCGGTGCACCGCGGCCACCGCCTCGTACGCGGCGCGGCGCGGTCGGTCCATCGGTGGCCGGACCGGACGGCGATCCCCGCCACGGCCGGCCGACGGGCCGGAGCGCGTCGGGCGGGTTCCCTCCGGTGCGGTCACGCGAAATCCTCTCCAGTGCCGACGCGGACGCCGCGCGCCCAGTCGGTCGCACTCATGGCCCGCTTGCCGGCGGCGCGGACCTCGCCGAGACGCACCGGCACGGTCGCCGTACCGACCAGCACCCGGGACTTCTCCACCAGCAACTCCCCCGGCTTGAGCTCGGGGCCGTCGGGCACCGGGACGACCGGGCCGAGCTTCACCCGCTCGTCGCGGAACGTGGTCCAGCTACCCGGCGCGGGCGAGCAGGCCCGGATCCGCCGGTCCACGGCGAAGGCCGGGTCACCCCAGCGCACCCGGGCGTCGTCCACGGTCAGCTTCGGCGCCAGCGACACCCCGTCGGCCGGTTGCGGCTCGGCCCGGGCGGTGCCGTCGGCGATCGCGTCGAGCACCGCGACCAGCAGCCCGGCGCCGGATGCGGCGAGACGTTCCAGCAGGTCACCTGAGGTGTCGGTGGCGCGGATCTCGTCGGTCAGCGTGCCGTAGACCGGGCCGGTGTCCAGGCCCTCCTCCAGTTGGAAGACGCTGGCCCCGGTCAGCTCGTCACCGTGCAGCACGGCGTGCTGCACGGGTGCGGCGCCACGCCACGCGGGCAGCAGCGAGAAGTGCAGGTTGATCCAGCCGTGCCGGGGGATCTCCAGTGCCGCCGGCGGCACCAGCGCGCCGTAGGCGACCACCGGCACGCAGTCCGGCTCCAGCTCGCGCAGCCGGTCGAGGAACTCCGGGTCGCGGGGACGGGCCGGCGTGAGCACCTCGACGCCGTGCTCGTCGGCCCACTCGGCGACCGGGGAGCGGGACAGGCCCCGCCCACGGCCGGCGGGCGCGTCGGGCCGGGTGACCACGGCCACCAGCTCGTGTCGGGAGGCGGCCACGGCGGCCAGGGCCGGCACAGCGACGGCCGGCGTACCGGCGAAGATCACGCGCATCCGGGTCAGCGCCCCAGACCGAACGGGTCGCTGATGTGCGGGCTGAGCTTGACCGTGGGCGGCGCCGCCGCGTCGTACCACTCGGCCTGGCGGATCGCCTTCATGGCTTCCTTGCGCCCCTCCGGGTCCAGCCGGTCCAGGAAGAGCACCCCGTCGAGGTGGTCGGTCTCGTGCTGCACGCAGCGCGCCATCAGACCGGTGCCGACGATCTGCATCGGATCGCCGAACGAGCTGAAGCCCTTGGCGACAACGTTCTGCCGGCGCTTGGTGTCGAAGTAGAGCCCGGGGATGGACAGGCAGCCCTCCGGGCCGTCCTGCTCCTCCTCGTCGGGGAACTCGAGCACCGGGTTGATCAGGTGCCCGAGGACGTCGTCGACGTCGAAGGTGAACACCCGCAGGCTCACACCGAGCTGCGGCGCGGCGAGGCCGGCGCCGTTCTGCTCACGCATCGTGTCGGTGAGGTCGGCGACGAGCCGACGCAACTCGGCGTCGAAGTCGACCACCGGATCGGCCGGCGTGCGCAGCACCGGATCCCCAAACAGACGGATGGGCTGGACGGTCACGCGGGACGGCTCCTTCGTGGGGTGGGACGAGCGGTGCCGTACCAGTCTACGGAGTGCCCGGGCGAGCGCCGGCCGGCGCACCTCGATCAACCACCGCCGGTGTGCTCAGCGTCACCGGGAGGCTCCCGCGAACCGGTCAGCAGGTCCCGTACCCGCTCGGCGTTCTCTCGCCGGGTTCAGACGCTGGCGCCCGGGTCGCCCGCGAGCACCGCGTCGCCACGGAGCAGCGCGGGCTCGGGCAGCGGCAGTTGGATCTTGTGAGCCGCCTCCCAGTCGTAGATCAGGCCGGGACGCACCTGGGCGGCGAAGTAGTCGATCGCGGTCATCCCACCCACGACCGGCTCGTCGACCTCGGCGACCAACTGGGCGGGGACCAGGGAGAACCCGTTCTGCAGGGCGGCGCTGAGGCGACGGTGACCGTCGACCACGAAGAAGTACTCGCCGGTGAACCCGATCTTCAGCGGTTCGAGGGCCTCGTCGCCAGCCTCGGCCACGCCACCGACGAAATCGGTGTCCCACAGACCCCGCAGGGTGGCGATGTCCTCGGTCGGGTAGACGCGGGCCGGATCCAGCAGCAGCAGCGGCGGCGCGTCACGCAGCACCTCGGCGCCGAGCGTCCCCTCGTACGCGGCCACGATGTGCTCGATCACCTCAGCGGCGGAGGCCCGGGTGGTGTCGCAGATCAGGTCGTAGTTGCGCAGCCGGGCCTTGTCCACCCCGTAACGGATGATGAACCGGCTGCGCTCGCTGGCGCTGCGCTCCCGGAGCTTGGCCTTGGCCTCCTCCAGGGAGGCGTAGCTCTCCGCCGGCCCGGACGGTCGGGCGAGCACCCGCCGGGCCGCCTCACCCGGCTCGGTGATCATGTGCACCTTGAGCGCGTCGGTGAAGAAGTGCCAGGCCAGCCGGGAGTCCATGATGAGGCGCTCACCGGAGGCGGCGATGTCCCGCTGAAGCTGATCGACGTAGCCGTCGACAGCCTGGTCGAGCTCCGCGTGCAGGTTGAGCTGCAGGGCGGTCATCTGCCGCTGCTGCGCCATCTCGCGGTAGAGGTCCCCCACGCTGACCCGGCGCATGCCGAGCCGCTTGGCGATCTCGACCGACACGGTGCTCTTGCCGCTGCCGAGGTCGCCGTTGAAGACGATCGATTGTCCAACGGTCACGACTGGTCCACCCCTGATCACCGGCTCATTGACATCATCGACCTCGCGCCCGACCGACGCGTTCCCGCCCTCGTCGCGCCATCCCGCGGCGGCCCCAGCTCGGCGCGTCTGACGCTCCGTCTCGACCTGGAGCCCGTCGTACGCGTCGACATGACGGGCGATGCTACCACTCAGGCGCCACCACTTTGCCGGACGCGGTGTGCGAGGGCCGCCGCCGCGGGCCAGCCCCGCCACCGTCGACAGCAGGGGCGAAACCCCTCAGAACAGGCTCAGCGGGTCGACCTGGAGGCGAACCGGATCGGCGGCCTTGCGGGCGGCCCGCACACCGGCGGCCGAGTGCAGCGCCTCGGCGAGCGCGCCGGCCCGGGCCCGGGGCACGCGGACCAGCATCCGCTCCCGGCCCTCCTCGGCCGGCACCGGCCCGAGCACCTCGGCGTCGGCCGGCAGCCGGGCCGCGGCGAGCAGGTCCGCCACCGCCTCGGCCGCGCCGGTGACGCTCGCCATCCGTACCGCCGGGGGAAAGCCCAGCTCCCGACGCTCGGCCAGCTCCCGACCGGCGAACCACCCGGCGTCCCAGCGCAGCAGCGCCTGCACCGGCGCGAGCGCGCCGTCGGCGACCACCACCACCCGACCGGCCGGCGCCGGTCGGGCCAGGGCCGCCGCCGCCAGCCAGCGGCGCAGCGCCTCCTCACCGGCGCGCAGGTCGGCCCGGGTCAGCAGGGCCCACGAGTCGAGCAACAGCACCGTGCCGTAGCCGCCCTCGGCCACCGGCTCGGCGCCCGGAGTGGCCACCACCAGCGCCGCGCCGCCGGGCACGTCGGTCAGCACCTCCTCACGCCCGGACGTGCGCACCGTCACCCCGGGAAACGCCCGGCCCAGCTCCTCGGCGGTCCGCCGGGCGCCGGTCACCGCGGCCCGCAGCCGCCGCCCACCACACTCCGGGCAGGCGTACGCGGCCGCCACCCGCGCACACCACCGGCAGGCCGGGGTGCCACCGGCCGAGGGCAGCGCGAGCGGGCCGGCGCAGTGCGCGCAGCGGGCCGGGGTACGGCACTCGGCGCAGGAGATCGAGGGCAGGTAGCCGCGTCGGGGCACCTGCACCAGCACCGGCAGGTCCTGCCGGATGGCGTCCCGGGCCGCCGTCCAGGCCAGGCTGGGCAGCCGAGCGGTGGCCGCCCCGGGGTCGCGGGCCAGTTGGGGATCGTCACCGGTCGGCGCAATGGCCGGGACACGTGCCCGCACGGTGGCCCGATCGGCGACCACCTCCCGAGCCCAGCCGGTCTCCACCAGCAGCTGCGCCTCGGCGGTACGGGCGTACCCGCCGACCAGCGCGCCGGCCTCGGCGAGGTGGACACGGGTGAGTAGCACGTCGCGGGCGTGCGGGTAGGGCGCCCGGGGCTCGGAATGCAGGTCGTCGCCGTCGTCCCAGATCGCGACGAGGCCGAGCCGCCGCACCGGGGCGAACATCGCCGCCCGGGTGCCGATCACCACCGGCACCTGTCCACGGCGGGCAGCGAGAAACGCCCGGTAACGCCGGGCCGGTCCGAGCGCGGCGGAGAGGCTGACGTGCCGCCCCGGCCCGAGCACCCCGGTGAGCGCCGCGTCGAGGCGGTCGAGATCACGCGCGTCGGGCACCACGACCACCGCGCCGCGCCCACCGGCGACGGTGGCCGCCACCGCGTCGGCGTAGCGGGCCGTCCAGTCCTCGCCGGGCAACGCCGACCAGACCGCGCGGGGCGCCCGGCCGTCGGCGAGGGCGCGCAGCAGGGCCGGCCCGGTCGGGTAGTCGCGCCACCCACGCGGGTCGACCGCCTCGGTGGGTGCCGCCGTGGGCTGGTCGTCGCGGGGTTCCTTCTCCACCCGCGCGTGCCGCGGTGGCACGGCGAGCCGGAGCACGTCGGCGAGGCTGCCCGCGTACCGGTCGGCGACCGCTCGGGCCAGCCGGGCGATCTCGGGGGCCAGCACCGGTTCCGGCGAGACGACCTTCTCCAGGTACGCGAGGCGGCCGGTGTGCCCGGAGTCGTCGGCGCGCGCCAGCAACCAGCCGTCGACGAGCTGCCCGGCGAAGCGCACCTTCACCCGGGTCCCGGGCACCGCCACCTCGTCCAGCTCCGCGGGGACCAGGTAGTCGAACGGCCGGTCCAGGTGCGCCAGTCCGACGTCCACGCAGACGCGCGCGACCGGCGACCCAGCCGCGGGTCGCCGGTCGCTGCGCCTGGTGGCGGTCAGGCTCCCGCGGCCGACTTGAGGTCGGCGGCCCGGTCGGTGCTCTCCCAGGTCAGATCCGGCAGCTCCCGGCCGAAGTGGCCGTACGCGGCGGTCTGCTGGTAGATCGGGCGGAGCAGGTTGAGGTCCCGGATGATCGCGGCGGGCCGCAGGTCGAACACCTCGGAGACGGCCTTCTCGATCGAGGAGACCGGCACGGTCTCGGTGCCGAACGTCTCGATGAAGAGGCTCACCGGGTGCGCCTTGCCGATGGCGTAGGCGACCTGCGCCTCGCACCGCTCGGCCAGGCCGGCGGCGACCACGTTCTTGGCCACCCACCGCATCGCGTACGCGGCCGAACGGTCCACCTTGGACGGGTCCTTGCCGGAGAACGCCCCGCCGCCGTGGCGGGCGTACCCACCGTAGGTGTCGACGATGATCTTGCGGCCGGTCAGCCCGGCGTCACCCATCGGGCCGCCGATCTCGAAGCGGCCGGTTGGGTTCACCAGCAGCCGGTAGCCGTCGGTGTCCAGACCGAGGCTCTCCAGCTCCGGGGCGATCACGTGGTCGCGCACGTCCGGCGTGAGCAGCGAGTCCAGTGAGATGTCGGCGGCGTGCTGGCTGGACACGACCACGGTGTTCAGCCGGACCGGGCGCAGCCCCTCGTACTCGATGGTGACCTGGGTCTTGCCGTCCGGCCGCAGGTACGGGATCGTGCCGTCCTTGCGCACCGCCGAGAGGCGCCGGGCCAGCCGGTGGGCGAGCGCGATCGGCATCGGCATCAGCTCGGGCGTCTCCGAGCAGGCGAAGCCGAACATCATGCCCTGGTCGCCGGCGCCCTGTGCGTCCAACGCGCTCTCCGACGCCCCGGTCCGCAGCTCGAAGGCGTTGTCCACGCCCTGCGCGATGTCCTCGGACTGCGCCCCGATGGAGACGCTGACCCCGCAGGAGGCCCCGTCGAACCCCTTCTTGGACGAGTCGTAGCCGATGTCGAGGATGGTCCGGCGGACGATCGTCGGGATATCGGCGTACGCCTTGGTGGTCACCTCACCGGCGATGTGCACCTGACCGGTGGTGATCATGGTCTCCACGGCCACGCGGCTGTGGGGGTCCTCGGTCAGCAGCGCGTCCAGGATGCCATCGCTGATCTGGTCGGCGATCTTGTCCGGGTGGCCTTCCGTGACCGATTCGGACGTAAAGAGGCGGCGTGTCACGGCACTCCTAAGCGTTTGAGGTCGTTCCGCGGCAGTGTAATCACCACTGCGGTCGGTGTCGGGATCGGTCGCGCCCTTTACCACCCGTCAGGAGCGGCCCGGCAGCCGCGCCACGACGAGATCCCAGACGGTGTCGGCCACCGACTCCTTGGCCTGCTCCGGCAGCCGGCTGACCGAGCCGTCCGCGCCGATGACCGTCACGGTGTTGGTGTCGGCGCCGAACACCAGGTCCTGACCGACCTCGTTGATCACGATCAGGTCGGCCCGCTTCCGGGCCAGTTTCGCTCGACCGTTGGCCTCGGCATCGCCGGTCTCGGCGGCGAACACCACCAGCAACTGCTCTGGTCGTTTGCGCTGGCCGAGCTCCGCCGCGATGTCCGGGTTCGTGACAAGCTCGATGGTGGGCGCGACGCCATCGTCCGACTTCTTGATTTTGCCAGGCGCGTACGTCGCGGGCCGGAAATCGGCCGGAGCCGCCGCCATCACCACCGCGTCGGCCTCGACAGCGGCCTTCAGCGTCGCCTCCCGCAGCTCGGCGGTGGTGCCCACCCGGATCAGGTCGGCGCCGGCCGGGTCGGCGAGGTCGACGTTGGCCGCGATCAGCGTGACCCGGGCACCTCGGGCTACCGCCGCGCGGGCGAACGCGTAACCCTGCTTGCCCGACGAGCGGTTGCCCAGGAAGCGGACCGGGTCCAGTGGCTCGCGGGTGCCCCCCGCGGTGACGACCACCCGGCGGCCGGCCAGGTCGGCGGAGTCGGAGCCGCCCCGGGCCAGGAGCCGGCGGGCGACGGCGAAGATCTCCGCCGGGTCGGGCAGCCGGCCCTTGCCGGTGTCGACGCCGGTGAGCCGGCCGACGGCCGGGTCGAGGACGCGGACACCCCGGGAACGCAGCGTGGCGACGTTGGCCACCGTGGCGGGGTGCTCCCACATCTCGGTGTGCATGGCCGGGGCGAGCAGCACCGGGCAGCGGGCGGTCAGCAGGGTGTTGGTCAGCAGGTCGTCGGCGAGGCCGTGCGCGGCCTTGGCGAGCAGGTCGGTGGTGGTCGGCGCGACCACCACCAGATCGGCCTGCTTGCCGAGCCGGACGTGCGGCACCTCGTGGACGTCGGTCCAGACGTCGTCGGCCACCGGCTGGCCGGAGAGCGCGGCCCAGGTCGGCGCCCCGACGAAGCGGAGCGCCGACGCGGTTGGCACGACCCGAACCGAGTGACCCGATTCGGTGAAGAGTCGCAGCAGCTCACACGCCTTGTAGGCAGCGATGCCGCCGCCGACCCCGAGGACGATCGAGGCGGACATCGGCCAGCGGGGGCTTACGGCTGGTCGGTCGGCTCGGCGGTGAGCAGGCCCGAGTTGATCTCGCGCATGGCGATGGAGAGGGGCTTCTCCTGCGGAGTGGTCTCGACGAGCGGACCGACGTACTCCAGCAGACCCTCACCGAGCTGGCTGTAGTAGGCGTTGACCTGACGCGCGCGCTTGGCGGCGAAGATGACCAGCGCGTACTTCGACGTCGTCTTCTCGAGGAGCTCGTCGATCGGCGGGTTGGTGATGCCTTCGGGGTTGGCGATGGATCCCACGAATTAACCTCTGCGTCTTTCGAGCCGCGCGGACGCGGTGCTGAGTCTCAACGGCGGCCGACCGTCAGCCACGCACGCGCGACCAAGCCGGGTCCGGATAAGAAGAACCGAGTAAGCCTACCAGCTCCTCGACCACCCGTTCGGTGCGGTCGTGGGTCAGCGTGTGCGCGAGGACGGCGGCCATCGTGGCGTCGGGCTGGTAGCCCGGTGGGCTCAGCAGCACCAGCCGGATGTCGGGCAGGCGCGCACGCACCAGGAGCGCGCCGCGCAGGTCGAGCGGGAGCAGCACCTGCTGTCCGGCGTCGAGCCGGGCGCGCAGCGGCGGGTACGGGGTGCCCCGGCGGTGCGAACCGATCCGGGACCACTCCAGCAGCTCGCCGTCGAGGACCCGGCGATCGAACTCGGCGGGAGCGAGGAAGACGCGGTCGACCCCGTCGATCTCCGACTCCCGGCGCGGCCTGGTGGTCGCCGCGACCGGGATCCACACGGACGGAGAACGCGCCCGGACAAGCTCGACGACACTCTCCCTGCCGGAACCCGAAGGTCCAGCCAGGACAGTGAGCCGAGCCGCCGGGCGCGCCTCGTCATCCGTGCTCACTGCTTGTTTCTACACGCTGCCAGGTTCAGTTGGCGGCGAACTCTCCAAGCAATGCCTTGCGCTGCTGCTCGCCGAGGCCACGCAGGCGACGGCTGTCGGCGATCTTGAGCTTCTCCATGATCTGGGTAGCCCGGATCTTGCCGATGCCCGGCATGGCCTGCAGGACGGCCGACACCTTGAGCTTGCCTACGACGTCGTCGCTCTCGGCCCGCTCAAGGACGGCACCGAGGGTGGTCTTGCCCTGCTTGAGCTGCTCCTTCAGCTGAGCACGGGCCTTGCGGATCTCCGCGGCCTTCTCGAGCGCGGCAGCGCGTTGTTCGGGGGTCAGTGACGGGAGCGGCACCAGTTCTCCTCAGGTCCCTATCGCGGCGGGCGGGGCGCACCGCCGCATCTGTGAAACGTGGTGTCGCTGTGAACCAAGGGGTCCATGGTTCCCAGCGCGGGGAAAACTAGCGGCCAACGGAGCTTTCGGCAACGTGGGGGTCGCATGATCACCGTAGAGTGACCGACCCGTCAGTCAGTCACCGGGCAGGCAGGACGGCCCGACAGTCGACCAACACGCGCTCCGCGGCGGCCCGCAGGGCGGCCACATCGGGGCCGGCCGAGAGCACCTCCCGGGAGTACGACGGGAGCACCGAGGCGAGGCTCGAACCGAAGACGGTACGCAGATCGGCCGCGTCGGCGCCCTGGGCGCCGAGCCCCGGAGCGAGCAGCGGGCCCCCCACCCCGGAGAGGTCGTGACCGGTGTCACCGATGGTCGCGCCGACCACCAGACCGAAGCTCCCGAGCGGGGACGCACCCCTGTTGAGCTGGGAAATCTCGTCGATCACGGTTTGCGCCACGGTACGGCCGTCGGCCGTGACGGCCCGCTGCACGGCCGCGCCCTCGGGGTTGGAGGTGAGGGCCAGCACGAACACGCCGCCGCCGTGCTCGGTGGCCAGCTCGAACATCGGCGCCAGCGAACCGACCCCGAGGTACGGGCTCGCGGTGACCGCGTCGACATGCACGGGACTGGATGGATCAAGGTACGCGGAGGCGTACGCGCTCACCGTCGAGCCGATGTCGCCGCGCTTGACATCGAGCAGAACGAGCGAACCAGCATCTCGTAACTGTCGGATAGTTGACTCAAGAATCGCCACACCTCGGGAGCCGAACCTCTCAAAAAAGGCCGACTGAGGCTTGACTACCGCAACCCGGTCACCGAGCGCTTCCACCACGGTTCGGCTGAACCGGTCGAGCCCCTGGACGTCGTCCGGAAGGCCCCACTGGGCCAGCAGACCGGGATGCGGGTCGATGCCCACACAGAGTGGGCCCCGCTCGGTGATCGCCCGGTGTAGCCGGGTACCGAAGCTCTCCATCGGAGTGTTCCCCTCTTCTCGGCCGGGCGGCTGCCCCGCCCGGGTAACCGTCGACCCGGTGACCGGGCCGACTCAGCCGGCCGCCACCGCCGCCGCCACCCCGGCCGCGATCCGGGCCAGGTCGACGTCGTCGGTGACGTACGGCGGCATCGTGTAGATCAGGTCGCGGAACGGGCGCAGCCACACCCCCTGCTCGACCGCGGCCGTGGTGGCCGCGCCGAGGTCGACCTCGTGGTCGAGCTGGACCACGCCGATCGCCCCGAGCACCCGTACGTCGGCCACACCGGGCGTGCCGCGCAGGGGCTCCAGGCCGGCGCGCAGGCCGGCGCCGATCCTGGCGACCTGTCCGGCCCAGTCTCCGGCCCGCAGCAGCCCGATGGAGGCGTTCGCCACCGCGCAGGCCAGGGGGTTGCCCATGAACGTGGGCCCGTGCGCCAAGACGCCAGTCGCCGAGATGCCCTGGGCGACCTGCGGGGTGCACAGGGCCGCCGCGAGCGTCAGGTAGCCGCCGGTGAGCGCCTTGCCCACGCAGAGCACGTCCGGCGTCACCCCGGCGTGCTCGGCGGCGAACATCGTCCCGGTACGGCCGAAGCCGGTGGCGATCTCGTCGAAGATCAGCAGAACTCCGTGCGCGCTGGTCACCTCGCGCAGCACCCGGAGGTAGCCCGGGTGCTGGAAGCGCATCCCGCCGGCACCCTGGACGACGGGCTCGACGATCACGGCGGCCAGTTCGTCGGCGTGCCGCTCGACCGTGTCCACCAACGCCGCCACGTACGCGTCGTCGGGCGGGTCGGTGAAGCCGCCCGGCGGGGCCGGGGCGAACACCTGCCGGGGGAGCACGTCGCCCCAGAGGTGGTGCATCCCCCCTTCCGGGTCGCAGACGCTCATCGGGTGGAACGTGTCACCGTGATAGCCGCCCCGCCAGGTCGCCAGCCGACGCCGCTCGGGCCGCCCGATGGCCCGCTGGTACTGCAGGCACATCTTCACCGCCACCTCGACACTGACCGAGCCGGAGTCGGCCAGGAAGACGTGCTCCAGGCCATCCGGGCTCAGCTCGACCAGCGTCCGGGCGAGTTGCACGGCGGGCTCGTGGGTGAGCCCACCGAACATCACGTGGCTCATCCGGCCGAGTTGGTCGGTCACCGCCGCGTCCAGGACCGGGTGCCGGTAGCCGTGGATCGCCGCCCACCAGGACGACATCCCGTCCACCAGCTCCCGCCCGTCGCCCAGGGTGAGCCGTACCCCCTCGGCGCTCTGCACCAGGTACGGCGGGCTCGCCGGCGGCAGCGCGGCGTACGGATGCCAGACGTGCGCCCGGTCGGCGGCCAGAATCTGCTCGGGTGTCACGCGTACTCCATTCCAGGCACGAACGGTCCGGACGGCGAACGTCCTGCGGCCAGGTCCAATCACCCCTTCGCCCACCCTTTGCTCTGCACCCGTGGGTGCACCACCCGGCGTCCGACACCCGGGCGTCCGGATGTCGCATCCGGTGTACCGCCCGGCGTCCGACACCCGGGCGTCCGGATGTCGCATCCGGTGTACCGCCCGGCGTCCGGCACCCGGGCGTCCGGGTGTCGCATCCAGGGGTGCAGAGCAAAGGCGGCGCGTTGGGGATGGGATCCCCAGGGCGGAGCCCTCGCGGAGCCCAGCGGCGGAGCCCTGCGCGGATCCGGCTCGGCGCCCGGTTGACCGGGCCCGCAGCGCGCGCCGGGCCCGCAGCGCGCCGGGGGACGGTCACCGACCGGCGACCGGAGCCGGTGCCGAAGTCGTAGCCGTCGCGCGGGCGGCGGCGCGGACCAGGGCCGGGCCCCGGTAGATGAAGCCGGTGTAGAGCTGCACCAGCGCCGCGCCGGCGTCGAACATCCGGGCCGCGTCGTCCGGGTCCAGCACCCCGCCGACGCCGATGATCGGTAACCGGCCGCCGGTTTCGGAGTGCACGAAGGCCACCACCTCCCGAGCGCGCCCGGTCAGCGGTCGACCGGAGAGGCCACCGGCCTGCGCGCCGCGCTCGACGTCGACGGTGGCGAGCCCGTCCCGCGACAGGGTGGTGTTGGTGGCGATCACCCCGGCAGCACCCCGGGCCAGACAGACCTCCAGCAACTCGGCGATCGCCGCCTCGGTCAGATCCGGTGCGATCTTGACCAGTACCGGCTTCTCCCCCACCAGCGCACCGAGCAGCGCGTCCAGGTGGGCGCGGTCCTGCAACGACCGCAGACCGGGAGTGTTCGGTGAGGACACGTTGACCGCGAAGTAGTCGCCGTGCCCGCGCAACGCCCGGTACGAGGCGAGGTAGTCCTCGACCGCCTCGTCGAGCGGGGTCACCTTGGACTTGCCCAGCGAGATGCCCAGCGGCACCCCGAGCGGGCGTGGCAGCGCTGCCAGCCGGGCGGCCAGCGCGGCGGCACCGGCGTTGTTGAAGCCCATCCGGTTGACCACCGCCTCGCTGGCCGGTAGCCGGAACAGCCGGGGTCGGGGGTTGCCCGGCTGTGCGTGCGCGGTGACCGTGCCGACCTCCACGAAACCGAAGCCCAGCGCCGGCCAGGCCGGCAGCGCCGCGCCGTCCTTGTCCATCCCGGCGGCCAACCCGACCGGGTTGGGGAACCGCACCCCGAACACCGTGCGCGGCGCGTCGACCGCATACCAGGCCCGCAGCGTGGCGAGGGCGGCCGGCCGCCGCGACAGGGCCGACAAACGCCGCAGCGTCCACTCGTGCGCCGCCTCCGCGTCCCCGCCCCCGAGCCGGAACAGCCACGGCCGTACCACCCGCTCGAACAGGGTCACTGGGCCGCCCGCAGGGTGGCGTGCAGGTCCTGCAGGGGGCGGACCTGCATGTCGCCGCGGATCCGCGCCTCGATGCCCATCACGGCCGCGGCGGCACCGGGGACCGTGGTGATGCACGGGATGTCCGCGGTGACGGCCGCGCTGCGGATCTCGTAGCCGTCGGAGCGGGCGCTGGCACCCGAGCCCTGCGGCGTGTTGATCACCAGCGCCACGTGGCCGCCGCCGATCAGCGAGACCGCGTCGTCGCCCGCGCCGGCCTGGTAGTGCTTGCGGATCTGCTCGCAGGCGATGCCGTGCCGGCGCAGCACCTCCGCCGTGCCGGCGGTGGCGACGATCTCGAAGCCCAGATCGGCCAGCCGCTTGATCGGGAAGATCATGCCGCGCTTGTCCCGGTTGGCCACCGAGACGAAGATCTTCCCGGCGGTCGGCAGCGACCCGTACGCGGCCGACTGGCTCTTGGCGAAGGCGTGCCCGAAGTTGGTGTCGATGCCCATCACCTCGCCGGTCGACTTCATCTCCGGCCCGAGCAGCGAGTCGATCCCCTTGCCCGCGCGGGTCCGGAAACGCTTGAACGGCAGCACCGCCTCCTTGACCGCGACCGGCGCGTCGGCGGGCATCGTGCCCCCGTCCCCCGTCGTCGGCAGCAGACCCTCGGCGCGCAGCTCGGCGATGCTCGCCCCGAGCGCGATCCGGGCCGCCGCCTTGGCCAGCGGCACGGCCGTGGCCTTGGAGACGAACGGGACGGTCCGCGAGGCGCGCGGGTTGGCCTCCAGCACGTAGAGCACGTCGTCCTTGAGGGCGTACTGCACGTTGAGCAGGCCGCGGACGCCGACGCCACGGGCGATGGCCTCGGTGTAGCGGCGAACCTCGGCCAGGTGCGAGCCGGCGAGGGTGATCGGCGGCAGCGCGCAGGACGAGTCGCCGGAGTGGATGCCGGCCTCCTCGATGTGCTCCATCACGCCGCCGATGTAGACCTCGCCGTCGGCGTCGCACAGCGCGTCCACGTCGATCTCGATGGCGTCGTCGAGGAACCGGTCCACCAGCACCGGATGGTCCGGGGAGATGTCGGTGGCCCGGCCGATGTAGTCGCGCAGCGTCGGGTCGTCGTAGACGATCTCCATGCCCCGCCCGCCCAGCACGTACGACGGCCGCACCAGCACCGGGTAGCCGATCTCGTCGGCGATCGTCTTCGCCTCGTCGTACGAGGTGGCCATGCCGTGCGCCGGCGCGCGCAGCCCGGCGCGGGCCAGCACCGCGCCGAACGCGCCCCGCTCCTCGGCCAGGTGGATCGACTCCGGGGAGGTGCCGACGATCGGCACACCGGCGTTCTTGAGGCGCTGCGCCAACCCCAGCGGGGTCTGCCCGCCGAGCTGCACGACCACCCCGACCACGCCCGGCCCGCCGGCCGCCCGGCCGGACGAGTCCTCGGCGTGCCAGACCTCCAGGACGTCCTCGAACGTCAGCGGCTCGAAGTAGAGCCGGTCGGCGGTGTCGTAGTCGGTGGAGACCGTCTCCGGGTTGCAGTTGACCATGACAGTCTCATAACCGGCCGACCGCAGCGCTTGTACCGCGTGCACGCAGGAGTAGTCGAACTCGATGCCCTGCCCGATCCGGTTCGGGCCGGAGCCCAGGATCAGCACCTTCGGCCGGTCCGACGGCACGACCTCGGTCTCCAGGTCGTACGTGGAGTAGTGGTACGGCGTGGTCGCCTCGAACTCGGCCGCGCAGGTGTCCACGGTCTTGTAGACCGGGCGCACGCCCAGGCGGTGGCGCAGGGTCCGTACGCCGTCCTCGGCGGCCAGCTCCGGGCGCAGCGCGGCCAACTGCCGGTCGGACAGACCGGCCCGCTTGGCGCGGCGCAGCAGGTCGGCGTCGAGCACCGGCGCCTCGACGATCTCGGCGCGCAGCTCGATCAGCGCGGCGATCTGGTCCAGGAACCACGGGTCGATCCCGCCGGACGCCTCGGCGACCTCGGCGATCGACGCGCCGAGGCGCAGCGCCCGCTCCACGGTGTACAGCCGGCCGTCGTGCGGGATCCGCAGCGCGGCGAGGGTGTCCGCGAGTGTGACGTCCGCCGGATCTGGCTGCGTCCAGAAACCAGACGACTTGGTTTCCATCGAGCGCATCGCCTTGTTCAGCGCCTCGGTGAAGTTACGCCCGAGGCTCATCGCCTCGCCCACCGACTTCATCGTGGTGGTCAGCTCCGGGTCCGCGCCGGGGAACTTCTCGAACGCGAACCGGGGGATCTTCACCACCACGTAGTCGAGCGTCGGCTCGAACGCCGCCGGGGTCTTCAACGTGATGTCGTTGGGGATCTCGTCGAGGGTGTAACCGATGGCCAGCTTCGCGGCGATCTTCGCGATCGGGAAGCCGGTCGCCTTGGAGGCCAGCGCCGAGGAGCGCGACACCCGGGGGTTCATCTCGATCACGACGATCCGGCCGTCGACCGGGTTGACCGCGAACTGGATGTTGCAACCGCCGGTGTCCACCCCGACCTCGCGCAGCACGGCGATGCCCAGGTCACGCAGGCGCTGGTACTCCCGGTCGGTGAGGGTCATGGCCGGGGCCACGGTGACGCTGTCGCCGGTGTGCACGCCCATCGGGTCGATGTTCTCGATCGAGCAGACCACCACCACGTTGTCGTGCCGGTCGCGCATCAGCTCGAGCTCGTACTCCTTCCAACCGAGCACGCTCTCCTCGATGAGCACCTCGTGCACCGGGCTGGCGGACAGGCCGTCACCGGCGATGCGGGCCAGGTCCTCCGGGGTGTGCGCCATGCCGGAGCCCAGGCCACCCATGGTGAACGACGGCCGGATCACCACCGGCAGGCCCAGCTCGGCGACGGTCGCCTCGACCTCTTCCATCGAGTGGCAGACCCGCGAGCGGGGCACCAGCGCGGTCGGGTCGTCGACACCGAGGCGTACGCCGGCCTTCGCCACGATCTCCTTGAACAGCTGCCGGTCCTCGCCCCGGTTGATGGCGTCGATGTTCGCGCCGATCAGCTCCACGCCGTACTTCTCCAGGACGCCGGCCTCGTGCAGGGCGACGGCGGTGTTCAGCGCGGTCTGCCCGCCGAGGGTCGCGAGGATCGCGTCCGGGCGTTCCTTGGCGATGACCAGCTCCACGAACTCCGGGGTGATCGGCTCGACGTAGGTCGCGTCGGCGAACTCCGGATCCGTCATGATCGTCGCCGGGTTGGAGTTGACCAGGCTGACCCGGATCCCCTCGCTGCGCAGCACCCGGCAGGCCTGGGTGCCGGAGTAGTCGAACTCGCAGGCCTGCCCGATGACGATCGGCCCGGAGCCGATCACCAGGATGTGCTTGAGATCGGTCCGCTTAGGCATTGCTGCGCCCCTTGCTGTGGGTCTTGCCTTCGATCAGTTCCGCGAAACGGTCGAACAGGTAGTCCGCGTCGTGCGGGCCGGCCGCCGCCTCCGGGTGGTACTGGACGGTGAAAGCGGGCACGTCCACCGCCCGCAGCCCCTCGACCACGTTGTCATTGAGGCAGACGTGCGACACCCGAACGCCACCGAACTCGGTGTCGATCACCTGGTCGGGCACGACCGCACCGACACCCGCACCCGGCACCTGAACCGCGCCGGGCCGCTGTTCGCGGCCCGACACGTCGACCGCGAAGCCGTGGTTGTGGCTGGTCACCTCGACCTTGCCGGTCACCCGGTCGAGCACCGGCTGGTTGATCCCCCGGTGGCCGTAGCCCAGCTTGTAGGTGCCGAAGCCGAGCGCCCGACCGAGGATCTGGCTGCCGAAGCAGATGCCGAACAGCGGCACCTCCCGCCGCAGCGCCTCCCGGGCCAGCGCCACCGGGGCGTCGGCGGTGGCCGGGTCGCCCGGACCGGGCGACAGGAAGATCGCGTCGGCGCCGGTGGCGAGCATCTGCTCGATGCTCGACGACGCCGGCAGCACGTGGGTGGTCACCCCGCGGGTGGCCAGCCGGCGCGGCACGTTGCGCTTGATGCCCAGGTCCAGGGCGGCCACGGTGAACCGGTGCTCGCCCAGGGCCTCGACGACGTACGGCTCGGCGGTGGTCACCTCGGCGGACAGGTCCGCGCCGACCATCTGCGGCGCCTGGCGGACCCGGGTCAGCAGGCTCTGCGGGTCGTTGTCGATGCTGGAGATGCCCACCCGCATCGCGCCCCGCTCGCGCAGGTGCCGGGTCAGCGCCCGGGTGTCCACCCCGCTGATGCCCACCACACCCTCGGTGGCGAGGCGGTCCTCCAGACCGCCGGTGGCCCGCCAGTTCGAGCCGATCCGCGCCGGGTCACGGACGACGTAGCCGGCCACCCAGATCCGGGCGGACTCGTCGTCCTCGCCGTTGACGCCGGTGTTGCCGATGTGCGGGGCGGTCTGCACCACCACCTGACGGTGGTACGACGGGTCGGTCAGCGTCTCCTGGTAACCGGTCATGCCGGTGTTGAAGACCGCCTCGCCGAAGGTCTCCCCGACGCTGCCGTACGCCTCACCGGGGAACGTGCGCCCGTCCTCGAGAACGAGAATCGCGGGCCTGCGCTTGACCATTACTGTGCCCGCCCTTCGTTCGCGACTGCGGCACTCCGCTTCGCTGCGTTCCTCGCGCTCACTTGACAGCCTTTCCGTCCAGGACCGTCGGCTCGCCACGCAGGAAGGTCGCCACGATGCGACCTGGCAGCGTCATGCGGGCGTACGGGGTGTTGCGACTGCGACTGGCCAGCTCCGCCGGCTCGATGGTGCGGCGGGCGGCCGGGTCGATCAGGGTCAGGTTGGCCGGCACTCCGGGCGCGGGGTCCACGCCGTGCTCGGTGAGCCCGGCGATCCGGGCGGGGGTGCGCGACATCCGCTCGGCGATCAGATCCCACTCGGGACCGAGCACGTCCAGCGCGATGGAGAGGGCGGTCTCCAGGCCGAGCATTCCCGGCCGGGCGTACGCCCACTCGCACTCCTTGTCCTCCACGGCGTGCGGGGCGTGGTCGGTGGCGACCACGTCGATCACCCCGTCAGCGAGCGCGGCACGCAGCGCGGTGATGTCCGCGGCGGTGCGCAGCGGTGGGTTCACCTTGAAGACCGGGTCGTAGGCTCCGGCTGGGCTCCAGTTGTTCGCGAGTGCGGGGCTCGCAAGCTCACTTCTCCCGCTCACGACCTCGTCGGTGAGCAGCAGGTGGTGCGGGGTCACCTCGGCGGTCACGCGTACCCCGCGGGCCTTTGCCTGGCGCAGCACCTCGACGCTGCCGGCGGTGGAGACGTGGCAGACGTGCAGTCGGCTGCCCACGTGCTCGGTGAGCAGCACGTCCCGGGCGATGATCGCCTCCTCGGCGACCGCCGGCCAGCCGATCAGGCCGAGCCGGGTGGAGACCTCGCCCTCGTGCATCTGGGCCCCCTCGGTGAGCCGGGGCTCCTCGGCGTGCTGGGCGATGATCCCGTCGAACGCCTTGACGTACTCCAGGGCTCGGCGCATCAGCTTCGGGTCGGCGACGCAGTGCCCGTCGTCGGAGAAGATCCGCACCCGGGCCGCCGAGTCGGCCATCGCGCCCAGCTCGGCGAGACGCTCGCCGGCCAGCCCGACGGTGACCGCGCCGATCGGCTGCACGTCGACCAGGCTGGCCTCCCGGCCGAGCCGCCAGACCTGCTCGACCACGCCGGCGGTGTCCGCGACCGGGGAGGTGTTGGCCATCGCGCAGACCGCCGTGTAACCACCCAGCGCCGCCGCCCGGGAACCGGACTCGACGGTCTCGGTGTCCTCCCGGCCGGGCTCGCGCAGGTGGGTGTGCAGGTCGACGAGGCCGGGCAGGGCGACCAGGCCGGTGCCGTCGACGACGGTGGCGTCCGGCGCGGACAGGCCGGGGCCGACCTCGGCGACCACGCCGTCGCGGATCAGCAGGTCGGTCGGCGCGGCGCCGACGACACTCACGCTGGTGATCAGGTACGCGGTCACCGGTTGTTCCCTCCGAGCAGCAGGTAAAGAACAGCCATCCGCACGGAGACCCCGTTGGTGACCTGTTCGACGATGGTGGAGCGGGGTGAGTCGGCGACCTCGGGGGTGATCTCCATCCCCCGGTTCATCGGGCCGGGGTGCATGACGATCGCGTGCTCGGGCAGCCGGCGCATCCGCGGGCCGTCCAGCCCGTAGCGGCGGGCGTACTCGCGCGCCGAAGGGAAGTAGGAGTCGTTCATCCGCTCCCGCTGCACGCGCAGCATCATCACCACGTCCACGTTGGGCAGGACGCAGTCGAGGTCGTAGGAGACGTCGGTGCCGGGCGCGAGGGCCCCCGCGATGTCGACCGGGATGAGGGTCGGCGGTCCGACCAGGGTGACCTTGGCGCCGAGGGTGGAGAGCAACAGCACGTTGGAGCGGGCGACCCGGGAGTGCAGCACGTCCCCGACCACCGCGACCGACAGGCCGGCGAGCCGACCCAGCCGGGCCCGCATGGTGTACGCGTCCAGTAGCGCCTGGGTGGGGTGCTCGTGGGTCCCGTCACCGGCGTTGACGACCGACCCGTCCACCCAGTTGGCCAGGCGGTGCGGCGCGCCGGAGGCGGGGTGCCGGACGACCACGGCGTCGGCGCCCATGGCCTGCAGGGTCAGCGCGGTGTCCTTCAGACTCTCGCCCTTGGTGACGCTGGAGCCCTTCGCGGAAAAGTTGATCACGTCGGCGCTGAGCCGCTTCGCCGCCGCCTCGAAGGAGATCCGGGTGCGCGTGGAGTCCTCGTAGAAGAGGTTCACCACGGTCCGCCCGCGCAGCGCGGGGAGCTTCTTGATCTCCCGGCCCGCGACAGTGGCCATCTCGGCGGCGGTGTCCAGGATCTGGGTGGCGGTGTCGGCGTCCAGGTCCCCGCCGGAGAGCAGATGCTTGATCATGACAGGGGTCCCCCGTACAGCTTGACCTCGTCCGTCCCGTCGATCTCGGCGAGCGTCACCTTGACGCTCTCGGCGAGCGAGGTCGGGATGTTCTTGCCGACGTAGTCGGCGCGGATCGGCAGCTCCCGGTGGCCCCGGTCGACCAGGACGGCGAGCTGCACCGACGCCGGACGGCCCACGTCGTTGAGCGCGTCGAGCGCGGCCCGGACGGTACGGCCGGAGAAGAGCACGTCGTCGACCAGGATGACCCGTTTGCCGTCGATCCCGCCGGAGGGCAGCTCGGTCGGACCCACCGCGCGGGTGGCGTGCCGACGGAGGTCGTCGCGGTACAGAGTGATGTCGAGCACACCGACCGGAACGGCGACGTCCTCGAAGGTGCTGATCCGGTCGGCCAGCCGCCGGGCGAGGGGGGTGCCCCGGGTGGGAATCCCCAGCAGCACCGTGTTCGCGGCGCCCTGGGTCTTTTCCAGGATCTGGTGGGCGATGCGGTCGACCACGCGTTGCACGTCGGCGCTGGCGAGAATCACCTTCACCGAGGGTTGTCGCGGTGGTGACGAGCGGGCAGCCGGTGGGTATGCCACGGCGGACCTCCTTCCCCGCCTCACGGGACGGGTCGTTAAAGGATGTCGGGCACCTCCGGCCGGACCGCTCAGCGGACCCGGGCCGGGGCTTCCGCCACGTTACCAGTGGTCACCGGGCCGATGGACGGCGGCCGCTGACCACCGGGTCAGGCACCCGAAAAGGGGATAACTTCCCGGACGCTCCCCAACGGTCGGGTCACGACCACTTGACCACGTGTCGCATTCCCCGTACCGTCACGCTCCGTAGCGATCGACGGGAGAACCCCGAGCAGCACTGGGAGTGTCCGAATGCCCTCTGAATACGCCAAGTCTCTGGGCGCCCGCCTGCGCTCCATCCGCCAGCAGCAGGGTCTCTCCCTGCAGGGTGTGGAGGAGAAGTCGAACGGGCGGTGGAAGGCCGTGGTGGTCGGCTCGTACGAGCGTGGCGACCGGGCCGTGACGGTGTCCCGTCTGGCCGAGTTGGCCGAGTTCTACCGCGTCCCCGTCTCGGAGCTGCTGCCCGACGGCAGTGGCGTCCGTCACGAGCCCACCAGCAAGATTGTCCTGGACCTGGAGCGGCTCTACGACGAGGCCTCCGAGGACCTGGCCTACGTCGCCCGTTACGCCCGCGCGATCCAGCAGCAGCGCGGCGACTACAACGGTCGGGTGCTCTCCATCCGCGCCGACGACCTGCGGGCGCTCGCGATCGTCTACGACGCCTCGCCGTCGGGCCTGATCGAGCGGCTCACCGAGCACGGCGTGCTGGTGGCCGACCCCCGGGCGTTCTTCGCCTCCTGATCTGCCGCTGCACCGAAAGGGCCCGTGCCAACCGGCACGGGCCCTTTCGTATCGCGGCGTTCGTTCGGGACGCTCAGCGGGTGGCGTACTCGGCGATCCGGCCGAGCACCCCGTTGAGAAAGCGCGGCGAATCGTCGGTCGACATCTGCCGGGCCAGCTCCACGGCCTCGCTGATCGCCACCGCGTCGTCGATCTCGTCGACGTAGAGCAACTCGTAGACGGCGATCCGGGCCAGATTACGGTCGACGACCGGCATCCGCTCCAGGGTCCACCCCTCGGCGTAGCTGGCGATCAGCTCGTCGATCCGGTTGAGGTGCTCGGCGACACCCTCGACCAGGCCCACCGCGTAGCCCAGATGCTCCGGTCGGGGCTGCTCGATCCGCTGCACGTAACCGGCGAGCACCTCCACCGGAGGCTTGTCCCGTAGGTCCGCCTCGTAGAGGACATCCAGCGCCCGCTTGCGCGCCTTGCGGCGCGCCGGCATCTGCTGCTTGGCACCCTCAGCCATCAGGCGCGGCCGAGGTAACGGCCGTCGCGGGTGTCGACCTTGATCTTCTCGCCGGTGGTGATGAACAGCGGGACCGGCACGGTGGCGCCGGTCTCCACGGTCGCCGGCTTGGTCCCGCCGGTCGAGCGGTCGCCCTGCAGGCCCGGCTCGGTGTAGGTGACCTCCAGCACCACGCTGGTGGGCAGCTCGATGTAGAGCGGCACACCCTCGTGCTGGGCGACGGTCGCCTCCGCCTCGGGCAGCAGGTAGTTGGCTGCCTCACCGACGGTGCCACCGGGCACGGTGATCTGGTCGAAGGTCTCCAGATCCATGAAGACGAAGTCCTCGCCGTCGGCGTACAGGTACTGCATCGTGCGCTTGTCGACGGTCGCGGTCTCGACCTTGGTGCCCGCGTTGAAGGTCTTGTCGACCACCTTCCCGGACAGCACGTTCTTCAGCGTGGTGCGCACGAAGGCACCACCCTTACCGGGCTTGACGTGCTGGAACTCGACGACGGACCAGAGCTCGCCGTCCAGGTTGAGTACCAGGCCGTTTTTGAGGTCGTTGGTGGAGGCCATTTCCTGCCTTGATCATCAATTGGCGGACAGACCCTACGAGTCTACTAGCTGCGTCGAATCGCCCGGTCCCCCGCTCGGGGCGGCACTCAGCGGGCGGCCAGATGGTGCAGCGCGAGACGATAGCCGTCGATGCCCAGACCGCAGATGACCCCGGTCGCCACCGCCGACACCACCGAGTGGTGCCGGAACTCCTCGCGGGCGTGGATGTTGGAGATGTGCACCTCCACCAGCGGCCCCCGCAGCATCGCGCAGGCGTCCCGGACGGCGTACGAGTAGTGCGACCAGGCCGCCGGGTTGAGCACCACCGCGGCACCCTCGTCAGCCGCCGTGTGCAGCCAGCCGAGCAGCTCGTGCTCCGCGTCGGTCTGCCGGACCGTCACCGCCAGCCCCAACTCCCGACCGGTGGCCTCGCAGAGCGCCACCAGGTCCGCGTAGGTGGTCGCGCCGTACACGTCGGGCTCGCGGGTGCCCAGCCGACCCAGGTTCGGCCCGTTCAGGACGTAGACCTTCACCGGCTCACCTCCTGATAAGCGGCCTCCAGCAGCGCGTCGTCCGGGCCCTCCAGCATGGCCGGGCGGGCCAGCCCGTCGAGCACCACGAAGCGCAGCCGACTGCCCCGGGCCTTCTTGTCCACCCGCATCGCGGCCAACAGCTGCGGCCAGGCGTCGGCCGGGTAGCTCACCGGCAGGCCCAGCGCGGTCAACGTGACCCGGTGCCGGTCGGCGGTCGGCGCGTCCAGTCGACCGGCGAGCCGGGCCAGCGTGGCCGCGTACACCAGACCGACGGCGACGGCGTGGCCGTGCCGCCAGCGGTAACCCTCGTTCTGCTCGATGGCGTGGGCCAGGGTGTGCCCGTAGTTGAGCACCTCCCGTACGCCCGACTCGCGCAGGTCGCCGGCGACCACGTCGGCCTTGACCCGGATCGCCCGCTCGATCAGCTCCCGGCTCACCGGCCCACGGGGGTCGGTGGCGGCCGTCGGGTCGGCCTCGATGAGATCCAGGATCGTCGGGTCGGCGATGAAACCGCACTTGACGACCTCGGCCAGCCCGGCAGCCAGGTCGACCGCGGGCAGGCTGTCCAGTGTTGCCAGGTCGGCCAGCACCCCGACCGGCGGGTGGAACGCGCCCACCAGGTTCTTGCCGGCGGCCGTGTTGATGCCGGTCTTGCCGCCCACCGCGGCGTCCACCATGCCCAGCAACGAGGTCGCCACCGGCACCCAGCGCACCCCGCGCAGCCAGCAGGCCGCGACGAAGCCGGCCAGGTCGGTCACCGCGCCACCGCCCACGCCGACCACCGCGTCGGTGCGGGTGAAGCCCGCGGCGCCGAGCCGGTCCCAGCAGGCGGCGGCCACGTCGATGTGCTTGCCCGACTCGGCGTCGGGCACCTCGATCGGCAGTGGCTCGACGCCGGCGGCGCGCAGGCGCTCACCGAGCGCGTCCGCGAGCGCCTTGAGCGGAGGGGCGTGCAGCACCGCCGCCCGGGTCGCGCCGGGCAGCAGGCCAGGTAGCGCGGCCAGCAGGTCGCGTCCCACCAACACGTCGTACGGCCGCTCGCCGCCGACCGGAATCCGGGTCACCTCGTCCATCGCTGGCAGCCTAGTCCAGCGGGCGGCGCGGCGACGGCGGCTGTCCACCTGCCGGCCGGGCGGCCCAGTCCGCCAACCGACGGGCGTGCTCGGCCACCGCGACGCGCAGCGCGTCCGGGTGTCGCACGGTGAAGGGACAGCCCAGCCCGGCGAGCAGCGCGGCCATGCCGGGCAGGCTCTCCACCCGGGCCCGCAGCAGCACCCCGTCCGTGCTGGCGGTCAGCTCGGCCACGCTGGCCGGGATGCGGCGACGGGCGGCGACCAGGTCGGTCTCGAGGAGCACCTCCACCTCGTGCGCGTACGGCACGCCGGCCAGCGACCGGGTCACCCAGGCCACCGCCTCGAAGCCGTCCGGCACGGTGAACCTCGCCACGCCGGGCGTCACCGCGCCGACCCGGTCCAGGCGGAAGGTGCGGATCTCTCCGCGCCGGTGGTCGTGGCCGGTGACATACCAACGGCCGGCGTGGAAGACCAGCCCGTACGGGTCGAGCTCGCGGTGCGACTGCTCGCCCCGCCAGGAGCGGTAGTCCAACGCCACCCGCTGCCGGTGCCGGGTGGCCGAGGCGAGGGCGAGCAGGGTGCCCGACGCCGGTCCACGCTCCGGCTCCGCGCGACGCAGGGTGAAACCGAGGTGCTCCTGGACGGCGGCGAGCCGGTCGGCGAGCGCCGCCGGCAGCACCCGGCGGATCTTCGCCAGCGCGGTGGCGGTGGCCGGCTGTTCGGTGGCGAGCCCGACCCGTTCGGCGACGACCAGGCCGAGCAGCACGGCCACCGCCTCGTCGTCGGTGAGCATCAGCGGCGGCAACGTGAACCCGGGGTGCAGTCGGTAGCCGCCGTAGCGGCCTCGGTCCGCGGTGACCGGGATGCCCAGCTCGACCAGCGTGCTCGCGTACCGGCGCACGGTCCGCTCGTCCACGCCGAGCTGGCCGGCGAGTTCGGCGGCCGTCGCCCGGTGCCGGGTCTGCAGCAGTTCGAGCAGGGCCAGCACGCGACCGACGGGATGTGACACGGGCCACTCCTTAAACCGGGCGGATTCTGTCCAGATTCGATCGTACGGTTCGTCGGTAACCGAGAGAAGGAGCGGCAGATGGCGACATTCGTGCTGGTACCGGGGTTCTGGCTGGGTGCCTGGGCATGGCGGGAGGTGACCCTCGCGCTGCGGTCGCAGGGGCACGAGGTCTATCCGATGACATTGACCGGAGTGGCCGAGCGCGACCATCTCGCCGGCCCGGAGGTCGGCCTGGACACCCACACCACCGACATCGTCCGGCTGATCGAGGTCGAGGACCTGCACGACGTACTGCTGGTCGGGCACTCCGGCGGCGGGATGCCGGTCGCCCAGGCGGCCGACCGCGTGCCGGACCGGATCGCCCGGGTCGTCTACGTGGAGAGTGGGCCGCTGCCGGACGGCACCGCGCAGTTCGACACGGTGCCGCCGCAGGAGCAGCAACGACTGCGGGCCGCGATCGGCACCGGGCACCTGCTGCCGCCACCGGCGTGGGACCCGCCCCCCACCCGACGAACCTGGCCGGCCTGGACGAGCCGACGCTGGCGTTGCTGCGCGCCCGGGCCACCCCGCAGCCGTTGCGGGCCGCCACCGACCCGGTACGCCGCACCGGTGGGCGCCCGGTGCCGACCGCGCTGGTCGCCAGCACCTTCCCGCTCAGCGTGGTGCGGCAGATGATCAAGGAGGAGCACCCGTTCTTCACCGGCCTGGCCGACGGTCAACTGCACGAACTTCCCACCGGGCACTGGCCGATGCTCAGCGAGCCGAAGGCTCTCACCGACGTGCTCGACACCGTGGCCCGCGGCTGAGCGGGGGCGGGCCGCCCGAGATTCCCGCGCACCCGTGAAACCGGCGGACCCGGGCAGGCGTGTTGGGGGTACGTCGGCGCTGAGTGCCGACGTGGCGTCAATGCGACTGCCCGGCGGACAACCGCGGGGCAGCGGGTGAGGAGTGCGGCATGTACAGGACGACATGGGCCACCGGTGCGGCGCTGCTGGTGTGCGGCGGTGCGTTGGTGGCCTGCCAGTCCGAGCCGAGCGCGGACCCGGTGGCGTCCGGGTCGCCCTCCGCGTCCGCCTCGGTCTCGGCCTCGGTTTCCGCTTCGGCGTCCCCGGTGACGCCGCCGTCGTCCAGTTCGGCGCCCGCCACGACGGCCGGATCGGCCGACCCGGTGCTGTCCGGCAAGCGGGAGGTCACCATCGTGCGGGTGCAGGCCACCGAGGGCGGTATCGCCCTGGACGGCGAACTCACCGAGGTCGACGATGACAGCGGCCGGCAACTGTTCGTCCCCACCCCGCTCGGCGGCGACACCTACCTCATCAAGGCCTACGGCAAGGCCGACAACCACCCCGCCAACGACGAACCCGCCTGCTGGCAGGTCACCAACCCCGGCAACACCCAACCGTTGACGGTCGAGGGCGCGGTCTGCGACACCGCCAACCCCGCGCAGCGTTTCACCATTACCCCCAGCGGCAAGAACACCTACGCGATCAGCAACCGATCCGCGTACCTCCAACACTCCCCGACCAAGGGCATGATCCTCGAAGAGGTGGCCGACGGCCCGGTGCGCAGCACGTTCCGGTTCGTCGACAACGGCCCGGCCCGCCGCCCGGCCGGCGGCTGAGCCTCATCGCACCGCCTTATTATTCGACGGCGGGTGGGGGCGGTTGAGCGAGTACCGGATCACGGGCCGAGCACTGGGTGACCGGCATCGTGGTCCCCGTGGGTGGGAGTAACGGCACATGCGTGACGCTGCGGAGTTCGACGACTTCTACGCCGCCTCCGCACGCCGCGTGCTCGGTCAGGTGTACGCGATGACCGGCAATCACGCCGAGGCCGAGGACGCCGTGGCCGAGGCGTACCTCCGGGCGTGGGATCGGTGGGACAGGGTGCGCGAGTGCGACAGCCCCGAGGGATGGGTGCGCCGCGTCGCCTACCGCATCGCGGTCTCCGCCTGGCGCAAGGCCGCCAACCGACTCCGCGCTCACCGCCGGGACACGACCGACGAACACGTCGACGCCATCAGCCCCGACCACGTCGCGCTGGTGCAGGGCCTCCGCCTGATCCCCGCCGATCAGCGTCGGGTCATCGTCCTGCACCATCTCGTCGGCCTCAGTGTCGCCGAGATCGCCGCCGAGACGGGGAAGTCGCCCAACACGGTCAAGACCTGGCTCGCGCGGGGCCGCCGCGCCCTGGCCGAGCACGTCACCAGCGCTGAACCGCTTGTACTGGACGGGGGGCGGCGATCCTGATGCCCGAGGACAACCTCGACGACGGTCTGCGCGCGCTCGCCGACGGCGGCGCGCGCCGGGGCCTTCTCCCCGACGCCACGGTCGTCCGTCAGCGCGGTGACGCCCACCGCCGGCGACGGCACGCCGTCTCGGCGGCACTCGGCGTCACGCTGGTCGGTCTCTTCTCCGCGGCCGTCGCGGTCGGCCAGCCGGGCGCCGGCCCGCACCCCACGCCGGCCGCCCCTCCGGTGAGCCCCGCACCCTTCGCGTCCGCACCCGCGACACCGACGGTCGCGCCGGCCGATCCGGTGCTCTCCGGCAAGCGGGAGGTCACCATCGTGCGGGTGCAGGCCACCGAGGGCGGTATCGCCCTGGACGGCGAACTCACCGAGGTCGACGACGACAGCGGCCGGCAACTGTTCGTCCCCACCCCGCTCGGCGGCGACACCTACCTCATCAAGGCCTACGGCAAGGCCGACAACCACCCCGCCAACGACGAACCCGCCTGCTGGCAGGTCACCAACCCCGGCAACGCACGGTCACTCACCGTCGAAGGAGCCGTGTGCGACGCCGCCAACCCGGCGCAACGCTTCACCATCACCGCCAGCGGCAAGAACGCCTACGCCATCAGCAACAGGTCGGCGTACCTCCAACACTCCCCCAGCAGGGGCATGATCCTGGAGGAGGTGCCCGACGGCCCGGTGCGCAGCACGTTCCGGTTCGTCGACAACGGCCCGGCCCGCCGCCCGGCCGGCGGCTGAACCACCGCGCCGTCGGCGTCAGCGGGGCAGGAGCGCGGCGATCTCGGCGACGACCTGCGCCGGGGTCCGGCCGTCGGTGACCACCGTCTCGGTGGCCACCTCGGTGTAGAGCGGCCGGCGCTGGTCCATCAGATGCTTGAGGGTGGCCCGTGGGTTGATCGCCAGCAGCGGCCGACCGGCACCGAGCCCGACCCGCTTCACGGCGTCGGGCAGCTCGACCGAGAGGTGCACCACCCGGTGGCCGATCAGGGCTGCCCGGGTCTCCTCGGCCAGGACCGCGCCGCCGCCGAGGGCGAGCACGCCCGTACCGGCGGCCAGCGCCGCCGCCACCGCGGCCCGTTCCAGGGTACGGAAGTGCGCCTCACCCTCGTCGATGAAGATCTCCGGGATCGGCTTCCCCGCCATCTGCTCGATGTCGGTGTCGGTGTCGCGGAACTCCACCCCGAGGGTGGCGGCGAGCGCCCGCCCGACGGTGGTCTTGCCGCAGCCGGGCGCGCCGACCAGCACGACGACCGGCGCCATCAGCGGATGACCAACGCGTCGAGGTAGCCGGCCAGGTTGCGCCGGATCTCGGCGACCGAGTCCCCGCCGAACTTCTCGGTGGCCGCCTCGGCGAGCACCAGCGCCACCATCGCCTCGGCGACCACCGCCGCGGCGGGCACCGCGCAGACGTCGGAGCGCTGGTTGATCGCGGTGGCCGGCTCGCCGGTGGTGATGTCCACGGTGGCCAGCGCCCGGTTCAGCGAGGAGATCGGCTTCATCGCGGCGCGGACCCGCAGCGGCTCACCGGTGGTGATGCCGCCCTCCAGCCCGCCGGCCCGGTCGGTGACCCGCCGGACACCGGTGGCCGACGGAATGATCTCGTCGTGCGCCTCCGAGCCACGGGACCGGGCCTGCTGCCAGCCGTCGCCGATCTCCACGCCCTTGATCGCCTGAATGGACATCAGCGCGGTGGCCAGCCGGGCGTCGAGCTTGCGGTCCCACTGCACGTGGCTGCCCAGCCCCGGCGGCACCCCGTACGCCAGCACCTCGACCACGCCGCCGAGGGTGTCGGCGGCCTTCTTCGCGGCGTCGACCTCGGCGACCATCAGGGCACTGGCCTCCGGGTCGAGGCAGCGCAGCGGGTCGGCGTCGATCCGGGCGGCGTCGGACGGGGTGGGGCGCAGCCCGGGCTTCGCGGCCACCGGGCCCAGCTCGACGACGTGCGAGACGATCTCGATGCCGAGCGCCTGCCGGATCAGCGCCTTGGCGACCGTGCCGACAGCCACCCGGGCGGCGGTCTCGCGGGCGCTGGCGCGTTCCAGGATCGGCCGGGCGTCGGTGTGGCCGTACTTCTGCATGCCGGCCAGGTCCGCGTGGCCCGGTCGGGGGCGGGTCAGCGGGGCGTTGCGGGCCTGCCGGGCCAGTTCGTCGGGGTCGACCGGGTCGGCGGCCATCACGGTGCGCCACTTCGGCCACTCGGAGTTGCCGACCCGGATGGCCACCGGGCTGCCCAGGGTGACGCCGTGCCGCAGGCCGCCGAGCAGCTCGACCTCGTCCCGCTCGAACGACATCCGGGCACCCCGGCCGTAGCCGAGCCGCCGACGGGCCAGCTCGTCGGCGATCTCGGTGGTGGTCACCTCGATGCCGGCGGGCACCCCCTCCAGCATCGCGACGAGGGCGGGACCGTGCGATTCGCCTGCAGTCAACCAACGCAACACAGCGGTCAGTCTGTCACGGCGGGCCACCGACGCGACGCGCTCCCCGGCGCGTCCCGCCCTGCGGACCCCGCCGCCCGCTGACCCGGGCGTCCTTTGCCCTGCACCCGCCGACGCAACACCCGACGGCGGCGGCTCAGATCCCTCGACCGCGCTTGTGCAGGGTGCGCAGCACCGCGTCGGCCCGGACCACCCGGCCGGCGACGGCGAGGGCCAGGTAGGCGCGCGGCTCGCGGGGGTTGCTCCGCAGGGTGCGCCGGGCCCAGCGCAGCGCGCCCCGGCGGTCGCCGGAGGCGGCCTGGGCGAACGCGATCTGCCCGGCCACCCGGGCCTCGCCGGCCGGTTGGCCGGCGAACTCCGGGTAGCGCTGGAGCAACCACTGCAACGCCTCGGAGATGGTGTCCCAGCGCTGCGCGAAGTACGAGCGCTTGTGCCAGCGGACCAGCACCGACGGCGTCCGCAGGTTGATCAGCGGCGCGCTGCGCGCGGCCCGGAGCAGGAACTCGTAGTCCTCCGCGTAGCTGCCGGGGATCTCCTCGTCGACCAGCCCGAACCCGTCGCGCAGCGCGGTGGCGCGGATCAGGAACGTCGACGGGTGCAGCTCCGTCATCCGGTCGCGCAGCAGGTCGTCCAGGGTAACCCGGTCCTTGTCCAGCACCCGGTCGACGGTGTGCCCGTCGTAGTTGACCCGGATGCCGCAGCAGACGAACTCGGCGGCCGGATCGCCGGCCAGCGCGTCGACCTGGGCGGCCAGCTTGCCGGGCAGCCACTCGTCGTCGTCGTCGCAGAACGCGACCAGCTCACCCTCGGCTGCGAGGGTGCCGCTGTTGCGCGCACCGGCCAACCCCGGGGTACGGGAGTTGCGGATCACCCGGACCGCGCGGGCCGGGCCACTTCCCAGCGCGGTCAGCGACTCGTCCGGCGCGGACTGGTCGAACACCACGACGACCTCGATCCGCCCCGGGTAGTCCTGCGCCAGGATCGCGTTCGCCGCGGCCCGCAGCAACTCGGGGCGGTCCCGGGTGGGCACCACGACGCTGACGCTCGGCTGCTGGGTCATCGAGTCTCCTCCGTACCCGGACGCGGCCGGGACCTGGCCCGCCACCGGGATGGGCGCGGGGTCGAGCGGGCCACCAGGTCGTCGACAATCTGCCCGACCCGGGCCACCGCCGCCCGTCGTGCCTCGTGCGCGCCCGGTTCGGTGGCCACCGCGTACCGGGACGGGTCGGCCACCCCGGCGGCCAGCGCGGCGTGCAGCGCTTCCCGGGTCTCGCAGAGCGCCACCAGCCCGGCGGCGCCCAGCCGGCGGGCGAAAAGGAGCTGGTGGTTGTCGACGTGCTCACCGCGTGCCGGATCACGGGGCACCACGATGGGTAGGTGGCCGTGCCGGCGGGCTTCCAGGATCGTCGCCGGGCCACCGTGGCAGACCACCAGGTCCGCGTCGATCATCGCCTGCTGCAACGCGTCGTGGCCCAGAAACGGCACCGCGCCGCGCAGTACGGGCACGTTCGTGTGCCCGTGCTGCATGGTCAACCCGACCGGGCCGGCGGTCTGCGCGTGCCACCCCGCCACCCAGTCGACGAGCCGGTCGAAAGGGTGCTTGTCGGTGCCGACCGCGACCAGCAGTCGGACCTGGGCGATCGCCGAACTGTCGCGCTGACGTGGCAGGTGGGCCGCTTCGGCGGTCGGCCGCGGTTGCGGACGTCGGGCGGTGCCCGTCTCGCCGGTCACAGCAGCGTCCCCACGACGGTCGCCTCGGGGTACTGCCGGCGCTGCTCGTCCCACTGCACGAGCATCGCGGACAGGAACGGCCGGCACAGCCGGGCGGTCAACGTCGGGGTGTCGATCCGGTCGTACACCTCGATGTAGACGGTCGGGATGCGCCGCAGCCGAGCCAGCACCACGAACGGCACCGCCACCCCGGCGCCGGTGGTGACCACCGCGGCGACTCGCCGTGCCCGCAGCACCCGCCAGGCCAGCAGCGCGTTGCGCAGCAGGTTCGGCACGTTGCGGGTCGTCGGGTGGTGCGCGGGCACCAGGTCCTCGCCGGTCAGCAGCGACACCGCCTCCGGGGTGTCGAAGGTGACCCAGCAGCGCCGCCGCTGCTCGTACCAGGGCCGCAGGGCCAGTAGTTGGGCCAGGTGGCCGCCGCTGGAGCCGACCAGCAGCAGCACCGGCCCCGCACCGTCGTCGTTGTTCGTGTCCACGCGACTCCCCACAAGTTCGCTTGGAATTTCAGTTCACGCCAGGCAGAAGCAGATCACACGATCCCCGGTCGTTGAATAGCGCGACCGGCCGAGACGACGATCTCCAGAGCGGGCGGTCCGGCGCACCGAATGTCCGAGGTCCATCGATCATCATCACCACCTGCGATTTTGTCGTCACTCTGCGGCATATCCGCGCCGCCGCGATTCCTCCGGATCAGCCGCTATGTCTTTTCTCGATGACGTCCAAGAGTGCGGGATGCAACGCGGCGTTCCAGCCCGCGCCCGCGTCGGCGAGCCGCCAGGTCCGCAACCACATCTCCACCAGGTACGCGTCGGCGACCAGCCGGCGCTGCGCCGCGTCCAGGCCGAGCCGCTCGCCGTGCCGGCCCAGATAACCGTCCACGGCCGACGCGGCGGCGTCGGCCGACTCCCCCCGCAGCACCAGCGCCCGCTGGAACGCGTCGTGCGCCAGGTCGAAGCCGACCGGCACGTCCGGCGCGCTGTGCTCCCAGTCCCACGCGACCAAACGGCCGGCGTGCCAGCCCAGGTTCCACGGCACCCAGTCACCATGCCAGTGACCGAACTCCACGCTGGTGTCGCCATGCCGGCGAGCCAGCGCGGAGACCGCGGCGACCGTCCGCGCACCGGTCGGCTCGGTCGCGGCGGCCCGACCGGCCTGTTCGCCCAGCCGGCGCAGGAAGGTCGAGCCGGCCAGCGGCCGAGGTGTACCCACCGGGCCGCCCCGCCGGGCGACCGCGAGCAGGGCCGCGGTCCGTGGTGGATCGTCCACCGGCACACCGCGTACCGCCGGTGGCAACGGCTCGATCACCGCGACCACCTGACCGGCCCACGACGTCTCGGTGAGCAGCCTGGGCGGCGTCGGGTGGTCGGCGACGCCGACGACCGTGCGCAACGACCGGAGCGCCGCCGCCTCCGCGCTGACCAGCGCCCGGGTCGCGTCGTTCCAGCCGATCTTCGCGTAGCCGCGCGGAAGCCCGTCGGAGCTGAAAAGTTGCAGGGTGGGCTTGCCGTTCGGGTCGGGTGGGCGGACCCCGCACGCGGCCAACAGCGGCGTGCCACCCAGGTCGGCACAGAGCCGCTCGCTCAGCAGCAACTCCGCGGCCGGCACCCCGGCGGGCACCGAGACGGTCAACGTCGGAAAGGGCGCGAGCCCCACCGAGCCGAACCGAGCCAGCCCGCCGAGCACCGCCCGCAGCGCGCGCACCTTCGGTGGCCGCAGAGCGTTGTACGCCAACAGCGACGCCGCCCCGGCCCGGGGCGCGCCCAACGGCACCAGGAACCGGGCTCGGGCCACCGACGGCACCACCGCGTACCGGGCCACCGCCCGGTGACCGGCCGGCGGAGCCCCGCCCACGGTCAGGCCGACCCGGTCATCCGGAAAGACCGCGCGGCTCACCCAGCCCAGACCGTCCACCCGGGACCGCGGATCGGCGGCCGGACCCACCCGTGCCGTCACGCCGCCCGGTCCGCCCAGTCGAGGTCCAGCCCGAGCCGCTGGCGCAAGGCGTCGTTGTAGGGCCGGTAGTAGTCGGTCAACTCGGCGCGCACCGCCGGCTCCAGCGGTGCCGAGCGGCGATCGTTGTAGACCTTGAAGTTGGGCAGGTCGTACGCCGGCAGACCGAGGAAGTCGAGGGTGCGCCGGTAGGTCGCCCGCGAGTCACGGTAGAGATCCTCGCTGGGCAGGAAGAGGATCTGCTCGGAGTCGAAGCGCTCCAGCCACGGCTCCAGGTGCTCCAGATAGCGCCCCCGGGCCCGGTACGTGTACCAGTCGTACGGCTCACTGAACGACTCCGGCTCGGCGATCAACCGCTCGCGTTCCCCCGCCGTGCGCTCCGGCTCGGCGGCCAGCGCGGCGGCGAAGCCGAGTGGTTCGATGCCGTGGGTGCGGCGTTCCTTCCAGTGCGAGTACGCCCGCTCCACCGGGTCCCGCAGCAGCACGATGAGCTTCACCGTCGGCATCAGCGCGGCGACCCGCTGCGCGGCGAGCGGGTGGAACATGTACAGCGGGGCGGCCTCACCGACCCGGACCGGCCCACCGTGCCGCTTGGCCAGGGCGTCGCGCTGCCGCTCGGTCGGGAAATGCGAGCGGTACCAGGCTTCGCCGCGACCCCAGTGCTCCTCGAAGTAGTGCGCCGACTTGGTGTTCCACGCGGGGAACAGCCGGGGCACCAACGGGTGCTGGATGAGGTAGTTCCACAAGGACGTGGTGCCACCCCGTTTGGTCCCGATGATCAGGAAGTCCGGCAGCGGCCGGCGATCACTGGTGCGAACGCCGTAGTCGACAAGCGACTCCTTCACGCGGGTGGTCACCTGGGTCGGGACCAACTGCTTGACCCGGTCACGGATGGACGCCACGACGGACCTCACCTGCCTCTCGTCGATGCCGAGGTGGGCTCGGCGGCCGTGGCCGCGTTGTCCCCTCCACGGATCTGCCTCATGGTCCCCCGGATGCCGGCGCGTACCCGGGGCAACGTCAACATGCCGACGCAGCCGGCCAGCAGCACCGCAAGCGCCACCGCGAGGCCGGGCAGGCCGCGCCCGCCCACCAGCACGCCGGCGCCGGCGGCCAGGCCCACACCGGCGACCGTGGCCGCCGCGGCACGCACCATCGCGGCGTCGAACAGCGGCTCCCGAACCACCGACCGGCCGAACCCGGCGGCGGTGAGGTTCTCGGTGGCGATGCCGGCCGCCCAGGCCACCGCCGCGCCCGTCGCGCCATAGCCGGGAATCAGCCAGAGACCCAGCGAGACGGTCACCGTCAACCCGGCCACGGTGGCCACCAGATGCAGCCCGCTGCGTCCACCCATCAGGAGCAGGCTCTGCACGTTGCCCACCCCGGTGTTGACCAACATCGCCAGCGCGAGCACCGTCATCGCCGGCACGCCAGCGGTGAACTCCGGCCCGAACAGCTGGAGGAAGGCCAGCGCGAAGACCGCCAGCAGCAGGTACACCGGCCAGGACAGCACCAGCCCCCAGGTGGTCAACTGCCGGTGCACGGCCGCCGCAGCGGCCCGCTCGCCGCCCCCGAGCAGCCGGGACAACTGCGGCGACACCGCCACCCGCAGCCCCTGCATGGCCAACTGACCGGCCAGCACGTACCGGCCGACAGCGCCGAAGACGCCGGCATCCGCCGGCCCGGCCAGCACCGAGGTGAGCAGCACACCCACCCACATGCTGCCGGCGTCGATGGCCGCCGAGGCGGCCCGGGGCAGCGCGAAGCGCCAGAACGTCGACCAGTCCGCGCGACGCGGACGCAGCGTCGCGCCCCGGCCCAGACCCAACGGACCGGCGACGAGGGTGAGGCAGACCAGCAGCGCCAACGCCGCCGGCACTAACCAGCCGGTCATGCCGGCGAGCAGACCACCGCCGGTCAGCGCGGCGGCGCCGACCAGCATCGGGCGGGCTACCGGCAGCAGCAGGAACTGCACCCCGACGTACGCCCGGATGGGCCGCACGCAGCGCAACGCGGCCAACAGCAGGGTCATCACGACCACCACCGGGACCGCGGCGAACGTGACGGTGAGCAACGCGTCGCCGCTCGCGCCGGAGCCGCGCAGCAGCCGGGGCGCGAGCGCGTCGGCGGCCAGCACACCCGCGCCGGCGACCAGGAGGCCGGTCAGCAGCGGCGGGATCAGCGCCACCGGAAGCACCCGGGCCGCCTCCCCGCGCGCGCCGGCGGTGCGGCGGGGAAGCGCCCACATCAGACCGGTCTCCGCGCCGAGCGTGCAGATCGCCGTGCCCACGGTGACAACCCCGATCGCGGCGAAGAACGCGCCCGCGCCGGCCGTGCCGTACCCACGGGTGATCACGACGGCCAGCACGAACCCGAACAACCCGCTGGTGGCCGCGCCGAGCAGCCCGGCCACGCCGCTCCGCGCGCTGCGTCGGGTCTCGACCGAGCCGGCGTCCCCGGCCGGCGATGGCGTCGTCGGGCCCGCGGCCGGGGCGAACGCCGAACGCCCCGGGTCGGCGCCGGCCGGCGGTCGGGTGGCGGCGGTCATGCGAGCACCGACGCGTTCCGCGCGGCCGACGGCGGCGCCCCGGCCAACCGGGTCAGCCGTTCACGTTCGGTCAGCGCCATCGCGATGGCGACCGCGAAGAACGCGACCGCCAGGTTCTGGTTGGCCATGCCGTAGAACGGAATCTGCACGAGGCAGACCACCGGCACCACCGCCAACCACTGCCCGGCCGCCGAGGTCGCCCGCGCGCAGATCACCGCGGCGGCGACGAACCACGCCAGGAAACAGACGAGCGCGGGTACGCCGTGGCTGAACAGCACCATCCACAACTGCCCCTGGGTGCCGATCGGCGCGGCCGCCGACACGGTGTCGACGTTCACCGGTGCGCCGTAGCCCAACCACGGTGACTCCTGCACCCGGCGGATCACCTCGGTGTAGAGCGAGAGTCGATCGGTGTTGGTATCGCTGGAGTCGACCCGTTTGCTGATCAGGTCGGTGATCGGAATGAACAGCGTGGCCAGCGCGCCGATCACCACGACCCCGACGATGGACGCGGCCACCCGGACGTTGCCGCGCAGGCTGGCCCGCACCCCGAGCACCGCCAGCCCGGCGCCGAGGCTGAGGAACATCGCCCGGTTGAGGGTGAGGAACGCCGGCGCCAGTGACAACGGCAGCGACACCAGCACAATCCAGCGCAGCAACCCCTGCCGGCGCAGCATCGTGAAGGCCACCACGCACGGCAGGGACATCGCGTACGCGCTGCCGTAGTTGTTGGTGTACGCGAACGGCGCGGCCGGTCGATAGATCGGGTTGAGCGAACGGGCGCTGTACTCCGCAGTGGTGAGGTGCACCATGTCCTGGATGAACGGGGTGCCGGCCACCCCACCGGGCAGCAGCACCTCCATCGGGGTCGTCATGGCCAGCCGGGGAACCAGCACCCCGAGCCAGCCCAGCGCCACCAACCCGAACCAGAACGCGCAGAGCGGGGTGAGCACCGTCACCAGGCTGGCGCGTTCCCGGGCGGCGGCGTAGACGTAGACGCCGACCACCAGCGCGGTCAGGTAGAAGGCCAGGCGCAGGGCGAACGTGAGCAGCGAGGCGGGGGATGACAGCTGGGTGGCGCTGACCACCACGATGGCGAGAAACAGCAGCCAGATGCCCGCCGCCGGCGGCAACGGCACGCGGCCCCGGGTGAGCAGCAACGCGAGCAGCAACGCACCCAGCAGCGGCCAACCGAGGTAGAACGCGCCGAGCACCCACCACAGCGGCACCAGGCCGAACATCATCGCCAGCGGCCAGAGGGGCAGCTGTGGCGGCGCGGGCGGTGGCACCGGCGCGGCCTCATCCGGTACGCCTCCGGGCGGTGGCTCCGTCGCCGGGGCGCGGGTGACCGACACGCTCAGGCCCGGCCGTTTCGGGTGAGCACGAAGCCCAGCGGGGTGACTCCGGCGGCACGCAGCCGCTCCACCAGGCGTCGCAGGTCGCTCTGCCGGGTGCGGTCCCGCTCCACGACGACCACCGCACTGCCCTGCCGAGCCACGGCCACACCGCGCTCGTCGGACTCCGCCGGCGGAGCGTTGAACAGCACCAGGCCGTGGTCCGCGCCCTGTCGCCAGGTGCCGAACCGGACACTGCCCACGCCGACGGCCACCTCGTCCGGGCCGAGGACCCGGCTGTTCTCCGGACGTGCGGACGACACCCGGGGCAGCGTCAGCGTGGCGTCCGGGTCGGTGGACGGGCGCGCGCCGGGCGGGTGCGGGGAGGGCCGGCGGGTGGGCGTGCTGTCCGTGGTGGTGGCGGCGGTCGGTGTGCTACCGGCCGGCCGGGGCTTGGGCACCAACGGCCGGGACGGGTCGATGGGCAGCCGTCCCCGGTCGGCGAGCACGGCGGCGCGCAACCGCTCGATCCGTCCGCTGTCGTCGGCGACGAAGACCTCCCGGCCGTCGACGGCGAGCGCCACCGCGAGCCCGGCAGTGAGCGCGGTGGCGTCCTCCCGGGCGGTGACCAACGCCACCCGGGCAGGCTGACGGACCCGCTCGGCGACGGCCATCGCCACGTACCGGATGTCGGCGTCGACCGCCCGGGGGCTACCCCGGAACGCCGGCCGGCGCACGGTGCCCAGCAGCGGCAGGCCGGAGGCTTCCCGGCCGTCGGCGACCGAGCGGACCCGGCGGTCGGTCGACTCCCAGAGGTACGCCAGCACGATGCCGACAAGCGCGCCGCCGAGCAGGCCGGCGACCAGATAGAGCGGCCGGTGCCCGGCGGAGGTGACCAACGCCTTCTCGGCGGACTGGGTGACCCAGCCGGGGTTGACGTCGACCGCCGCGATCTCGGTACGGGCGGCGTTGAGCTGGGTGAGCTGGTTGTTGATTCCGGCCAGCTCCGCCACCAACGCGTCGCCGGCGGCGGTGTCCTTGGCCGTGTTCGCCCGCCTCTGCAACGCCGTCTGCTGGCCGACGACCTTGGTGATGCTGTCGTCGTAGGAGCGCAGCATTTCGGCGCGCTGCTGCTCGTACATGGCCCGGCGCACGCTCAGGTACTCCTCGGCCGCCAGGTTGGCGCTCTGCACTGCTCGGTGCGCGTCGCGCGCCTGGTAGGTGAAGCGCAGGATCTGCCCACCGGTGGGCACCTCGACCTCGAGCGCTTCGCGGATGTCACGTGGGTCGCCGCCAGCCGCGTTGGCGAGCCGCTGCACCACCTCGGTGCCGGTGGCGATGCCGCTCTCCACGTTCATGTTGACCGCGCGGTCGGCGCCCGCGCCGCTGGGGGTGAAGGCGTCGGTGACGACCGGCCGGACCGCGACCACGGCGCTCGCGGTCTTCGCCGCCGGCACCAGGAGCACGTAGCCGAGCGCCGCGAGCAGACCGACCATGGCCACCGCGGCCACCAATCGCAACCGATGCATGGGCACCCGTAGCAGGTCGGTCAGTGTCACGGCACGCGGAGTGCCGGAGGACAGGCCCTCCGTGGGCCAGGGGCCGGGCGCTGCATCAGTCATGGAACTTCTTCACCGTCTGTTGAGGATTGCCGACGACCACGACGCCGGGTGGTACGTCGGTGCGAACCACCGTCGCCGCGCCGACGACACTGTCCCGGCCGACTCGCACACCCTTCAGGACCAGGGCGTGCGCGCCGACCCAGACGTTGTCCTCAAGGACGATCGGGGCACGGGTGAGCGGGCCGGGCGGCGCGTGCCGCTGCTCCGGGGGCAGGTTGTGGAAGTCGTTGTCGAGTAGCTCGCAGTCCGACAGGAGGCACCGGTCCCCCACCGTCACCGACGTCCAGGTGCCGATCCAGGTGGCATTGAGCAGGCAGTCCGCGCCGACGCGCACCTCGCCGGGGCCTGCGAAGCGGACCAGCTTGTTCAGCCGGGTGCGGTCACCGATGGTCACCCGCACGCCACGGCGCAGCCGGATCCGGCCACGGATCTCCACGTCCCGACCGAGCGTCAACCGTCGGTAGCGGAGCTGGTACCAGCCGCGTTTGACCGCGAAGACCAGACGCACCGCACGTCTCGTTCGGTTGCCAGCGGCGCCGAGCAAGGACCCTCCCCCACGTCGCGGAGCCGGCGGCGGCGGTGGCCGCCACCGGCCCAACGTGAACAATCTACCGATACTCCGTTACGAACGGTTGACCGTTACTCTACGGAGAAGAACGTCGATGGGGTAGACCAGGACAACTCGGGCGTCGAGGTACTGATGACGGTGGCCGTGGTGCCATTGACCACCGTGGCCGGCGCGGCCGTCGGATCGAACGGCACGCTGCGCAGAGCGCCGTCGGTGGAGCCGTAGATGATCCGGCCGCCCACCCAGGCCATGCCACGCACCGCGGACCAGATCACCCCGGCGGTCGGCAGGGCGAACTCGGTGGCGCCGAGGTAGTTGCCGTCGATCTCGAAGTAACGGTAGTAGAGGTTGTTGGCCCCGGTCCGGGTGTAGTAGAGCCGGCCGTCGAGGAAGAAGGCACCGGTCAGCGCCGCCGGATTGTACCAGTCGTTGTAGCCGGACGCCTCCCACGGCGAGCCGATCGCGCCCCCGTTGAACAGCGACACGTCGATCCGACTACCGGTGGGCGTGCCGGCCACCGTGTGCGACCAGTAGATCCGGTCGTCCACCCGCCAGGTCGCGCCGGCCGCCGTGTACGCGGGCTGGCTGACAGTGGTCGCGGTGCCCAGCGCGGTGCCGTCGAACGGCACCTTCGCCACGGTGCCCGCGGCGGTGCCCAGGTAGAGGTTGCCGGTGGTGGCCGACGGCGGGTTCTTCGGGGAGATCGTGCGTCCGCCGGCGAGCGGGAACATGCCGAGCCGGCCGTGGTACTCCCCGCCCATGCCATCGGAGTTGTGGCCGAAGTAGAGGCCGTCGGAGCCGCGCCAGAGCACCGGCACCGACGAACCCCAACTGGTGGTGCCCGAGGGCATCGAGGCGCTGCCGCTACGGCGCGGGTTCCAGTTAACCGGCATGCCGGTCGCCGGAGTGACGGCGGCGATGCCAAGCCGGTCGATCGCGCCCGGGCCGGCGTTGTCGCTGGCGTTCGGGTTGTTGAGCCAGCGGAAGTGCCCGCCCAGGTAGATGACGTTGTCCGCTACCTCGACAGACGTGATGGTGTCGTTGCCGGTGAAGTCGGCCCAGGTGGCGAGCTGGCCGCTGCCCCGCGCGGCGGTCTCAAAGCGCACCAGGGCGTCGCAGTACGCGGTGGGCCAGCCGCCGCCGCCGTTGGTGCCGACCACGAACCAGCTGCCGTCACCACCGAACTTCACGTCCTGCACGTAGTGCACGAAAGTCGTCGGCGCCGCGCACGGCGGGACGAACTTCTCGGTGCTCCAGTCGAGCACCGTGGGGGTCCCGGAGACGTCCACCAACGCCATCTGGTTGCGCGGCAGGTCGTTGACGAGCGTGAAGTTGCCGCCGACAACCAGGGTGTCGCCGTCCGGCGAGACGTCGATGGTCCAGACGTACGACGCGGTGCTGTGCCGTCCCACGGTGGCATCGATGCTGAAGCTCGGGTCGATCGCGCCGGTGGTCGCGTTGAGCCGGCCGAGACCGGCGTGCGCGGTGCCGTTGAGCCAGTTGAACGCGCCGGCCACGTACAGCCAGTTGCCGTCCAGCGCCAGGTCACGGACAGTGCCGCCGTCGGAGCGCCCGACCCAGCTGTCGATGATCGCGCCGGTTGACGGGTTCAGCGCGACCAGGTTCTTCCGGGAGACGCCGTTGACGTTCTTGAAGGCGCCGCCGACGATCAGCGTGCCGCCGGGGCCGGCGAGCAGGGCGTTGACCGCGCCGTCGAGCACCGGCAGGAAAGTGGTCGACATGGTGCCGGTGGTCCGGTCGTACGCGAAAAGGTAGCGCTGCGTGATCCACGCGGAACTGGCGGTCTGCCGGAGCTGGGTGAAGCTGCCGCCGACGAAGACCGTGTTGCCCACCTGCGCGAAGGCACGGGTCTCACCGTCTCGCGCGTGCGGGGTCGAGTCGGCGGGGTTCGCCGACACCAGGGTCGCCGTCGCCGGGACCGGTACCACCGCGGCCGACGCGGTCGTGGGCACGCCCAGAGCTGCGGCGATGATCGCCAACGCGACCATCCCCGCCCGAGTACGACGACGTCCCGCGGAACGCCACAAGTGCGAGTGTATGGGCACGCTGCGCCTCCAGATTGGATGAGAACCCGAGGTAGCGTGCCTCGTCCAGCCTGGTTAACAATATCCGCCGATTGGGCGGTGCATGAATCCGCAAGCCGACAGAACGCCGGAGAATCGGATGCCCGACCCCCGGCGAACGCCGCCGCTGTCAGCCCGTCTCGATCGTCAGCGGCTACCCCCGGTGGGTTGCCGCAGGTACGGGTCCTTGCCGGCCTGCGCGAAGCCGGCCACCGCCGCGGCGTCGTGGTTCATCGTCATGTCGCAGGTCGACGTGCGGCTGGTCATGCCGGCCGAGTTGAAGTAGATGGCCGCCTTGATCTTCGGGTGCGCCTTCAGCGCCGCCGGGAACTCCTGGAACCAGCGCTGCTTGGCGCCCAGGTCGGCGGAGTTGAAGTTGGTGCCGAACTCGGCGAGCATCCGGGGCTTGCCGGCGCCGATGCCGTTGTCGTCCAGCCACCGGTAGAAGCCACCGACCGTCGTGCTCGGGCTCTTCCACACCGTGCTGCCGTTGCAGACGTGGAAGTTGTACGGGTCGTAGGCGACCCAGTCGACGTACCGGTCACCCGGGTACAGGCCGGCGTACCGGGAGTAGTGCCCGGACCAGCCCATCATCGTCCAGACCCAGACCGCGTTGGTCGCGCCGGCGTTGGCGAACCGCTCGTGCACGTAGCGCCAGGCGCGGACGAAGTCGGCGTCGCTGCCCTTGTTCGGCTCGTCCTCCGGCTCGTGGTCGAAGCCGATGAAGACCGGCACACCGGCGGCGCGGATCCGGCCCGCGACCGCGTCGATGGTCGTGTCCTGCTTGCCGCCGTAGACATCCGACCACTTGAGGGTGGTGCCGGCGGAGAAGTCGCGGGACTCCCAGGCGAAGAACATCAACCGGCCTTCGCGCATCTGCTGCTGCTCGTACACGTCGGGAAAGGCGCCGTTGCTGCCGGCGTTGGAGAAGTCGTGGTAGCGGTGCACGATGTCGAACTTGCGCCCGACCTGCGCCTCCACGTCGGCGACGGCCTTGCCGTGGTCCCACCCGCCGGCCGCCCCGGCGGGCGAGTACATGCCCCACCAGGCACCGCAGGACGGCACGAGCTTGTCCGAGACGGACCCACACTTGCCGGCCGGAACGGTGCCGCTGGCGCTCGGGGTCGCCGTCCGGGTCGGGGCGGTGGTCGGCGTCGGCTTCGGCGCGGCGGTCGTCGGCGACGCGCTCGGCACCGGCGGCGGCGCCGGCCGGGTGGTCGTCACCGGCGACGGCCGGGCCCCGAGGTCATAGCTGATCAGCAGGCTGGGCCGCAGGTCCGGGTTGCGGTTCTCCACCGACGCCCAGTAGATCCGGCTCTCCAGACCGCTCTGCGCCAGCGAGACCGTCCAGGTGCCGTTGCCGGTGACCAGCTTGGAGACGTCCCACTCGTTGAAGCCCTTGGACACACTGCTCACGCTGTCCAGCGTGGTGCCGGCCGGCGTCAGCGGAGGCCGCGACTCGCGCGCGCTCAGCGGCGAGGCGTGCGCCGTCACCGTGGCGGTGAACTGCTGCCAGGCGTGCACCCGCAGCGTCGCCCGCACGTTGACCGCGGCGGCCGGCACCGTGGTCACCGCGAACTCGATGACCGCCTCGCGGCCACCGCGCGGGTTGCCGTCGCAGCGCGTCGCGCAGGTCGCGAGGGTCGTCTTGGCCGCGTTGTCACCGTCCTGCGACACCGCCGTCGCGGTGGTGTCCGCCGCCGCCCGGACCGACAGGTCGTCGCTGGCCAGCAGCGGCATCATCGTCGCCACGATGCCGGCCACCACCGAACCGCCGACCACTCCGATGGCGATCGCCTTGCGCCGGGGTCCGGAACGGAACCGGGTGATGCGGTGCAGTCCGTGCCTGGTCAAGGAAACTCCCTGTGTCTGCGTCCGTAACGGTGAGCAGCGTATCGACGACCAGGGCATGTCGCCGGAAGGACAGTTTTCCGTAAGCGCGTCTTAACCGTCAGCTAAGGAAACCGTGCCGGCCGCGCGACGGCCGGTCCCGATCCGGTAACGGCACTGTCCGATGAGGCGGGTCAACCAGCGCGCGCCGCGGCCAGCGCGGCGGCCATCGCCGCCCTCGGCGCGGGCACCCCGGTGAACTGCTCGAACTGCCCGATCGCCTGGGCCAGCAGCAGATCGAGACCGGAGACGATCCGGCAGCCGGCCCGGTCGGCGGCCGTCGCCAGCGGCGTCGGCCACGGGTCGTACAGCGCGTCGAAGAACACCGCGCCCGGCCGCCAGGCCACCGCGTCGGCCAGTGGATCGGCGACCCCCTTCGGCACGGTGGAGACGGCCACGTCGGCGGTCGACAGGTGCCGGGACACATCTGCCCAACCGGCGGGGGTCAACGCGACACCCAGCGCGTCCGCCACCGATCTCAGTCCCTCGACCGCCTCCGGTCGGCGGGCCACCACCGTCACCGACGAGCACGCCAGCTGCGCGGCGGCGGCGAGCGCGGCGCGGGCCGTCCCACCGGCACCGAGCACCGTCACGGCGGCACCGGCGCCCACCCCGGCGTCGGTGAGGACATCCACCATGCCGGCGACGTCGGTGTTGTCCGCGTGCCAGGAGCCGTCCGGACGGCGTACCAACGTGTTGGCCGCGCCGACGGCGGCGGCGACCGGCGACGCGGTGTCGGCCACGGCGAGCGCCGCCTCCTTGCCCGGCATGGTCACCGACAACCCGGCCCACTCCGGGCCCAGGCCGGCGACCAGATCCGGCAGCTCCGCCGCCGCGCACTCGATCCGGGTGTACGACCACCCGGTCAGCCCGGCGGCGGCGTAGCCGGCATTGTGGATCACCGGGGAGAGCGAGTGCGCGATCGGCTTGCCCAGCACCGCGGCCCGCCGTCTGAGCGCCATCAGATGATCCCAGCCTCCCGGGCCTTCGCCTCGTTGCGCTGGTGCTGCTCGTACGTCTCGGCGAACTCCGAGTGGCCCTGCTTGTCGATCGCCACGAAGTAGAGCCACTTGCCCGGCGGCGTGGCCATCGCCCCTTCCAGGGCTTCCTTGCCCGGGTTGTTGATCGGGGTGGGGATCATGCCGCGCAGCTTGCGGTTGTACGGATTCTTCGGGTCGTCCAGCTCCGCCGCCGTCATCTGCTTGGACGACTTGGTCGGCTTACCGATCGACTCCAGGTAGTAGTTGACCGTGACGTCCATCTCCAGGCAGTTGCACGGGAACTCGCCGTACGCCCGGTTGTAGGCCACCCGGGCCACCTTGCCGAGATCGTCCTTGTTACCTGCCTCGGCCTGAGCGAGGGACGCCACGATCAGCGCCTCGTACGGGCTGACCTTGCGTTCCTCCTGCACCCGGTCGGCGAACTTCATCTCTCCGGTCACCGAGAGGAAGCGGTCCACCATGAGCTTGAGGATGCTCTCCGCGGTGGACTTCGGCGGAATCTCGTAGGTGTCCGGGAAGAGGAAGCCCTCGACCGACTTGACCACCTTCTTGCCGTCGTCACGCTTGAACCACCAGCTCGGGACGCCGAGCGCCTCCGGGTCCTTCGCGGCGGTCTCGAAGTTCTTGACCGGGATCTTGGTCTTGTCGGAGAGCAGCTTGTAGATGTTCTTGGCGGTGCGGCCCTCGGGGATGGTCAACCCGTTGACGATCTTGTTCTTCAGGTCGAGCATCGCGGTCACGGCATTCGCAGCGCTCATCTGCTTGCGCAGCTTGTACGTGCCCGGCTGGATGTTCTTGCTGCGCGAGTTGGCCTCGGCCGCCTCGACGAAAGCCTTCTGACTCTTCACCACGTCGGCCGCCACAAGGGCGTCGGCCATGTCGGCGAGCAACGCGCCGTTCTTGATCTCGACGGTGATCTCGCCGGTGCCGGCCCCGTCGTAGTCGGGGGTGACGAAGTAGTTCTGGATGCGGTCGAAGCCGTAGAACGCGCCGCCGCCGATGCTGCCCAACAGGAGCAAGGCCATCAGCAGGGCCAGGAATGTCTTGCCCCGGCCGCCACCGGACTTGCCGTTGCGCTTGCGGAAGCCGCGCCGGTGCCGACCCTTCTCCCCCCGCTCCGGCTCGTCGAACCCAAGGTCCAGATCGTCGATCATTACGTCCGCCTCCGCTGCGCGTCCAGCCAGCTCTGCAGGATCTCCACCGCGGCCGCCTGATCGACAACCGCACGTTGACGTTTACCTCGGACGCCACGCTCGGCAAGCCTACGAGAAGCGACCACGGTCGACATCCTCTCGTCAGTGAGCGTTACCGGGACAGGCGCTATCACATCGACCAGTCGGTCAGCGTACGCCTTCACGTGGACGGCCGCAGGGCCGTGCTTGCCGGCGAGATTGACCGGAAGGCCGACGACAACCCCGACGGCCTCGTGCTCGGCCACCAACGCGGCCAGCTCGGCGAGGTCGCTCGGCACCGCGTCCGGTGCCGCCGTGAGATCACGGGCCAGGGTGACCAGCGGCGTTGCCAGGATCCCGTCCGGGTCCGAGCGGGAGACGCCCACCCGCACCTGACCGACGTCCACACCGATCCGCACACCGCGCGTCAGCTCAGCCACCGACGGTCACCATCAGCCGCGTACGAACCAGGGCGGACCACATGGTCCGCCCTGGCTGAGAGTGATCGTCCATCACGCCTCGGTGATCGCCTTCTCAACGGTGAGCAGGAGGTTCGGCGCCTCGGCCGCGGGCAGGCCGCCGCCCTGGGCCAGGTCGGGGCTGCCACCGCCGCGCCCGGAGAAGGCCGCCTTCACCAGATCCGACGCGGCCAGCCCCCGGCCCCGCGCCGCCGCGTTGACCGCCACCACCAGGGACGCCTTGCCGTTCGACCGAGCCGCCACCGCGACCACCGCCGGCCGCGCCGGGTCGATCTTGCCGCGGATCTCCTGCGCCAGGGTGCGCACGTCGTTACCGGCCGCGCCCTCCGGCGCCTCGGTGCCCACGTACGCGACCCCGCGCACGTCCTTGGCCTGCGCCGCGAGCGCACCGGCCCCGCCGAGCACCAGCTGGGCGCGCAGCTTCTCCAGCTCCTTCTCGGCATCCCGAAGCTGGGTGACGGTCTGCTCCACCCGGTCGGCGACCTGGTCGTTGGGCACCCGGTACAGCTCGGCGAGCCGGGAGACCAGCAGGTGCTCCTTGGCCAGGAAGCCGAAGGCGTCCATGCCGACCAACGCCTCGACCCGGCGGACACCGGAACCGATCGACGACTCGGAGAGGATCTTCACGAGGCCGAGCTGGGCCGAGCGAGCCACGTGCGTACCGCCGCACAGCTCCCGGGCGTAGTCACCCACCTCGACGACCCGCACCTCCTCGCCGTACTTCTCGCCGAAGAGCGCCATCGCCCCGATCCGCCGCGCCTCGTCCAGCGAGGTGATGAAGGCGTGCACCTCCAGGTCGGCCAGGAGCACCTCGTTGACCTGCTGCTCCACGTCGCGCAGGACGCTCGGCGACACCCCGGTCGGGGTGTTGAAGTCGAACCGGAGCCGGCCGGGCGCGTTCAGCGACCCCGCCTGGGTGGCCGACTCGCCGAGGAAGTTCCGCATGGTCTGGTGCACCAGGTGGGTGGCGGTGTGCGACCGGGAGATCGCCCGCCGCCGGGTCGTGTCGATTTCGGCGTAGCCCGCCTCGCCCGCACGCACCTCGCCCCGGATCACCCGGGCGCGGTGCACGATCAGGCCCGGCACCGGCTGCTGCACGTCGAGCACCTCGACCTGCCCGCCACCAACGGTGATCATGCCCTGGTCGGGCTGCTGGCCACCGCCCTCGGCGTAGAACGGGGTGGTGTCCAGCACCAGCTCGATGGTGTCGCCCTCGGTCGCCGCCTGCCGCGGGCCGTCGGCGCCGAGCAGCGCCCGCACCGTCGACTCACGGGACACCTCGCTGTACCCGGTGAACGTCACCGGGCCGCCCGCGTCGAGCACCGACCGGTACGCCGACAGGTCGACGTGGCCGGTCTTGCGGGCCTGCGCGTCCGCCTTCGCCCGGGTCCGCTGGTCGGCCATCAGCCGCCGGAAACCCTCGTCGTCGACAGTCAGGCCCTGCTCCGCGGCGATCTCCAGGGTCAGATCGATCGGGAAGCCGTACGTGTCGTGCAACTGGAACGCCTTCGCCCCGGACAGCGCGGAACCGCCCGCCGTGCGGGTCTCCGCGATCGCGGTGTCCAGGATCGTCGTACCCGCACGCAGGGTCGACAGGAACGCCTCCTCCTCCGCGTACGCGTAATCCGCGATCCGGTCGAAGTCGGTCGCCAGCTCCGGGTACGACGGCGCCATGCAGTCCCGGGCCACCGGCAGCAACTCGGGCAGCGCCCGGTCCTGCCAGCCCAGCAGCCGGATCGACCGGATCGCCCGCCGCATGATCCGGCGCAGCACGTACCCGCGACCCTCGTTGCTCGGGGTCACGCCGTCGCCGATGAGCATCAGCGCGGTCCGCACGTGGTCGGCGATCACCCGCAGCCGCACGTCGTCCGGGTGCGACTCGCTCGCCACGTGCCCGGAGTGCGCACCGTACCGCTTACCGGTCAACTCGGCCGCCCGCGCCAGGATCGGCCGGACCTCGTCGATCTCGTACAGGTTGTCCACACCCTGCAGGATCGAGGCCATCCGCTCCAGGCCCATGCCGGTGTCGATGTTCTTCGCCGGCAGGTCACCCAGGATCGGGTAGTCCTCCTTGCTGGTGCCCGGACCCCGCTCGAACTGCATGAACACGAGGTTCCAGAACTCCATGTAGCGGTCCTCGTCGACCGCCGGGCCGCCCTCACGGCCGTACTCCGGGCCCCGGTCGTAGAACAGCTCGGAGCACGGACCGCACGGCCCGGGGATCCCCATCGACCAGAAGTTGTCCGCCTTGCCCCGACGAACGATCCGCTCGGCGGGCACCCCCACCGACCGCCAGATCTCGTACGCCTCGTCGTCGTCGAGGTACACCGTCGGCCAGACCCGCTCGGCGTCCAACCCGAACCCGCCGTCGGCCTGCGACTTGGTGACCAGGTCCCACGCGAGGGGGATCGCCCCGGCCTTGAAGTAGTCACCGAAGGAGAAGTTGCCGTTCATCTGGAAGAACGTGCCGTGCCGGCTGGTCTTGCCGACCTCGTCGATGTCCGGGGTGCGGATGCACTTCTGCACGCTGACCGCCCGCTGGTACGCGGGCGTCTGCTGACCCAGGAAGTACGGCACGAACTGCACCATGCCGGCGTTGACGAACAGCAGGTTCGGGTCGCTGATGGCGGGCAGCGGAGCGGACGGCACCACGGTGTGGCCATTCGCCTCGAAGTGCGCGAGGTACCGCCGCTTGATCTCCGCCGTCTTCATCGCTGGTGTTCCTCCGGAAAGATGTTTCGATCGCCGATGCGCGGGTCTTCCCGCAGCTCGGCGAACTGATCGTCGAACGCCTCGCCCTGGGCGAACGCCTGGTGGATCTCCTGCTCGCGTTCGGCCATCCCGACCCGGACGTCCTCCACGAAGCTACGCAGCGACTCGACCAGCCCGCCAGCGGATTCCGTCAGGGAGCTGGCGATGCCGGCCGGCGTGTACGCCTGCGCGGTCCGGGTCGCCTTGCGGACCACGACCACGCCGACGGCCACCCCGATACCGAGCCAGAACAAGCGCCTCATGTCTCGCTACCTCCTGGTGCCCGGCCGGTCAGCTGTTGCCGCGTCGCGCGGCCCGTCGCTGCTGCTTGATGGTGTCGCGCACCTCGCGCTCGGTCTCGGCGTGCCGGCGGCCGGCGGCGGCCTTGCGCACGCCGTAGCCGAACGCGGCCACCTTGACCAGCGGGTTGGCGGCGGCCGCCGAGACGACGGTGGCCAGGTTGGCGATGTTGGCGGTGACGTTCTGGGCGTGGCTGGTCATGGTGTCGACCTTCGCCAGCTGGAGGTTCACACCGTCGAGCGAGGTCTGTACCTGCTCCAACGCCGTGTTGACGTTCTTCACCGTGGTGTTCACGTCGCCCAGCAGCGGCGCGGTCCGGTCGTTGAGGTCGTTGATCATGCGGGTGGTGGCGTCAACCGTGTGCCGCAGCCGCAGGATGGGCAGCGTCAGGATGAGCACCAGCACCGCGAACGCGCACGCCGCGATCAGCGCCGCGATGGCTCCAATCTCACCCACGCCAGTCCTCCTCAAGCAGAGTTCCGCAGGACCCGACGTCCTCGGAACGCTCAACCATGGCACCCGTACCGGCCGCCGAACGTCGACGGTCACCGGTACGGGCGCGCCCGCCAGCCCCAGACCCTACCGTCCGTGATGGAAACCGGCTCACGACGGTGAGGGTGTCAGCTCACCCAGGGGATCCGCACTGACCGTTGGGAAGGGATCCTCTCCGGTCAGTGACGGGTCGGTGGTCGGCTGCGGCCTGGTCCGCTCGTCGTCGATCGCGTTGCGTACCTTCACCGACACCAACGAGCCGGTGCACTCGGTCGCAGCGGCCGACGGATCCCCGGACGGCACGACTGCCGGCTCGCCGTCCACCGGCGGCGGCACACAGGTCGGCTCGCGGACCCACAGGTCCAGGGTCAGCTCGTCGCGACGCCAACAGGTGTAGCTGCCCTTCGTCTGCTGCTCCGGGCAGCGGCTGACCTTCCACGGCCGCCAACCGTCCTGGCGCAGCGCGTCCTCGTAGACCTGCGCCGTCTCCTTGGGCGCCTTCTCCGAGGTCACGGTGCGCTCCCGCAGCCGGCAGTCGAGGAGGCACCACCGGCTGCCGCTGACGTCATCGACCGTCTTCGCCGCCGCCCAGCCGGGCACGTTGAGCTCGTCGAGGTTGTCGAAGACCGGGTCACGGCTCAGCGTCCGGATGCCGAAGAAGAGCGGCACCGCGCCGAGCAACACGACGCTGACCAGCGCCAACACCGCCGCGCGCAGTCGGCGTCGTTCCCGGGTCTGTCGGCGTACCTCGGAACGGGCGCTGGGTGCTGCCTCGTCGTCGGACGTGTCCCGACCGGCCGCGCGCAGCGCCGGCCCGTCGGCGGGCTCCGGTGCCGGCCGGTCCACCGGGCCGGACGCGGAGGGCACCACGGCGGCGGCGCGGGCCACACCGACGGGCTCGCCGGGGCGGCCGGGCGGCGGCACGGGCGCGACACCACTCGGCTCGGCACGGCCGGGCTCCCGGTGCGGAGGGAGGGCACGCCCGGCGGCGCGGTCGGCCGGCGCGGGCCGACCAGCCGGCGCGGCACCACGGGCCGACCCCGGCTCACCGGTCGTCCGGTCGTCGGTGGGCGGCTGCGCGCCGGGTGGGCGGACGGCGGCACGAGCCGGGCCGTCCGGCCGCGAACGCGGCGGGCCGTCCACGCCCGGCGCAACGGCCGCACGAGCCGGACCGTCCGGATGGGTCGCGTCCCGGGGTGCCGCCTCGGCACCCGGGCCGGGGCGGCGTGGGCCGTCCGCGCCCCGGCGCCCGGTGCCCGGCGCCGGGGCGTCGCCCGGGATGGGCCGGGCCCGGCCGGGCGGGGTGGGGCGGGCGGCGCCCCGAGCCGGTGCGGCGGGGCCGGCGCCGGGCGCGGATCGCCCACCGGCGTAGGGGTCGTCGCCGCGGTCACTCGCGGGCCCAGGTCGACCGGGGCCGGGCGCACCGTCGGGGTCGGGCTCGGTCGGTGGACGACGGCGTCGGCCGGCCGGATCAGGGGAGGGCGTGGCGTCCGGGCCGGACTCGGCCACGGCACGGCCGTGCCGGCCGGTGGGGTCCGGAGTGGATGGCGCAGCGCCCGGGCGCCGGGCGGGCCGCTCACCAGACGTCGGCGGGTACAGCGCCTGCTCGCCGGTGGATCCCGGCGCGTCGGGCCGGGCGGCTCGACGACCGGTCGGCGGATCCGCGCCCGGGTCGGCCGGCGGGCCGACGGGCCGGCGGGCGGCGGTGCGCTCCGCGGCCGGATCCGGCACCCCGAGCCGACCGGACGCCTGGTCGGCGAGGTCCCCCGGCACCGTGGGCGGCACCGGACGGCCAGCCGCGGCCGGCGGGCCGCCGCCTCGGCGGTTGACCACCGGCAGGCCCGGGTCGGTGTGGGGCAGGCGGCCCGCCTGGCGGAGCCAGTCCGCGGGCCGCTCGGGGCGGTCCAGCCGAGGTTCGCCGCCGGCTGGCGTTCGGCGCTCCTGTTCGTTGGAGACGACCCGGCGGCGACCGGTGCCGTCCGCCGGGCCGATGGTGGGCGTGGCGCCGCTGTGGCCACCGGTCGCCTCCGGCACCGACGGCGCATTGCCCGAGCGGGGCACGGACGGCGCATTGCCCGAGCGGGGCACGGACGGCGCGTTGCCCGAGCGGGGCACCGGCGGCTCGTCGGGTTCCGCGGCGCGGCGGCGCCCCCCGGCCGGTGGACGGGGGTGCTCGGCGGAACGCCGTCCGGTGGGTTCCGGCGCGCCGGGGTCGGCCGGGCCCGGACGACGCCGGGCGGTACGCGGGTCGTGGTCGATGGCGGGGTCGGGCAGCAGGCCGTCCGCGACCGGCGGCACGACGCCAACCGGCGCGCCGTCGAAGCGGGCCGGCCCGGCAGCGGCGGTCGCGCCGGCGGTCCGCGCCGGATCGGGTGCCGGGCCGGCGGCGCGTCGACCGGCGGGCGTGCCGTCGGCGGGCGGCTGGGCACGGCGGGGCTCGACCGGGTCCGGGCCGGAGCGGCGGCCCGGTGCTCCAGCGTCTGGCCGGCGCAGCCGCGGCATCGCGTCCGGATTCTCACCGGGCGCGGCGGCGTCCGGACGACGGCCCGGCGGAACAGCGGCGTCCGGACGACGGCCCGGCGGAACAGCGGCGTCCGGACGACGGCCCGGCGGAACAGCGGCGTCCGGACGACGGCCGGCCGGGGGGCCAGCGGTCGGTGGGCCCACGGGTGGGCCGGGAGGAGCCGCTGCGGCACGAGCACGGGCCGGGCCGCCGGGCGTGTCGGGGGTCGGGCGAGGCCCCTGCGGCCCGGTCGGGTCGCCGGCGCCCGGACGGACGGAGGGTGCTGACGGTGGTACGGCAGCGCGGGCGCCCGGCACCGGCTGCACGCCGCGGCGCGCCGGCTGCCCCGGGCCGGCGGCGGGTGGCCGGTCGTCCGGACGGCGACCCGCTGGCGGCGCCTCCCCCGGCCAGGGTCCGTCGACCGGTCGACGGCCGGCGGCACCACCGGGGTCACCCGGGCGGGGGGCGGGGGGCGCCGGGGACTCCGGCCCGGCGGCGCGCGCGGCGGGCGGCTCTGCCGGCGTACGCGGACCGGCCGGCGCACCCGGACGCGGCCCGGCGGGGTCAGCTGGCGGCATGCCCCCGCGGGGTCGGCTCGGTTCTGCCGGTGCGCCATCCGGGCCCAGCTCGGTGCGTTGCTGCTTGGCCGAGCGCAGGTCGTCGATCCAGCCGAACTCCTCGCCGGCGACCGGCTCCTCGGGCTCGGGCTCCGCCGCCCGGCCGCGACCCCAACGGCGGGTCTTGGCGCGGGGATCGCGCCGCTCGTCCGGGCCCTCGTCCGGGCGGTCCCCACCACGCGATCTCACTGTTGACCCTCTCCTGCGGCGTCGGTGCCGCTGTCCTGCATCGTGCCGGGGGCACCGGTGCCCGTCGTCGGACGGTCGGCCCCCGGGGATAGCGCTGGCGCGGCCTGCGTCGTTACGGATGGCTCGGACGCCGGAGTCTCCGGGCGGGCGGCCGGCGCCGGCAGACCCCGCACGATCCGGCGCAGCAGCGGCAGCCGGGTGGCGACCGAGCGCTCCGCGCCGTGCGGGCTGGGCTGGTAGTAGTCGGTGCCCACCAGGTCGTCCGGGACGTACTGCTGGGTGACCACGCCGCGCTGGTCGTCGTGCGGGTAGCGGTAACCGGTCCCGTGGCCCAACCCCCGGGCACCGGCGTAGTGCGCGTCGCGCAGCCCTCGCGGGACCGGGCCGCCACGACCGGCCCGGACGTCGGCGATCGCGGCGCCGATGGCGGTGGTGGCCGAGTTCGACTTGGGCGCGGTGGCCAGGTGGATCACCGCTTGGGCGAGGTTGAGCTGTGCCTCGGGCAGCCCGACGTACTCGACCGCGTGCGCGGCGGCGGTGGCGACGCTCAACGCGGTCGGGTCGGCCATGCCCACGTCCTCGCTGGCGAAGATGACCAGGCGACGGGCGATGAACCGGGCGTCCTCACCGGCGACCAGCATGCGGGCCAGCCAGTGCACGGCCGCGTCCACGTCCGAGCCGCGCATGCTCTTGATGAAGGCGCTAATCACGTCGTAGTGGGCGTCACCGTCGCGGTCGTAGCGCACCGCCGCCACATCGACCGCCTGCTCCGCGGTGGCGAGGTCGATCCGCCCGCTGCCCAGGGCCGTGGCGGAGGCCGCCGCCGCCTCCAGCGCGGTGAGTGCCTTACGGACGTCACCGGCGGCCAGCCGGACCAGGTGGTCCTCGGCGTCGGCGGCCAGGGTGAGCGCGCCGTCCAGGCCACGCTTGTCGGCGACCGCGCGGCGCAGCAGGCCCCGCACCGCCTCGTCACCCAACGGTTGCAGGGTGAGCAACACGCACCGCGACAGCAGCGGTGAAATGATCGAGAAGTACGGGTTCTCGGTGGTCGCCGCCAGCAGGGTGACCGTGCGGTCCTCGACGGCGGCGAGCAGGGAATCCTGTTGGGTCTTGCTGAACCGGTGCACCTCGTCGATGAAGAGCACGGTCTGCGGGCCACCCGAACGGCGCTGGCGGCGGGCCGCCTCGATCACCGCCCGGACGTCCTTCACCCCGGCGGAGAGTGCCGACATGGCGACGAAGCGGCGGTCGGTCGCCCCGGCCACCAGGTGCGCGATGGTGGTCTTGCCGCTGCCGGGCGGGCCCCAGAGGATCACCGACATCGGTGCCCCGCCGGAGACCAGTTGCCGCAGGGGTGCGCCGGGGGCGAGCAGGTGCTCCTGCCCGACCAACTCGTCGAGGGTCACCGGGCGCATCCGGACGGGCAGGGGCGAATCGTCGGCTACCGCGGTGAAGCCGTCGACGCCGGTGTGACCGGCGGGCGCGCTGCGCGGCCCGGCGGGTTCACCGAGGGAGAAGAGGGCGTCGGACTCCATCACGAAGACAGTACCGGGCCGGGCCCACGACGCCGGAATCGCGCTGCGGGCCCGCCACCGGTGATCGGTTCCGGTCAGCCACGCCCGGGACGCCGGCCCCGGTACCAGCGGCCGCCGCCACCGCCGCGCGGGCCGCTGCCCACCCCGGCCAGGTAGAGCGAGAGCAGGAGCAACCCGATGAGTACGAGGGTGTTCCAGTTGAACAGGTCCGGTGCTCCGAAGTCGGTGTTCAGCAGGTCGAGCAGCAGGGCGAAGCCAAAGACGATGGCCGCGAGAATGGCGAGCATGTCGGTCCTCCGGTGGGGGTTCCCAGTAGGTCGGCGCGTTATGTACCCAATCGGTCGGCTCGCCAATCTCCACGGTGGATTTGCCCCTCCCACGGCGGCCCGGAGAGGTCGTCCCATCGTCGGCTCCTAGGCTGGACCCATGATCATCGAAGACCAGGAGTTGCAGGACCGGGACACCATCCTGGCCGCCGTCGGCCACCACCCGTTCGCTCGGCACGCGCTCGGGCGGGCCGTGCCGGCACGTGGGTACCGGCGCGATGGCGCCGTGCTGTGGTTGGTGCCGCCCGAGCGCGGACCGGCCGGCTGCGCGATCGGTCCGGCCGAGCCGGCGCTGGAGATCTGTGTCGCGCTCGCCACCGACGGGACGCTGAACCCGGGGCACCGCCTGCACCTGCCTCGACACGATCGCGGTCTGCTGTTCGACCGGCTGGCGGTGGCCGAGCACAACGACTGGGACTTCCACTGGACCGACACGTCGCCGCCGCCCCAACCGGACGAGCAGCGGGTGGTACGCCTGACTGCCGCCGACCGTCCGGCGCTGGAGGCGCTGATCGACGAGTCGTTTCCCAACAGCACCTCCCGCCCGAGCGACCCCCGGGTGGTGCACTGGTACGGCATCCGCGACGGCGACCGGTTGGTGGCCTGCGGCGCGGACCGCAGCCAGGGTGACATCGGCTTTCTCGCCGGCCTGACCGTCGCCCCCGACCAACGGGGGCGGGGGCTGGGCGCGTCCCTGACCGCCGGGATGACCCGGGCGCTGCTGGCGCGCCACGACATCGTGGGGCTCGGGGTCTACACGTTCAACGTCGGTGCGGCGCGGCTCTACCGTCGGCTCGGCTTCACCAACACTCTCCCGCTCAGCTCGATCCGCCTCGCCTGACTGCCGGTCGGCCGGTCCGGCAAGAGGGCTTCCCTAACGGTCGGCGGCGGGTACCGGGACCGCGATCGGCTCGCTGGCGGGAGCGGATCGACGGCCGGCCAGCCAGGCGGGCAGGTAGAGCGGGGCGGCGACGGCCAGCACGATCGCGCCGACCACCATCGCGGTGCTGACGCTGGCGGCTGCGGCGATCGCGGTCAGCACCACCCCGCCGAGCGCACCGGCCGGCTGCGCCATCATCGAGTTCAGCGAGAGCACGCTGGTCCGATACGGGCCGTCGACCTGACGGTGCAGCAGCCCGCTGTGCAGCGGGTTGGACGCGCCGTGCACGGCGTAGCAGGCCAGGTAGGCCACGAGCACGCCGACCGGCCCGGCGAACAGCCCCATCCCGACCACCGTCACGCCCTGAAGAATGCGCAGCAGGGCCGCACCCGGAGCGGCGCCGAACCAGCGCAGCAGCAGGGGCGTCAGCGCCGCTCCGGTGGCCGAGGCGAGCCAGGCGGCCGAGTTGGCCGGCCCGAGCAGCGCGGCGGCGCGTTCCGGATTGCCGATCACCTCGGCGAGCCGTACCGGCAGCAGCGACTCGAAGGTGACCATGCCGAACCCCCAGAACAGCTCGACCGCCACCAACGCCAGCAGCACCCGGGAGCGGCGCAGCAGCCCGACGGCCTGGCCGATCATGCGGGGCGCCTGGACCACCGAGGCCCGCACGGCCGCGACTCCGGTGGCCGGCCGCTCCTCGACCAGCAGCACGACCAGCGCGACGAGTGCCGCCGCTTGCGCGACGATGGCGGCCAGCACGGGCACCGTGAGCGCGGTGACCGGCCCGATCGGGCCGAGCGCGATGAGACCGCCGCTGAGCAGCGCGCCTCCGCCGATGGCGCCGCCGATCACGGTGCCGGCGTAGCCGAGGCCCTTCTCGTACTCGGCCTGCGGGTCGGCGGCCAGGGTGGCGTCGACGTACCAGGACTCCAGCGGGCCGCTGTCCAGCGCGCGGTAGATGCCCTGGAGGGCCCACACCACGAAGAACAGCACGAACGAGTCGGCCACCGCGAACAACGCCAGCGAGGCGAGGTTGAGCACTCCGGCGGCGAGCAGCACCGGTCGGCGGCCGAGGGCGTCGGCGAGGCCGCCGGTGGGCAACTCCAGTGCCAGCACCAACAACCCCTGCGCGGTGCCGACCAGGCCGATCTGCGGCAACGACAGGCCGCGCTCCTGCATCAGCAGGATCATCACCGGGATCATCAGACCGGTGGGCAGCCAGCGCAGGCCGTAGAGCGTGAGGTAGCGACGCCGCACCTGGCGTACGGTCAGCGCGCTCACTGGTACTCCTCCCGCAGCGGGTAGGCCGCCATGAAGACCTGCACCGGGCGGGCCTGCGGGTCGGCCGAGTCGACCGGGTCGGCCTCGCGGTGGTACCGCTCCAGCACCTGCCACAACTCCGTCTTGAGCTCCTCCAGCCGGGCCGGCGGGATGGTCATGAAGATGTCGCTCATCCCGAAGGCATCCCGCCAGGCGGGGGACCACTCGTGCTGGGTGGCGAACCAGCGGTCGGCGGTGTCGACGAGGAGACGCACCTGGTCGCCCTGAATCCACTCGATGGCGGCCCGGGCGTCCGGGTCGTCGTCAAAGTCGCTCGGCTCCCAGTTGGTGACGTCGTGTGCCGCCTGCCACCAGCGCTGCCGTCCGCTGCCCCGGTCGGGATCCTCGATGACCAGCCCGACCCCGGCGAGTTGGCGCAGGTGGTAGCTGGTCGCGCCGGTGTTGGTGCCGAGCATCTCGGCGAGGGCGGTGGCGGTGGCGGGCCCCTTCACCCGCAGGGCGCCGACCAGTCGCATGCGCAGCGGGTGCGCCAGCACCCGGACCTGCCGCTTGTCGATCCGCACCGCACGCGGCGCGGGCCGCGGGGTCGCTTCGTCCTCCGTCATGACTGCACACTATCTCTGCACACTTCCTATGCACAAGAGTTATGCATAGGAAGTGTGGACGTACTCAGTGGGCGAGGACTTCGCGGACGCCGCGCAGCCGGGTGCGCAGCAGGCCGGCGGCGCGGGTGGAGTCCAGGCGCACGTCCACCGGTCGGACCAGACCGGTGGCCGCGCTGGTGGTGGACTTCAACCCGGCCGGATCCAGGCCGTCCCGCCCGGCGACCAGCAGGCCCAGCTCCGCCCGACTCACGGCCTCGGGCCCGGCCACGTTGAGCAGACCGGCGTACGGCGAGGCGACCAGCTCCAGCACGGCGTCGGCCAGGTCGCCGACGTCGATGGGGCAGCGCAACTCGTCGCTGAACAGGGTGGCTCGGCCGGCGAGCGCGTCCCGGCAGAGCTGGAACTGCTTGCTGCCCTCCCCCACGATCAGGGAGGTACGCACCAGCGCGGCGCCCGGGTCGACCGCCCGTACCGCGGTCTCGGCCGCGGCCTTCGCCGCGCCGTAGGCGTGCACCGGCGTCGGTGGTTCGTCGTCGGCGTACGGCATCGGGCGGCCGGCGTGCAGCGCGTCGCTGGACACGTGCACCAGTCGGGCGCTGTTGATCAAGAGGTTTGCGTCATCTCGCGGGGCGATGATCACGCAAACCTCTTGATCAACCAAGCAAGGGGCGGGAGGTTAGACCGGGTCTGCTACCGGGGCTGCCGGGCCGGCGGTGCCGGTGTGGGCCGTCGCGGCGGGCTTGGGCTTGGCGTCGATGCCGGCCTCGGTGCGCTGCTGGGCGGTGATCGGGGTGGGGGCGCTGGTCAGCGGGTCGAAGCCACCTCGGGTCTTCGGGAACGCGATGACCTCGCGGATCGAGTCGGCACCGGCGAGCAGCATGCAGACCCGGTCCCAGCCGAAGGCGATGCCGCCGTGCGGCGGGGCACCGTACTTGAACGCCTCCAACAGGAAGCCGAACTTGTCCTGCGCCTCCTCCGGCGTGATGCCGAGCAGGTCGAAGACCCGCTTCTGCACGTCACCCCGGTGGATACGGATCGACCCGCCGCCGATCTCGTTGCCGTTGCAGACGATGTCGTACGCGTAGGCCAGGGCCCGGTCCGGAGCCTCCTCGAACCGGTCGACCCACTCGGCGTTCGGCGAGGTGAACGGGTGGTGCACGGCCGTCCAGCCACCCGCCGTGCCGTTCTCCTGGTCGGAGGCCGGCTCGAACATCGGCGCGTCGACCACCCAGCAGAACGCCCAGGCGCTCTCGTCGATCAGGCCGGACCGCTTGGCAATCTCGACGCGAGCCGCGCCGAGCAGCTCCTGCGCCTCCCGCGTGGTAGCGCTCGCGGCGAAGAAGACCGCGTCACCCGGCTTGGCGCCGACCGCGTCGGCGAGCCCGCCCAGGTGCTCGGCGGAGAGGTTCTTCGCCACCGGGCCACGCGCCTCGCCGGTCTCGGCGTCCAGCACCACGTACGCCAGACCGCGCGCGCCACGCGCCTTCGCCCAGTCCTGCCAGCCGTCCAACTCCTTGCGGCTCTGCGCCGCACCGCCCGGCATCACCACCGCGCCGACGTACCCACCCGCGTCGATCGCCCCGGCGAACACCCGGAACTCGGTGCCACGCAGATAGTCGGTCAGCTCGGTCAACTCGACGCCGTAGCGCAGGTCGGGCTTGTCGGAGCCGTACCGGGCCATCGCGTCGTGCCAGGTGATCCGCGGGATCGGTCGGCTGATCTCGTGCCCGGCCAGGTCCTTCCACAGCGCCGAGACGATCGCCTCGCCGAGGTCGATCACGTCGTCCTCGGTGACGAACGACATCTCGATGTCGAGCTGGGTGAACTCCGGCTGCCGGTCGGCGCGGAAGTCCTCGTCGCGGTAGCAGCGGGCGATCTGGTAATACCGCTCCATGCCGCCGACCATCAGCAGCTGCTTGAACAGCTGCGGCGACTGCGGCAGCGCGTACCAGCTGCCGGGCTGCAGTCGCACCGGCACCAGGAAGTCGCGGGCGCCCTCCGGGGTCGAGCGGGTCAGCGTCGGCGTCTCGATCTCCAGGAAGTCCCGCTCGTGCAGCACACCCCGGGCCAGCTGGTTGGCGCGCGACCGCAGCCGCAGCGCGTTCGCCGGGCCGCTGCGGCGCAGGTCCAGGTAGCGGTACCGGAGCCGGATGTCGTCGCCGGCCTCGATCTGGTCGTCCACCGGCAGCGGCAGCGGCGCGGCCTCGGAGAGCACCTCCAGCTCGGCGGCGGTCACCTCGACCTCACCGGTGGGCAGCTCCGGGTTCTCGTTGCCGGCCGGTCGGCGGGTGACCTCGCCGACGACCTTCACGCAGAACTCGTTGCGCAGCGCGTGCGCGTCTTCCTCGCGGAACACCACCTGGACAACACCGGAACCGTCGCGCAGGTCGACGAAGATGACCCCGCCGTGGTCGCGGCGGCGGGCCACCCAGCCGGCGAGCGTCACCGTCGAGCCGGCGTCCGCGGCGCGCAGGCTTCCGGCATTGTGGGTACGGATCACGGCTGGCAACTCCTCATCGTGGAACAGTCCTCACCGGCATTCTGTCAGGGGTGGCCGCCCCGCCTCCGGGCACCCGGCAGGCCGGCCCGATTCGCTGGTGGGGTGGACCGGCGAACCCGACTCGCCCGGTAGCCGTGCCGGTTAACGTGGCGAAATGCGCGCCGTACCGAACTGGGCCGTCGTCCCGGCGGCAGCCGCGCCCGTGCTGCTGGTGACCGGTTGGACGGTGGCGGAGGCCCGACAGCCCATCGGGTACGACCCGGTCCGGGACACCATCAGCGAGCTGGCCGGGCAGGACGCCACCGACGCGTGGATCATGGTGGTGGCCCTGGTCCTGCTCGGCTGTTGCTACCTGTCGGTCGCCGCGGTCCTGCACGCGGCCGGGCTGCCCAGCCGGTTCCTGCTGGCGATCGGTGGCGTGGCCACCATCGCGCTGGTGGCCTTTCCCCGGCCGCCGGTCGGTGGCTCGCTCAGCCACGGCATCGCGGCGACGGTGGCCGTCCTCGCCCTGGTGCTCTGGCCGGCCGGCTCGGCGCTGTGGCTTCCGCGCGGTCACGACCCCGCACACCCCCGCCGACCGGAGCCGCCCTGGGCGTTCCGTCGAGCGGTGGGGCTCAGTGCCACGGCGGTGCTGCTCGCCCTCTTCGGCTGGTGCGCGTTCGAGGTGACCAGCGGGTCCCGCACCGGGCTGGCCGAGCGGGTGACGGCGGTCGCGGTCTCGCTCTGGCCACTGCTGGCGGTCCTCTCCGCCCGGCGGGCGCACCTCGCCTGGTCGGCCGGCGGCACCGTACGCGTCGGCCCGGACCTGCCGAGCCTCGGCGTGGTACCCCCGGACCCGCTCGGACCACCCGACGGGCCGGCTCCCGGGCGACCCGACCGGTTGCCCTGAGTCGTCGCGCCGCCCGCGCGGGTGACGCCTCCGTGCGGGCCGCCAAGCGGTGGCCGAGGTCGTCCGGCCCCGGCCGACCACCGCCGCGGTCGACGGATTTCGGTCGCCGCCAACGCGACACGGGCCGCCGGAGTGTTCCGGCGGCCCGCGAGCGGTGCGTGGATCAGAAGACGCTGACGCCGTAAACGCTCAGCGCCTCGGTGACCGGCTGGAAGAAGGTCGTGCCACCGGTGCGGCAGTTGCCGCTACCACCGGAGGTCAGACCCAGGGCGGTGCCGCCGGCGAAGAGCGAGCCGCCGCTGTCGCCCGGCTCGGCGCAGACGTTGGTGCGGATCAGGCCGGAGACCGAGCCCTCGGCGTAGTTCACCGTGGCGTTGGTCGCGGTCACCGAACCGCTGCGCAGCCCGGTGGTGCTGCCGGAACGCTGCACCGCCTGGCCGACGGAGGCGTTACCGGCGCCGGTGATGTCCCGGTAGCTGCCGTTGTAGAGGTAGACGTTGCCGGCGGCGTTGGCCGAGTTGTTGTGCCGCACGATGCCGTAGTCGTTGCCCGGGAAGCTGGTGCCGGCACGGGTGCCGAGCAGCGCGGTCTGACCCGAGTTCGAGTACCAGCTCGACGAGATGTTGGTGCAGTGCCCGGCGGTCAGGAAGTAGTAGGTGCTGCCGCTGCGCACGTTGAAGCCGAGCGAGCAGCGCCCGCCCCCACCGGCGTAGATGGCCTGGCCGCCGGAGATCCGGGTGCTCAGCACGCCGGCCTCGGCCTCGACCCGGACCGCGCCGTTGGCCCGCGCGGCGGCCGCCTTGACCCGCTCCAGCTTCGCCCCGGTGACGGTGCTGTCGACGGAGACGACGACCTGGTTGGTGACCGGGTCGCTCCACCAGGCGGTGCCCGGGATCTTGGCGGAGCGCTCCAGGTCGGCCGTGGCCCGGTTGAGCTCGGCGGCACCGCGGGTGACGTAGCGGACGACGGCGCCGGCCTTGCTCGCCTTGCTGGCGGCGGCCGCGTCGGTCACCGTGACGACGGACCTGCCGCTGGCGTCGATGTACGAGCCGGCGGACCGGTCGCCGAGTTCCGCGGAGAGCGCGGCGGCGGTATCGGGCGACGCGGCGGGAGCGGCCTGGGCGGGCGCGCCGATGAGCGAGCCGACGACCAGGGCTCCGGACACGGCCACTGTAGCCGTGACGCGGAGTGAGGACCTCGTGGGTCGCATGTAACAACCTCCTGGGCGGGGGAGCGGGTCTCGCCGGGGGCGGCTGACCCGAGGGCAACCCGGCCGATCTGGGGAAACTGGCCGGGTGAGACTGAAGTATTCACATACTTAAGATCATTAACAAGGCTTGGATTCGCCCGAATTTGCCGATCTTGGCCGGCCATACGGCCGCAACACCCCCGACACGCTGGCGAACAGCCACCGTCACACCGGCCGACGCGCCCAATCCAGCTTGCGCGAGCACGGCCATCGATGCGCCTGCCGCGCGGGGCAGCGCGTGCGGGCACGACGACGGGCGCCGTCCGCGAGGGAGCTACGGGGGGCGTCGCGCCAGCGGGTGCGACGGGCGCCGCATCAGGGGGTACGGCGACGCGCGCCGGGACCCGGGGCGGGAACCACGTCGCGGGAACGAGTTACGTCGTGCCCGTCGGCGCAGCGCAGCTCGGCGCGCACCTCGGCGCCACAGTCACGGTGCGTGACACTGAGCGGAGGACCCTCGGCGTCGGCGAGGTACCGGTCGCCCCATCCGAGCACCGCGACCAGCACCGGCCACAGGTCGAAGCCCTTCTCCGTCAGCCGGTACTCGTGGCGCAGTCGGCTGCCGGGCTCCCGGTACGGCTCGCGGCTCAGCACGCCCTGCTCCACCAGGTCGGCGAGGCGGTTGGTCAGCACCTGACGCGGAATGCCGGTGCGCACGCGCATGTCGTCGAAGCGGCGTACGCCGGTGAACACCTCGCGGAGCACCACCAGGGTCCAGCGCTCGCCGAGGATCGCCATCGCTCGCGCGATGGTGCAGTTCTCCACTGACCAGTCCAGTGCCGCAGGTCTCATCGGCCCAGGCTAGGTCTCATTGACAGACTCAGCAACGTGCTGCCAGGCTGCGTCCATGACGCAGACGCAGGAACCGGCGCGCAGCCGTACCTTCACCTGGGCGGACCCCTCGGTCAACGCCGCCCAGGTCGGTCGACGCAGTGGCCTCGACATGCTCCGGGCGATGATCGCCGGCGAACTGGCCGCGCCGCCGGTGATGCACCTTCTCGACATGACCCGGATGGAAGCCGACGAGGGTCGGGTCGTCGTCGAGCTGACGCCGCAGGAGTTCCACTACAACCCGCTCGGCAGTGTCCACGGTGGCGTGCTCTCCACACTGCTGGACACCGCCGCCGGATGCGCCGTACACACCACCCTGCCCGCCGGGGTCGGCTACACCTCGCTGGACCTCAACGTGAAGTTCCTCCGCCCGGTGACCGTCGACAGCGGCACCCTGCGCTGCGAGGGCACGGTGCTGCAACGCGGCCGCCGCACGGCCCTGGCCGAGGCCCGCATCACCGACGCCACCGCCCGCCTGATAGCCCACGCCACCAGCACCTGCCTCCTCCTCCCCCTCCCCTAACAGACCCCCCAGACCCCGGGGGCCCCGCCCCGCACCCGGCTGGGTTGATCATGAAGTTATTGCCCCGACACGCCGACGCGAGTGGCAATAACTTCATGATCAACGGCCTGAGGGGTCGGGGGTGGGGTGGGGGGTGGGGGGTGTTAGCGGGAGAGGCGGGCGGCTCGGGCGTCGCGCTTTTCTTCGAAGCGGCTGGCGGCGCGGTCCAGGTTGTCCAGCTGCGCGGCGAGCTGCTCGCGGGCGGCTTCGCCGTCGGCGTCGAGGCCGGTCACGTTGAAGACGTCCCACTGACGCAGCACCGGCTGGAGGACATCGTCGCGGTGCTGCCGCAGGTCGTAGATGCCGGCCAGGGCGATCGCCACCGACTTGCGGGCGAAGCCCTCGATGCCGTTGCCGGGCATCTGGAAGTCGGCCACCACGTCGGCGACGGCCCGCATGGCCTGGCTCGGCGCCAGCTCGAACGCGGCCGCGAGCAGATTGCGGTAGAAGACCATGTGCAGGTTCTCGTCGGCGGCCACCCGGGCCAGCAGCGCCTCGCAGGCGGGGTCGCCGGTGGCCTTGCCGGTGTTGCGGTGCGAGATCCGGGTGGCCAGCTCCTGGAACGAGACGTACGCCAGCGAGTGCAGCACCTCGTCGCCGTGGGCGTTGGTGTAGCCCTCCGACATGTGCGTCATCCGGGCCCGCTCCAACGCCACCGGGTCGACCGCCCGGGTGACGGTCAGGTAGTCGCGGATCGCGACACCGTGCCGCCCCTCCTCGGCAGTCCACCGGTGCACCCAGGTGCCCCACGCGCCGTCGCGGCCGAACAGGGTGGCGATCTCGTGGTGGTACGAGGGCAGGTTGTCCTCGGTCAGCAGGTTCACGATCAGCGCGGTGCGGGCCACATCCGGGATGGTGGAGTCGGTCGGCGACCACGCCTCGCCGCCGAGCGGCCCGTCGAAGGTACGCCCCTCGCTCCACGGCACGTACTCGTGCGGGAACCACTCCTTGGCGAGCGAGAGGTGCCGGTCGAGGTTGCGCGCAACCACCGGCTCCAACTCGACGAGCAGTGCGGTCTGACTCAGTGTGGTGCTGACGGTCACGAGAAACTCCCTACGGTGGCGTAACTTACGCTACCGTAGGTCCCCGCGGCCGTTAGCGCCAGTGGGGACACTCAACCGACCGTCGGCTTGAGGTCCTGCACCGGTGGCGTCCACTCCTGCGCACCGGCCGTGACCTGCTCACCGGAGCGGATGTCCTTCACCTCGTCCGGCGCCCCCTCGACACCGGGGAACCAGACGTACGGGATGCCGCGCCGCTCGGCGTACCGGATCTGCTTGCCGAACTTCGCCGCGCTCGGCGAGACCTCGGTGGCGATACCGCGCCGCCGCAGCGCCTCGGCCACCCGGTTGCTGGCGGTACGTCCCTCCTCGCTGGTCACCGCCACGAGCACGGCGGTGGGCACCGAACGGGAGACCGACAGCTCCCCCGCGCCGAAGAGCAGCCCGAGCAGCCGGGTCACCCCGATGGAGATCCCCACCCCGGGGTACGAGACGGTGCCGGCGGTGGCCAGGTTGTCGTACCGACCGCCGGAGCAGATCGAGCCGAACCGCTCGTAGCCGCGCAGCTGGGTCTCGTAGACGGTGCCGGTGTAGTAATCCAGCCCACGGGCGATGCGCAGGTCCGCCACGCAGAGGCCGGGCGAGTGCTCGGCGGCGGTCTCCACCACCCGAACCAGCTCCTCGATGCCGTCGTCGAGCAGCGGGTCACTCACGCCGAGCGCCCGGACGGCGTCGGCGAACGAGGCGTCCGGGGCGGAGATCTCGGCCAGCGCCAGGCACGCCTTGGCCTGCGCCTCGCTCGCCCCGGCGGTCTGGGCCAGCAGCTCGGCCACCTTCGCCGGGCCGATCTTGTCGAGCTTGTCCACGGCGCGCAGCGTCGCCTCCGGGTCGGTCAGCCCGATGCCCCGGTAGAAGCCCTCACTGATCTTGCGGTTGTTGACCTGGATGGTCACCGGCGGGATCGGCAACGAGCGCAGCGCGTCCCCGATGACGAGGGGCATCTCCGCCTCGTGGTGCGGCGCCAGGGTGTCCCGGTCGACGATGTCGATGTCGGCCTGGACGAACTCCCGGTAGCGGCCCTCCTGCGGCCGCTCGCCCCGCCACACCTTCTGGATCTGGTAGCGGCGGAACGGGAAGTTCAGCTTGCCGGCGTTCTCCAGCACGTAGCGGGCGAACGGCACGGTGAGGTCGAAGTGCAGGCCGAGCTGGTCGTCCGTGCCGGCACCCTCGGCGTCGGCGTGCAGCCGCCGGATCACGTAGACCTCCTTCGAGGTCTCGCCCTTGCGCAGCAACTGATCCAGCGGCTCGACGGCGCGGGTCTCCAGCGGCGCGAAGCCGTACAGCTCGAAGGTGGCCCGGATCTTGTCGAGCACGAACTGCTCGATCATCCGCTGGCCGGGGGTCCACTCCGGGAAGCCGGAGAGGGGCGTGGGCTTGCTCATCGGCGTACTCCTTGCGATTCCGCGCCCGCGGCGCGGTGGTGTCGTGGGTCCGCGCGCGGCGCGGACGAAAGATCTAGAGGCCCCGGGTGGGCGCGGCCGGCGACGTGCCGGCCACCTCGATGAGGTACGGGTTGCTGGCGCGCTCGCGGCCGATGGTGGTGCTGGGGCCGTGGCCGGGCAGCACGACGGTGTCGTCGGCCAGCGGAAGGATCTTGTCGCGCAGGCTGGTGAGCATGGCCGGCATGCTCCCGCCCGGCAGGTCGGTGCGGCCGATCGAACCGGCGAAGAGGACGTCGCCGGAGAGGCACAGCTCGTCCGCCTCCCAGCTCGACCCGGCGCCCGGCAGCCGGAACAGCACCGACCCGCCGGTATGGCCCGGGGCGTGGTCGACGGCGATCTCCAGGCCGGCGAGGGTGAGGGTGGCGCCGTCGGTCAACTCCGCCACGTCCTCGGGCTCGGTGTAGCTCAGCCGGCCGCCGAAGAGCGACGTCAGATCGGTCGACAGGCCCCTGGCCGGGTCGGCCAGCATCTCCCGGTCGCCGGGGTGCACGTACGCGGTGATGCCGCGTGCGCCGCAGACCGGCGCGACCGAGAAGGTGTGGTCGAGGTGGCCGTGGGTGAGCAGCACGGCGGCCGGATGCAGGTGGTGCTCGGCGAGCAGCGCGTCGAGCTGGTCGAGCACCCCGATGCCGGGGTCGACCACCACGCACTGCTCCCCCGGCGCGGTGGCGACCACGTAGCAGTTGGTGCCGAAGGCGTCCGCGGGAAAGCCGGCCACGAGCACGCGCGCTGTCCTTTCCGTCGAGCAGCTGTCGTCCTGCACAGCAGCCTATCGGGCGGGCCGAGCGAGTTTGCCGCGTCCGTCCCTCGCGCCCCGTACGGCACAGTGACAACGTCCGATAAACGCTGCTCGGGATGGGGTGGACCTCGTACACCACATTCCCAGTCACTAGCCGTACACTCTGGCGGGCGTGTGGCGCGGCACACGCGACGCCCGGACGGGCCGGGGCGACCGGCCGCCGGCGTCGACCAGGTAGAGGAAAGGGGAGCACGGGTGGCTTCCAGCAGGGACCGGCAGCGCAAACTGGCGCGGGCCAAGCTCGACCGGCAGTTGGCTCGCCGGGCCGCCGCTACGCGGCGCCGTCGGCAGATTCAGGCCGGGGTCGGCGCCGCTCTGATCCTCGTGTTGGTCGTGGCCGGCTCGGCCTGGGCGCTCGGGGCGTTCGACTCCGACCCGAAGCAGAACACGGCCGCGGCGGACACCTGCCTCTGGACCCCGCAGGACGCGACGGCCAACACCAACCTCAAGGACGTCGGCACGCCGGCCACCAAGGATCTGCCCACCGAGGGCACCCGGGCGATGACCGTGACCACCAACCAGGGCGCGCCGATCACCGCGGAGCTGAACCTGACCAACTCCCCGTGCGCGGCGGCGAGCATCGCGCACCTGGCCAGTCGGTCGTTCTACGACAACACCAAGTGCCACGAGATCACCACCGAGGGCGCGCTGCACTGCGGCGACCCCAGCGGCACCGGTCTCGGTGGGCCGACCTACTCGTTCTACGACGAGGAGCTGCCGACCGTGCCGTCGGCGTCACCGTCGGCCAGCCCGGCCCCCGACCAACCGCCGACGTACCCGAAGGGCACCGTCGCGATGGTCTCCAACCCGCCGGGCAGCAACGGCAGCCAGTTCCTGATCTTCTTCAAGGACTTCACCACCGCCGACCCGAAGTACCCGGTGATCGGCCGGGTGACCGGCGGGCTCGACGTGGTGGAGAAGATCGGCGCCCTCCCGACCGTGGACAATGGGACCGGGGCCAAGGTCAAGCCCAGCACCGACGTGACGATCCAGAGCCTCACGGTCGGTGAGCCGGTCACCGGTGCGGCACCGGCTCCCTCGGCCTCCGGCACTCCGGCCAGCAGCCCGAGCGCCGGCTGACCGGGCGCCACCACCCACCCAAGCGGCACCCAGCAGCAGACAGCCAGGAGGATCCAGGCGTGACGTCCACCAGAGAGCGGCAGCGCGCGGCGGCACGCGCCCGGCTCGAGAAGGAGATGGCCGAGCGCGCGGCCAAGGCCCGTAAGCGCCGGCAGACGACGGCGATCGTCAGCGCGGCTGCCGCGCTGGTGCTCGTGGTCGCCGGCACCGTCTGGCTGGCGGTGTCCCTCGGCGGCGACGACGACAAGGGCGACACCGCCGCGCCGGCGGCAGGCGCGGCCGAGTGCGCGTACAACGCGCTGCCCACGGACCAGCGGCCCCCGCAGATCAAGGACGTGGGGGTGCCGAGCAACCAGCAGTCGGCAAAGGGCATCCAGACCATGACGATCGACACCAACCTCGGCCCGATCACCGCCAAGGTCGACCGGTCGCTGGTGCCGTGCACGGCGGGCAGCTTCACCTACCTCGCGGAGAAGAACTTCTTCGACAACACCAAGTGCCACCGCCTGGTGACCGAGGGCATCAAGGTGTTGCAGTGCGGTGACCCCAGCGCCACCGGCAACGGCTGGCGGGACACCGACGGCCAGGGCGGCCCGAGCTACCGCATGGCCGAGGAGAACCTGCCCACCGACAAGCGCCCGCCGTACCCGGAGGGTGTCATCGCGATGGCCAAATCCCAGGATCCGGGGAGCACCGGCAGCCAGTTCTTCATCGTCTACGGCGACTCCCCGCTGGACCCGGCGTACACCGTGCTGGGCACCATCACCGGCGGCATGGACCTGGTCAAGGACGTGGCCAAGGCCGGCGACGACGGGGCGTTCGCCCAGCAGGCCGGCGGTGGCCACCCGAAGAAGGAGGTCATCATCAAGGACCTCACGATGAGCGCGCCGCAGAGCTGACACTCGCGCAGACGACCACGCGCCCGCCGGCTGAGCCGGCGGGCGCTGTCGTGTTCTCGGGGTACCCGTCGGCCACCGAGGGTGGCCGGGCGGGCGTCAGGCGCCCGAGGTGACCCGGTAGGCGTCGAAGACGCCGTCCACCTTGCGAACCGTGGCCAGCAGGTGGCCCAGGTGCTTCGGGTCGGCCATCTCGAAGCTGAACCGGCTCACCGCCACCCGGTCGCGGGTGGTGGTGACGGTGGCGGAGAGGATGTTGACCCGCTCGTCGGAGAGCACCCGGGTGACATCGGCCAGCAGCTTGTGCCGGTCCAACGCCTCGACCTGGATGGCGACCAGGAACGTCGAGGCGGAGGTGAGCTTCCAGCTCACCTCGACGACCCGCTCGCTCTGCGCGCGCAGGTCCTCGGCGTTGGCGCAGTCGTCGCGGTGCACGCTCACCCCGCCGGAGCGGGTGACGAAGCCGAACACCGAGTCCGGTGGGACCGGGGTGCAGCAGCGGGCCAGCTTGATCCAGACGTCGCTGACGCCGCGGACCACCACGCCCGGGTCGCTGCTGCTCTGCCGGCTGCGCGGAGGCCGGGTGGCGACGGCGGTCTCGGCGATGTCCTCCGCCGCGCCCTCCTCGCCGCCGTACGCGGCCATCAGCTTCTGCACCACCGACTGCGCGGAGACCTGACTGTCACCGACCGCCGCGTAGAGCGAGGCCACGTCGGCCAGGTGCAGGTCGCGGGCGATCGACATCAGCGCGTCGGAGGTGAGCATCCGCTGCAACGGCATGCCCTGCTTGCGCATCGCCTTGACGATCGCGTCCTTGCCGGCCTCGATCGCCTCCTCGCGCCGCTCCTTGTTGAAGTACTGCCGGATCTTCGTCCGGGCGCGTGGGCTCTTGACGAAGCCCAACCAGTCCTGAGTCGGGCCGGCCGTCTCCGACTTCGACGTGAAGATCTCGATCACGTCGCCGTTGGACAGCGTCGACTCCAGCGGCACCAGCTTGCCGTTGACCCGCGCCCCGATGCACTTGTGCCCCACCTCGGTGTGTACCGCGTACGCGAAGTCGACAGGCGTCGACCCGGTCGGCAGCGGGATGACGTCGCCCTTCGGGGTGAAGACGTACACCTCCTGGCTGGACAGGTCGAAGCGCAGCGCGTCCAGGAACTCGCTCGGGTCGGCCGCCTCACGCTGCCAGTCGAGCAACTGCCGCAGCCAGGTCATCTCGTCGATGTGCGCGGGCGGGCCGACGATCTGGGTGCCCTTGTGCTCCTTGTACTTCCAGTGCGCGGCGATGCCGAACTCCGCGGTGCGGTGCATCGCGTACGTGCGGATCTGCATCTCCACCGGCTTGCCGGTGGGCCCGATGACCGTCGTGTGCAACGACTGGTACATGTTGAACTTGGGCATCGCGATGTAGTCCTTGAAGCGACCCGGCACCGGCTGCCAGTTGGCGTGGATCACACCCAACGCCGCGTAGCAGTCCCGCACCGTGTCGACCAGGATGCGCACGCCCACCAGGTCGTAGATGTCGTTGAAGTCGCGACCCCGCACGATCATCTTCTGGTAGATCGAGTAGAGGTGCTTCGGCCGCCCGGTGGTTTCCGCCTTGATCTTGGCGGCCTTCAGGTCGGTCTGCACCTTCTGCGTCACCTGCCGCAGCAGCGCCTCGCGCTGCGGCTGGTGCTCCCCGATCAGCCGGTTGATCTCCTCGTACCGCTTCGGGAACAGCGTGCCGAAGGACAGATCCTCCAGCTCCCACTTGATCGTGTTCATACCGAGCCGGTGCGCCAGCGGCGCCAGGATCTCCAGCGTCTCCTTGGCCTTCTGCTCCTGCTTGGGGCGGGGCAGGAAGGTCAGGGTGCGCATGTTGTGCAGTCGGTCGGCCAGCTTGATCACCAGCACCCGCGGGTCCTTGGCCATCGCCACGACCATCTTGCGGATCGTCTCGGCCTTGGCCGCGTCGCCCAGCTTGACCTTGTCGAGCTTGGTGACGCCGTCGACCAGCAGGGCGACCTCACCGCCGAAGTCGGCCCGCATCTGGTCGAGGGTGTACTCGGTGTCCTCGATGGTGTCGTGCAGCAGCGCGGCGACCAGGGTGGTGGTGTCCATTCCCAGGTTGCCGAGGATCGTGGCGACCGCGAGCGGGTGGGTGATGTAGGGGTCACCGGACTTGCGGTACTGCCCGGAGTGCCACCGCGCGGCCGTGTCGAAGGCGCGCTGGAGCAGCCGGGCGTCCGCCTTGGGGTGGTTGTCCCGGTGGCTGGCGATGAGCGGCTCCAGCACCTCGCTGACCTGGGAGGTCTGCCAGGGCGCGTTGAACCGGGCCAGCCGGGCCCGGACCCGCCGGCCGGTGGGCGCGTTGGACAGCCCGAAGCCACCGCTGGGCGACGCGTCGCCGCTGGCGTCGGTCGGGAACGGCACCACGACGCCATCGGCGCCGGGGGACGCCTCGGCGCTCGGCGGGCCGCTGGTCGGACGCACCGCGCTCTCGCCGGAAGCCCTGCCGGAGCCGTTGCCGGTGCCCGTCACCCGGGCCGGCGCGTCGCCTGTCCGGTCAGTCACCGAGCCGTCAGCGTCGCCTGTCGGGTGCACCGTGCCCTCCGCCGGAGGGACGACATCGTGGGACACCGGCCTCCTCACCGCTCGCCGGAAACACGCCGGCCGAAGATCGGCCGACCTGGTCTCGCCCGCCGGACGGGGTACCGCCGGCGTCAGCAAAGGGCAATGCTACCCGCACGGACGGTCCCCTGCCGCTCCGCCGGACGGTCGGCGCCGGGTCCATCCGACGGATCCGGGATCAAACGGTCAACACACCGTCGACCGGCTCAAACGGTCAGTAGGGCGTGGACGGGACGCGGTGCCAGCCGCTCCCGCCCACCCAGGAAGCCGAGCTCCAGCAGCACGGTGAAGCCGCTGACCGTCCCGCCGGCCCGCTCGACCAGGTCCAGCGTCGCCTCGGCGGTGCCGCCGGTGGCCAGTACGTCGTCGACCACCAGCACCCGGTGCCCGGCGGTGAAGGCGTCCTCGTGCACTTCGAGGGTGGCCTCGCCGTACTCCAGCGCGTAGGAGACCGAGTGCGCCGGGCGGGGCAGCTTGCCGGCCTTGCGTACCGGCACCACGCCCACCCCGGTCGCGTACGCGATGGCGGCCGCGACGACGAACCCGCGCGCCTCGATGCCGACCACCACGTCGAACGAGTCCCGCCCGTGGTACGCGACGATCCCGTCGATCACCTCACGGAAGACCTTGCCGTCGGCGAAGAGTGGCATCAGGTCCTTGAACAGGACGCCGGGCTTGGGAAAGTCGGGCACGTCCAGCACCCGGCTGGCGACCAGTCGGGCGGCCTCCGGGCCACTGTCCCCGCGCGCTGCGGTGCTGTGGGTCTCCGTCACGGCTGTTTCGCTCTCCTTCGACGACGAACGGCGTCCGGCAACAGCATGCCGGACGCCGTTCGGGTGTTTCCGGGCGGGTCAGCGCCGCTTGGCGCCACCGGGCCGGTTACCGCCGCCGCCCGGGCGACCGCCCCGGGCACCGGTCGGCCGCTTGCCGGCCGGCCGGGCGCCCACCTTGGGGGCGGCACCGGCCAGCGCGGCGGCGTCCTGGTCGACCGGCTCGTCGGTCGCGTCGGCCCGAGCCGGGCTCGCGGCACCCTTACCGGTGACCTCGCCCCGGGCGATCGCACCCCGACGGGTCAGGACGCGCTTGTTGTGCGCCTGGATCCGCGGGTCGTAGTTCTTCAGCAGCGCCAGCAGCGGGGTGGCCACCAGGATGGAGGTCAGGAACGCCACCGCCATACCGACGAACAGCACCAGACCGAGGTCCTTCAGGGTGCCCGCGCCGAGCAGGCCGGCACCGATGAAGAGCAGACCACCGACCGGCAGCAGCGCGACGATGGAGGTGTTCAACGACCGCATCAGGCTCTGGTTGACGGCCAGGTTGGCCGCCTCGCCGTAGGTCTGGTTGTTGTTGGCGGTGATGCCCCGGGTGTTCTCCTGGACCTTGTCGAAGACCACCACCACGTCGTAGAGCGCGAAGCCCAGGATGGTGAGGAAGCCGATGATCGTCGACGGGGTGACCTCGAAGCCGACCAGCGAGTAGATGCCGGCGGTGAGGATCAGGTTCGTGATCAGCGAGGCGACCGCGGCCACGGCCATCCGCCACTCGAAGCGCAGGATCAGGTAGACCATCACCAGCGCGATGAAGATAATCAGACCGAGCACGGCCCGCTCGGTGACCTGGCTGCCCCACGCCTCACTGACCTGGTTGCTGCTGATCTGGTCGGCGTTGATGCCGAGGTCCTCGGCGATCTGGGCCTTGACCGCGGTGGCCTGCTCGGCGTTGAGCTGCGGCGTGCGCAGCTCGTAGGAGTCGCCGCCCGGGCCGCCGATCTTCTGCGCGGTGACCACCTCGACGCCGGTGTTCTCAGCGGCGAGGGCCGAGTTGACCTCCCGCTCGGCGTCGCTCAGGGTGCCGACGCTGGCCGGCACCTGGAACGAGTTACCGCCGGCGAACTCGATGCCGAGGCTGAAGCCGCGGATCGAGAAGCTCAGGATCGCGATCAGGACCAGGACCCCGGCGACGCTGAACCACAGCTTGCGCCGGCCGACGATGTTGAGACCGGCCTCGCCGTTGTAGAGGCGGCTCGCCAGACCGTTTTCAGCCATCTCAGGCCTCCTTGGCGCGCGGGTTGCGGGGCTGAGTCGGCTGGTTGCGGGCCGGCAGTGCCCGGCCCAGACCGCTGACCCGCGGGGACAGGAACGCCCGGGTTCGGGCGAACATCGTCATGATCGGGTGCCGGAAGAGGAAGACCACCACCAGGTCCAGCACGGTGGCCAGGCCCAGGGCGAAGGCGAAGCCCTTGACCGTGCCGACCGAGACCACGTAGAGCACCACCGCGGAGAGCAGGGTGATCGCGTTGGCCGAGATGATCGTCCGACGGGCCCGGATCCAGGCGCGTGGCACCGCGCTACGCGGGCTGCGCCCCTCCCGGATCTCGTCCTTCAACCGTTCGAAGTAGATGACGAACGAGTCCGCCGCCACACCAAGCGAGACGATCATGCCGGCGATGCCGGCGAGGGTGAGCGTGAAGCCGATCTGCCGGCCGAGCACCACCAGCGCGCCGAAGACCAGCAGCGCGGAGAGGATGAGGCTCAGGAAGATCACCGAGCCGAGCAGCCGGTAGTAGAAGAACGCGTAGATGATGACCAGCAGCATGCCGATCCCGGCCGCGAGCAGACCGGCGCGCAGGTGGCTGGCACCCAGCGTGGCGGTGACGTTCTGCGCCTCCTGCTGCTCGAAGGTCACCGGCAGCGCGCCGTAGCGCAGCTGACCGGCCAGGGTGCTGGCGTCCTTCTGGGTGAAGGTGCCGGTGATCTGCGAGTTGCCGGTCAGCACACCCTGGATCTCCGGCGAGGAGACGATCTTGTTGTCCAGCACGACGGCCACCCGGCACTTGCCGTCCTGGCCCAGCGCGGTCGCGTCGCAGGCCTGGCCCTCGTTGTTGAACGCCTCACGGGTCAGCGAGGTCCACTTGCCCTGGCCGTCGCCGGTGAAGTCCAGGCTGACCACCCAGGCGTTGGTCTGGTCGAGCACCGCGTCGGCGTCGGACACGTCGGTGCCCAGCACCTTGGCCTGGTCGAGCAGGTACTTCGAAGCGCCGTCCTCGCAGGCGACGACCTGCTGCTTCGGGTCCGAGATCGACGCGGGCGGGCGCTTGTCGAGCTGCGCGCAGCCGATCGTCGGCACGTTGAACTGCATCTGCGCCGGCAGCACCGCGACCTCCTGCGGAGACAGCGTGCCGAACGGCTTGAGCTTGTCGGCCAGCGACGGGTCGGCGGTCAGGTCGGCCGGGGCCTGCAGCCCGTTGGCGGCCTGCCAGGCGGCGGCGCCGACCTTCTGCTCGACGGCCTTGCGCTGCTCCTCCACGCTGGCCGGCACCGGCTCGGCGCTGGCGGTCGGCGCGGCGGCGCTCGGCGAGGCCGTGGCGGACGGGGTCGGCGTGGCGCTGGGCGACGCGGGAGCCATCCCGCCCTGACCGCCGCTGGGCGACGACGTCACCTTCGGGGAGGCGCTGCCCGTCGGGGTCGGGGTCGCGCTGCCGGTCGGGGTCGCGCCGCCGGTCGGGGCGGCGCTATCGGACGGGGCCGGCGTGGCGGCGGGCGGCGCCTCGGCCACCCCGCTGCCGGAGGCCGCCTTGAGCACCTTGCGGAACCGCAGCTCGGCCGCTTCGCCCACGTCGTCGAGGTTCCGGTTCTCACCGGGCAGGGAGATGACGATGTTGCGGTTGCCCTCGGTGACCACCTCGGCCTCGGCCACGCCAGACGCGTTGACCCGGCTCTCGATGATCTGCCGGGCCTCCTCGAGGTTCTCCGCCGTCGGCGGCTTGCCATCGACGGAGTTGGTGGCCTCCAGCGTCACCCGCGTGCCGCCGATCAGGTCCAGGCCGAGCTTGGGCTCGAGCCGGTCCTTCCAGCCGCCGCTGGCGCCGGCGAAGAACACCAAAAGATAGAGGACCACGAAGATGAACCCGAGCACGGCGAGCTGCCGCCCGGGGCGCATCTGTCCCTGAGGTGGTGCCACGGCTGTCCTGTCTCCCTGTACGGTCGCGCCGCTGTCGCAGCGGCGGCGGTGTCGGGCCGGGGGTCCCGCCCGACGGGTCTGCCTTGAGCCGACAAGGTGCCGACACGAGGACCGGGCACCCGGCGCGGAACGCCGACGGTCACGGGAACGTGCCGACGCCCGGCGTCGACCCAACTATCCAGTTTTCACGTCTCGCCCGCTGCCCCGTCGGGCGCGACGACCCGGAAGCCGGTCGACCGGCCGTACGCCGGACTCGCCGCTCCCGAGGGGAGGGGTCAGTCCTTGGCGGTGTCCGCGTCCTCGGTGACCGGCTCGCTCGGCAGCTCCGCGCGGGTGACCACCCGCGCGATGGCCGGACGGGCGTAGCGGGTCTGCACGCCCGGTGCGACCTCGATCAGGACGGTGTCGTCCTCGATGCCGGTGACCGTGCCGTAGAGCCCACCGATGGTCACGACCTCGTCGCCGGGACCAAGGTTGGACTGCATCGCCTCCGCCTCGCGGCGGCGCTTCTGCTGGGGCCGGATCATCATGAAGTACATGACACCGAAGAGCAGGGCGATCATCAGGATCGGCGTGAAACCGCCGGCCCCGCCACCCGCTGCTGCGTAATGCACGGTTACTGACCTTCCCATTGGCCACCTGCCCGGCACCGTGGGTGCCGGAGCGGAGGCGGATTCTCACGTCCTGTACAGACCGCGGCGAAGTCTAAACCCTGCACCTGAGAACACCGAATGCGGCACAGATCACGTTCACATCACGGCTGATCGGTATCCAAGGAGAACAGATCGGGCACAGGCGGACCATCTACACCAAATGTACCATTCGGTGGAGTGCGTCCCAGATGCCGCCAGGCGGCCTCGGTGGCCACCCGACCCCGAGGCGTACGGGCCAACAGACCCGCTCGCACCAGGAACGGCTCGCAGACCTCCTCGACCGTGTCCGGCTGCTCCCCCACCGCCACGGCGAGGGTGGACAACCCGACCGGGCCGCCCCGGAACGAGTCGACCAACGCGGTCAGCACCGCACGGTCCAGCCGGTCCAAGCCGAGCGCGTCCACGTCGTACACGATCAAGGCCGCACGGGCGGTGTCGAGATCGACCACCCCGTCGGCCCGGACCTCGGCGTAGTCGCGGACCCGGCGCAGCAGCCGGTTGGCGATCCGCGGTGTGCCCCGGGACCGACCGGCGATCTCGGTCGCGCCCTCGGGGGTGATCGGCACACCCAGGATCCGCGCCGAACGGTGCAGCAGCGTCTCCAGATCCGCCGGGGCGTAGAAATCGAGGTGCGCGACGAAGCCGAACCGGTCCCGCATCGGCCCGGTCAACAGGCCCGAACGGGTCGTCGCGCCGACCAGGGTGAACGGCTCCACGTCCAGCGGGATCGCCGTCGCCCCCGGCCCCTTGCCGACCACCACGTCGACCCGGAAGTCCTCCATGGCGCTGTACAACAGTTCCTCGGCCGGCCGCGCGATCCGGTGGATCTCGTCGATGAAGAGCACATCACCCTCGGCCAGGCTGGTGAGGATCGCCGCCAGATCACCGGAACGCTCGATCGCCGGGCCGCTGGTCACCCGAATACCCGCGCCCAACTCCGCGGCGACGATGTTGGCCAGACTCGTCTTACCCAACCCGGGCGGGCCGGAGAGCAGGATATGATCCGGCGGCGAACCCCGCCGCATGGCGCCCTGCAACAACAGGTCGAGCTGGTCGCGTACCCGGTCCTGGGCGATGAACTCGGCCAACCGCCTCGGCCGCACCGTGGCCTCCGCGTCCCGGTCGGCGTCGCTGACGTACGCCGAGACGAGCCCCTCGGTCTCGCTCATCGTGCCACCTTCATTCGCGACTGCGGGGCTCCCCGTCGCGGCCGTGCGATCATCGGGTCCGACCGAGCAGTCGGATGGCCTGCTTGAGCAGGACCGGCACCGGCGGGGTCTCGCCGTCGATCGACTCCGCCACCGCAGCCACCGCCTGATCAGCCTGGCCGGCCGTCCAGCCCAGCCCGACCAGTGCCTGCCGGACCTGGTCGGGCCAGCTGCCGCGGGTCACCCCGGCCACACCGTCGGCGCCGATCGGCACCGGGCCGATCCGGTCGCGTAGCTCCAGCACCAGACGTTCCGCACCCTTCTTACCGATCCCGGGTACGCGGGTCAGCGCGGCCGTGTCGGCATTGGCGATGGCCTTGCGGACCGCGTCCGGCGTGTGCACGGCCAGCACCGCCTGGGCCAGTCGCGGGCCGACCCCGCTGGCGGTCTGGAGCAGCTCGAACAGCGACTTGGCGTCGTCGTCGACGAAGCCGTAGAGGGTCAGCGAATCTTCCCGCACGATCAGGCTGGTGGCGAGCCGGGCGACCTGGCCCACCCGCAGCTCCGCGAGGGTCCCCGGGGCGCAGTGCACGGCGAGCCCGACCCCGCCGACCTCGATCACCGCCTGGTCCGGACCCGTCGCGGTCACCGTGCCGCGCACGCTGGCGATCATCGTGCTCCTCCTCGTCGTGCCCGGTCGGCCGCAGCGGCCAGCTTGGAGCGGGTCCCACCACGCCACACGTGGCAGATGGCCAGGGCCAGCGCGTCGGCGGCGTCGGCCGGCTTCGGCGGCTCGGCCAACCGCAGCAGCCGGGTCACCATCGCCGTCATCTGCGCCTTGTCGGCCTGACCGGACCCGGTCACCGCCGCCTTCACCTCGCTCGGCGTGTACGTCTGCACCGGCAGCCCGGCGCGCGCCCCGGCCAGTACGGCGATACCGCTGGCCTGCGCGGTGCCCATCACCGTACGCACGTTGTGCTGGCTGAACACCCGCTCGACGGCGACGCTCTCCGGTTGGTGCTCGGCGATTAACTCGGTCAGCGACCGGTCCAGGTGCAACAGGCGCAGCGCCAGGTCGTCGGCCGGGTCGGTGTAGACCACGTAGTACGCGACCAGGGTGCAGGGCCGGCCGGGCACACCCTCGACCACGCCCACCCCGCACCGGGTCAACCCCGGGTCCACACCGAGCACGCGCACGCCGCCCCCTCCCCAACCCTCAGCAGTACGTGTGTTCGACACCCTAACTGCCGTCCTTCCCACCGGCCCCACGGGACACGCCCCGCACCCCACGGGTGCGGCGGAGCCACACAGCTTTGGTACGGAGTATGGGTCGCTGGCCCATGTGCCGGGGAGCACACAGCTCGTAACTTCTTGCGCCATGACGGCAGAACCCGTGGCGGTCCCCCACGTCGTACAGGTCGACCTCGCCGGTCGGACCGCCCTGGTCACCGGGGGCGGCAGCGGCATCGGGCGGGCCTGCGCCCTGCGGCTGGGAGCGGCCGGCGCCAAGGTGCTCGTGGTGGACCGCAACCTGGAGGCGGCCAAGGCGGTGGCCGCCGAGGCCGGCGGTCGGGCCGAGGGCGTCGACCTGTCCGACGCCACGGCGGTGGACTCGCTCGACGTGGACGTGGACATCGTGGTGAACAACGCCGGGCTTCAGCACGTCGCACCGCTACCGGACTTCCCGGTCGAGCGCTTCGAGTACATCCAGCGGGTGATGGTGGAGGCGCCGTTCCTGCTGATCCGCCGGGCGCTGCCGCACATGTACGCCCGGGGCTGGGGGCGGATCGTCAACATCTCCTCGGTGCACGGGTTGCGTGCCTCGCCGTACAAGGCGGCCTACGTCTCGGCCAAGCACGCACTGGAAGGGCTGTCGAAGGTGGTCGCCCTCGAGGGCGCCGCGCACGGGGTCACCGCCAACTGCATCAACCCGGCGTACGTGCGTACCGCGCTGGTGGAGAGCCAAATCGCCGACCAGGCGGCCAGCCACGGCATCGACGAGGCCGAGGTGATCGAGAAGATCATGCTGGCCCGGGCCGCGATCAAGCGCCTGATCGAGCCGGAGGAGGTCGCCGAACTGCTGGCGTACCTCTGCTCGCCGCCGGCGGCGTTCATCACCGGCGCGTCGATCGCCCTCGACGGGGGCTGGACGGCCAACTAGTGGGGCTGAGCACAATGTCGACCATGTCATCGCCGGTGGAGTTCCTGGAACTGCTCGCCCGTGAGGCCGCGGCGGTCGAGTTCGAGGGACCACTGGTGGCCGCGCGGGCCGCCGGGCTGCCGCCGGACCGGCTGGCCGAGCTGGAGCAGGCCAAGTCGGTGGCGTTGCGGGTCCGCGCGCTGCTGGAGCGTCGGCGTCGCCGCGAGAGCGAGCTGTCCGGCCTGTACGACACGGTCAGTGACCTGGCCGGGCTGCGCGACCTGGACGACGTGCTGCGGGCGATCGTGCACCGGGCCCGCCACCTGCTCGGCGCGGACGTGGCCTACATGACGCTCAACGACGACGAGCGCGGCGACACCTACATGCGGGTGACCGACGGGTCGGTCTCGGCTCGTTTCCAGCGGCTGCGCCTGCCGATGGGCGCCGGCCTCGGTGGCCTGGTGGCCCAGTCCGGCGCCCCGTACGTCACCGCCAACTACGGCGAGGACGAACGCTTCCACCACACCGGCGAGATCGACGCCGGCGTCGGGGAGGAGGGGCTGGTGGCGATCCTCGGGGTGCCGCTGCGGCTCGGCTCCACCTCGATCGGGGTGCTCTACGCGGCCAACCGGTCGGCCCGGCCGTTCGTCCGGGAGGAGGTGGCGCTGCTGGTGTCGCTGGCCGCGCACGCCGCGGTGGCGATCGACACCGCCCGGCTGCTGACCGAGACCCGCTCGGCGTTGGCGGAGCTGTCGGCGGCGAACACCACCATCCGGGCGCACAGCAGTTCGGTGGAGCGGGCCGCGGCGGCCCACGACCGGATGACCGCGCTGGTGCTGCGCGGCGGCGGGGTGGAGGACGTGGCGGCGGCGGTGACCGAGGTGCTGGGCGGTGCGCTGCTGGCGCTGGACGCCGAGGGCCGCCTGTTGGCCCGGGTGGGTGAGATCGACGAACCGGACCGGGTGGACATCGTCGAGGCCGTGGCCGCGTCCCGGACCGAGGGGCGCAGCGTCCGCCGCGGTCCGCTCTGGTACGCGGCGGTGGTGGCCGGCGCGGAGAACCTGGGCGCGCTGGTGCTGCGCCCGGACGACGAGTTGGTCGACGCCGACCAGCGCATCCTGGAGCGGGCCGCGTTGGTGACCGCGCTGCTGCTGCTGTTCCGCCGGACGGTCGCGGAGGCGGAGGGGCGGGTTCGTGGCGAGCTGCTGGACGACCTGATCGCCCGCCCGCTGCGGGACACCGACGCGCTGCGCAGTCGGGCCCGCCGGCTCGGGGTGGACCTGGACGCGCCGCACGTGCTGGTGGCGGTGGGCGACGACGCGATCGCCGCGACCGGCTCGGCCCGGCAGCGGGTGCTCTCCTGGGCCACCACGTACGCCTCGGCGCGCGGCGGCCTGGCCGCGGCGCGCGATGGCCGGGTGGTGCTGATGCTGCCGGGGTTGGACGCGGGCGGCAGCGCCCGCGCGGTGGCCCGGGACCTGTCCCGGGTGACTGGCCGACCGGTTACCGCCGGGGCGAGCGGCCCGTCGACCACGCCGGCGGCGCTGGCCGGGACGTTTCAGGAGGCGGACCGCTGCCTGACGGCGCTGGGCGCGCTGGGCCGGGCCGGGCAGGGCGCGAGCACGGTGGAGCTGGGCTTCGTCGGGCTGTTGCTGGGCACGGTCGGTGACCGGGGTGAGAAGGACGTGACCGAGTTCCTCACCGCCACCGTGGGGCCGGTGCTCGACTACGACGCCCGGCGCGGCACGGCTCTGGTGAAGACGCTGGAGGCCTACTTCGGGGTGGGTGGCAGCCTGGCTCGGGCCGCCGAGCAGCTGCACGTGCACGTCAACACGGTGACCCAGCGGTTGGAGCGGGTCGGGCAACTGCTCGGCGTCGACTGGCAGCGACCGGAGCGGGCGCTGGAGGTGCAGCTCGCGCTGCGCCTGCACCGGCTGCGCGCGCCGGCCGGCTGACCGACGCCGGCTGGCCGGCACAAGCGCCGCCGCCCGCCGGACGTCAGCGGGCGCGAATGCCCTCCAGCACGGCGTCGACGACCCGTTCGGGCAGGGACTGCTCGTCCAGGTCCGGATTCCACTGGAGGACCCGCTGGATCAGCATCGGCCCGGTGAGCAGCGCCATCGTCACCTCGACGTCGATGTCGGCGCGCAGGACTCCCTCGTCGATGCCGCGCCGCAACACCTCGCGCATCAGCTGCCGGCGGGGCGAGATGATGTTCTGGTAGAGCTGGAACTGGTCCGAGCTGCGGTTCGCGGCGGGTGCCAGACAGGGCATGATCTTGGCAGCTCGCGGGTCGACGTTCTTGCCGATGGCACCGACCAGCAGCACCAGGTCGTCGCGGACGGAGTGGCCCGCCGGCTGCGCCAGGACGCCCTTGAGCCGCCGCAGTGCGTCCAGCAGCAACGCGTCCTTGCCGGCCCAACGGCGGTAGATGGTGGCCTTGCCGACCCCGGCGCGGGCAGCGATCGCCTCGATCGAGAGCGCCTCGATGGTGCTGCCCTCGGCGAGCAGGTCGAGGGTGGCCTCGATGATCGCCTCATCGGCGCGGATGCTCCGCGGTCGCCCGGGCGACCGCGGAGCATCGGCAGTGGACGTCATGTCCGCCATTCTCCCCGAACCTACGCCGTGCCGGCCAGCTCGGGCTCGGCCACCGGAGCCGCCGGAGCGACGCTGGTGTCCTCCTTGCCCGGCATCCAGCGCAGCACCACGAGGATCCCGAGCGCGGCGATCACCGCGGAGAGCCCAGCCGCCCAGTGCATGGCGGTGACGAAGGCGTCGTTGGCCGCCGAGATCAGCGCCGGCGCCGCCGGGCCGAGCTGGCCCGCCACCGCGTACGCCCCGGAGATCGACTCGTTGGCCGCGTCGTGGGCCTGCGTGGGCAGACCGGTCAGCGCGTCACTGATGTCGCTGCGGTAGACGGCGGAGAGCACCGAGCCGAGGACGGCCACGCCGAGCGCGCCGGCGACCTGGCGGATGGTGTTGCTGACCGCGGAGCCGACGCCGGCCTTCTCGCGCGGCAGCGCCGACATGATCGACTCAGTGGCCGGCGGCATGATGTTGGCCATCCCGGCGCCCTGGATGAGGAAGACGAGCAGCACGATCCAGATCGGGGTGGAGGCGCCGATGAAGACGAAGGCGCCCAGGGACACCGCGGTCAGCGCCAGGCCGACGGTGGCGACGGCCTTACCGCCGTAGCGGCGGACCATCGCGGCGCTGCGCGGCGCGAAGACCAGCTGAGCCCCGGCGAAGGGCAGGAAGAGCAGGCCGGTCTGCAACGGGCTGTAGTCGCGCACGAGTTGCAGGTAGAACGAGCCGAAGAACATCGAGCCCATCGCGGCGAAGAACACCAGGCCGACGATGGCGACCGGCGCGGCGAACCGGGGCACCCGGAACAGCCGGACGTCCAGCGACGGGTGGTCGCTGCGCCGCTCGTGCTGCACGAACCAGGCCAGCACCGCGACGCCGACCAGGATCGAGCCCCAGGCCACGGGACGGTCGAAGCCGTGTTCGCCGCCGTCGATGATGCCGTAGGAGAGGGCCACCAGGCCGACCACGGAGAGCAGGACGCCGAGCACGTCGATTCGACCCGGCCGCGGGTCGCGCGACTCGGGGACCAGCAGCGCCACCAGGACCACGCCGGCGACGACCACCGGCACGTTGATCAGGAAGACCGAGCCCCACCAGAAGTGCTCCAGCAGCGCGCCGCCGAGGATCGGGCCGATCGCCACGGCGAGACCGACCGCGCCGGCCCAGACACCGATGGCTCGACCACGCTCGCGCGGGTCGAAGACGTTGGAGATGATCGAGAGCGTCACCGGCATGATGGCCGCACCGCCGACCCCCATCAGAGCGCGGGCAGCGATGAGCTGCCCAGGGCTCTGGGCGTACGCGGAGAGCAGCGACGCCAGGCCGAACAGCGCCAGACCGATCATCAGGAAGCGCTTGCGGCCGGCGCGGTCGCCGAGCACCCCGAAGGTGAACAGCAGCCCGGCGAAGACGAGCGTGTAGGAGTTGATGGACCACTCCAGCTCGCCCTGGCTGGCCCCGAGACCGTGCACCGGGTCGGCCAGGGTGCGCAGGGCGACGTTGAGGATCGTGTTGTCGAGGACGACCACGAGGAGGCTGATCACCAGCACCCCCAGGATCGCCCACCGCCTCGGGTGTCCCGTGTTGTTGTGCAGCTCCATACCTGGTTTTCCCCCCACGTTTCACCCGCGACGCAATACGATACGGGTCAGACTCGTAACGCGGACCAGCCTACGACGGCCATTAACGATACGGCACCGGTCCGTATCGTATGTGGTGGGTATCACGCCCCGGCGCGTCGCTCAGACAGCACCAGACGTACCCCCGGGTAGACGTTCTCTACCCGGGGGTTCGCTCAGCGCGCGGATGCCGGATGCGCCGGCGCGGAAATTCAGCGCCGGCGGGCCGCCAGCCGATGGGCCAACGCGGCGACGCTGCCCCAGATGCCGCGCCGGAACAGCACCACGACGAGGACGAAGATGCCGCCGGTCACCAGGCCGATCGCCTCGAAGCCGGAGAACGACAACCAGTCCTCCAGCCGGACCACGAGAGCGGCGCCGAGCACTCCGCCCCAGAGGGTGCCGATCCCGCCGAGCACCACCACGATGACCGCCTTGCCGGAGGTGGTCCAGTGCAGCACGTCCAGCGAGACGAACCGGTGGCCGACCGCGAACAACCCGCCACCGAGTCCGGCGATGAACCCGGAGAGCACGAACGCGGTGAGCTTGTAGCGGTGCACCGGATAGCCCAGCGCCCGGGCCCGGGCCGGGTTGTCCCGGATGCCGACCAGCACCCGGCCGAACGGCGAGTGCACGATCCGCCAGGCGGCGGCGAGCCCGAGCAGCACGATCGGCAGGATCGCGTAGTAGAAGAAGTAGTCGTCGGTGAGGTCGACGCCGAACAGGTCGCGGGGCACCCCCTGGAGGCCGTTCTCGCCCTGGGTCACCGAGCGCCACTCGTTGGCGACGTAGTAGACCATTTGCGCGAAGGCCAGGGTCACCATGGCGAAGTAGATGCCGGTGCGCTTGACCGCCAGGTAGCCGATCGGCACCGCCAGCACGGCCGCGGCGAGGGCCCCGGCCAGCACCGCGAGGGGGAACGGCAGGCCGGCGTGGATGGCCACCAACCCGGTGACGTACGCGGAGGTGCCCCAGAAGGCGGCGTGCCCGAAGGACATCAGCCCGGTGAAGCCGAGCAGCAGGTCCACCGCCACGGCGAACAGCGCCCAGCAGAGGATGTCCACGGCGACCGCCGGGTAGAGGCCGTTGGGCAGCCACGCCGCGACGGCCAGGCCGACGGCGAGCAGCGCGTACCGCACCCAGCCGGGCGCCCGGGCCACGGCCACCAGCCCGGACGGCGGCGTCGAACGGGACGCGTCGGCGGGGGTCTGCACGGTGTTGGTCATGCGGGGGCCTCCTCCCGACCGAACAGGCCGGCCGGGCGCCAGAGCAGCACGCCGGCCATCACGACGAAGACGATGGTCTGCGAGACGAGCGGGAAGGTGGAGAGGTACGCCTCACCCCACGCCTGCACCAGCCCGATGCCGAAGCCGGCGGCGACCGACCCGAAGATCGAGCCCAGCCCGCCGATCACCACCACGGCGAAGACCACGATGATCAGGTCGGCGCCCATCAACGGGTTGACCGCGCGCATCGGCGCCGCCAGCACGCCGGCGAGGCCGGCCAACCCGATGCCGAAGCCGAAGACCGGGGTCACCCACCGTCCGACGTCGATACCGAACGCGCGGGTCAGGTCCGGCCGCTCGGTGGACGCACGGACCACCATGCCGATCCGGGTCCGGGTCAGCACCCACCACACCGCGACGCAGAGCAGCACCGCGAAGCCGAGGATGAACACCCGGTACGTTGGGAAGTCGAAGAGCCCGAAGTTGACCGACCCGCTCAGCAGCGACGGCGTCTGGTACGGGCTGGACTGCACGCCGTAGCGCAGTTTCACCAGGTCCTGCAGGATCAGCGTCAGGCCGAAGGTGAGCAGGAAGTTGTAGAGCGGGTCCAGCTTGGTGAGTCGGTGGATCACCGCGCGTTCCAGCGCCATGCCGAGCAGACCCAGCCCCACCGGCATGATCACCAGGGCCGCCCAGAACGGCACGCCCGCCTCCGTGAGCAGCACGTACGCCCCGAACGCGCCGAGCATGTAGAACGCGCCGTGCGCGAAGTTGACCACCCGGAGCATGCCGAAGATGACCGCGAGCCCGAGGGCGAGCAGGGCGTAGAACGCCCCGCTCACCAACCCGTTGAAGGTGTTCTGCGCGAATCCACTCATAGCTTGCAGTCCGCGGACGGCGCACGGAACGCCTCCGCGGCGGGGATCGTCTTGAGCACCTTCACGTAGTCCCACGGCTCGGTGACCTCGGACTGCGGCTTCACCTGGGCCAGGTACGCGTCGTGCACCACCCGGTGGTCCTCGGCGCGGATCTTCCCGTTGCGCAGGAAGACGTCCTCGACCGTCTTGCCCTCCAGGCCCTTGACCACGGCGTCCGCGTCGTCGGTGCCGGCCGCCTGCACCGCCTCCAGGTACTGCAACGCCGCGGAGTAGTTGGCCGCGTGCGCGAAGGTCGGCCGGGTGCCGGCCTTCTGCTGGAAGCGGTCGGCGAACTCCCGGTTCTTGGCGTCGAAGTTCCAGTACCAGGCGTCGGTGTACGTGGTGCCGGCCAGCGCGGCCGGGGTGAGCGAGTGGATGTCGGTGAGGAACATCAGCCCCACCGCCAGGCCGACGCCCTTGTCCCGCAGTTTGAACTCGTTGTACTGCTTCACCACGTTGACCAGCTCCGCGCCGGCCTGCATGGTGCCCAGCACGTCCGGCTTCGGGTTCAGGTTCGGCGCCTTGAGCAGGAAGGTGGAGAAGTCACCGCTGGTGTTCGGGAACGGCGCCCCGTCCTTGCCGACGACCGTGCCGCCGGCCGCCGTGATCGCGGTGGAGAAGCTCTTCTCCATGTCCTGACCGAAGGCGTAGTTCGGGTACAGGATGTACCAGTTCTTGCCGATCTGCTCGGTGGTGGTCTTCCCGGTGCCGTTGGCCAGCATGTACGTGTCGTACGCGTAGTGGAAGGTGTACTTGTTGCAGCTCTTGCCGGTCAGGTCGGTGGTCGCCGCCCCGATGTTGAAGTAGAGCCTCTTCTTCTCCTTCGCCACGTCGGCGACCTTCAGCGCGGCCGACGAGGTGGGCACATCCAGGATCAGGTCGACGCCCTTGCGGTCGTACATCTCCTGGGCCTTGGAGTTGGCCACGTCCGGCTTGTTCTGGTGGTCGGCGGTCTCCACGGTGATGTCTGTGGTCACCGCCTTGTCGCCGTACTTCGCGGTGAAGTCGGCGATGGCCATCTCGACCGCCGTCACCGAGTTCTTCCCGGACAACTCCGAGTACGCCCCGGACTGGTCGTTGAGCACGCCCAACACGATCTTGTCGCCGGTCAGCTTCTGGTCGCCACTCGACTGAGGGCCACCGCCACCGCATCCGGCGACCAGCACCACCACGGCCACACCCATCGTCCTGCGCATGCCCACTCCATCCATCCCACGCGTCGTCGCGCGGCTCGTCGTTGAGAAAATCAGATCCCGAGGTACGCGAGCAGTTCGCGTTCGCGCGACCGCACCTCGGAGTTGTCCATCGCCTCGGCGACACGTCCCTCCGCGAGCAGGTAGTGCCGGTCGGCGACGCCGGTGGCGAAGTGCAGGTTCTGTTCGACCAGCAGCACGGTCACCCCGTGCCGCTTGGCCTCGCGCAGCAGGTCGCCGACCTGCTGCACCAACAGCGGCGACAGCCCTTCGGTGGGCTCATCGCAGAGCAGCAGCCGGGCACCCATCCGCAGCACCCGCGCCAGCGCCAGCATCTGCTGCTCGCCGCCGGAGAGCATGGTGGCCGCGGAGTCCCGCCGGGTGTGCAGGGCCGGGAACGCCTCGTACACCCGCTCCAGCGACCACGGGTCGGGGCCGACCGTGGGTGGCAGCGTGAGGTTCTCGGTGACGGTCAGGGTGGCGTAGCTGCCCCGGTCGTCGGGCACCCAGCCCAGCCCCAGCCGGGCCCGCCGGTGCGCCGGCAGCCTGGTGATGTCCCGCCCGTCCAGCTCCACCGTGCCGCGCTGGCCGGGGTGCAGCCCCATCACGCAGCGCAGCAGGGTGGACTTGCCGGCACCGTTGCGGCCAACCAGGGTGACCACCTCACCGGCGGAGACGTCAAGGCTGACGTCGCGCAGCACCTGCGCCTCGCCGTAGCAGGCGGACAGGTTCTCAATGCGCAACATCGGCGACTCCCAGGTAGGCGGTGATCACGCGCTCGTCGGCGCGGACCTGCTCGTACGGGCCCTCCACGAGGACCTTGCCGGCCTGGAGCACGGTGACCGTGTCGGCGAGACGGCCGACCACGCTCATGTTGTGCTCGACCATCACCACGGTCCGGCCCTGGCGGACCCGACCGATCAGCTCGACGGTGCGGTCGACGTCCTCCAGGCCCATCCCCGCGGTCGGCTCGTCGAGCAGCAGCACCTTCGGGTCCAGCGCCAGCGCGATGGCCAGCTCCAGGGCGCGTTTACGGCCGTACGCCAGGGCCGCGGAGGGGGCGTCCGCCAGCTCGGCCAGCCCCACCATGGCGAGCAGTTCGTCGGCCCGCTCGGTGTAGCGGCCCATCAGCTTCGCCGAACGCCAGAACCGCCAGCCCAATCCGCTGGACGACTGCAACGCCAACGCGACGTGCTCGCGGGCGGACAGCTGGGGAAAGAGGCTGGTGATCTGGAACGAACGCGCCACACCGAGCCGCGCCACCCGCTCCGGTGGCAGCCCGGTGACGTCCCGCCCGGCCAGCTCGATCCGCCCGCCGCTCGGTCGCAGGAAGCCGGTGAGCAGGTTGAACAGGGTGGTCTTGCCCGCGCCGTTGGGACCGACCAGCGCGTGCACGCTGTCCGACGCCACGTCGAGGTCGACGTCGTCGACCGCCCGGAAGCCCCGGAAGTCCCGGGTCAGCCCACGGGCCGACAGGAGCGCTTGCCCGGCCATCGCCTCATCCTCCGCACGTCGCGGCGACGGTCGGTTCGGTGACCGTGGTCACAGGCCCGTCGCGTGGACGAAACCTACGGCGGGCCGCAGGAGTCGAGCCATGTCGATCGGCTCCATATTCGACCCGCAGATGACGTGCCCGAACGCCACTCCCCCGCGCCACCGGCTTGACCGGACCTCCTAGGTTGATGATCCACACAGCCCAGCGGAAGGTCTCCACCCCATGCCCGTCGGCTTCACCATGGCGATCGTGTTCGCCGTCGCCCTGGCGGTCAGCGCCGTTCTCGCCCTCGTCGCCCCCGCGCGGCCCCTGAAGCGGATGGCCGCCCTCGCGGCGCTCGGCTTTCTCGCCCTCACCCTGGTGGTCGGCATCGCCTCCAGCGCCCACTCGGTGCCCATCCGCTCGGTCGGCATCGTCACCAGCTTCGGCAAGCCCACCGGCGAGGTGACCGGTTCGGGCCTGAAGTGGGTGGCGCCCTGGCAGAAGGTCGGCGAGTGGGACGCGGGCCGACAGAAGTACGACCACATCGGCGGCGACAACTGCGTACGGGTGCGCACCGGCACCCTCGCCGACGCCTGCGTCGAAGTGCTCGTCGAGTGGCAGGTCCAGCCGGAGAACGCGCCGAAGCAGTTCATGGACTACAAGGGAGACTTCGACAGCTTCCGGGGCCAGCGGGTGGGTGTGCAGCTGGACAGCGCGGTCAACGACGCCTTCGCCGCGTACAACCCGCTGGAGAAGATCGACGCCCAGACCGGCGATCTCAACGTCGACCTGAAGCCGTTCGCCGCCAACATCAAGACCAGCGCGGAGACCCGCCTCGCCACCGACGTGGACATCCTCTCGGTGACCATCACGCGGGTGAACCACGACGACAAGACCGAGGGCAACATCAAGGCGTTCCAGGACAAGCTGGCGCAGACCCGCAACCTGGAGCAGGACCGCAAGAACGCCGAGATCTCCAAGCAGATCACCGAGACCAACGCGAAGGTCGACAAGGTGACCCGCTGCCTGGAGATCGCGGAGAAGAACGGCGCGAACCCGGGCCTCTGCATCAACCCGGGCATCGTCACCGGCAAGTGAGGTGGAGCCGGCCCACCCGTGGCGGGTGGGCCGGCTTCCGCCCCACGTCGATCGCCCCGGCTAGGCGTAACTGAACAGCGGAGGGAAGACGAGGACCACGATCCAGGCCCACGCGGCGTACACCGGCAGGTAGCCGGTCTGCCACCGTTCGAGCGCCGCGAACGGGGTGCGCCGACGGAGGAAGGCCAGCAGGAGCCACGCCGACCACGCGAGGTTGACCAGCAGGATCACGTTCTCGCCGAGGGCGGCCGCCCGGTTGGGCGTACTGCCGTAGTCATCGGTGATGCGCCCGGTGATCTCCAGCAGCACCAGCACGTCGATGGCCAACGCACTGACCACGAGCGCGAGCTGGAGCTTGTCGAACAGGCCCGGTGGGGCCAGCGGATCGCGGGCCGAGAGTGAATAGAGCAACAGCCCCAACACCACGACCAGCAGGAGGTCGAACAGGATCAGCGCCTCACGCTCGACGTCGATGCCGTGGCTGGTCCAGACGACGGCGACGAGGAAGGCGAGCAGCGCGGCAGTGAAGAGCGGGGTGAACAGCCGGGTGAGGACCGGCGCGATGTTCTCGACGACACTCTGCTTGGCCTCGACGAGCCACCCGGCCACGACGACCGCGGCGGCGGCGCCGCAGGGCAGCAGCCACTGCGAGATGAACTCCTCCGGGACGATCCCGATGGCCGCGAAGGTGTTGAACAGGAACGCGGAGAGCACGCCTCCGCCGAGCGCCATCAACACCAGGTAGATGAACCACTCGCCGGTGAACCGGATGAAGTCCATGCGTCGGCGGGACGAGCGCCAGTCGTCGGCGACGTAGGCCAGACCGACCACGAGCCACAGCGCGATGGGGAGGTGGACGCTGGTGACGACCACGGACTGCGAGTTGTCCGCCAGGGGGTAGGCGTTGGCCGCCACGGCACCGAGGACGAAGAGCAGCACCAGCGCCCCGATCACCGGCCGTCGGGCCCGGCGCCGCCAGGCCAGGAACGCCGCCAACCAGGGCAGCGCGAACAGGGTGGCGTTTCGCGCGTAGAACGACCCATCGTCGTCAAAGGTCAGGCCGAACAACGCTGGCACCTTGACGGAGGCCACCGCACCCACCGCGCAGCCGAGCATGACCCACAGATCCCGCCGGGAGCGCGTGCCGCCGACCGGGGTGTCGGAGTCGCCGGTCAGCACCAGCTGCTTCCAGAGCCGTTCGGAATGTTCCCGGGCGAACTCGCGGGAGAGTTCGTCGAGACTGCCCATCCGCTTGACCGCGACCAGGAACGCCTCATCCGGGCTCAGGCCGGCGTCGACGAGTTCGTCGACGGACCCGCGCAGGTGGTCTTCGAGCTCGTCGGCGTCCGCCGGTTGCAGTTCCCTGCGGCGCAGCACGTACCGGCGCCACTGCTCGAACTGCGCTTCCAACTCCTCTGGCTCGTCCGGCGCGGTCATGCCAGGCCCTCCAGCGGGTGCACCGCGAGCGGCGCGCGGTGATGCCAGATCTCCTTGAGCGTGCCCACGACGGTGTCCCACTGCCGGCGCTGCTCGGCCAGCTCGGCCAGGCCCTTGTCGGTGATGCGGTAGTACTTGCGCTTGCGCTCGCCGGCGGCCGCCTGCCAGCTCGCCTCCACGTAGGCGAGGCGCTCCAGCCGGTGCAACAGCGGGTAGAGCAGCCCTTCGGTCCAGTCCAGCTCACCCCCGGACAGCTCGTTGATCCGCCTGAGGATGGCGTAGCCGTAGCTCTCGCCCTCAGCCAGGATGCCGAGCACCATCGGCGTCGCCGAGGCGGCGACCAGATCCTTGGCGACCTTCACGAAACCTCCCGTTCTCAAACCTAGAAGTACGATGCATAGTACTACTAGGTATAGCTCCTGGCGCAACGGCCGGGGGGCGAGCCGTCGACCGAATCGCCGTTACGGGCTGCTGTTGGTGCCGCGAACGGCGTGGTCCGGGTTAGCCTTGGCGCATATGGCTACCTTTCGCAGCGCCTCAGTGCTCCTCTCCTCGGACGGCACCAGGACCCCCGGCACCGCCGCGCTCTTCGCCGAGCCGGCCCGTAGGGGCGGGATTCCGCCCTGGGCAGGCGACTTCCGGCCCGCCAACAGCGCCGGCAACGGCCCCAAGAACGCGGTCGGGAAGACCTTCACCTTGGAGCTGCCCGACGGCAGCACCGGCACGGTCGTGGTCCAGGGGCTCAAGAGCGGCAAGGGCGGCGTCGTGCTGGCGTTGATGGGCGAGGACGCCCCACCCTTCTGACCAGTCGCACGACTCTCGTCGCCCTGGCTCCCCGGGGTTGACCCGTCCTGGGCCAACCCCGGGGCACCCGACCTACCACGTCAGTCGAGGGTGACCACCCAGCGAGCGCCCTCGCCCTGGGCCAGCCGGTCGAACGCCGTCGGCGCTTCCTCCAGCGGGATCGTGCCGCTGACCAGCACGCTCAGATCCAGTGCACCATCGGCCAGCTCGGCCGCCAGCACCGGCACCTCCCGGTCCGGGTCGGAGGAGCCGTACACCGAAGACCGCAGGGTGCGCGCGGAGTGGAAGATGTCCAGCGCGCCGAGGCTGACCATGTCGTCCTTCGCGCCCATGCCGACCACGGTCACGGCTCCCCCGCGCCGGGTGAGCCGCCAGGCGGCACGGATGGTGGCGGCCCGACCGACGCACTCGAAGGCGTGGTCGGCGCCCCGGCCCTCGGTGCGCGCCCGCACCTCCTTGGAGAGCCGGTCGTCGGAGAGCAGGAACTCGGTCGCCCCGGCGGCGAGTGCCAGGTCGCGCTTGGCCTCGGCGACGTCGATCGCGAGGATCGTGGTGGCGCCGGCCCGTCGAGCGGCGCTGAGCACGGCGAGCCCGACCCCGCCGAGCCCGATCACCGCCACGGACTCGCCGGGGGCCACCCGGGCGGTGTTGCCGACCGCGCCGACACCGGTGAGCACCGCGCAGCCGAGCAGCGCGGCCTGCTCGGGCGGCAGCCCGGCGGGGATGGCGATGACGGCGCTCTCCGGCACGACCACCGCCTCGGCGAGCGCGCCGAGACCGAGGGTCAGGTGCAGCCCGACGCCGTCGTCGGTCTCGCCGCGCGGCACGGTCGGGGCGGTGGTGTCGGCGCAGAGCCACGGCTCGTCGTGCTGACACCACCAGCAGGCTCGGCAGGCGGGCGCCCAGTTGAGCACCACCTGGGTACCCACCGTCAGTCGGGCGCCCGGGCCGACCTCGGCCACCACGCCGGTGGCCTCGTGCCCGAGCACCAGCGGAAACCTCGCGGCGAGGGTGCCGTTCACCATGGACAGATCGGAGTGGCAGACGCCGGCGGCGCGGATCCGCACCCGCACCTCGCCGGGGCCGGGCGCGGGCAGACGTACCTGCTCGACCCGCAGCTCGGCGCCGGATCCGCGCGCGACGAGCGCGCGGACGACGACCGGCGCGGCGGCCGGCTCGGTGCCGTCGCCCGGGGCGGCCGGGGACAGTTCGCCGGTCATCGCTGGATCGCCTTCAGCTCGCAGAACTCGGCGAGCCCGTGCACGCCCAACTCCCGACCCAGGCCGGACTGCTTGTAGCCACCGAACGGGGCGAGCGGGTTGAACGGGGCGCCGTTGATGTCGACCGCGCCGGTGCGCAGCCGCCGGGCCACCGCGAGCGCCGCGGCGGTGTCGGCGGACCAGACCGCGCCGGCCAACCCGTACTTCGAGTTGTTGGCGATGGCGACCGCCTCGTCGGTGTCGGCGAACGGGATGACGGCGAGCACCGGGCCGAAGACCTCCTCCTGGGCGAGCGCGCTGTCGGGATGCACGTCGGCGAAGACTGTCGGGGCGACGAAGTGCCCCCGGGCCGGCACCGCGGCGTCCGGCCCACCGACGACCAGCCTCGCGCCGTCGGCCAGCGCCCGGTCGACGTGGCCGCGTACCCGCTCGGCCTGCGCGGCGGAGACCAGCGGGCCGAGGCGGGTCGCCGGGTCGAACGGGTCGCCGAGCCGGTAGCCGGCCACCGCCGCGGCGATCAGGTCGAGGGCTTCGTCGTACCGGTCGCGGTGCACCAGCATCCGAGTCCACGCCGTGCAGGTCTGACCGGAGTTGAGCAGGGCGTTGCCGACGCCCACCTTGACGGCGGTGGCCAGGTCGGCGTCGGGAAGGATCACGTTGGCGGACTTGCCGCCCAGCTCCAGCGCGACCCGGGCGATCCGGTCGGCGGCGAGCCGCATGATCCGCGCGCCGGTGGCGGTGGAGCCGGTGAACGAGACCAGGTCGACGTCGGGGTGCCCGGCGAGTGCCTCGCCGACCACCGGCCCGGTGCCGGGCACCAGGTTGAGCACCCCCGGCGGCAGCCCGGCCTCGGTGACCGCGTCGAAGAGCAGGTACGCGGTCAACGGCGTCAGCTCGCTGGGCTTGAGCACCACCGTGCAGCCGGCGGCCAGGGCGGGGGCGAGTTTCGCCATCACCTGGTGCAGCGGGTAGTTCCACGGAGTGATCGCGCCGACCACGCCAATCGGTTCGCGGACGACGAGGGAGTTGCCGATGCTCTCCTCGACCGGGGCGTCGGCGGCGAGCGCGACGTGGTCCCGCAGGACGGTCAACGGGAGCCCGACCTGCACCCGGGTGGCGAGCTTGAGGGGCGAGCCCAGCTCCACGGCGATGGTGCGGGCGAGGTCGCCGGCGCGGGCGGCGAGCGCTGTGTGCAGCCGGTCGAGGTGGGCGGAGCGCTCGGCGGGAGCGGTGGCCGACCAGCCGGGAAACGCGGCGCGGGCCGCGGCCACGGCGCGATCGACGTCGGCCGGGGTGCCGGCCGGCACCTGCCCGATGAGCTCCCCGGTGCTCGGGTTCTCCACGTCGATCAGTTCGGTGTCGGCGGGAGACGTCCACTCGCCATCGACGTGCAGGTGGCGCCGGAGGCGCAGGGAGTCGGGCAGCTGCGACGGCGGAGCGGCGAGGTCCATGTCGTCCCTTCGGGGGTGGGCGATGGCGACGGGTGATGGCGACGGGGTCGCGACGGGCGATGAAACTAGCGCTGGGAGTTTGGACGCTACCCGTTGGGCCGGGCGGACTCCACCGTGTCGACGGCGCGGGCGTACTCGGCGGCCAGACCGTGCAGCAGGGCGTCCAACCCGAGGGCGAAGGCGCCCTCGTCCACGCTCTGCTGGTGCTCGGCGAGCCGGTGCGCCTGGCGCAGGTGCGGGTAGTGCGCGGCGTACAGCTCCGGGTCCTCGACGAAACCGCGGGCGAACGAGCCGAGCGCCGACCCGGCCACGAAGTAGCGCAGCGCCGCGCCGATGTGGGTGGCGCGGGCCGGCGGCCAGCCGGCCCGGACCAGGCCGCCGTAGACCGCGTCGGCCATGGCGAGGGCGGCCGGTCGACGACCCGGCCCCTGCGCCAGGTACGGCACGATGTTCGGGTGCGCGGTGAGCGCCCGCCGGTACGACCACGCCCAGTCCCGCAGCGCGGTGACCCAGTCCCGGCTGGCGAAGCCACTGGTGTCGACGGCACCGGTGACCGTGTCGGCGACCGCGTCGAGGATCGCGTCCTTGGTGGCGAAGTGGTTGTAGAGCGACGGCCCGCGTACGCCCAAGTCGGCGGCGAGCCGGCGGGTGGAGAAGGCGGGCAGGCCCTCGGCGTCGATGAGCGCGGTGGCTGTCTCGACGATCAGCTGCCGGGTGAGCCGGGGCTGGCGGGGTCGGGGCACTGCGCTCCTCGCGGGTCTCGGGCCGTGGGGTCTGGACGGATGAAAACTTACACCGATAGTTTATGAATGACCGCTGTGGCCCGCAGCGGCGCACCGTCACGCACAACCGAGGGGGAACCGTGGACTTCGCACTGTCCGACGAGGAACGCGCCGTCCGAGACACCGTGCGCGCGTTCATCACCCGCGAGGTGCTGCCCCTGGAGGCGGAGGTGCTCCGCCGGGAACGGGCGCACCAGCCCGGCCTCGACCACTCCGAGCTGCGCGAACTGCAACTCAAGGCGCGCAAGTTCGGGTTCTGGGGCCTGGCCACCCCGGAAGAGTACGGCGGGATGAACCTGCCAGCCGTCCTCCAGTCGTTGATCTGGACCGAGTTGGGCCGCACGTTCGTGCCGTTCCGCTTCGGCGGCGAGGCGGACAACATCCTGTTCCGCGCCACCGAGGAGCAGAAGCGGGAGTTCCTCATCCCGACCATCGAGGGCGAGCGACGCTCCTGCTTCGCGATCACCGAACCCGGGGCCGGCTCGGACGCGGCCAACATCCGGCTGTCCGCCCGCCGCGACGGGGACGACTGGATCCTCGACGGCGAGAAGACCTTCATCACCGGCGGCCACGACGCCGACTTCGCCATCGTGGTCGCGGTGACCGACCGGGAGAAGGGCGCCCGCAACGGTGGCGCCACCGCGTTCCTGGTGGACCGGGCGATGGGCTGGCGCTCGGAGTTCATCCAGACGATGGGCGAGGGCGGGCCCGCGTCGCTCATCTTCGACGGCGTACGCGTGCCGCACCGCAACATCCTCGGCGAGATCGGGCAGGGCTTCACGCTGGGCATGGAGTGGATCGGCAAGGGGCGCTACACCATCCCGTCGCACGCCATCGGCATCGCCGAACGGGTGCTGCAGATGGCCATCGACTACGCCAACACCCGGGAGACCTTCGGCGCGAAGATCGGCACCAACCAGGCCATCCAGTGGATGATCGCCGACTCGGAGACGGAGCTGGAGGCAGCCCGTTGGCTGGTGTTGCGCTCGGCGTGGACCGTCGATCAGGGTCTGGACCCCCGGCACGCCTCGTCGATGGGCAAGCTCTACGGCGCCGGCATGGTCAACCGGGTGGTCGATCGGGTGCTCCAGATCCACGGCGGCATGGGCTACACCCGGGAGTTGCCCATCGAACGCTGGTACCGGCAGGTCCGGCTCTACCGGATCTTCGAGGGCACCGACGAGATGCAGCGGCTGATCATCTCGCGGGACCTGCTGCGCGGCTACACGAAGATCGGCGGCCACCTGGCCTGAGCCGGGCCGTCTGCTCCCGTCGAGGACGGCCGGCTACCCGCCCGGCCGTCCTCGACGCCGGTTCAGCCGGTCAACGCCGTCAGCGCGGCATCCACATCGGCCTCGGTGGAGTAGACGTGGAAGGAGGCCCGGACCCGGCCGGCGCGCACCGCCGCCCGGATGCCGGCCGCCGCAAGGCGCTGCTCCGCGTCGGGCACGTCCACACTGACGATGGCGCTCTCCCCCGGTGGCCGGCCCAGCCCGGTCAGGAACCGGTTGGCCAGCGCCACGTTGTGCGCCCCGATCACCGACGGGCCGATCTCGGCGACCACCTCCAGGGCGGGTGCCCCGCCGACCCAGCTGAACCAGGCCGGTGAGATGTCGAACCGGCGGGCGTCGTCGGCCAGCCGCAGCGGCGGGCCGTAGTAGGAGGCGTGCGGGTCGCGGCCCGCGTACCAGCCGGCGGCGTCGGGGCGCAGCCGCTCGCGCAGGGCGGGGGCCAGATAGGCGTACGCGGTGCCGCGCGGATTCATCAGCCACTTGTAGCCGCCCACCGCCACCACGTCGGCCCGGCTGGCGTCGAACGGCAGCCAGCCGCACGCCTGGGTCGCGTCCACCGCCACCAGCGCGTCGTACGCACGGGCCGCGGCCACGATCTCGTCGTACGCCGCGACCGCCCCGTCGGCGGACTGCACCAGGCTGAACGCGACCAGGTCGGTGTCGGCGTCGATGGCGTCGACCAGCGACTCCAGCGGCACCGTGCGGACCTTGACGCCACGCTCTTCCTGCACCAGCCAGGGGAAGAGATTCGAGGTGAACTCGACCTCGGGGACCACCACCGTGGCACCGGCCGGCAGCGCCGCCGCGACCGGCGCGAAAAGCTGGGACACCGCGGCGCCGACCGCCACGTCACCGACCGGCACCCCGATGAGGCCGGCGAAGGCCACCCGGGCCCGGTGCGTCGCCTCGCCCCAGCCCTCCCACGACGTACGCCCGACCCGCCAGGCGGCGAGGGCCTCCTGCACCGCCACCCACGCCGGCTCCGGCGGCAACCCGTAGCTGGCGGTGTTCAACCAGCCCGGCTCGGGCTGCCACAGCTTCTGCGCCTGCTCGATCTCCATGCCCTCGACGCTAGGCCGAGCGGCGCGCGACCGGCACGGCCAATCGGCGACCGGCGGCCTGTCAGATCCGTACGAAGTCCTGGCCGCGCAACGCCCGCAGCCTGGTCAACGCGCGGGTGGTCGGGCGCGGGCGAGGCTGTCGGCGAGGCCGGCGAGCCACCGGTCGGCCTCGACAAGGTGCCGGACCGACTCGAGGTCGGCCTCGCCGAGGAGCGGACGGATCCGGTTCAGCTGGTCGACGCAGGTGGTCGAGACGGGCAACCGGCCCGATGTCCGGTCGTGGGCGACCTCGTCGGCGAGGGCGTCGTACGCCGATCGCAGGCGCCCGGCCGAGTCCCGCAGCAGCGCCGCCGCCTCGGGCCAGCCGGCGAGGCAGCCGGGCGGGTTGCGCCGCAGCAGCGACTCCGCTCCGGGCACGACGTGGTGTCCGGCGCTCAGCACGGCATCCCAGTTCACCTGCGGGCGGTACGGGTCGTGTCGCTCGGAGTGGTACTGGCAGTACGACGAGTCGATCAGAACCATCCGCCGACGAACCCGGTTGAGGGCGCCCTCGGGAGAGGCGGCATCGCCGAGCATCGCCTGGACCGTCTGTTCGACCGCGTCCGCGCTGGCCGTCAGGTAGCGGGTGGCGTTGTGGCGCAGGTCGTGACCCGCGCCGCGCGGCCACATCGCCACCCCGGCGAGCACGCCGATAACCGCGCCGAGCAGAACGTCGACGAGGCGGACCTCGGCGATCCGCCACCCTTCCGGGGTCAGTTGCGCGAAGACGACAGTCAGCAGCAGGGTGAACAGCGCCTGCTGCCACACCGGCCCGAGCAGGCGACCAACGCCGAAGGCCAGCAGCAGCGTGATCGGCAGGACAATGGCGTACACGATCGGCTCGTCGACGACGAACATCACCCCGCCGCTGACGACCGCACCGGCGATCGTGCCCAGCACGGCCGGCCGCAGCGCGGTCCGGGTGTCGGCGGCCGAGGTGCGCAGCACCGTGAGGGTGGCCAGCAGCACCCAGAAGCCGTGGGTCAGGTGCAGCACACCGGCGGCCACCCGGGCGATGGCGAGTGCCACGGCCAGCCGCAACGAGCTGTGCAGGTGGGCCGAGCGCGGCGCCAGGTGGGAGCGGAACTGCCACCAGTACAACGTCCACGGGCTGCGCCGAACGTACTCGAACAACCCCGAGGAGACGTCCTGGTCGTCGAGCCGCGCCCCGGTGGCCACCCGGCAACCCACGGCGAAGACCCGCACCTGGTCCGCGAGGGCCAGCGCGGTCGCGTCCCGGCACAACCGGGGTACGTCCGCCGCGTCGCGGCCGTTGCCCGCCCCCACCGGGTACGCCGCCTCGGCTCGCCCGACCGCCGCGTCCAGGTCGGCGGGGTCCACGGCCGGGGCGCCCGGCGACAGGCTCCGGCCGGCGGCGCGGGTCGTGTCCGCGCACGAGCGCAGCAGACGCGCCGCCGGCAGGTCCGGGACCGGCTCCGGCGGGGCGTCCGCCGCGAGCCGGTCCGCCTCGGCGAGCACCTCCCGTAGCGCCGCCGCGCAGATCCGCAACGCCCGGTCCTGAACGCCCGCGGCGGTCGGTGCCCACGCCGGCGGGCTGCGGTTCAACCCGATCGCCGCCACCACGTCGTACGCCCGCTCGTGCCGGTTGTCCCGATCACTCACGGCGGCGTGCGGATCGGTCAACCTCTCGGCGGTGGCGTCGAGGAAGGCGGCCACGCCGTCCGCCGCCTCGGCGAGGCGCTGCCGGTAGGAGACCGGCACCGGGTCGGGCCAGAGGAACACCTCGGCCGCGGCGAGCAGCACGACGGCGAGCGTCACCCCACCGAGTCGCTCCGGCAGGCTGCCCGGCTGGTACGGCGGGAACGACGCCAGGATGTAGAAGAGCTGGAACGCGCTCGCCAGCCCCACCAGGCGCGGGTTGCCGACCCCGGCGAACGCCACGACGAACCCGACGACCAGCATGCCGCCGGCGGCCGCCCACGTGCTCCACGCCAGGAGTGAGCCCACCGAAATCAGCGCCCACACCGCCGGCAGCGACAGCAGGAGGATCCGCGCCCGCTGCGGCGCCGGACCGGGTAGCTGCGCGAACGACCCGGCGGCGATCGCGCCGAACAACCCGTACGTGGTGAGGACCGAGTTGCCCGCGCCGTACCGGCAGCCGTAGAAGACGGCGGACGCGACGAGCGTCAGTCGTGCCGCGCGTCGCAGGATGGCGTCACCCGGGTCACGGCGGCGAAGCCGGCCAAGGAGGCTGGTTCCGAGCACAACCGCTCCCCCGGCTTCGTCGCAGCACCCCTCCCCGGCCCACCATTCTCCACCGCGCCCCGCCACCGGCGGCGGGTTTGCCGACGAATCACCGCCGAGAGCTGCCCAGCAGGCCGAGTCGCAGGGCCCGGAACAGGGTGCCGGGGCGGCTCAGGGCGGCCGGGTGGTCGAGCATGGTGGTGACCCGACCCAGCCGGGCGTTGAGCACCGGATCGGTCAGCGACGCCCGGAAGAGCAGATCCCCGAACCACTTGGTGACCTTGTACCCGGGCGGGTACGGCCCGTCGACGTGCGGCAGCTCGATGTCGGCGGTGGTGGAGATCTGCCAGGCGGCGTCGACCACCACCCGGACCTGGTCGAAGTACGCCCGCGCGGGCTCGTCGTGCGGCTCCGGGCCGGACCGCAGATAGTTCGACAGGCAGGAGGCGTGCAGTGCCGCGGAGGTCATGCCCTGGCCGTACACCGGGTTGAAGGACGCGACCGCGTCACCGGCGGCGACCAACCCGGCGGGCAGCCGGTCGAGCTTGTGGAAGTCGCGGCGGCGGCTGTCCGCCTGGTGGTACGTGACCACCCCGCCGAGCATCTCCCCGTGTTCGGCGATGTCGCCGAACATCTGCGGGTAGTGCTCGCGACAGCGGGCGGTGAAGTCGGCGACGTCGCGGCTGGGCCGGTCCCCGTCGTAGCCGGCCACCAGCATGATCCAGCGGTCCCCCTCGACGGAGTTGATCCCGCCGATCCGGGCGGTACGCCCCTTGCCCGCCATGGTGTGGAAGACCGCCACCCAGGCGTCGCTGACCTTCTCGTCGCGCTTGTAGAGCGCCGTGGCGTAGTTCAGTTTGATCGGCATGCGGTGCATCGGCGGGCGTGGCCACCCGTGCTCGGCCAGCCAGTCACTCAACCGGCTGGACCGGCCCATCGCGTCGACCACCAGGTCCGCCGCTTCGACGACCGGCTCGGTGCCGCCCTCCGGCAGGTACCGGGCGCCGGTGACCCGCCGCTCGTCGAAGAGCAGGCCCTCGGCCCGGCCGTACACCATCTGGATGTTGTCGACGGCGAGGGTGCGCCTCCGGACCAACGCCTCCAGGAACGGACGTGTGGTGATCAGCGCCGGCCCGCTGCCGGTCGCGGCCGGTGGCAGACCCAGCACGCCGTTGATGAAGACCTTCGCCGTGCCCGGGTCGCGCGGCGGCGGCGGGGCTCCGAGCGCCAGCGCCTCGTCGGCGATGCCGGGAAACCAGCGCTCCAACTGGACCTGACCGGCGGGCAGCAGCGCGTGCACCTGGCTGCCCTGGGGCACACCCGGCCGCGGCCCGGCGTCGACATCGGACGGGTCCCGTTCGATGATCAGCACTTCCTCGGCGTGGTCGCTCAACACCCGGGCCGCCAGCAGGCCGGCCATGCTGCCACCGAGCACCACCGCTCGCCGCATGACCACGCTGGTCTCGGCCGGTCGTTCGGCCGTCGCGATCTCCGCGAAGAGCCGGGACGGAGAGGGGGCCATGCGATCACTCCTCGAACGGTCGGGAACCTCGGCATCCACGACCGTAACCACCGCAGCGCCCGCCGGCAGCGCTCAGTTGGCCCGCCACTTCTGGTTGGCGTTGCCGTTGCACTGCCAGATCTGCAACCGGGCGCCGTTGTTCGGGTTCGAGTCGAGCACGTCGACGCACCTGTCCGCCTTCGTGTTCACCAGGTCGTACGCCTTGTTGAGGGTGAACTTCTGCGACGACGCGCCGGAGCAGTCGGCCAGTTGGACGGCCGCCCCGTCCTCGGTGGAATGGCCGGCGACGTCCAGGCACTTGCCCATCGAACGGACCGTGCCGTCCGCCGGGAAGGTCCACAGCTGCTTGGCGGTCCGCCGACAGTCCCAGATCTGCAACCGCGCACCGGCGACGGCGTTGCCGTCCGGGATGTCGATGCAGCGGTCGCTGGCGAAGCTGGAGATCTGCTTGCCAGCGGGCGCGCTGCCCTGGGTCGGGGACGGCGGCGGGGCAACCGGCTGCTGCGCCGGACTCCCCGGACCGGTCGTCGAAGCGCTGCCCGTTCCCGGCGACGGCGGCCCCGCGCTCGCCGACGGCGGCCGGCCGGCGGGCCCCGACGGGGGAACACCCGCGACCGGCAGGCCCTGGAAACCATCCGTGATCAGTGCGAAGACAGCCGCGCTCGCGGACCATTCGGCGGTGGCGGTGGTCCAGTCGATCGAGTACGCGTGCCCGTTGTGGCCGACGAACACACGGTTCAGCGCGTGCATCGGCGTGCCGTCCTCGTCGGTGTACGTCCACTCCCATTCGGCGGCCCGCACCTGGTAGCGCAGCGCGTCGAGACGGACCTGCCGGTAGTCGGCGTACCGTCCGCGTTGCGCCCCCTCTCGCTTTCGCAGTTCGGCGACCAGGTCCGCTGGGATGGACCCGAGTTCGTCGACGACGAGCACGCGGCTGCCGTCCGGCTCGCGGAACTCGGCGCGCTCACCGTCGCGCCACGCCCGCCAGCCATCCGGCACCGGTACGAGGAAGCGGGGATCGTCCCGGTAGTAGCGCCACCCCGCGGGCGCCGGTGGTAGCACCCTGGACACCGGCGTCTCGGCGATCGGCGACGGGTGCACGGCCGGGGCCGCCACCGTCCCGTCGTCCGCGTCGCCGAACAACTTGGCGTTGAGCAGGGACGCAGTCACCAGCAGGACGACCAGCAGCGCGGCGGCCGTGATCGAACCGATCAGCCGTGCCCGGCGCGTGCGGCCCGCCCCGGGCCCCGAGCCAGCAGCGACAGCAGGCGCGGTGGGGACAGCAGGCGCGGTGGGGACAGCAGGCGCGGTGGGGACAGCAGGCGCGACCCGGACGGGGGGCGATGCGGGGTCAGCCGGCGACGCGGGCGGACCGGGCACGGCGGTGACGAACTCGGGCACGATCGTCGGACGGGGCCCGTCGCCACTGGTGGTGGCGGTGATCCGGGTTACCGGCCCGCCGCCGGTGGCGTTCCCCTCGGCGGCTGGCTCGTCCGGGGTGGCGGCCTGGCGCAGCAGCCGATCCGCCTCCTCGGCGCTGATCCGCTGGTCCGGCTCCCGCCGCAGCAGGCCTTCCAGGAGCGGGGTCAGCCGGCCGGCGCGCTGGGCCGGCGGTGGTGCCTCGGTGGCGAGGGCTGCCAACGTGGCGATCGGAGACGACCGGTGGTACGGCGTCCGTCCCTCGACCGCCGCGTACAGGGTGGCGCCGAGCGACCAGAGATCGGCGGCCGGCCCCACGTCGCCGTCGGTGGCCCGCTCCGGCGCGAGGAACGCCGGCGAGCCGAGCACCATCCCGGTCTGGGTCATCCGTGGGTCACCGGGAAGGGTGGCCAGACCAAAGTCGGTCAGCACCACCCTGCCGTCGTCACCGAGCAAGACATTGGCCGGCTTGACGTCCCGGTGCAGCACGCCGGCCCGGTGCGCGGCCCGCAGCGCGCCCAGAACGCCCAGCCCGATCCGCGCGGCGCGGGCCGCCGGCATCGGCCCCTCGGCTTCGAGCACCTCGTGCAGGGATCGGGACGGGACGAGTTCCATCACGATCCAGGGGTCGCCGCCGGCGTGCAGCACGTCGAAGACGCGTACCACGTTGGGGTGGCCCAGCCGGGCGACGGCCCGCGCCTCGCGCATGGAGCGTTCGCGCATCTCCCGGCGTTCGTCGTCGCGCAGGCCGGGCGGCGCCACCAACTCCTTGATGGCGACGTCACGCTGGAGCATCTCGTCACGAGCCTGCCACACGCGGCCCATCCCGCCCTGACCGAGCGGACGGACCAGCCGATAGCGATCGGCAATCAACTGTCGAGAGGCGTCTGGCACGACAGGAACGTACCTGGCGATGTTTTGCGTGCCCAATTCTTTCGGCGGGCGGAAAAGCGACAGTTGGATATGTCACATGCAAGATCAAGAGCCTGACCGATCGTTCATTTAGACATGACTCCACTATCGGCACGAGCACTGTCGCCCACCGCAACGTTACCAACGCGTATATCGGCAAAACTGCTATAGATATCGAATGGATTCGAATTCCGCGGAACGCCGGACCGGCCGCGCCACGGCATGGCGGGCCGTCCTGTGCCTGGCGGTGGTTCTGTCCGCCTGCACGCCGGCACGTGACACGCGCCAGCACACCACGCCGCCGGCCAACCGAGCAGCGCCGTCGACGGGTGCCAGCGTTGCTGGGCCGCCATGCACGCCATCGGTCGATACGCTGCCAGCACCGCCAGCGGACTACCGGTTGGTGGGGAAAGACGTGGCGGTGCCCTACGCGCCCGTGCTGTCAACAGAGACATCGGGGAAGGCCGATCCGGCGGCCCGACTCTTCGCCAAGTGGGGGCTCGTCGTCCGCGCCGGCCGGGTCGTCGACCTGCGGGTGGCACCAGGCTGGCAGGACAAGGCCCGGCTCGGATGGGGCGGCACCGGCCCGCCCGCGGCAATCGTCACGGTGCACGCCTGCGCACCGGAGGGTGGGCCGGCTCAGTGGATGGCCTTCGTCGGCGGCGCCTGGGTCGCGCAGGCCGCCTGCGTACCGCTCATCGTGACGTCGAACGGCCAACACGATCACGTCAACCTGGGCATCGGCGCCCCCTGCACCCACCCCCACCCCCACCCCCGGTGATCAAGAGCTTTGCGTCATCCATCGCGGCGTGTCGTGACGCAAACCTCTTGATCAACCGTGGTGGGGAAGGGGGGTGGGGGTGGGGAAGGGGGTGGGGTGGACGGTGGGGGTTACTGCGGCTGTTCCTGCTCCTGGTGGCCACCTTTCCCCGTTCGCAGAGCGATTCGGAGAGCGTCGATGAATCGGGGTGGCCGCAGATCGACTCGGTTTCCTGAAAATCGCGGTGTCGGCGCGGATCGGATAGACCGTTTTTCAGGAAACCGAGTGGATCAGTGCGGGGCGGGGTCGCGCGGGGCGGGGTCGCACGGGGCGGGGTCGCACGGGGCGGGGTCGCACGGGGCGGGGTCGCACGGGGCGGGGTCGCACGGGGCGGGATCGTGCGGGGCGGGATCGTGCGGGGCGGGATCGTGCGGGGCGGGTCGCGGCGACACTCGGCCGCCGCGACCCCGGTCCACGCCGTGACTCAGGCCGGCGCTCCGGCCGGCGCGGTCTCCTTCTGGTCGGGGCGGGGCGCCGCCTCGTCGTCGTCGTGCTCGTCGACCATGGTGGCCTCGTCGAACGGGTCGTTGCCGCTGAGCACTCCGACCGCCCGCTCCCGGTCGAACTCTCCGGTCCAGGTGCCCACCAGCACGGTCGCCACCGCGTTGCCGGCGAAGTTGGTCAGCGCGCGGGCCTCCGACATGAACCGGTCGATGCCAACGATCAGCCCCACCCCGTCGACGAGGTCCGGCCGGTGCGACTGGAGCCCGCCGGCCAGCGTGGCCAGCCCGGCACCGGTGACCCCGGCGGCGCCCTTCGACGCGATGATCATGAAAAGCAGCAGCGAGATCTGCTCACCGATGGCCAGCGGCTTGCCCAGCGCGTCCGCGATGAACAGCGACGCCATGGTCAGGTAGATCGCCGTCCCGTCCAGGTTGAACGAGTAGCCGGTCGGCACGGTGATGCCGACGACCGGCTTGCTCACGCCGAAGTGCTCCATCTTGGCGATCAGCCGCGGCAGCGCCGACTCCGACGACGAGGTCGACAGGATAAGCAGGAACTCCCGGCCCAGGTAACGCAGCAGCGAGAAGATCGAGATCCGGGCCACGAACCACAGCAGCGCGCCCAGGAACACCAGCACGAAGATCAGACAGGTGACGTAGAAGCCCACCATGATCTGGGCGAGGCTCTTGAGGGCGTCCATGCCGGTCGCGCCGACCACAGCGGCCATCGCGCCGAAAGCGCCGATCGGCGCCAGCCACATGATCATGGCGAGGACCTTGAAGACGACCCGCTGGATGACGGTGATGGCGCTGAGCACCGGCTCACCACGACGGCCCATGGCCTGCACGGCGAAGCCGACCAGCAGGGCGACCAGCAGCGTCTGGAGCACCTTGCCCTCGGTGAGCGAGGAGAGCAGCGTGGTCGGGATGATCCCGAGCAGGAACTCGGCCGTACCGGCGGCCTCGTCACCGGCGGCGGCCTTGCCGGAACCGGCGAGGTCCGGGCCGAGGTCCAGGCCCGAGCCGGGGTGGATGAGGTTGCCGACGACCAGGCCGATGGCCAGGGCGACGGTCGACATGGTCAGGAAGTAGCCGAGGGCGAGGCCGCCGACCCGGCCGACCTTCGCGGCCTGCCGGACGGAGCCGACGCCGAGCACGATGGTGCAGAAGATGACCGGGCTGATCATCATCTTGATCAGGTTGACGAAGCCGGTGCCGATCGGCTTGAGTTCCTTGCCGAAATCGGGGGCGACCAGGCCGACCACGATGCCGGCGAACACGGCCACGATGACGGCCAGATACAGGTAACGGGTACGGTCCCGGCGGACCGCCGGTGCCGGGGTGGTGGCGGATGTGGTGGTGTCCATGTCGACAATGTGAAGCGCGTCTCACCAGTTGACAGCCTTGCGGTCATTCTGTTCACCGCAACGCACCCACAATGGCGCGACGAGGAGGTGATGAGGGGTGGCCCGACGTCAGTGGAGCATCGCGGGGCAACTCTTCGCCCTCCAGGCGATGGTGGTGACGCTGCTCGTGCTGGCCGGCGCGGCGGGCGCCGTCTGGCTGGCCCGCAGCGACTCCCGCCAGGCCGCGCAGGAGGAGGTGCTCGCGGTGGCGCAGACCGTGGCCGGCTCCCCCGACGTGCGGGCGGCCCTCACCACCGCCGACCCGGCCAGCCTGCTGCAGCCGTACGCCGAATCGACCCGGAAGGCGACCGGCACCGACTTCGTGGTGGTGATGGCCCCCGACCGCACCCGTTTCTCGCACCCGACCCGGGACCGGATCGGCGAGCCGTTCGTCGGCGAGATCAGGCCCGCCCTGGCGGGACGCCCGTTCACCACCACCAACGTCGGGACGCTCGGCGAGTCGGTGCGCGCGGTCGTTCCGGTGTACGACGAACAGCGACACATCGTCGGACTGGTCTCGGTGGGCATCACCACCCGCGCGATCGACCGTAAGTTGCTCGGCCAGTTGCCGGTGCTGTTCGGGGTGGCCGCGCCGGCCCTCGCGCTCGCCGCGACGGGCTCCTGGCTGCTCAGCCGCCGGCTGCGTCGCCAGACGCACGGTCTGGGTCCGGCCCAGATGACAAGGATGTACGAGTACTACGACGCCGTTCTGCACTCGGTGCGCGAAGGTCTCGTCGTGCTGACCACCGACCGGCGGGTGGCGCTGGTCAACGACGAGGGGCGTCGGTTGCTGGGGCTCGACGCGGACGCGCCGGTGATCGACCAGCCGGTGGCCGGCATCGACCTCCCGCCGGCTGCGGCCGAGTTGCTCGGTTCCGGGCGCGACGCCCGCGACGAACCGATCCTCGCCGGTGACCGGGTGCTCGTCGCCAACCAGCGGACCACCCGCTTCGAGGGCACGGTGCTCGGCACCGTGCTGACCCTGCGCGACCAGACCGAGCTGCGCACGCTGGCCAGTGAGCTGGATTCGGTGCGGGCGCTGACCGAGGCGTTGCAGGCGCAGACCCACGAGTCGGCCAACCGGCTGCACACCGTGCTGACCCTGGTCGAGTTGGGCCGCGCCGACGAGGCCGTCCGACTCGGCACCCGCGATCTGGCCCTCGCCCAGCAACTGACCGACCGGGTGGTCGGCGCGGTGACCGAGCCGGCGTTGGCCGCGCTGCTGCTCGGCAAGTCCGCGCAGGCCGGCGAACGCGGGGTGGACCTGGTTATCGAACCGGACTGCCGCCTCGACGACAGTCCGCTGCCGACCGGCGACCTGCTCACCGTGGTCGGCAACCTGGTCGACAACGCCCTGGAGGCGGTGTCCGGCACGCCGGCGCCCCGCCGGGTACGGGTCTTCGTCGGGGAGGTCGACGACGAGCTGGTGGTCCGGGTCGCCGACAGCGGCCCCGGGCTGGCCCCGGAGCGGGTGGCCGACGCGTTCCGGCGTGGCTGGTCCACCAAGAGCACCGGGCGGGGTCTCGGCCTGGCGCTGGTCGGGCAGGTGGTGCGCCGGCACGGCGGTAGCGCCGAGGTGGCTCGCTCGGACGACGGCGGCAGCCTGTTCACCGTCCGGGTGCCGGGCAGGATCGAGCGGTGATGACCGACATCCGGGTGCTGGTCGTCGAGGACGAGCCGCTGCTGGCCGAGGCGCACAGCGCGTACACCGAACGGGTTCCCGGTTTCGTGGTGGTCGGGGTGGCGCACACCGCACGGGCGGCGATGGCGGCCCTGCGCGCGGGCGGCGGCGGTGACGTGGACCTCGTACTCCTGGATTTTCGGCTGCCCGACCTGCACGGCCTGGACGTCTGCCGGGCGCTGCGCGCGGCCGGCAGCAGCGTCGACGTGCTCGCGGTGACGTCCGCACGGGACCTGGCGGTGGTGCGCACCGCCGTGTCCCTCGGGGTGACCCACTACCTGCTCAAGCCGTTCACGTTCGCCGCGTTCCGCGACAAGCTGGAGCGGTACGCCGACTACCGCGCCCAGGCGCTCGCCGACGGCGAGGTCGCCGCCCAGCACGAGGTGGACCAGATGTTCGCCACGCTGCGCGGCACCGCCGGGCACAGCCTGCCCAAGGGGCTCGACGCGCAGACCCTCGATCGGGTACGCGCCGCCCTCACCGACGGGGCGCGCGCGGAGGTCGGACTGTCCGCGACCGAGGTGAGCGCGCGGACCGGCATCTCCCGGGTGACCGCCCGCCGCTACTTGGAGTACCTGGTGACGGTTGACCGGGCCGCCCGCACCCCCCGCTACGGCACCCCCGGCCGCCCCGAGGTCGAGTACCGACCCCGCTGAGCGCGGACCGCAACGCGGCCGGGACGACCGGCCCTGACGTGCCTCGTATCGATGTCGGAGGTGGGAGAATCGGAGACGACCAGACACGCAGGAGGTGCGCCGTGACGTCAAGCAACGCCGAGCGGATTCCCGAGTGGCCGACGGCTGAGCATGTACCGGCCGTGGAATTGGCTCGCCGGCAGGGCATTCGGCCCATCGCCTCCGTGGACGACCTGGCACGCCCAGATCTGTTCGAGTCGGACGACGAGTTGGACGCGTTCCTCGCCGACCTCCACGCGTCCCGGCAGGCCGGTGCCGCATGAGTCTCGTCGTCCTGGACACCGATGTGGCGTCGGCGATCCTGCGGGGACGGCTCCCCGACCGTCTTCGTGCTCGTCTGGTCGGTAAGACCCTTTGCATCACGTTCGTGACGCTCGCGGAGTTGACCAAATGGACAGCACTCCGTAGCTGGGGGCCGCGCAAGCTGGCCGACCTAGCACAGTGGCGGTCCGAGATCGTGCTGCTTCCCTTCGACGAGGTCTTCGACGTCTCCTAGGGCTGCGCTGGGTGTCTTCGGACGTCAGCCGGCCGGGAACCGGGTGGCGGGGCGAAGATCCGTTGTTAGACTCGGCGGCGTTGGGTTAGCGGCACGACCAGGGAGACCAGACATGGCGGGTGACGACGACATCTCCGGGTGAGACCGGATGTGTTCGGCCATCGGTTCGGCGCGCGTTCCGCGCAGCCGCCGTGGCCATGCCGTCGTTCCACCGGTTCCCGTTGTCGTCGGGCGGTCCAGTCGCGCCCACCCACCCCTTTGAGGTCTCTCGCAATGTCTGATGCCTTCATCGTCTGCTCGAATCTCTCCTTCTCCTGGCCGGACGACACCCCGGTCTTCTCGGAACTGTCCTTCACCGTCCCGGGCGGCCGCACCGGCCTGGTCGCGCCGAACGGCGCCGGCAAGAGCACCCTGCTGCGGCTGATCGCCGGGGAGTTGCGGCCCACCGGCGGCAGCGTCACCGTCGACGGCCTGCTCGGCTACCTCCCACAGACGCTGCCCCTGGCCGGTGACCTGAGCGTGGCGCAGGTGCTGGGCGTGGCCGAGCGGGTCGCGGCGCTGCACGCCATCGAGGCCGGCGACGCCAGCGAGGAACACTTCGCCACCATCGGCGACGACTGGGACATCGAGGAGCGCACCCGCTCGGAGTTGGACCGGCTCGGCCTGGGTGAGTTGTCCCTCGACCGGCGGCTGCACACCCTCAGCGGCGGTCAGGTGGTCTCCCTCGGCCTGGCGGCGCAACTGCTGCGCCGCCCCGACGTGCTGCTGCTCGACGAGCCGACCAACAACCTGGACCTGGTCAGCGTCGGTCAGTTGGAGAGCGCGCTCGCCGCGTACCAGGGGGCGTTCGTGGTGGTGAGCCACGACGAGCGGTTCCTCGCCGAGATTGGCGTGCAGCGCTGGTTGCGGCTGGCCGACGGCCAGCTGCGGGAGATCAGCGCCCCCGACCGGGGCTGAGCCAGGCCGTCCTCGGTCCGGCCGGACATACCCCGGCCGGACCGAGGCCAGGTCAGCTCACGTTGGCCGGGCCGAGGACGCTCTTCAGGTCACCCATCAGCGCGGTCGTCGCCGCCACCCGGAACGGGCCCAGCCGCAGGGTGGTGGTGCGCCCGCCGTTCTGCAGTTTGACGTGTACCTCGGTGTCGCCGGGGTGCAGCACCAGGGTCTCCTTCAGTCGCTCCACCAACGGTGGTGTGCACCGGTGCACCGGGATGGTGAGGGTGACCGGCTTGTTGGTGGCGCTCGTGCTGACGTCCGGCATGGACATGTCCATCGCCATGATCCGTGGGGTGTCGTCGCGGCGGTCCACCCGCCCCTTGACCACCACGATGGCGTCCTCGGCGATGTACTGCCCGATCACCTCGTAGGTGTTGGGGAAGAACAGCGTCTCCACCCCGCCGGCCAGGTCCTCCAGGGTGGCCGACGCCCAGGCCCGGCCCTGCTTGGTGACCCGGCGCTGCACCCCGGACAGGATGCCGGCCAGGGTGACAACCGCGCCGTCGGGCACCGCGCCCTCCTCGGCCAGGGAGGCGATGGTGGTGTCGGCCGCCGCGTTGAGGATGTGCTCCAGGCCGAACAGTGGGTGGTCGGAGACGTACAGGCCGAGCATCTCCCGCTCGAAGGCCAGCTTGTCGCGCTTGTCCCACTCAGTGTCGCCGATGGTCGGCATCACCGTGGTGCTGCCGGTGTCGGCGTCACCGAAGCCGGCGCCGAACAGGTCGTACTGGCCGACGGCCTCCTTGCGCTTGACATCGGCGTACGCGTCGATGGCGTCGGCGTGCACCGCGAGCAGGCCCTTGCGGGGGTGCTCCATCGAATCGAACGCGCCCGCCTTGATCAGCGATTCGATGGTCTTCTTGTTGCAGACCACCGCGTCCACCTTGGACAGGAAGTCGTAGAAGTCGGTGTACTCGCCCTTCTCCTCCCGGCACCGCATGATCGAGGCGACCACGTTCGCGCCGACGTTGCGCACGGCGGCCAGGCCGAAGCGGATGTCCTTGCCGACCGGGGTGAACGGCCCGGCCGAGGTGTTCACGTCCGGCGGCAGCACCTGGATCCGCATCCGGCGACACTCGGACAGGTAGAGCGCCATCTTGTCCTTGTCGTCACCGACGGACGTGAGCAGCCCGGCCATGTACTCGGCGGGATAGTGCGCCTTCAGGTACGCGGTCCAGTAGGAGACCAGGCCGTACGCGGCGGAGTGCGCCTTGTTGAAGGCGTACCCGGCGAACGGCACCAGGACGTCCCACACGGCCTGGATCGCCTCGTCGGAGTAGCCGCGCTCGCGGCAACCGTCCCGGAACGGGATGAACTCCTTGTCGAGGATCTCCTTCTTCTTCTTACCCATGGCCCGGCGCAGCAGGTCCGCCTGACCGAGGCTGTAGCCGGCGAGGATCTGCGCGGCGCGCTGCACCTGCTCCTGGTAGACGATCAGGCCGTGGGTGGGTGCCAGGATCTCCCGCAGCGGCTCCTCCAGCTCCGGGTGGATCGGGGTGATCTCCTGGAGGCCGTTCTTCCGCAGCGCGTAGTTGGTGTGCGAGTCGACGCCCATCGGCCCGGGCCGGTACAGGGCCAGCACGGCGGAGATGTCCTCGAAGTTGTCCGGCTTCATCAACCGCAGCAGCGACCGCATCGGCCCACCGTCGAGCTGGAACACGCCCAGGGTGTCGCCCCGGGCCAGCAGCTCGTACGCGGCCTTGTCGTCCAGCGGCAGGGCCAGCAGGTCGAGCTTGCGGCCGTGGTTCAGCTCGATGTTCTTGACCGCGTCGTCGATGATCGTCAGGTTGCGCAGGCCGAGGAAGTCCATCTTCAGCAGCCCGAGCGACTCGCAGGTCGGGTAGTCGAACTGCGTGATGATCGCCCCGTCGGCGTCGCGGCGCATCAACGGGATGTGCTCGATGATCGGCTCGGCGGACATGATGACGCCAGCGGCGTGCACACCGGTCTGCCGGATCAGCCCCTCGATGCCCTTGGCCGTGTCGATCACCTTGCGGACGTCCGGGTCGGAGTCGTACAGGCCGCGGATCTCACCCGCCTCGGCATAGCGGGGGTGCTTGTTGTCGAAGATGCCGGTGAGCGGGATGTCCTTGCCCATCACCGCCGGCGGCATCGCCTTGGTGATCCGGTCGCCGACCGCGTACGGGAAACCGAGGACCCGGGCCGAGTCCTTGATCGCGGCCTTCGCCTTGATCGTGCCGAAGGTGGCGATCTGGGCGACCTTGTCCTCACCCCACTTGTCGGTGACGTACTTGATCACCTCGCCGCGCCGACGCTCGTCGAAGTCGATGTCGACATCCGGCATCGAGACCCGCTCGGGGTTGAGGAACCGCTCGAAGATCAGACCGTGCTGGATCGGGTCCAGGTCGGTGATGCCCAGCGCGTACGCGACGAGCGAGCCGGCGGCCGAACCACGGCCCGGACCCACCGCGATGCCCTGGTTCTTCGCCCACTGGATGAAGTCGGCGACCACGAGGAAGTAGGACGGGAAGCCCATCTGGTTGATGACGCCCAGCTCGTACTCGGCCTGGACGACGTGCCCCTCCGGGATGCCGTTCGGATAGCGGCGGCCCAGGCCGGCGAAGGTCTCCTTGCGGAACCAGGACTCCTCGGTCTCCCCCTCGGGCACCGGGAAGCGCGGCATCAGGTTGTGGAACTCGAACATCCCGGTCGGGTCGACCTTCTCGGCGACCAGCAGGGTGTTGCGGCAACCCTCCTGCCACAGCTCGGACGAGTCCACCGCACGCATCTGGTCGGCGCTCTTGATGAAGTAGCCACCGCCCTCGAACCGGAACCGGTTGGGGTCGTCGATGTTGCTGCCGGTCTGCACGCAGAGCAGCACGTCGTGGGCGGTGGCCTGCGCCTCGTGGGTGTAGTGCGAGTCGTTCGTGACCACCGGCGGGATGTCCAGCTTGCGGGCGATCTCGGTGAGCCCCTCGCGGACCCGGCGCTCGATGGAGAGGCCGTGATCCATGATCTCCAGGAAGTAGTTGTCCTTACCGAAGATGTCCTGGTAGCTGGCGGCGACCTTGAGGGCCTCGTCGAACTGGCCCAGCCGCAACCGGGTCTGCACCGCGCCGGACGGGCAGCCGGTGGTGGCCATGATCCCCTCGGCGTGCTCGGCGATCAGCTCCATGTCCATCCGGGGCCACTTGACGTAGTGCCCCTCCATGGACGCCCGCGAGTTGAGGGTGAAGAGGTTCTTCAGACCCTGCGCGTTCTTCGCCCACATGGTCTTGTGGGTGATCGCGCCGTTACCGGAGATGTCGTCGCTCTTCTGCTCCGGACGACCCCACTTGACCCGCGCCTTGTGATAGCGCGACTCCGGCGCCACGTACGCCTCGACGCCCAGGATCGGGGTGATCCCGGCGGCCATCGCCTGGTTGTAGAAGTCGTTCGCGCCGTGCATGTTGCCGTGGTCGGTGATCGCCACAGCGGGCATGCCCAGCCGCTTGGCCTCGGCGAACAGGTCCTTCAGTCGGGCCGCTCCGTCGAGCATCGAGTACTCGGTGTGCACGTGCAGATGCGCGAACGAATCAGCCATGCGTGGCGCCCCCCGGCGTTGTGGATCTTGTTGGTCGGAGCCGACCGGGACCTACCCTACCGAGGTGATCTCGGCGGCTCCACCGTCCGCGCCGAGGGTGGCCCTCGTCTCCTGATCGCCCCCGCGTGGGCCTAGTCTCGGAGCATGGCGAGGTACTACGACGTACACCCGGAGAACCCCCAGCCCCGGGCCATCGGGCAGGTCGCGGACCTGATCCGCGGTGGTGGGCTGGTCGCCTACCCGACGGACTCCTGCTACGCGCTCGGCACCCAGTTGGGCAACCAGGACGGGCTGGACCGGATCCGGCAGATCCGGCAGCTCGATGATCGGCACCACTTCACGCTGGTCTGCCACGACTTCGCGCAGCTCGGCCAGTTCGTCCAGATCAGCAACGCGGTCTTCCGACTGGTGAAGGCGTCGACCCCGGGCAGCTACACCTTCATCCTGCCGGCCACCAAGGAGGTGCCGCGCCGGATGCTGCACCCGAAGAAGCGGACCGTCGGTGTGCGGGTGCCCCGGCACACCGTCACCCAGGCGCTGCTGGCCGAGCTGGCCGAGCCGTTGGTGTCCAGCACGCTGGTCCTGCCCGGCGACGAGGAGCCGTTGACCCAGGGCTGGGAGATCAAGGAACGGCTCGACCACCAGCTCGACGCGGTGCTCGACGCCGGTGACTGCGGCAAGGAGCCGACCACCGTGATCGACCTGTCCGGTCCCGAGCCGGAGATCCTGCGCCGGGGCGCCGGCGACGTGTCGCGTTTCGAGTAGCCCGCCGGTTCGGGTCGGGTGCCGGACGGTACGGGGTCGCTCGCGCGGCACCGGTCGTACGCTCAGGAATCGGCACCGGCGAGCATTGGACATCCGGCATGCCCGACGCGGACGACATCGACGCCCTGGCCCGGTCCGCCGCGCTCGGCGACCCGGCGGCACTGGACGCCCTGCTGGTCGCGGTACGCCCGGAGGTGCTGCGACTGTGCGCGCGGTTCCTGCCCAACCGGGAGGACGCCGAGGAAGCCTGCCAGGACACGCTGCTCGCGCTCGCCAACGGCATCACCCGGTTCGAGGGGCGCTCCTCGTTCCGCACCTGGCTGCACCGGCTGACCGCCAACCGGGCTCGCTCCACATACCGCACGCTGCGCCGCCGCTGCCGGCTGGAGGCCGGTGGCGTACCGGTGCCCGACCAGGCCGACCCCCGACGCACCAGCGTGGTCGCCGGCACCCGCCTCGACCTGCTCGACGCCTTCGACTCGGTGCACCCCGATCACGCCGAGGTGGTGGCCCTGCGCGACGTCCTCGGGCTGAGCTACCCCGAGATCGCCACCCTGCTCGACCTGCCGGTCGGCACGGTCAAGTCCCGGTTGCACCTGGCCCGGCGGCAGGTCCGGCAACGGCTCGGTGCCGCATGAACCCGGCACCGCTCCGCCGGCTCGTCGTCGTCCTCGCGGCCACCGTGGGGGTCGCCGCCTGCGGCGCCGACGCCGTCTCGCCGCTGCCCGTCCAACCGCCCGGCCCCACCACTCTCACACCGACGCCCGTCGCGACCTCCGCGATCCCCGCGCCCACCGCGTCGCCGTCCCGACCACCGCCGACCAGCGCGCGCCCGGTCGCGGCACCGCCCACACCCACCAGGACAAGGGGTACGCCCCGGACGACTCCCCCGCCGACCGACGCGACTCCGGCCTGTCAGGGTGCGGTCCGCTACGACCTACCGCTCGCCGAGACCGAGGTCGAGCTGCTGCGATCGCTCTGCTTCGCCACCGGTGCGGTGCTGCGGATCCAGGGCATCGGGCCGGGGCTCGTCACCGTGGACCGTCCGGAGTTGGTCTCGCAGCACTACGAGGCCGGGGTGGTGGACATCCGCTTCGTCCGCCCCGGCACGGTCGACGTGACGATTCCGAAGGAGGGCCGGGAGCACACCATCACGGTGGTGGTCCGCTAGCCCCGGGGGCTGCTGCCGCCGGCCGCGTTCGCCGCACCTACCGCAGGCGTACGCCGGCGAGCAGGGTGTCCACGAAGGCGGGTCCGCTCCCCGCCGGCGGCACGATCTGCGCGTACACCAGGGCGGGACGGCCGGGGTGCAGAGCGGCCGACTCGATGATCTGCGGCCGACCCCGGTCGCAGCGGTACGCCACCACGGTCCACTCGACGCCCGCCTGCCAGGTGGTGCGGGTCGGCGCCGGCACGCAGTCGCCGTGCGTGCGCTCGGCCAGGAACCCGGCCGGCGTGGTGCGGGTCGCCGTGCTGGCCGACAGGCCCACGAACGCACCCGGCACTCGGGGGTCGGCGGCCCAGCGGCGGGGTTGCGGCGACAGCACCAGCGCCGGTTCGGGTTCGCCGTCGGCACCGTACTGACCGGCCCAGGTGGCACCCGTGGCGGACCAGCCGGACGGCAACGCCACGGTCAGCGGCCCGGCCGTGTACGTGCCGCCGACCGGCCGGCCCGACCCGCCGTCACTCGGCTCGGCACCCACTCCGCCCAGCGCGGCGACGGCCACGACGGCGGCACCGGCCAGCCGCCACCGGCGGCGGGTCCCCGGCCGGCGTGACGGTTGCGGCGGGGGGCCGGTCGCCGCAACCGGGCCGCTCGCGCGCGTCGGCGCGACCGGCTGTCTCTCCGGGCCGCCCCCGCCGGTCGGCGACACGGGCCGTCCCGCCGGGCGACTCGCGCGGGTCAACGCGGCGTGCAGGGTCGCGGCGTCGGGGTAGCGGTCCGCCGGGTGGTGGGCGGTGGCCTGGACGAGCACCGCCGCGACCTCCGGCGGCACGCCGTCGCGTAGCCGGATCGCCGGGGCGCGCCGAGGCGGATCGGGTCTGGCCGGGTGTGCGCTCGACGGGTCGACGGCCAGCAGCCGGATGCCGAGCCGGCCGAGCCCGTACACGTCGGCGCGGGTGTCGACCACCACTCCCGGGTCGTCCTGCTCGGGAGCCATGTAACCCGGGGTGCCGGCCCGAGCGGTCAGCCCGGAGGCGGCGGCGAGCGCCTTGGCGAGGCCGAGATCGGCGATCAGCACCCGTTCGTCGCCACCGGGGCCGGCGGAGCGGAACAGGATGTTGCCCGGGGTGAGATCGCGGTGCACGACGCCGTGCCGGTGCAGCACGGCGACCCCGGCGCAGACCTCGCCGAGCAGCCGCAGCGCCGCCGGCGCGGGGATCTCGGCGGTGGCCAGCCGGTCGCGGAGGCTGCCCCCGTCCGCCCAGGCCAGCACCGCGTACGGCCGGCCGTCGGGCAACTCACCGACGGCGTGCACGCGGATCAGCCGCTCGTGCTCCAGCCGGCGCAGCAACCGGGCCTCATCGAGGAAACGTTCCCGGACCCGCAGGTCGTGGCTCCAGTTCTCGGCCAGCACCTTGATCGCCACGTGCGCGTCGAGCACTCGGTCGTGGCCCAGCCAGACCGTCGCGAACGAACCGACGCCCAGCAGACGCTCGATGGCGTAGGGCCCGATCCGCAGTGGTGCCGTCACCGTGTCACCCCCGGCCGGCGTCTCTCTGCACAGTAGACCCGGTCGGGCCGATTCCCGACGAACCGTTGGCCCCGGCACGGTGACTAACAGGGCAGGAGACCCATCACCGAAGGAGCCATCATGAATCGTCCCTCGATCCTGCTCACCACCGCCGCGTTGGCGCTCGGCACGCTCGTCCCGGTGACCGTCGCCGGCCCGGCGGCCGCAACGCAGCTGGCCGGCGGCGCCGCGCCGGCCTCGGCACGGGGTCCGCTCGCCGCGACCGTCGGGCACGACCACCCGCAGGTGCTCAGCGTCGCCGGTGCCGGCGTGTACCGGATCGGCGCCAGCCTGGCCGCGCTCACCGCGAACGGGCACATCGACTGGACCGCGCCGGGCTGCGCCGGGGTGGTGCACGCCGGCGTGACCGGTTCCTGGGCCGGCGTGCTGCTGCTGGCCTTCCGCGACGGGCGACTGGTGGAGGTCGGTACGGCCACCGCCCCGCCGCGCTCCCCCGCCGGTGCCACGGTCGGGATGTCCTTCGCCGAGTTGGAGACGATCTACGGCCGGCGGGGGTCGCTGATCCGCAACGACGCGGGGGACGCCGAGGCGTACCTGGTCCGGGTCGGGTCGCGGGTGGAGCTGTTCACCGGGCACCCGATCCGTCCGGGCGTGGGCTACTTCCAGGTCGGCCCCGCCAGCTTCGTCGAGCGCAACTTCCGGCAGCGCCCGTCCTGCTGATTGCCCAGGTGCGGGGCGTCCGGTGTCGACCGGGCGCCCCGTACGTCGTACTGCCCGGAAACAGAGGTTAGGCGAACACGATGATGTCGGCCTAGACAACAGTGTGTGGCACACAGTATGGTGTGACGCATGGTTAGCGAGGACGTTCTACGGACGCACCTACAGGAACTGCGTCGAGGCACCGTCGTGGTGGCCAGCCTGGTCGCGCTACGCCGACCGGACTACGGCTACGCACTGCTGCAACGGCTCACCGACCACGGCTTTCCGGTCGACGCCAACACGCTCTACCCGCTGCTGCGTCGCCTGGAGGATCAGGGCCTGCTGACCAGCGAGTGGAACACCGAGGAGAGCCGACCGCGCAAGTTCTACCGGACCAGCGACGAGGGCGAGTCGATGCTGAGCCGGCTGCTGGACGACCTCGCCGCCGTGCAGACCTCCATCACCGGGCTGATCCAAGGAGTGGACCGATGAACACCCTGACCGACCGCTACCTCGCCGCGACCCTGCGCTCGGTGCCCACCCAGCGCCGCGACGAGATCGCCACCGAGCTGCGGGCCTCCATCGAGGACATGATCGACGACCGCACCGGCGGTGGCGCGGACCCGACCGTGGCCGAGCGGGAGGTGCTCACCGAGCTGGGCAACCCGGACGAGCTGGCCGCCCGGTACGCCGACCGCCGGCTGCAACTCATCGGCCCGACCTACTACCTGGTCTGGCTGCGACTGCTGAAGCTGCTGCTCAGCTTCATCCCGGCGCTCGTCGGCACGATCGTCACCGTCGTCGAGGCGGCCGGCGGCAAGGGCTTCGGGGCGATCGGGCCCGGCGTCGTCGCCGCCCTGCACGTGGCCGTACACATCGGCTTCTGGCTCACCCTGACCTTCGCCATCATCGAGCGGGCCCAACCCACCGCCGAGCTGCCGGGCTGGACGGTCGACCAACTGCCCGACGCCCCGGTGCACCGGGGCATCCCCCTCGCCGACACCATCGCCTCGGTGGTCATGCTGGTGGTCACCATCGCGTACCTGCCCGTGCAGCACTTCCAGTCCTGGGTGCACGGCAGCGACGGCGACAACATCCCGATCCTCGATGCGGCGCTGTGGTCGTTCTGGCTGCCGGCGCTGATCGTCGTGCTGGTCGCCAGCGTGATCTTCGAGATCGTCAAGTACCGGATCGGACGCTGGACCTGGACCCTGTTCGGCATCAAGGCGCTGCTCAACCTGGCGTTCTCAGTCCCGCTGGTGTGGCTGGCACTCTCCGACCGGCTGCTCAACCCGGCCCTGGCCGAGCGCCTGACCTGGCTGGCGGACGCGGACAACCGCGACGTCCTCGGCGCGGTCATCGCGGTCAGTGCGGCCGTGGTCGTGGTCTGGGACCTGATCGACACCGCGATCAAGACCCGTCGCCAGACGGCATGAGCGACACCCCACCCGACGGCCCGGCGCGCACCCCGCGCCGGGCCGTCGCCCGTTGGCGTGAGCGCGGTGGCCCGCCCGCTGGCCGTAACCGGTGGGTGACGTGGCATCGTTCCCGGATGACCGTGGCACCGCGAGACGAATGGCGCCGTCCGGGTCCGACGGCGGAGCAGCGCCGCAACGACCTCTGGATCGGCCTGGGGATCACCGGGCTGGCGCTGGTGAGTCTCACCCTGGCCCGCAGCACCGGGGCCTTCCTGCTGGGCTCGCCGCCGTCCGGGCCGGAACAGGTGTTCTGGACCATCGCGGTGACCCTGCCGCTGCTCTGGCGGCGACGCTGGCCGGCCACCACCCTGCTGGTCGTCGCGGTGACCTTCATCGCCGCGCAGGCACGATCGGCCCCGGAGACCCAGTTCTCCTCCTGGGCCCTGTTCTGCGGCCTCTACACCCTCGGCGCCTGGGGTCGGGACCACCAGCTGTCCCGCCGCCTGCGAATCGGTGTGATCGCCACGATGTTCGCCTGGCTGGGGGTCTACTACACGGTGATGTTCGACCACATCCCACCCGATTCCTTCGTCGACGCGGTCGGCCCGGTGCCACCCGTACTCGCCGCGGTGGTCACCGGTGTGCTGGTCAACGTGCTGGCCTTCGGTTTCGCGTACTTCTTCGGCGAGACCGCCTGGGTGGCCGCGCGCCGCGAGCACGAGCTACGCGCCCAGGCCGAGGACCTGCGCCGCTCGCAGGCCGAGTCCCGGGAACGGGCGGTGCTCGGTGAACGGGTCCGGATCGCCCGGGAACTGCACGACGTGGTCGCCCACCACGTGTCGGTGATGGGTGTGCAGGCGTCCGCCTGCCGCCGGGTGTTCGACCGCGATCCGGACAAGGCCCGGACGGCCCTCACCGCCATCGAGCAGAGCGCCCGCACCGCCGTCGACGAGCTGCGTCGGATGCTGGGCGTGCTGCGGACCTCCGCCGGTGTCGACGCCGAGTCGCCAGCCGTCGGCGGCGTCGAACGGATCGGCGAGCTGGTCGAGCGGGCTCGGGCCGCCGGACTGACGGCAACCCTGGGGGTGTACGGCGACCCGGTCGCGGTGCCCGAGTCGGTTTCCCAGGCGGCCTACCGGGTGGCGCAGGAAGCGGTGACCAACACCCTGAAGCACGCCGACGCGACGCTGCTGGACGTACGGGTCCGCTACCTGGCCCGGGAGGTGGAGATCGATGTGACCGATGACGGACGCGCCGGTGGACGGGCCGACACTGTCGGGTTGGGCCTGATCGGGATGCGCGAACGGGTCGCCGCCCACGACGGCGACCTGGAGGCCGGGCCCCGGGCCGGCGGTGGCTGGCGGGTACGCGCCCGCTTTCCGCTGGCGGCGGAAACCCCGGTCGGCCCCCAACGGGAGCCCGGCGACGGGCGGCCGGCGACGGCCGGGACGGAGCTGTCGGCATGAGCGCCGCGACCCCGCACACGCCGGACCCGGGCCCGACGGTCCGGGTGCTGCTCGCCGACGACCAGCACCTCGTCCGTACCGGCTTCCGGGTGATCCTGGAGGTGGAGGACGACATCGAGGTGGTCGGTGAGGCCGCCGACGGTGAACGGGCGGTCAGCATGACCCGAGCCACCCGCCCCGACGTCGTACTCATGGATGTCGAGATGCCCGGGATGGACGGCCTGGAGGCCACCCGGCAGATCGTCGCCGACGGGCCCGGGGCGCCCGCGGTGCTGATCCTCACCACCTTCGACCGCGACGACTACCTCTTCGCCGCGCTGCGGGCCGGGGCCAGCGGTTTCCTGCTGAAGAACGGCACGCCGGAGGAGCTGGTCGAGGCGATCCGGGTGCTGGCCAGGGGTGACGGTCTGCTCGCCCCGGAGATCACCCGCCGGGTGATCTCCACGTTCGCCCGGCCCGGCGACCCGGCGGGCACCGCACACCGGGGCCCGGCCGCCGACGCCGCGCTGGCCGAGCTGACCCCGCGCGAACGGGAGGTGCTGGTGCTGCTCGCCGCCGGATCGAGCAACGCGGAGATCGCCGCGACCATCCACCTGGGCGAGGCCACGGTGAAGACGCACGTGAGCCGGGTGCTGGCCAAACTCGGTCTGCGCGACCGGGTGCAGGCCGTGGTGTTCGCGTACGAGAACGGGGTGGTCCGGCCCGGCGGGTGAACGGTGTCCGCCGCGAGGTGGACCCGCCCGCTCACCCGCCGGGCGGACGGCAGAGCGCCGTACTCGATCTAGCGTCGGTGCGTGACCAGAACGCTTCGCCTCGACGGCGTCGACCGCAGCTTCGGCGACCGTCAGGTGCTCAGGAACGTGTCCTTCGAGGTGTCCGCCGGTCGGATGACCGGCTTCGTGGGCGCCAACGGCGCCGGCAAGACCACCACCATGCGGATCATCCTGGGTGTCCTCGCCCCGGACGCCGGCGAGGTGAGCTGGGGCGGCACGACGCTGACCCGGCAGGACCGTCGGCGCTTCGGCTACATGCCGGAGGAGCGGGGCCTCTACCCCAAGATGACCACCCGCGAGCAGGTGACCTACCTGGGCCGGCTGCACGGATTGGACCCCGCCGCGGCACGGCGTTCCACCGACGCGCTGCTGGAGCGGGTCGGGCTCGGTGAGCGCGGCGACGACCTGCTGGAGACGCTGTCGCTGGGCAACCAGCAGCGCGCCCAGATCGCGGCCGCGCTGGTGCACGACCCCGAGGTGCTGGTGCTCGACGAACCGTTCTCCGGCCTCGACCCGCTGGCCGTGGACACCGTCGTCGCCGTGCTGCGGGAACGGGCCTCGGCCGGTGTGCCGGTGCTCTTCTCCAGCCACCAGCTCGACGTCGTGGAGCGTCTCTGCGACGACCTGGTGATCATTGCCGACGGGGTGATCCGGGCCGCCGGCAGCCGGCAGCAGCTGCGCGACTCGTACACCGTGCCCCGCTTCGAGCTGGTCGTGGAGCACGACGCCGGTTGGGTACGCGACCACCCCGGGGTGACCGTGGTGGAGCTGGACGGCGCCCGCGTGGTCTTCGACCTGCCGGCCGGAACCGACGAACAGCCCGTACTGCGGGCGGCCCTCGACCGCGGCCCGGTCCGCGCCTTCCGCCCGGTCAGCCCCTCGCTCACCGAGATCTTCCGAGAGGTCACCCAGTGAACATCACCGAGGCCACCCGACTGGTCGCCGACCGCGAGATCCGGGTCAAGCTGCGCGACCGTACGTTTCTGTTCGGCACGCTGTTCTTCCTGCTGATCGCCGCGGCGGGCACCATCCTGCCGCCGCTGCTGTCCGGCGGTCCGTCCACCGTGGCGGTGACCGAGAGCATGGCCGCGCCGCTGCGCGCCGCCGGACTGGAGGTCCGGGTCGTCGCCGATGACCGGGCCGCCGAACGGGCCGTCCGCGACGACGACGTGGACGCCGCGGTGGTCGCCGGACCGGCCGTCCTGGCCATGGATGACGCCCCCGACGACGTGGTCGGGGCCCTGAGCAGCCAACCGACCGTACGCCTGCTCGACCCGGACGCGGTCGACCCGGTGGTGGCGTTCCTGGTGCCGTTCGTCTTCGCGTTCGTCTTCTTCCTCACCTCGCAGACGTTCGGCGTGCAGATCGCGCAGAGCGTCATCGAGGAGAAGCAGACCCGGATCGTGGAGATCCTGGTCGCCGCCGTGCCGGTCCGAGCCCTGCTGGCGGGCAAGGTGGTGGCCGGCGCGATCCTGGCGTTCGGGCAGATCGCGCTGATCGCGGTGATGGCGGTGATCGGGCTGCAGATGGGCGACAGCGGGGGCCTGCTCACCCTGCTGGCCCCGGCGATCGGCTGGTTCGTGCCGTTCTTCGTCGTCGGCTTCGTGCTGCTCGCCGCCATGTGGGCGGCGGCCGGCGCACTGGCCAACCGGCAGGAGGACATCGCCGCCGTGTCGACGCCGGTGCAGCTCGCCGTCATGCTGCCGTTCTTCGCGGTGATCTTCCTGAACGACAACGACACCGCGATGCGGGTGCTGTCCTACCTGCCGTTCTCGTCGCCCACCGCGATGCCGCTGCGGCTGTTCACCGGCGACGCGGCCGCCTGGGAGCCGATCGTCTCGCTCGTCATCCTGCTGCTCGCCACCGGCGCGTTCCTGCTGGCCGGCGCCCGCGTGTACGAGGGGTCGCTGCTGCGCACCAACGGACGGACCTCGCTGCGCACCGCCTGGCGGGAGCGGGAGACGATCGGCTGAGTCGGCGGTTCGCCCGGCGGGCGTCGGTGTCCTGAACGGACGCCGGCGCCCGCTGTCGTACGGCACCGTTCCGAGCGCTGTTCGGTGGCCGTGAACAGCGCGAACACTCCTACGGTGAGCCGATCCTCACGGCAACGACCTGGTCGTCGCCGGTCCCGGACCGGAAAGGCTCTCGATGTCCCCACCGATCAACGCACGGCAACTCCGTGGTCTGCTCAGCATGCTACTCGCGGTCGCCCTCGTCAGCACCCTCACGGCCCTCGTCCGCCCCGCACCGGCCGCCGCCGCCGCGGGCGACCTCATCCTCAACGGCACGTTCGACAACGGCAGCACTCAGCCCTGGTGGACCCGGCTCGCCTCGACCAGCACGACGGTCGACGCCGGGCAACTGCGCGTCCGCACCAGCGCGACGGTCGGTAAGCCGGTCTGGGAGGACCTGGTCGGTCACTTCGAGTTCGGCGTGACGGCCGCGCAGCCGTACCGGTTGCAGTTCGACGCCGCCGCCGACGTCAACCGTCCGCTGCGCGTCTCGGTCTCCCGGGCGGACACGCCCTTCACCTCCGCCGTCGACCAGAGCGTCACGCTCACGCCCACGATGCGCCGGTTCAGCTTCGACTTCGCGTCCCCGTTCGGCGACCCGAAGGCGGTGCTGCTGTTCCACTTCGGCGGCCAGGCCGCCTCGACGGTCCGGTTGGACAACATCTCGCTCACCCCACTCGCCGTGGACCCGGCCACCGACCCGATCCTGTACTGGAACGGTGTCCTGCTGTCCACGTACAAGGCACTGGACCTGCCACCCACCTCCTCGTCCCGCGAGGCCGCCATCCTGCACGCGGCGATGCACGACGCCGCCGTCTCGGTCACCGGAGTGGGCAACCCCTATCGGGTACGGGTGCCGGTCAGTTACCCGGGCACCATGGACAACGTCGTGGCACCGTCCCTGCACGCGGCCATCGACCGTGCCGCGTACGACGTGCTGACCGCCCTGTACGGCGGCCAGGGCCAGTCGTACGCCCAGGCCCTCGCCAGCGCTGTCGCCCTCCGGCCGTCCGGGGTGAACGCCGCCGAGGTCGCCCGTGGTGACACCGTCGGCGCGGCGGCGGCCACCGCCAATCTCCAGGCCCGCGCCAACGACGGCTCCGGCAACAACACGCCGTACCAACTGGACGGCGTACCCGGGTCGTGGCGACCGACCAACGGCAAGGCGGCGGTCAGCCCGAACTGGGGCCTGGTCACCCCGTTCGCGCTCACCTCGGGCCGGCAGTTCCGGCCCGGCCTACCGGCCGGCGCCAGCGATTACGACAACCTGCTCGACAAGGAGGAATACGACACCCAGGTGCGGGAGGTCCGCGACTACGGCGGTCGGACGTCGTCGCTGCGGACCGCCGACCAGACCCAGATCGCGTTCTTCTGGGCCAACGACCTGGGCGGCACGTACAAGCCGCCGGGTCAACTCTTCGCGCACACCCGGATCGTGGCGGAGCAGCGCAAGCTCGGCATCCTGGCCAACGCCCGGCTCTTCGGGCTGGTCGCCCTCTCCCTCGCCGACGCCGCCATCGCCGCCTGGGACGCCAAGTACCAGACATCGATCGACCTGTGGCGCCCGGTGACCGCCATCGAGGCGACGGAGGGCCCCGGTTGGCAGCCGCTGTCGCAGACCCGCGAGGGGGTGCCGTACACGCCGGCGTTCCCGGCCTACGTCTCCGGGCACGCCACCTTCGCGGGAGCGTGGTCGGCGGTGATGAAGGGATTCTTCGGCACCGACGCGATCGCCTTCGACGCCACCACCGATGATCCGCACGCCGTGCGCGTGGTCCGGCACATGACCGGCTTCGACCACGCCGCCGAGGAGAACGCGCTGAGTCGGATCTACCTCGGCGTGCACTACCGGTTCGACGCGGAGGCCGGGCTCAGCACCGGACGGTCCGTGGGCGCGTACGTGTTCGCCAACCGCCTGCGACCGTGAACCGTCAGTAGGGGTGACGGGGGGATGCTCCCCGTCCGGTTCGTGGACCGGACGGGGAGCGTCACGCGCGACCGCAGTTCCAGTGGCCGAAGTCGCCGGTACGAGACCAGATCTCCCGTGCCGCCGCGATGTTCCAACCCGGGTCCAGCGCCGTGCGGCGGTCGACGCCGAACCGGGACACCTCCACGTCGCTGAACTGGAACAACCCCCAACGCCGCGACCCGTCCTCGACGACCTCCAGCCGGTACGGGTCCAATCCGGACAGACAGCGCGCCACCTGCACCGCCCCGGCCGGATCCTCCGGGAACGTCCGCCGCAGGTGCTTGCCGATCCGGTCCTCCGGCCAGGCGGCGGGCACCTTCCGGTCGCCGGCCAACTCGTCGAACAACCGCTCGTCCGCGGTGCCACTGACCGGCAGGCCGCCGAGTGCCTGAAACACCATCACCCGGCTGGTGGTCTCTGGGCCGAACCAGCCGTCGACCGGCACGGTGAGTCCGTCGGCCACCAGGTGCTCCTGCAGGTTCAGCACGCAGGGGCCGTACATGCCCTGACGCAATACCGTCGGGCAGCCATCGGTCGGCGAGCTGTCCACTGTGGCAGGGGCGAGCGGTCGCAGTGCCCCGGACGCCCCGACCGTCAGGACGCCGAACGCCGCCAGCAACGCCAGCCGAAGCCAGCGACGGGCCGGCCAGGGCGCCTCGGGTCGGGGCGGCACCGGGCCGACGCTCGGGCGGATGTTCGCCACGACGGTCGTGGACGGGTCGGCAGGGGTCCGTACCGCGTCGTTCTCCCCTCGACCCCGCTCGGCGAGGCGGGCCTCCAGGTCCCGCCGCCTCGCCAGCCACCTGTCGACCTCGACCGGCGGGGTACCGCAGGCGACCAGCAGCGCGACGACGGTGCGTTCCCGGGGCAGCGTCGTGCGGCCCAGCATCGTCGCGAGGGTGCTCGGCGGCAGCCAGTGTCCGGCCGCCGAGGCGCGCCGGGCGAGCTCCCGATAGGTCAGGCCGGACCGCCGCCGCACCTCCCTGAGCAACGCCACGTACTCCCCCGCCGTGGTCACCTGCGGCACCGGATCCCGGGCAGCGTCATCCATCGAATCTCCCCGTGTCGTTGATGTGGTCGAGCCCGAACCAGTGCCGGCGCGGGCCCGTCGGGCCGTACGCCGGTCAGCGGCGCGGCCATCGAGAAAAGACGCTAGGTAAGCCGGTGGGCGACGACAATGCCCTGGTCGCCGCGGCACGTTGTCCGGGCAGCTCAGGGCGGCATGTCCGGATCCTGTCCGACCATCTCGGACAGTCGCTGGGACCCGACTTGCCCCCTCGTCCGCGGTATCTGGAGAATCGTGCGATGACCATGGGGGAACTACGCCCGGACGACGCGTCCGACCCGGCCGAGTTCGTCGAGATGTTGCGCCAGCTCAAGGACCGGTCCGGGCTCACCTACCGCCAACTGGAGCAGCGGGCCGCGTCGGCGGGTGACGTGCTGGCCCGCAGCACCGCGGCCGACATCCTGCGCCGGTCCACACTGCCGCGCCCTGAGGTGGTGGCCGCGTTCGTTCGGGCCTGCGGCGCGGACGATCAGGTCGAGACGTGGCTACGGGCGCGACACCGCCTCGCGGCAGGTCAGTTCGCCCCGCCCTCGCCGGCATCGGACCAGCCGCCGGTCGACGCGGTCACGGCCGTGGCCCCGGAGCGTTCCGGCCCGGCCCGCCCACGCTGGTTCGCGCGGCCCGCGCCGCTGGCGCTGCTCGTCGTCGCCGCCCTGTTGGCCGCGCTGGGCGTGGGCTTCTGGATCGAGCTGCGCGACAACGAGCAACGAACGGCCGCGCAACTCACCGATCCGACCGTGTCGGCGGGTGTCAGTGCCCGTCCGTCGAGCACGCCGAGCGCGGGGCGCAGCCAGATCCGCCCCGCCCGCAGCCCGGACCTCTGCCTCACCGAGGGCCGCGACGACACCGGTCAGTACACCAAGGAAATTGCGGTCCAGCGGCCCTGCACGCAGGCGACCCCACCAGACACGTCGCTGGAGCCGGTGTCCGACGGGGCGTACTTCATCAAGTGGTTCCACCCGGTGCTCGGAAAGGGCTGCCTCACCGTCCGCGAGGAGGATCCTGGCCGGAACCTGCTCGAACCCTGGAACGAGGACGACTGCAGCGCGAGCAGGCCGATGCAGGTGTTCCGGTTCGAACCGACCGGAGCGACGCCCGGCGCGTACCGCATCCGACCCGACCGCACCGACCTGTGCGTCGGCCTCCGCGACGACGACCGGGACGCGTCGGCCGCGGCACTGGTCGAGCCGTGCACCGGCGGCGCGGACCAGGTGTTCCTGGTCGACGCGTTGCCGGGAAACTGACAACAGCGCCGCTCAGCGGGCGGGCGGCACCAGGTCCCAGCCGGCGGGCAGCGGGGGCGTCGTCCAGGCCGGGTCGGGCTGCCAGGTGGCCCACGCCGGGTCCCACCAGCGCTCACCCGCGTCCAGCAGCGCGGCGATCCGGTCACCCTCGGCCTGGATGGCGTCCCCCATGCCCGGGTAGCGCCCCTCGACGAGGCGCTGGGCGAACATCTCGACGTCCTTCCAGACGTACCGGTCGGCGTCCGCGGCCCACCACAGATCCAGCTCGTGGTCCAGGGTGTCCACCCCGATCGGGGTACGCCGCACCGGGTCCTGGAGGTTGAAGTACCAGCCGGCGAAGTCGCGCCCCGGCCCCGTCCAGAACACGTCGATCGAGTGCGCCTCACCGGGGCGTTGCAGCATCAGCTTGCCGTGCCCCGACCAGGAGCGGTGCCCGGCGGTCTCCCACGGGTGCCGCCCGCACGGAAAGACGCCGGTCGTCGGGAAGCCGAACTCGGCCCCCGGTGGGAGGTAGAGGGCGAGCAGGTCGGGCGAATCCTCGACACAGATCGTCGGGCAGCCGAACCAGACCTCACCGCGCAGCACCTCACGCCGTATTACGGTCGCACCGGGCGCGAAGCTCCCCACCCCAACCCCCAGACCCGAGATCCCGCCGCGATCTTGCACTTGGTGTTGACGCTATGCCGCGCTTGACCCGTTATGTCGGGACAGCAAGTGCAAGATCGCGGCGGAGAGGCATCGGGGCGCGCTCAGGCGTCGACCGCCGCCATCACGTCGTCGGAGACGTCGAAGTTGGCGTAGACGTTCTGCACGTCGTCGCAGTCCTCCAGGACGTCGATCAGCTTGAAGATCTTGCGCGCGCCCTCTTCGTCCAGCGGCACGTTGACGCTGGGGATCAGGGAGGACTCGGCCGACTCGTACTCGATGCCGGCGTCCTGCAGCGCCGTCCGCACGCCGATCAGGTCGGTCGGCTCGGAAACCACCTCGTACGCCTCGCCGATGTCGTTGACCTCTTCGGCGCCGGCGTCCAGGACGGCCAGCATCACGTCGTCCTCGCTGGTGCCCTCCTTGGGGACGATCACCACGCCCTTGCGGGAGAACATGTACGACACCGAACCGGCGTCGGCGAGCGAGCCGCCGTTACGGGTCAACGCCGTCCGTACCTCGGTCGCCGCCCGGTTGCGGTTGTCGGTGAGGCACTCGATGAGCATGGCCACGCCGTTCGGGCCGTACCCCTCATACATGATCGTCTGCCAGTCGGCGCCGCCGGCCTCCAGGCCGGAGCCGCGCTTGACGGCGCGATCGATGTTGTCGTTCGGCACCGAGCTCTTCTTCGCCTTCTGGATGGCGTCGAAGAGCGTCGGGTTACCGGAGGGGTCACCGCCGCCGGTCCGCGCGGCCACCTCGACGTTCTTGATCAGCTTGGCGAACATCTTGCCGCGCTTGGCGTCGATGACGGCCTTCTTGTGCTTGGTCGTCGCCCACTTTGAGTGGCCGGACATCTTCTACCTCCGTTGCTACCCGCCGTCTGCATCGACCGCACCGCTCACGCCCCGCTCCCGCCGGCGCACGCGGAGGTGCCGGTCAGCTCTGGTGGAAGCCGTGGCGGGCAGATGGCCCTGCCGAATCTCCGCAATCCTACCGACGTCCCCCGGGTCGCTGTCATGCACCGCGCGTGGCACGGCCGCTCGGTGCGCGCGGAGTGGGGCAGACGGGACAAAAATCCTCAGCCAACAGAATGGACGGCCCGCGCCGCGCGCTCAGGAGCTGGCGCGGACCACATCCACGAAGTACGCGTGCACGCGCAGGTCACCGGTCAACTCCGGGTGGAACGAGGTGGCCAGCAGGTTGCCCTGCCGAACCGCCACGATCCGGTCGGCGGCCGGGCCACCGGTCACCGTCCCGATGACCTCGACGCCGGAGCCCACCCGCTCCACCCAGGGCGCACGGATGAACACCGCGTGGAACGGCTCACCCGGCACACCGGCGATGGCCACCGGCGCCTCGAACGAGTCGACCTGCCGACCGAACGCGTTGCGCCGGACGGTCATGTCGATGCCGGCGAAGCCCCGCTGGTCGGGTCGACCGTCGAGCACCTCGGTCGCCAACATGATCATCCCGGCGCAGGAGCCGTAGACAGGCATACCATCGGTGATCCGCTTGTCGATCGGCTCGCGCATCTCGAAGATGTCGGCGAGCTTGCTGATGGTGGTGGACTCGCCTCCGGGGATGACCAGGCCGTCGACCGCGTCCAGCTCCCCCGGACGGCGGACCGGGCGGGCGTCCGCGCCCGCCGCGGCCAGCGCCGCCAGGTGCTCGCGGACGTCGCCCTGAAGCGCGAGCACACCGATCACGGGTGCCGTCACGTTCGTACCGTTCCTCTCCGCGTCACCAACCGCGCTCGGCCAGGCGGTGCGGCTGGGGGATCTCGTCGACGTTGATGCCCACCATCGCCTCGCCGAGACCGCGGGAGACCTTGGCCAGCACGTCCGGGTCGTCGTGGAAGGTGGTCGCCTTGACGATCGCGGCAGCCCGCTGAGCCGGGTTGCCCGCCTTGAAGATGCCCGAGCCGACGAAGACGCCCTCCGCGCCGAGCTGCATCATCATCGCCGCGTCGGCCGGCGTGGCGATCCCACCGGCGGTGAACAGCACCACCGGCAGCTTGCCGCTCTCGGCGACCTCCTTGACCAGCTCGTACGGGGCCTGCAGCTCCTTGGCCGCGACGTACAGCTCGTCGGCCGGCAGCGAGGACAGCCGACGGATCTCCTGGCGGATCTTGCGCATGTGGGTGGTGGCGTTGGAGACGTCACCGGTGCCGGCCTCGCCCTTGGAACGGATCATGGCCGCACCCTCGGTGATCCGACGCAACGCCTCGCCCAGGTTGGTCGCGCCGCAGACGAAGGGCACCGTGAACGCCCACTTGTCGATGTGGTTCGCGTAGTCGGCCGGGGTCAGCACCTCGGACTCGTCGACGTAGTCCACGCCGAGCGACTGGAGGATCTGCGCCTCCACGAAGTGGCCGATGCGGGCCTTGGCCATCACCGGGATGGAGACCGCCTCGATGATCCCGTCGATCATGTCCGGGTCGCTCATCCGGGACACCCCGCCCTGCGCGCGGATGTCGGCAGGCACCCGCTCCAGGGCCATCACCGCGACGGCGCCGGCGTCCTCAGCGATCTTGGCCTGCTCGGCGTTGACGACATCCATGATCACGCCGCCCTTGAGCATCTCGGCCATGCCACGCTTCACGCGGGCGGTGCCGACGACGGGGGCGGTACCGGTGTTCGAGGCGGTGTTTTCGGGCACGGGTCATCGCTCCTTGGACAAGCTCTGGGAGTGGCAGCGAAAATGCTACGCGCGGTGCAACGCCGTACCGACAGCCAATCAGACCCCCGGTGGCCTGCACTGTGGCCCTGGTCACCGGCCGCGATGGATCCGGGGGCGGGCGTCGGCGGTCAGGCGGCGGGGACGTCCGCCGGGACGACGAGAGTCGGGTCGTCGATGTCGAAGTAGCGTGGCCACTGCCGACCGCGTCCCATCCGCAACAGGCGCACCAGGGGCCGGCTGCGCGCCGAGCGGGCGTCGCGGACCAGGTCGGTGTGCACCTGCCGGGACAACGCGAGACGACGACTGGCGGCGATGACCGCCGCGCAGTCCGGATCGCCCGGGTCCAGCTGGACGCCCCGCAACTGCCGGGTGAGGTCGTTCTCCGCCGCCTCCCGCTCGTCCGGGCTGGCGTCCAGAGCGATCCGGGCCGCCGCGTACAGCTCGACGCCGAAACGCCGCTCAGCCAGGACCGCCGCTGCCGCCGCCCGTCGCAACAGGTGCGCGTCGAGAGCCCGCGCCGCCAGCTCCGCGCGGCCCTGCAGCCGTTCGACCCGGCCGGCCGTCCAGATGAGGTACGCCGCGATCAGCCCCACGACCACGCTCGCGGCCACCACCCACCACATGTGCGGCATCGTAGTGCTGCTCCGTTTCGTCCGATTGGGCGCGGCCGCACCGGTCCCCCGGTCACCACCGCACCATCCGTCACACCCGGCTCAGCCCAGCCCCACCCATTCCTGGTCGATGACCCGCCCGTCGGTTGCCTCGATCGCCGCCGCATACACCTCCAGAACGCGGCGAGCAACTACTGGCCAGTCGAAATTCGCGACCACCTGATCGCCGCAGGCACTCAGCGCGGCCCGCCCGACCGGGTCGTCCAGCAGCTCGCTCAGCACGTCGCGCAGCCCCACCGGGTCACCGGTGGCGAAGAGCCGCCCGGCCCGCCCACCGTCGAGCACCCGCCGGAACGCGTCCAGGTCACTGGCGACCACCGTGGTCCCCGCCGCCAACGCCTCGGTGAGGATCATGCCGAACGACTCGCCGCCGGTGTTCGGTGCGACGTAAAGGTGCACACTGCGCAACATGCGCGCCTTGTCCGCTTCGCTGACCAGGCCGAGGAACGTGATCCGCTCGTGCAGTTCGGCGGGAAACTGGTCGTACAGGTCGTCGCGGTCACCCGGGCCGGCGACCAGCAACCGCAGCCCGGGCCGGGTGGGGGCCAACGCCACGAACGCGTCGCGCAGCACCGGGAAACCCTTGCGTGCCTCGGTGAACCGGCCCAGGAAACCGAGCGTGCCGCCGGTGCCGACCGCACACTCCCCGGGCCAACCCGGCAACGGCTCGGCGTCGGCGAACTTGGCCACCGCCACCCCGTTGGGAATCTCCACCGCACCGCCGTCCATGTGCTCGACCTGCACCTTTCGGGCCAACGCGCTCACCGCGATCCGGGCGGTGATCCGCTCCAACACGATCTGGAGCACGCCCTGCGCGGCGGCGAGGACCCGCGAACGGGTCATCGCGGTATGGAACGTCGCCACCACCGGGCCACGGGCGGAGAGCACGGCCAGCAGCGACAGGCTCAGCGTCAACGGCTCGTGCACGTGCAGCACGTCGAAGTCGCCGTTGGTGATCCACCGGCGGACCCGCGCGGTCGAGACCGGGCCGAACGCGATCCGAGCCACCGAACCGTTGTACGGCAGCGGCACCGCCCGCCCGGCGGACACCACGTACTCCGGCAGCGGCGAGTCCTCGTCGGCCGGGGCCAGCACGCTGACCTCGTGACCGAGCGCGATCAACGCCTCGGCGAGATCCATGACGTGGTTCTGCACCCCACCCGGGACGTCGAACGAGTACGGGCACACGATGCCGATCCGCATGCGTCAGCCCACCCCCTCAGCCCTGGCCGGGGGCCGACGAGGGCAGCGCCGTGCCCTCCCCCGCCCTCCCCTGGTCCAGCCACATCCGCTGCAACATGTGCCAGTCTTCCGGATGCCGGGCGATACCCGCCGCCAGACGGTCGGCGATCAGCTGGGTCAGCGACCGGACTCGCTGGTCCAGCGGCCCCACCTCGGGCCCGGGCACCGGCAGCGGGCCCACCAGCGACGCGCAGGCGGCGTCCGGTTCGTACCACAGCGAGGCCACGTAGAGCGGCGCGCCGGTGTGCAGCGCGAGCAACGCCGGCCCGGCGGGCATCCGGGTCTTCCCGCCGAAGAAGTCCACCTCCACCCCCCGGGCGGAGAGGTCCCGGTCGGCCAGCAGCGGCACCACCGCGCCGGCACGGACCCGGTCCAGCAGCACGTCGAACGCCGGACGCGGCCCCCCGTGGGTCGGCAGGATCTCCATTCCGAGAACCTCCCGGAACGCCAGGAAACGCTTGTACACGCCCTCCGGCTTGAGCCGCTCCATGACCGTGGTGATCGGCCAACCGGTGGCCGCCACCCAGGCACCCGCGGCATCCCAGTTGCCGGCGTGCGGCAGGGCCACCACCGCGCCCCGGCCGGCGGCCACGTCGGCGGCGAGCAGCTCGGCGCCGTCGAGCCGGAAACCGGAGAGGATCTGCGCCCGACTCAGGGCGGGCAGTCGGAACGCCTCCATCCAGTACCGGGCGTACGAGCGCAACCCGCGCTTGACGAGATCGTCCAGCTCCGCCTCGGGCAGCTCCGGGCCGACCACCCGGCGCAGGTTCGCGCGCAGTCGGGCCGTACCCCCGCCGCCGGCGCGGTGGGCGCGGTCCGCGCCCGCCTGGAACGCCGCCGCCACCAACGGCCGGGGAAGCGCGCGGACCACCCGCCACCCGGCGATGTAGCCCAGCTCGGTGAGGTTCACGCGACTCGGCCGCCGGTCGTTCGACGCCGGGTCGCCGGCAGCCCACTCACGCCTGACCGTCCGGCTGGAGCTGCTGGGCCTGGCGGTAGACGTGCGTCATCCGCTGCCCCACCGTGAAGATCGACACGGCGGCCAACAGCCAGAGCGCGATCTCCAACGCCGGTTTCACGTTCAGGCCGGTGAGGATTCCGCCGACCCCGACGATCAGCAGTCGCTCGGTGCGCTCGGCGATGCCCACGTTGCAGGTCATGCCGAGCCCCTCGGCGCGGGCCTTGACGTAGGAGACCAGGCCGCCGGCGGCGAGGCAGATCAACGCGGCGGCCACCCCGGAGTGATCGCCCTGGGTGGCCAACCAGTACGCGACCGCGCCGAAGACGGCGCTGTCGGCGACCCGGTCCATGCTTGAGTCGAGGAACGCGCCGAATTTCGTGGAGCCGCCGCTCATCCGGGCCATCGTCCCGTCGAGCAGGTCGGTGAGCGCGAACAGGGTGACGATCAACGCGCCCGCGACCAGGTGGCCGCGGGCACCGAAGCCGAGCGCGCCGACGAGCACACCGACGGTGCCCGCGACGGTGACGGCGTTAGGGGTGACGCCCGCGCGCAGCAGGGCGCGGGCAATCGGCTCGACGACGCGGGTCATCCCCGCGCGGGCCGACACTTGGAAGATCTTCGCCATGGCGGTCCCCACGATAACGGTCCGCCCAGCTCCGGCGATACGGACCGTCCCGCCGACCCGCCCGGGGGAGGCTTGTGCCTATCGGGCAACGGGTGTGAGATCGAGCCGGAAGGTGAGCCAGCTCACCCGTCCGCCCGTCCCGTTCCCGCTGTGCAGCAGACCACCGGAGGATATCGCCGCGCACTCGCCCCGGGCCGCTTCCCGTCGCGCGGCGGTCGCCACCACCACCGGCTGAGGGAGGTGCGCCCCATGGCGCAGAAGAGTCACGAAAAGGGTTCCACCGGCGGCGCGCCGGTGGTGACCGAGCCCGAGCAGGTCCGCAACGTGGTGCTCGTCGGGCACTCCGGGGCGGGCAAGACCACCCTGGTCGAGGCCCTGCTCGCGGCGACCGGCACGATCGGCCGGGCCGGCACCGTGGTCGACGGCACCACGGTCGGCGACCACGACCCCGCGGCCGTACGCCAACAGCGCTCGGTCAGCCTGTCCTGCGCGCCGCTGCTGCACAACGGCATCAAGGTCAACCTGCTGGACACCCCCGGGTACGCCGACTTCGTCGGCGAGCTGCGGGCCGGGCTACGGGCCGCCGACGCCGCGCTCTTCGTCGTCTCGGCGGCCGGCGGCATGGACGCGGCCACCGTCGCGCTGTGGGAGGAGTGCGCGGCCGTCGACATGCCCCGCGCGGTCGCGATCGCCCGCCTGGACCAGCCCCGCGCCGACGTCGACGAGACGGTGGCGCTCTGCCAACGCCTCTTCGGGGACAACGTGATGCCCCTCTACCTGCCGATGCTCGGCGACGACGGGGTCTCCACCGAAGGTCTGCTCGGCCTGATCACCCGCCGGGTCTTCGACTACACCGCCGGGCTTCCGGCCGACGTCCGCGACCCGGACCCGGAGCACCAGCCGGCCATCGACGAGTCCCGCAACGAGCTGATTGAGGGGATCATCGCCGAGAGCGAGGACGAGACCCTGATGGACCGGTACCTCGACGGCGAGGAGATCAGCACCGAGGTGCTCATCGACGACCTGGAGAAGGCCGTCGCCCGGGGCCACTTCTACCCGGTGGTGCCGGTCTGCGCCCAGACCGGTGTCGGGCTGGACGTGCTGCTGGAGGTGCTGACCGCCGCGTTCCCGTCGCCGCTGGAGCACGAGTTGCCGGCGGTGACCGGGGTGGACGGCTCGCCGCGTCCGCCGCTGACCTGCGACCCGGCCGGGCCGCTCGTCGCCGAGGTCGTCAAGACCACCGTCGACCGCCACGTCGGTCGGGTCTCGCTGGTCCGGGTCTTCTCCGGCACGTTGCGCCCCGACCAGACCGTGCACGTCTCCGGGCACGGCCTGGCCGAACGCGGGCACCCCGACCACGACGCCGACGAGCGGGTCGGGCACATCTACACCCCGCTGGGCGCGACCCTGCGCGAGGTGTCGGCCTGCGTGGCCGGCGACATCTGCGCGATCACCAAGTCGGGCAGCGCCGAGACCGGCGACACCATCTCGGCCAAGGACGATCCGCTGCTGATCGCCCCCTGGGAGATGCCGGAGCCGCTGCTGCCGGTGGCGATCGTCGCCCGCAGCCGCGCCGACGAGGACGCCCTGGCCCGCAACCTCGCCCGTCTGGTCGCCGGCGACCCCACGCTGCGACTGGAGCGCAACCCGGAGACCCACCAGCTGGTGCTCTGGTGCATGGGCGAGGCCCACGCGGACGTGGTGCTCGACCGGCTCCGCGCCGGCGGTGTCGAACTGGACACCGAGCCGGTCAAGGTGTCGCTGCGCGAGACGCTGACCGTGCCCGCGAAGGGGCACGGCCGGCACGTCAAGCAGTCCGGCGGCCACGGCCAGTACGCGGTCTGCGACATCGAGGTGGAGCCGCTGCCGCGCGGCAGTGGCTTCGAGTTCGTCGACCGGGTGGTCGGCGGCGCGGTGCCGCACAACTACATCCCGTCGGTGGAGAAGGGCGTCCGCGCCCAGCTCGAACGCGGTCTGGTCGCCGGCCACCCGGTGGTGGACCTGCGGGTGACCCTGGTCGACGGGAAGGCGCACAGTGTCGACTCCTCCGACGCGGCCTTCCAGACCGCCGGTGCGCTGGCGCTGCGCGACGCCGCCGAGCGTGGCCAGCCGGCCCTGCTGGAGCCGATCGACGAGGTCACCATCCGGGTGCCGGACGGCTCGGTGGGTACGGTGCTGGGCGACCTGTCCGGGCGCCGCGGCCGGGTGCTCGGCACCGAACCGGACGAGGACGCCGAGGGCCGCACCCTGGTGCGCGCCGAGGTGCCCGCCACCGAGTTGCTCCGCTACGCCGTCGAGCTGCGCTCCATGACGTCCGGCACCGGCACCTTCCGCCGCCACTTCGTCCGCCACGACCCGATGCCCGCCCACCTGGCCGACCAGATCCGCAAAGAACAAACCCCCTAACTCGGAAGTAGACCTACTTCCTCCCGATTAGGGCCGCTTCGCGCAGCGGAGCGACAGGGACTAACCCCACCCCGCCCCACCCCACCCCGCCCCGGCCCGGCCCGGCCCGGCGATCTTGCACTTTCTGTCGTCCTTATGTCGCGATTCGCGGCGTAAGTCCCCGCAGAAAGCGCAAGATCGGCGCGGGTTGGGGTGACGTGTGGGTCGATCATGGAGTTGTGGTGGGCGGCAGGACTACCTATGCCCGATTCGTGAGGCACCACAACTCCATGATCGACGCGGTTAGGCAGGGCGGGATACGGCACGGTTGGGCAGGGCGGGGGCGGCGCGGGGGCGGGGACTTGGTTACGGGTGGACTGTGGGGTGGTCGGGGCGGGGCCAGTGGGGGCGGTCGGCGTCGCGGAGGGCGGCCGTGCGAACGGCGGCGAGCTGGCGCTCCACCTCGACGAACTGGTCCGCCGGGAGTGGGCCCCAGTGCAGCGCCGCGGCGTTCTCCTCGACCTGGGCGACGGTACGGCAGCCCGGGATCGGAATGGTGCGACCACTGCGCGCCCAGATCCAGCCCAACGCGCCCTGGGCGAGGGTGCGCCCGTCGGCGGTCAGCGCGGCCCGGACCGCGCCGACCCGACGTAGCCACTCCGGTGCCGGCCGGCCGCCCCGGAACCACTCCAACCAGCCCGGGGCCAGCCCGCGTACGTCGTCGCGGGGCAGTGTCGACCCGGCCGAGTACTTCCCGGTGAGCAGCCCCATCCCGAGCGGCCCCCGGTTGATGCTGGCCAGGTCGTACTTGTCGCAGACGGCGAGCAGGTCGGGGGCGTCCCGCAGCACCGACAGGGTGTGTTGCACGGCGGTGGCACCGGTGGCGGCGTGCCCGAAGGCGGCGGCCCGGTCGGGGCGGTCGGTGCTCCACCCGTACGCGCGGATCAGGCCCTCGGCCACCAGGTCCTCGCAGGTCCCGATCAGCGCCTGCGCCCTCGGCACCGGCAGGTCGGCCAGGTGCAGCTGATAGAGGTCGATCCGGTCGGTGCCCAACCGGCGCAGCGAGGCAGTCACGGCAGTGCGCAGGTACGCGGGTGAGGCGTCCTCGCCGGTGGCCTGTCGGCTGGCCTCGTCGAACGTGTAACCCCACTTGGTGGCGATCACGGCGTCGTCCCGGCGACCGGCGAGCGCACGACCGAGCACCCGCTCGCCGTGCCCGGCCCCGTACGTGTCGGCGGTGTCGAAGAGGGTGATGCCCTCCTCGAGCGCCCGACGTACCGCCCGCACCGACTCGTCGTCGTCGACCGCGCCCCAGCCCAGCGGCTGGGTGCCCTCCGCCCAGGGACCGCCGATCGCCCAGCACCCCATGCCGAGGGCGCTGACCTCGATGCCGCTGCGCCCCAACGTCCGTGTCGTGACTGCCATCGGCCGATCGTGCCACCTCCACCGGGTTGGGGCGTAGCAGATCCAGAGGGCGGACACGCGGGTGCACGGCGACGGTCACGGTGCGGCATGATCGGCCCCATGCGACGTCTGGGTGTGGACATCGGCGGCGTGATCATCGAGCCGGCCGACGACGACGCGGACACGTCGTTCTTCGGCGCGCACTACCTGCGTACTCCCGTCGTGGACGGGGCGTTCGACGCGCTCGCGGCGCTCGGCCCGGCGTTCGACGAGGTGCACCTGGTGTCCAAGTGCGGGGAGGCCACCGAGCGGCGTACCCGGGAGTGGTTGGCCCACCACGATTTCGCGGCACGTACCGGCATCGCCGAGCACCGGATGCACTTCTGCCGCACCCGACCGGACAAGGCGCCGATCGCCCGACGACTCGGCCTGACCCACTTCGTGGACGACAAGCTGGAGGTGCTCGGCTATCTCGACTCGGTGCCGCACCGCTACCTGTTCCGACCCCGCCCGGCGCAGGTGGCCGCCCACGCCGCGGTGTTGCCACTCGTACACCGGGTGGAGAGCTGGTCGGAGCTGATCCCGCTGCTGCGCGCCGACTAGCCGGCCCGGCGCGGACGTCGCGCAGCCGGCCCGGCGCGGCCGGTGGCGGTCAGGACGGCCAGGCGCGGGCCAGCAGGTCCCGGGTGTCGCCGAGCAGCTGCGGCAGGACCTTGGTGCGGCCGATCACCGGCATGAAGTTCGCGTCGCCGCCCCAGCGCGGCACCACGTGCTGGTGCAGGTGCGCGGCGATGCCGGCGCCGGCCACCCCGCCCTGGTTCATGCCCAGGTTGAAGCCGTGCGCGTTGCTGACCTCGCGGATCACCCGCATGGCGGTCTGGGTGTACGACGCCAGCTCGGTGGTCTCCGGCACGTCCAGGTCGGTGTAGTCGGCGACGTGCCGGTAGGGGCAGACCAGCAGGTGCCCCGGGTTGTACGGGTAGAGGTTGAGCACCACGAACACGTGCTCGCCACGGGCCACCACCAGGCTCTCCTCCGGCGGCAGCTTCGGCGCCCGGCAGAAGGGGCAGCCGGTGGGCTTCTCGTAGCCCTCGGTCGGGCGGTCCTCGCCGGAGATATAGGTCATCCGGTGCGGCGTCCAGAGCCGCTCCATGCCGTCTGCCATGCCGTCTGCCATGCCGTCGATGTCCGTGTGCCGTTCCGCCCCTGTCACGAGCTGATCCTACGGAGCCCCGTGGACACGCCGCGACACCCGCCGTCCGGAAACCGCTGCTGCAAGTTCTTGACGGATCAACGTCGGAGCATGAAACTTCCATGCATCCACGTACTTCCATGAAGTGATGGAGGGGTCCATGTTCCGACGGCTCGGCAGGTTCCTCGCGGCACTTGCGCTGACCGCCGCCACCACAGTGGCCGGCGTCACCCTCACCGCCGGCGCGGCCCGGCGGACGGCTGCTACACCTGGGGACGCACCCTGTCCCAGGGGCGTCCGGCGAGGACGTTCGACAACTCCAGATCCGGGTCGCCGGCTACCCCGGCTACGGCGCAGCGAAGATCGCGCTCGAACATGGAAGTAGTGGCCTCCCGCACCGGGGAGGCCACTACTTTCTGGATCGAGCGTGATCATGCGGCGGGCGAGCGGGCCGCGACCGGCCGCGCGGGCGGCCCGGCTACTCCGCGGCGGCGGAGGGGCCGATGTTGGTCCGCGACCTGACCACGTCCAGGACGTGGGTGACCGCCTCGGCGATCGGCACGCCGTTGCGCTGGGAGCCGTCGCGGTAGCGGAAGGAGACCGTCCCGGCGGCCACGTCGTCGTCGCCGGCGATCACCATGAACGGGATCTTCTGCTGCTGCGCCGTCCGGATCTTCTTCTGCATCCGGTCGTCACCGGCGTCCACCTGGGCCCGGATGCCCTCGGCGCGCAGCGCCGCGACGAAGCCGTGCAGGTAGTCGGTGTGATCCTCGCGGATCGGGATGCCCACCACCTGCACCGGCGCCAGCCAGGCCGGGAACGCGCCCGCGTAGTGCTCGGTGAGCACCCCGAAGAACCGCTCGATCGACCCGAACAGCGCCCGGTGGATCATCACGGGTCGCTGCCGGCTGCCGTCGGCGGCCTGGTACTCCAGGCCGAAGCGCTCCGGCTGGTTGAAGTCGACCTGGATGGTGGACATCTGCCAGGTCCGGCCGATCGCGTCGCGGGCCTGCACGGAGATCTTCGGCCCGTAGAACGCCGCGCCACCCGGGTCGGGCACCAGCTCCAGCCCGGAGGTGGCGGCGGCGGTGCGCAGCGCCTCGGTGGCCTCCGCCCAGTCCTCGTCGGCACCGATGAACTTGGGCGAATCGTCCCGGGTCGATAGCTCCAGATAGAAGTCGTCCAGGCCGTAGTCGCGCAGCAGGTCGAGCACGAAGCTGAGCAGCGTGGACAGCTCGCCGGCCATCTGCTCGCGGGTGCAGTAGATGTGCGAGTCGTCCTGGGTCAGGCCCCGGACCCGGGTCAGGCCGTGCACGACGCCGGACTTCTCGTACCGGTAGACCGTGCCGAACTCGAACATCCGCAGCGGCAGCTCCCGGTACGACCGCCCGCGCGACCTGAAGATCAGGTTGTGCATCGGGCAGTTCATCGCCTTGAGGTAGTAGTCCGCGCCCTCCAACTGCATGGGCGGGAACATGGTGTCCGCGTAGTACGGCAGGTGACCGGAGGTCTGGAACAGCTGCGCCTTGGTGATGTGCGGGGTGTTGACGAACTCGTACCCCGCCTCCTCGTGCCGGCGACGCGAGTAGTGCTCCATCTCGCGGCGGATGATGCCGCCCTTGGGGTGGAAGACCGCCAGGCCGGAGCCGATCTCGTCGGGGAAGCTGAACAGGTCGAGGTCCGCGCCGAGCTTGCGGTGGTCGCGCCGGGCGGCCTCCTCCAACAGCTTCAGGTACGCCTTGAGCTCGTCGCGGGTCGGCCACGCGGTGCCGTACACCCGCTGGAGCTGCGGGTTCTTCTCCGAGCCCCGCCAGTACGCGGCGGCGGAGCGCATCAGCTTGAACGCGCCGATCAGTCGGGTGGTCGGCAGGTGCGGACCCCGGCACAGGTCCGACCAGCAGACCTTGTCCTCCTTGGCGTCGAGGTTGTCGTAGATGGTCAGCTCACCGCCGCCCACCTCCATCACCTCGTCGGTGTCCAGGCCCTCGCCCTTGACCTCGATCAACTCCAGCTTGAACGGCTCGTCGGCCAGCTCGGAGCGCGCCTCGTCCAGGCTGCCGAAGCGGCGACGACGGAACCGCTGCCCGGACTTGATGATCTCCTGCATGCGCTTTTCGAGCTTGCTGAGGTCATCGGGCTGGAACGGCTTGTCGACGTCGAAGTCGTAGTAGAAGCCGTTCTCGATGGGCGGGCCGATGCCCAGCTTGGCCTCGGGGAAGATGTCCTGTACGGCCTGGGCCAGGACGTGCGCGGTGGAGTGCCGCAGCACGTTGAGCCCGTCGGGCGAGTCCAGGCTGACCGGCTCGACGAGGGTCTCCTCGGCCGGCGACCAGTCCAGGTCGTGCAGCTGGCCCTGCGGGTCGCGGACCACGACGATGGCCTTGGGGCCGTTCGCGGGCAGTCCGGCCGCGGCCACCGCGTCGGCCGCCGTGGTCCCGGCGGCGACGACGACGGGGTCGGCCACGGCGGGGGTACGGGGTGCGGACACGGTGACTCCTCCAAGCGGTACGAAACGGTGCCGATCCTCGGCTCCTGCCGATGCTATCGGTCGCCCCGCCACCCACCGGGAACGGCACCTTCCTTACCGCCGGCGTTGAACCTTTCGCGCCTGCCAGCCGAACTAGAAGGTGTGGCCGGGATCGGTGCCGGCCGCGTCGACACGGATGGGGGCACGAGATGGCGAGCACGTACGGCGGCAGCCGGCCGCGGCGGATCGTGGCGGCGACCGCGGTGACCGCCGCCGGGCTGCTGCTCTGGCCTGGCACGGCGTACGCGGCGGACGTGACGACCACCCCGACCGAGGCGCGCCAGGGCGATGCGGTACGCCTGGAGTTCAGCGTTCCGCAGGAGCGGCCCGGCACGAAGACCAACCAGATCGAGGTCCGGCTGCCGGCCGACGCGCCGATCGCCGAGGTCTACCCGATGTCGGTGGACGGGTGGGCGCCCCGAATCAGCTCCCGCAACCTGGACAAGCCGGTGACCGGCATCCACTCGTCCGGGGTGAGCACGGTGACGACCGCGGTGACCTGGGTCCGGGTCGGCGAGAGCGGCCCCGGTCCGGCCCGGTTGGCGCTGTCCATGGGACCGATGCCGCAGGTCGAGCGGCTCACCTTCGAGGTCGTCCAGACGTACGCCGACGGCACGGTGGTCAGGTGGGCGGACGCCGCCGGCGCGCACCAGGCCCCGGTGCTCACCCTGCTGCCGGCGGCCCCGGGCGCGGCCGGACCGGCCGCACACGGCGGCGGCCACGGGGGTCCGGCCGCTGGCGCGCCGGCCGCTGCGGACAGCGGTGTCGACGCCGACCCGCCCGCCGCCGCTGGCGGTGCCGACGAGGGGTCCGGCAACGCCGACGGGATGCTGGCCGCCGGCCTGCTGGCCGGGCTGGGCGGCGGCGCGGCGATCGGCTGGCTGGTCAGCCGGTGGCGCCGACGCAACCCGGACGAGGCCACCGCGCTCGCCGAGGTGACCGGCGGCCCCGCGACGCCGGACCCGACGCGCGACGAGGCCGCGACCCTGGCCGAGATCACCGGCCGCGCGGACAAGCCCGCCAGGTCCGCCGCGACGCGGGACGGCGCGACCGACGCCGCGGCGCTCGCCGGGGCCGCCGGGCGGGCGGATGAGGCCGCAACGCCGGCCGAGCCCACGCCGACCGACCCCACGCCCGCCGACCCCACGCCGACCGACCCCGCGCCCGCCGACCCCACGCCGGCCGAGCCCACGCCCGCCGACCCCACGCCCGCCGACCCCACGCCGGCCGAGCCCGCGCCCGCCGAGCCCGCGCCCGCCGACCCGCAGCCCGCTGTCTCTGCGGCATCGCGGTGATCCACTCGGGTTTCCGGAAACCGGGGTATCCCCACCGCCCGGACAGCCCGACTTGCAGGAAGCCGAGCGGATCATGAGCTGGGGCTGGGGCCGGGCGGCACGGACTGAGGCCGGGCCGGGCGGCACGGACTGAGGCCGGGCCGGGCGGCACGGACTGAGGCCGGGCCGGGCGGCACGGACCGAGGCCCGGCCGGGCGGCACGAACCGAGGCCCGGCCGGGCGGCACGAACCGAGGCCCGGCCGGGCGGCACGAACCGAGGCCCGGCCGGGCGGCCCAGGCGGTCAGGGCAGCCAGGTAGGTAGCGGCTCGCGGGCGGACAGCCACGACTCGGGCACCCCGCCCGAGGTGCCGACGCCGGTGTACGCGGCCACCACCGCGCCCGCGATGGCGGCCGTGGTGTCGACGTCCCCACCGGCGCGCACGCACGTCTGGATCGCCGTCGGATAGTCGTCGAGGTGGGTGGCGGCCACCCAGAGGGTGAACCCGACGGTGTCCTGGGCGGTCACCCGGGAGCCGTTGCCGAGCGCGGCCACCACAACGGGCAGCGGTCGGCCGAGCAGCCCGGCCGCCCGGTGTACGCCCCGATGCACCTCGGTGCCCGGGTCGAGCGCGGCGGCGATCCCGGCGAGCAGCCGTTCCGGGGCCGGCCGGTGCCCGTCGAGGCGGGCGCGGGCGGCCAGCGCGGCGGCGACGGCGACGGCGACCGCGCCGGCGATTCCCTCCGGGTGCGCGTGTGTCACCTCGGCCGAGGCGCGGGCCTGCGCGGCGGCACGCGCGGTCGAGTCGGCGAAGTACGCGCCCAGTGGGCCGACCCGCATCGCCGCCCCGTTGCCGCAGGAGCCCTGCCCGTCGAAGGCGGAGGCAGCGGCCACCGGCCACGGCGTGCCGGTGCGGATCAGCTCCAGGATCAGCATCGCGCCGGCGCCGTAGCCGCGGCGCGGAGCGCACCGCTGCGCGAAGGACAGCGCCAGCCGGTCCCGGTCGACGCCGCCGGATTCGGCCAGCTCGGCGAAGACCGAGCAGGCCATCTCGGTGTCGTCGGTCCACTCCCAGGGCGCCGGCGGCAGGCCGCCGGCCGCGAAGTCCGCAGCCGTCGGCCCGGACAGGAAGAACTGCGCGCCGAGCGCGTCGCCGGTGGAGAGACCGGCGAGGCTGTCCCGGGCGAGCGCCAGGCGGGCATCGGCGAACAGGGTGAACGACATCGTCGTACCAGCTTGCCCGGTCGCCAGGCACGTCGCAACGCGATCAACTTGCCAGGCCAAGTACGGTCTTGTCGTGGCCTCCGTGCTCCTGGTCGAAGACGATCACGTCGTACGCGGCGCGATGCTGCGGTCCCTCACCGACCGGGGGCATGCCGTGCACGCCGTGGGTACGGCGTTGGACGCCCTGCGTCGGGTCGCCGCGGAGACACCCGACCTGGTGGTGCTGGACCTCGGCCTGCCCGATCTGGACGGCTCGGACGCGCTGCGAATGCTGCGCGGCATCACCGACGTCCCGATCATCATCGCCACCGCCCGGGACGACGAGCAGTCGGTGGTCAAGCTGCTGCGCGCCGGTGCCGACGACTACATGGTGAAGCCGTTCACCGGGGCGCACCTGGACGCGCGGATCACCACCGTGCTGCGCCGCGCCGGCCGGGCCAGTCGGACGGTGCAGCCCGCCGTGCACAGCGTCGGTGGGCTGCGGGTGGACGTGGGCGAGCGCAGCGCCCAGCTCGACGGGGAGCCGCTGGCGCTGACCCGCAAGGAATTCGACCTGTTGGCGTATCTCGCCGCACGACCTGGGCGGGTAGTGTCCCGCCGGGAACTCTTGGAGGAGGTATGGCGGCAGCCATCGGTCGGCGAGGATCAGACCATCGACGTTCACCTGTACTGGCTCCGCAGAAAGATGGGCGAGTCCGCGGCGAAGCCGCGCTACCTGCGCACCGTGCGGGGGGTCGGGTTCCGGCTGGTGGCACCGGACTGAGGACGGCGCTGGCCCTGCTCACGGCCGGCATGTGCAGTCTCGTCGCGCTCGCGTTCCTGATTCCCCTCGGGCTCAGCCTGCGCGAGCAGAGCCGGGACGATGCGATCGCCGATGCGGCGCGGCGCAGCGCGCTGGTGACCGGCGCGCTGGCGGTGAGCACCGACCCGGCGGTCGTCGAGCGCGCCGTGGTGGCCAGCGCGGACGGCGCCCCCGCCCGGCCCGTGGTGCACGGGTTGGGGCTGGACGAGTCCGCCGCTCGGGCCAGCGGCAGCGACCTGGACCGGGCCCGCGCCGGCCGGCAGTCGTTGGTCGTCGACGTCGACGGGGGTGTGGTCCGGCTGGACCCGGTCGTCCTCGGTGACCGGACGGCCGTGGTCGAGGTGTTCCTTCCGGACTCGACGCTCGGCGAGGGTGCCGGCGGCACCTGGCTGCTGCTGTTCGCGGTCGGAGCGGCGATGGCCGGCGCGGCGGTGTTGGTGGTCGACCGGGTCGCCGCCCGCGCGGTGGACTCGACCCGGGGCCTGGTCAAGGCCGCGCTCTCCATCGGCGACGGCGACCTCGGCGTACGCGTCGAGCCGACCGGTCCGCGTGAGCTGGCCGAGGCCGGGTACGCCTTCAACCGGATGGCGGACCGGTTGGACGCCGCCCGCACCGACGAGCGGGAGCTGGTGGCCGACCTGTCGCATCGCCTGCGTACCCCGTTGACGGTGCTGCGGTTGGACGCGGAGGCGTTGGAGTCCGACGACACCAGCGTGGGGTCCTTCAGCCCGGCGGAGTTGGACCGGCTTCGTGGCATCCGACGGATCCGGCAGGCGATCGTCACCCTGGAGGGTGAGATCGACGTGCTGATCAAGACCACCCGTAAGGCGGTGGCGCACGAGGCCGGGCCGGCGATGTGCGACGTGAGCGAGGTGGTCCGGGACCGGATGGTGTTCTGGGCGGCCCTCGCCGGCGACCAGAACCGGCCGCACCGGGTCAATGGCGCCCAGCTGCGCATCCCGGCGCCGGTGCCACGGGCCGAGCTGGCCGCCGCGCTGGACGCGGTGATCGGCAACGTCTTCCGGTACACCCCGCAGGGCACCGCGTTCGAGGTGGCCGTGTCCCGGCGCGACGGTTACGTGGCGATCCGGATCGACGACGCCGGCCCCGGCATCGCCAACCCGGACCGGGCACTGCGCCGAGGCGCCAGTGACCAGGGCTCGACCGGGCTCGGCCTGGACATCGCCAAGCGGGTGGCGTTGCAGGCCAACGGCTCGGTGAGCATCGACCGCGCCCGGCTCGGCGGAGCCAGCGTGGTGATGCTGCTCGCCGACCCGGAGGCGACGCCCCGGCAGGTCAGCCGCTTCGGTCTGGTCGGTCGGATGGCCCGCGACGCCCGGGACACGAAGTCCAGCGGCCGTCGCTGGCCCCGCCAGCGCCCCACCGACGACTGACCGGGTCGCACCCCCGGGGCTGTGCGCCGGCGCAAGTCTTCCTTAGATCGCGGTTAACGACCGCGTTGGATCGGCCGCGGGCTGACAGGATCACAGCACGAACCCACCAGTTCTACCGGCCAAGCGCACCATGCACCCACGGCCGGTGGAGCCGCGCGCGCGGCGGGAGTCACAGGTCCCCCCACACCCACGCTCCCGCCGCGCGCCCTGCTCGAAAAGCCTCGACAAGCTCAGCCGGCGGCGCCGAGGTACGCGTCGATCTCGGCGGTGATCCGCTGCTTGCCGGCGCCGTCGAGGAAGGACGCGGTCACCGCGTTGCGGGCCAGCCCGGCCAGACCCTCGGCGCCGACGCCGAGTAGGCGGGCCGCTACCGCGTACTCGTCGTTGAGGGTCGTGCCGAACATCGGCGGGTCGTCGGAGTTGATGGTGACCAGCAGCCCGGCCTCGACCAGCCGGGGCAGCGGGTGCTCGTCGAGGGTGGCCACCGCCCGGGTGCGTACGTTGGACGTCGGGCAGATCTCCATCCCGATCTGCCGCTCGGCCAGGTACGCGAGCAGCCGCGGGTCCTGTGCGGCGGAGATCCCGTGCCCGATCCGTTCGGCACCCAGCTCGTTCAGCGCGTCCCAGACGGTCTGCGGCCCGGTGGTCTCCCCGGCGTGCGGCACCGAACGCAGCCCGGCCGCGCGGGCCTGGTCGAAGTAGGGCCGGAACTGCGGTCGGGGTACGCCGATCTCGGGGCCGCCCAGACCGAAACTGATAAGCCCGTCCGGGCGCTGGTCCAGCGCGATGCGCAGCGTCTCCTCGGCTGCCGGCAGGCCGGCCTCGCCGGGGATGTCGAAGCACCAGCGCAGCTCGATGCCGAAGTCGGCCAGGGCGCGCTTGCGGGCGTCCTCGATGGCCTCGCAGAACGCCGGGGCGGGGATGCCCCGCCGGACGTGCGAGTACGGCGTGATGGTCAGCTCCGCGTACCGGACCTGTTGGCGGGCCAACTCCCGGGCCACCTCGTGGGTGAGGATCCAGACGTCCTCCGGGTCGCGGATGAGGTCCACGACGCTCAGGTAGACCTCGATGAAGTGCGCGAAGTCGCGGAACTCGAAGTAGGCGGCGAGCGCGTCCGGGTCGGCCGGCACGGGGGTGCGCCCCTCGTGGCGGGCGGCCAGCTCGGCGACGATCCGGGGCGACGCGGAGCCGACGTGGTGCACGTGCAGCTCCACCTTGGGCAGGCCGGCGATGAAGGTGGGCAGGTCGGTCACGGGTTCTCCTGAGCATGGTCGCCGGTGCGGGCGACGACGAAGACGCGGCGGAACGGGAAGTACACCTGACCCTGCCGCACCGGGTACGCCGCGGTGAGGCGTACCCCCAGCTCGGCCCGGAAGGCCGACCAGCCGGCGGCGTCCAGCGCGGCCCGGACCGGGCGCAGCGCGGTGCCCTCCATCCAGGCCAGCACCGGGTGCTCGGCGGCGGGTCGAGCCGGCAGCAGGTGCACGTAGGTAGTCTCCCAGGCGTCCACCGCGCAGCCGGCGGCGGTCAGCAGCGCCGCGTAGTCGGACGGGTCGTCGACCGGGTCCGCGCGCAGCAGCGGGGCGACGGCGGCTCGCCAGGTCGGCCGGTCGGCGACTTCCCGCAAGGCGCGATGCGATCCGGCGGCGAAGTTGCCGGGGACCTGCATGGCGAGCCACGCCCCGGCGGGCAGCTCGACGGCCCAGCGGCGCAGCAGCTCCTGGTGGCCGGGGACCCACTGCAACGCCGCGTTGCTGACCACCACGTCCTCGTCGCCGGTCGGACGCCAGTCGCGCAGGTCGGCGACGGTGAAATCGACGGGTACGCCGAGGGCCTGGGCTCGGTCGATCATGTCCGGTGACGAGTCGAGGCCGAGCACCCGGCTCGTCGGCCAGCGCTCGGCGAGGGTGGCGGTGTGCTGGCCGGGGCCGCAGCCGAGGTCGACCACCGTCCGGGGTCGCTCGGCCGGGATCCGGGCGACGAGATCGTGAAACGGCCGGGAGCGCTCGTCGCCAAAACGCAGGTAGGTCGTCGGATCCCACATGGTCGCCTCCCAAACCGTACGTCCGTATTGTTTTAATGTACGGCTCGTCTGGCCGGCCGGCAACCCGATCACTAGGCTCGGGGGCATGGAACAGCGCAGCTTCAACCGGCTCGGCCGGACCGTTGGCGCGGTCGGCCTGGGCGCGTGGCAACTCGGTGCCGACTGGGGCACCGTCAGCGAGGACGACGCGATGGCGGTGCTCGCCGCCGCCGTGGACGCCGGGGTCACCTTCCTCGACACCGCAGACGTGTACGGCGACGGCCGCAGCGAGCAGCTGATCGGCCGCTTCCTGCGCACCCGACCCGACGCCGGGCTGACCGTCGCCACCAAGATGGGCCGCCGCGTCGAGCAGCGGCCGGAGGCGTACACCCTGGCCAACTTCCGGCAGTGGACCGACCGCTCCCGGGCCAACCTGGGCATGGACACCCTCGACCTGGTCCAGTTGCACTGCCCGCCGACCGAGGTCTTCTCCTCCGACGAGGTCTTCGACGGCCTGGACACCCTCGTCGCCGAGAAGGCCATCGCCGGGTACGGCGTCAGCGTCGAGACCTGCGACCAGGCCCTCACCGCGATCGCCCGACCGGGGGTGGCGAGCGTCCAGATCATCCTCAACGCGGTCCGCCACAAGCCCCTGGAGCGGGTCCTGCCGGCCGCGGCGGCCGCCGGGGTCGGCATCATCGCCCGGGTGCCGCTGGCCAGCGGCCTGCTCTCCGGCCGCTACGACGAGCACACCGAGTTCCCCGCCGACGACCACCGCAACTACAACCGGCACGGCGCGGCGTTCGACGTCGGGGAGACGTTCTCCGGAGTGGACTTCGAGCGCGGTCTGGCCGCCGTACGCCGGCTGGCCCCGCTGGTCGGCGCGGACCGCACGATGGCGCAGTTCGCGCTGCGCTGGGTGCTGGACCAGGCGGGCGTCACCGTGGTCATCCCCGGCGCCCGCGACGCCGACCAGGCCCGCCGCAACGCCGCCGCGGCGGCCCTGTCCCCGCTGACCGACGAGCAGTTGGCGGCCGTACGCGAGACCTACGACGAGCTGATCCGCCCGCAGGTACACGACCGGTGGTGACCCGCGCACCCGGGATGCTCGCGTCGCGCCGCCCGGCCAGCCATGCTGGACGGCGGCGCGACGCCCCGGGCGGCGGAGAGGGGACGCGATGAGGGGCTGGCTTCCGCTCACCCTCGGCCTGCTGGCCGTGGTGATCGGTGCGGTGTGGACGGTCCAGGGCCTCGGCTACGTCAGCGGCAGCGTGATGACCGACGAGAAGATCTGGGCGGTGCTCGGCCCGCTCGTGGCGCTGGCCGGGCTGGTGGTGCTCTGGTTCGGCCTGCGCTCGCGCCGACGCTGAGCGGTCGCTGCACCGGCGAGCCCGCGCACGGAAAGCCCCGCATCCCGGTCGGGATGCGGGGCTTTCGCAGCGACCCTCGGGCCGGATCGTCCCACTGACCGGCGGGGGCCGGTCGGCTTACTCAGATGGGACGGACCTGCTCCGCCTGCGGGCCCTTCTGACCCTGAGCAATCTCGAACTCCACCCGCTGGTTCTCCTCCAGCGAGCGGTAGCCGCTGGTCTGGATGGCCGAGAAGTGGACGAACACGTCAGCACCCCCACCATCGACGGTGATGAAGCCGAAGCCCTTGTCAGCGTTGAACCACTTCACGGTTCCCTGAGCCATGTGTATCTCCCTCTAAAAACTGGCGGCCGTGCACGCCGTCCGGCCGATTGGCCGTTTTTGAGCAGCGGCGCCTGAGTCGGCCCCACGAAGGAGACTTCTCTCAACCACGCCATCTCGCAACAGCGGGGACCAGCAAATCACGGACGCAAAAAGTCTGTCACGACCTCTCCAACGAATTTCTCCGACATGTGACCTGACGGATGCCTCAGTTGCCCTGGGCGGCGGCCGATGCCATGCGAAAGCCCCCTTCCCATCGATGCGGGGAAGGGGGCTGATGTCGCTGTCTGGTCAGTCCGGCCAGTGGCCGGTCATCCGGCGGACGCCGACCGCGCCGCCCCGGTCCACGGCGGCCCGGACGACCGCGAAGATGGCGCCCTGCAACGCCGCAGCGGCCAGGATCTCGCCCCAGCCGCGATCCTCGTCGGTCGCGTTGGGTGCCTCGCCGTCGCCCGCGGTGACCTTCCAGACCTGCCGGAAAATCACCCCGGCCACCGTGCCTGCGGCGATACCCAACAACACGCCGACCGGCCGGTACGCGACCCTGCCGATGCTCTTACTCACCTACGCCTCCCCCGCACGATCATCAGTACCACCACGGTGGCCACCGCACCGACGGCGATGGCCGCCCACGGCACCGGGTCGCGTCGCATCATCTCGCCCTTGTCGTACGCCTGCGCCCGCGCCATCCCGGCACCCCGCGCGGCCTGCCCGCGGACCCGGGCGACGGTCTGCGCCGCCTGCTCACGCATCCGCTCCTTGGCCTGCCCGGCGGACTCCTTCAGACGCGCCTTGACGTCGGCCTTGGCGGCCAACGCCTCCATCGTCTCGCCCAACTCGACCCGGGTACGACGGATCTCCTCGCGAAGGGCCTCCGTGTCGCCGGTGCCGTTGCCGGTCATTGCCGCCCCCTGTCCTTCACCGCGGCGGTGACGGTGTCCAGGTCTGCCCGGAGGCTGCGGACCGTGGCCGCCGGCACCGGTGGGACAGCACGGCTGACCTGCTTCTTGCCCACCAGTGCGAGGATGCCGGCCACCAGGAAGCAGGCGACCGCCACGATCAGCGCCGCGGCCCAGGCGGGTAACACCAGGTCGAGCAGAAGGATCGCCGTGGCGACCAAGGCGCCCAGGCCAAAGAACGCGAGCGCGCCGCCGCCGCCGAACAGGCCGATCCCGATGCCAGCGTGCTTGCCCTTCTGGGTCAACTCCGCTCGGGCCAGCGCCAGTTCGTCCCGCACGAGGCGGGAGACCTGTTCGGTGGCCCGTTGCACCAACTCGGCGGTGGAGGGCTCGCTCCCGTTCTGGGATGTGCGGGCGTTCGCCACGTCAGCCATGCTGTCCTCCTTTCCTCATCACCGCGCTGTATGCCCGGAGTCGCCGCCCGTCAATCCTAAAGCGCGCCGAGCAGCTGGCCGTCCCTGTTGTCCGGACGCCGCGCCGCCGATACCCGGCCAGCCGCCGCGATCACGCCAGAGACGTCCGGCAGCAGATCCCCCACCCAACCGCAACCAAACCTCACACCCTGCCCCCGCTCCCCCACTGCACCCCTCTGGTGATCAAGAGCTTTCGGTCATAGAAGCCGGGAAAGATGACCGAAACCTCTTGATCAACCGCCTGGGGGGTGGGGGTGGGGGTGGGGGTTAGGGGCGGGATTCTTCGGGGCCTACGAAGGCTTCGCTGCGGGCGTCGCCGTCGTCGCTGCCACCGAAGACCCGGGCGTCGTCGGGGGCCTCGGTGTCGGACAGGCGGCGTGCCGGCCGCCTCGGCTGGACCCACTGCCAGGACAGGTTGCTGTTGGAGTCGCCCAGCTCGGTGCGGAGCCGGGGCATCGCGGTCGGGCGGTTGTCCCGGATCCAGGCGACCAGGTGCTCCCGGACGAGGCAGCGCAGGTCCCAGAGACTGCCCGCGTCGGCGGCGCTGACCAGCGCCCGCAACCGGACCATCCCGCCGGTGGCGTCGGTGACCTGGAGGACGCAGACCCGTCCGTCCCACAGCTCGGTGCCCTCGACGAGGCGGCGCAGCTCCTCGCGCATGGTCTGCACCGGCACCGCCCAGTCGACGTCGAACTCGGCGGTGCCGAGCACCGCAGCCTCGGTGCGGGTCCAGTTCTGGAACGGCTTGCTGGTGAAGTACGAGGTGGGCAGGATCAACCGACGGTCGTCCCAGATCTGCACCACGACGTAGCTGAGGGTCAACTCCTCGATCCGACCCCACTCCCCCTCGACGACGACCACGTCGTCGAGCCGGACGGCGTCACTGAACGCGAGCTGGAGGCCGGCGAAGACGTTGCCGAGCAGGCTCTGCGCGGCGAGCGCGGCCACCACACCGACCACACCGGCCGAGGTCAGCACGCCAGCGCCGATGCCCCGCACGCTGGGGAACGTCATCAGCATCACGCCGACGGTCAGGATGACGATCACCGCGATGGTCAGTCGGCGCAGCATCACCACCTGGGTCCGCACGCGCCGGGCGTGCCGATTGTCCGGTACGTCGACCCGGAACCGGGCCAGCGCGGTGTCCTCCACGACGACCAGCAGGGAGGCGACCAGCCAGGCGGTGGTGGCGATGACTCCGAGGATGAGCAGATGCAGCAGCAGACGCCGCCAGCTCTCGCCGACGGCGTACCCGGTGCTGAACCGGACGGCGAACTGCACGGCCAGGACCGTCCCGGCGACCTGGAACGGGCGGTGCGCGTGATCGGTCAACTCGGTCAACAGCAGCGACCGGCGGCCGAACCGCCGGGTCAGCCGGTGGACGGCCTCGACCAGAAACAGGGCGACCACCGCCGCGATGAGCGCGGCGACGGCCGTTTCGAGATAGTTCTGCACGGCTTCGGTGCTCCCCTTCGACCAGGCGTCGGGCACTTCAGGCAAAAGCCCAAGAGTGCCCGACGGCCCGCAGATCGACCAGTTCAGACCTTGCGGTACCGGGACTGGAGGAAGCAGTAGACGCCGAAGGCGGCGATACCCAGGGCGACCAGGGTCAGCAGGAACACGCCGTACGACTGCTCGCGCAGGGTGTGCAGCGCGGCGTCCAGACCACGGGCCTTCTCCGGGTCGTAGTTCACCGCAGCCACGATGATCAGCAGACCGGCGATGCCGTACGCGACGCCCTTGGCGATGTATCCGACCATGCCCAGCCGGCGGGCGAGCTGGCGGGTCTTCGGGCTCATCTCACCGGTCTTCAGGTGCTTCTCGAACCGCTTGACGACCCCGTAGATCACCAGGCCGACCCCGATCGCGGCGAGCACCAGGCCGGCCAGGCCGACCAGCCAGCGGCCACCGCTGGAGGTCATCAGCTTGCCGGTCAACGCCTCCTGCTGGTCGGCGCTGTTCGACCCGGCGTCCTTGAAGACCTTGAACGCGGTCCAGGCGAAGTAGAGGTAGACGATGGTCCGGCCGGTCGAGGCGAGCCGTTCGACGACCCGCTCCCTGCCCCGCTCGGCGCGGTGCCCGACCGCCGCCTCCAGCGCCTGCCAGATCGCCATCGCGAGCAGGCCGACCGCGACGGCGATGACCAGGAACTTGCCGAGGGGCTGTGCGGAGAGGGTGCGCAGCGCGCCGGACTGGTCGCCGTCGTCGGACGACGTGCCGAACGCGATCTGCAACGCCAACCAGGCGAAGAGGAGGTGGACGATGCCGTAGCCGATGAAGCCGGCCCGGGCGAGAACTTCCAGCCACCGGCTGTCCGCCGTACGGGAGGCGGTGGCTTCGGCGCTACGGGTGAGTGACATGGCGTCACAATCTCCGATTCGGAAGATTCCCAAACGTCGGCCACCGCCGCCCGCCCAGCTCAGCTGCCCGGGTTGCGCGCGACCCGGATCTTGACCTGCTGGTCGGTGACGCTGTCCAGGGTGACCGCGAAGCCCCCGGCCTCGGCGGCCTGCTGGCCGGTGGTGAGGGTGAGCTGCTCGCCGGCGACCTCGACGGTCACCTGGTCACCCTCGGCGCCGACCAGCTTGGCCTCGACGCCCAGGATGGTGGCGCTCGCGTCGACACCCCGCTCGAAGGTGACCGTGCAGGCGTCCAGCCCGCAGTCGGTGGAGGCGCCCTGGGAACTGCACCCGGCGAGCACGGCGAGGCCGAGCGCCAGACCGGCGAAGAGACCGGCGGCGCGGCGGACGGTGGGAATGGGCATGGTGGCGGGTCGGTTCGTCACCTCGCCAAGAGTACGAGACATCCGCGAGGTCGCCGCCGAACGGTGATCACCTGGCGGCCGACCAGGGCACCGGGAGGACCGGCTAGGGTCCGGGACATGCCGTTCGACATCGCCCGCACCCGGGCCGCCTACCCCGCCCTGACCGAGGGCTTCGTCCACTTCGACGGCGCCGGGGGCACCCAGACCGCGGCCGGTGTGATCGAGGCGGTCGCCGACGCCATGCGGTCGGCGGTCGGCAATCGCAGCGCCGCCAACGTTGCGGGCCGCCGGTCGCTGGAGTTGGTGGCCGAGGCCCGTTCGGCGGTGGCCGACCTGCTCGGCGCCGACCCGGCCGGGGTGGTGCTCGGCCCGAGCGCTACCGCGCTGACGTACACCCTCGCCCGCACGCTCGGCGCGGCCTGGCGCCCGGGTGACGAGGTGGTGGTCTCCCGGCTCGACCACGACGCGAACGTACGGCCGTGGGTGCAGGCCGCCGAGGCGGCCGGCGCCACAGTGCGCTGGGCCGAGGTCGACCGGCACACCGGCGAGCTGCCCGCGGCCCAGTACGCCGACCTGGTCGGCGAGCGGACCCGGTTGGTCGCGGTGACCGCCGGCAGCAACGCCATCGGCACCATGCCGGACGTGCCGGCGATCGCCAAGACTGCGCACGCGGTCGGGGCGTTGGTCTACGTCGACGGCGTGCACTCGGTTCCGCACGGGCCGACCGACCTGACCTCGCTCGGCGCCGACGTCCTGGTCACCAGCGCGTACAAGTGGTCCGGGCCGCACCTGGCGGCGATGGTGGCCGACCCGGCCCGGTGGGCGGCGCTGCGCCCGGCGAAGCTGGTGCCGTCCTCCGACGCGGTGCCGGACCGGTTCGAGTACGGCACGCCGAGCTTCCCGCTGCTCGCCGGGGTGGCCGCCGCGGTGGAGCACCTGGCGACGTTGGACCCGGACGCGGTCGGAGACCGGCGGGCGCGGCTGCGGGCCGGCCTGGCCGCCGCCCAGGCACACGAGGAGGCGCTGCTGAACCGGCTGCTCGACGGGCTGGCACAGCGGCCGGCGATCACCGTCTACGGCTCACCCGCCCGGCGCTGCCCGACGGTCTCGTTCCGGGTCGCCGGAATGTCCCCGACCGCCACCCAGGAGGCGCTGGGCGCCGCCGGGTTCTGCCTCTCCGTCGGCGACTACTACGCCTACGAGTACTTCCAGCTGATGGGGCTGCGCGACAGCGGCGGCGCGGTGCGGGCCAGCATCTACCACTACAACACGGCCGACGAGGTGGACCGGTTGCTCGGCGAACTCGACGCGCTGGCCGACGCCACGGGGACAATGGCCGGATGAGCACCCTGGTCGAGGACAACCCGGCGAAGCACCGCTTCGAGATCCTGGTCGACGACGCGCTGGCCGGTTTCACCGCGTACCTGATGCGCGGGGAGGTCCTGGTCTTCACCCACACCGAGGTGGACCGGGGCTTCCAGGGCAAGGGCGTGGGCGGCGCGCTGATCCGGGGCACCCTCGACGAGGTCCGCGCCCGGGGCGCCAAGGTGGTGCCGCAGTGCCCCTTCATGGCCGCGTTCATCGACAAGCACCCCGAGTACGCCGACCTGGTCGCCGACCTTCCGTAGGCCGGGCCCGGTCAGCGGGCGCCGGTGAGCACCTCGGCGGCGGCCCGTCCGCTGGCCCGGGTGGCGCCGTGGGTGGCCAGGTGCACCGCCCCGGTGACCAGCTCGGGCACACCCAGCTCGACCACGACCGCGTCCGGCCGGCTGGCCAGCGCGCGGTGCACGGCGTCGCGCATCCAGTCGTGCCGGTGCAGGTCCCGAACCACCAGGACCAGGGGGCGGGAGCCCGCCCCGGAGCCCGGGTCGGCCGGCACGTCGGGTTCGGCGTAGCGGACCGTGTTGGTGCCGGGCAGCAGCTCGCCCAGTGGCCCGCCGATGCCCCACGGGGTCTCCGCGCCGATGGCGATGTTGCGCAGCGGCTCGAACTCGACGACGTGTGCCGCGCGGGTCAGCGGCAGCGCGTCGGCGGTGCCCGTGGCGGTGGTGACCCGGACGGCCCGGCGAGCGGCGACCAGCCCCACGTCGGCGGCACCGCGCGTGCCGGCCGAGCCGGCGGTACGGGCGGCCACCGTCCAGGCGGCGAGTTGACCGACGCGCTTGGCGGCCTCGGCGAGACGTTCCTCGGGCAGCTCACCGGCCACGACGGCGGCCACGATGGCGTCGCGCAGCACGCGGGCCGCCTGCTCGTCCGCGTGTTCGCCGCCGATGCAGATCGCGTCGGCGCCGGCGGCGAGGGCGCGGACCGTCGCCCCGCCGAAGCCGTACCGGTCGGCGACCGCGCGCATCTCCACCGCGTCGGTCACCACCACGCCGGAGAAGCCCAGCTCGTCGCGGAGCAACCCGCCCAGGATGCGCTGGCTCAGCGTCGCCGGCAGGTGTGGGTCGAGCGCCGGCACCAGCAGATGGCCGGTCATCACCGCCTGCACCCCGGCGGCCACGGCGGCCCGGAACGGGGCCAGCTCGCAGGCGTCCAGCCGATCCCGGTCGGCGGTGATCCGGGGCAGGTCGTGGTGTGAGTCGACGCGGGTGTCGCCGTGCCCGGGGAAGTGCTTGGCACAGGCCGCGACGCCACCGGCCTGGAGCCCGCGAACCCAGGCGGCGGTGTGCCGCGCGACCAGCCCCGGGTCGGCGCCGAAGGAGCGGACGCCGATCACCGGGTTCGCCGGGTTGGAGTTGACGTCGGCGTCCGGGGCGTAGTTGAGGGTGACCCCTGCCGTGGCCAGCTCGATCCCGAGGTCCCGGGCGACCGCCTCGGTCAGCTCCGGGTCGTCGACCGCGCCGAGGGCGAAGTTGCCGGGCCGGGAGCTGCCGTGCACCGACTCCAGCCGGGTGACGTCGCCGGCCTCCTCGTCGATCGCCACGATGACGTCCGGCCGTTCCGAGCGCAGTGTCGCGGTGAGCGCGGCCACCTGCTCGGTGTCGACGACGTTGCGGGCGAAGAGCACCACCGAGCCGAGACCCTCGCCGAGCCAGCGGCACACCCACGGCGGTGGGGTGGTGCCGACGAAGCCGGGTTGCAGGACGGCGGCGGCGAGCGCCGGGAGGTGCCCGTTGGTCGTGGTCACGCCGCCCCCTCGTGGTGATCGCTGTCGATCACCGGCGTCGGTGCGCCCCCGTCGACCCGCTGGTTGCGCTCGCTCATGCGGCCCCGTACCCCATCTCTCGCGCGCCCTCGGCGCACCGCCACCGGCAGGCGGTCCTGCCATGGTCACACTGGGCGATTCAATAGTCAATAAACCTTACAGTTGCCTGGCGACCCGTTCCCCGGGGAGAGTGCGGGGATGGACCCCGCCCTGCTGGCCGACGCGACGAGCCCGGCCGACATTCCCGGCGTACGCCTGCTCGGCCTGGTGGTCGGCGCCCTGCTGCTGCTCGCCGCGATCCGGGCGATGTTCGGTCGACGCTGACCCGGCCGCCGGCGAGAGCCGGTGTGACCGCGCGCCGCCGGGGTACGGCTCCTCCCATCGCAGTCCGCGTGCCGAAGGGATGAGCCATGAAGATCGGATACTTTCTGTCCAGTGAGGAGTTCACGCCAGCCGAGTTGCTGGAGCAGGCGCGCGGTGCCGAACGGGCCGGCTTCGAGGCGCTGTGGATCTCCGACCACTACCACCCCTGGTTGGACGCACAGGGCCAGAGCCCGTTCGTCTGGTCGATGATCGGCGCGCTCAGCCAGGTCTGCTCACTGCCGGTGACCACGGCGGTGACCTGCCCGACCCGGCGAATCCACCCGGCTGTGATCGCACAGGCGGCGGCCACCAGCGCGGTGCTGCACGGTGGACGGTTCGTCCTCGGCGTCGGCACCGGCGAGGCGCTCAACGAGCACATCTTCGGTGACGCCTGGCCGCAGGCCGACGTCCGGCTGGAGATGTTGGAGGAGGCCGTCGAGGTGCTGCGGGCGCTGTGGGGCGGCGACTTCGTCAACCACCACGGCAAGCACTACACCGTGGAACACGCCCGGATCTACACGCTGCCCGACGCTCCCCCGCCGATCTACGTCTCCGGCTTCGGGCCGAAGGCCATCGACCTGGCGGCCCGGATCGGCGACGGCTACGTGAGCACCATGCCCGACGGCGACATGGTCCGGCGCTTCCGCGAGAACGGCGGCGGCGACAAGCCGTGCCAGGCCGGCTTCAAGGCGGCGTACGCCGACAGCGAGGACGAGGGGATGCGCCTCGCCTACCAGCGCTGGCCCAACGCGGGGGTGCCGGGTGAGCTGTCCCAGGTGCTCCCCTCCCCGCGACACTTCGAGCAGGCCGCCGAGCTGGTCAAGCCGGAGATGCTGAAGGAGGCGTTCGTCTGCGGCAACAGCGCCGACGCGCACCTGGAGATGATCGACCAGTACGCCAAGGCCGGCTTCGACGAGGTCTACGTGGCCAACACCGGCCCGCACTACCAGGGCCTGTTCGACCTCTACCAGCGCGAGGTCCTACCTCGGCTGCGCTGAGCCGGCGATCGGCAGCCGGCCATCGAGGGCAGGGCCAGTACCCGAGCCCATGATCGTCCGAACGCGTTTCGGCGGTCATGGGCACGGGTACCTCCGGCCCTCGATGAAACTGTCCACGCACTCGATGACGTTGCGCCGCGCGGCCCGCAGCCTTTTCGGCTGGAAGGCGCTACGGCCCAACCAACTGGCCGCGATGCGCGCGGTGATGAAGCGACGCGACGCCCTGGTGGTGTTGCCCACCGGTGCCGGCAAGTCGGCGATCTACCAGATCCCGGCCAGCCTGATCCCCGGCCCCACGGTGGTGGTCTCGCCCCTGCTGGCCCTCCAGCAGGACCAGATCGCCTCCCTCAACGAGCGGCAACGCCCGGAGCTGCGGGCGGTGCGGATCAGCTCGAACGAGTCGCCCACCCAGCAGGCGGAGGCGATCACCGAGATCCGCGAGGGCCGGGCGGAGTTTCTCTTCATCACCCCGGAACAGCTCAGCAACCCCGAACGGATGGCCGAGGTCGCGGCGCTGAAGCCGGCACTCGTGGCGATCGACGAGGCGCACTGCATCTCGGCGTGGGGGCACGACTTCCGCCCCGACTACCTGGCGCTCGGGCACCTCATCGACGGCATCGGCCGACCGCCGGTGGTCGCGTTGACCGCCACCGCCTCGCCTCCGGTACGCGACGACATCATCGCCCGGCTGCGGCTGCGCGAGCCGGAGGTGGTGGTCTCCGGCCTGGACCGGCCGAACCTGTTCGTCGAGGTCGCGCACTGCCCCACCGAGGACTACCGGTGGCGGCGGCTGATCGCGCTGCTGCGCGACGACGAGCGGCCCGGGATCATCTACGTGCCGACCCGTCGCGCCGCAGAGGAGTTGGCCACCCGGTTGACCGACGCCGGCTTCCCGGCGCAGTTCTACCACGGTGGGATGGCGGCCGGTGCGCGCCACGAACTGCACGAGGCGTTCCTCGCCGACCAGGTCCCCATCATGGTGGCGACCTCGGCGTTCGGCATGGGCATCGACAAGCCGAACATCGCCTGGGTGGTGCACATGGCACTGCCCGACTCCCCGGACAGCTACTTCCAGGAGATCGGCCGGGCCGGACGCGACGGGCAACCGGCCCGGGTGCTGCTGCTCTGGCAGGCCGAGGACGTGGGCCTGCAACGGTTCTTCAGCGGTGGCCTGCCCGACGCCGACGAGCTGCGCGACCTCGCCGCGCTGCTGCGCCGCAAGCCAGCCACCAAGACCGAGCTGCGCGAGACCACCGGCCTCGGGCCGCGCAAGCTGGGCCAGTACCTCTCCCTGCTGGAGCAGGTCGGCGCGGCCGAGCCGCGCGCCCGGCAACGCATCGGCGCCCCCCGCTTCTCCCCCACCCCGACCGACGCCGCCGCGGCGGCGCTCGCCGAGGCGGAGCGCCAGCAGACCGTGACCCGGTCCCGCACCGACATGATGCGAGCCTTCGCCGAGACCCGGGCCTGCCGGGGGCAGACCCTGCTGGCCTACTTCGGCGAGCAGATGACACACGTCTGCGGCCACTGCGACAACTGCCACCACGGCACCAGCCAGGCCGACCAGGGCGCGGTCGGGCCGTTCCCGGTGCACAGCCAGGTGCGTCACCCGGAGTGGGGGCCCGGCCTGGTGCTCTCCTACGAGGAGGACAAGATGACGGTTCTCTTCGACGAGGTCGGGTACAAGACGTTGTCGGTGCGCGTGGTGTCCGAACAGGGCCTGCTGACCCTGGACTAGCCTGACCCGGGCACCGGTGTCGGGCCCGGTGGATCGACCAAGCAGAGCAGCGATTGATTAAGCAGAGCAGGGCGGAAGGGGCGTTGCCGTGATCGAGCAGCCGACGTACACCGGGTTCGGTTTCTCCGACGGGGAGTGGGGGCTGCTGGTCGGCCTGCCGCAGTCGGTGCTGACCGCGGCGAGCGCCGCCGAGTCCGACGGCACCCGCCGGACCATGGCGGAGACCGCGGCCGGGCTGGAGACCATCGCCGCCGGCCGGGAGTCGGCCAGCCCGCTGGTCGCCGCCGTGGCCGGTGAGATCGTCACCCGGGTCGGTGACCCGGAGACCGGTGAGGAGCTGCCGGTCATCGCGCCCGCCGACCCGAAAGCGATGATCGACGACGTGCTGCTGCGGGCGGGTCAAGCCGCCGAGCTGCTGGCCGGCCGCGTCGACGAGGGTGAGGCCGGCGCGTACAAGCACTGGCTCGTGCAGATCGCCGAGCAGGTGGTGGGCGCCGCGTCCAGCGGTGGGCTGCTGGGCATCGGCGGCGAGTCGGTCAGCGACTCCGAGCGGCGTTTCCGCGACCGACTCGCGCACGTGCTCACCGACTGACCGACGACAACGAGGTATCGGCCGGACCGGTCGGCTCGGCGGCCAACGCCGTGGAGTCGGCCGGTCGGACGCCGCGCAGCGCGACCAGCGCGGTGACCGCGCCCAGCAGCATCACCACCATGGCGGCGTACGCGGCCAGGTGCAGCCCGTCGGTGAACGCGACCCGGGCCGCGTGCAACACCGCGTCGGCCAGATCCGCCGGCAGCGCCTGGGCGACCGCGAGCGCACCGCCCAGGGTCTCCTGGGCCTCGGCACCGGTCCCGGTGGGCAACCCGGCCGGCAGGCCGTCGACGATCTCGCGGCGGTAGACCGCGGCGCCCACGCTACCCAGGATCGCCATTCCCAGCGCACCGCCCAGCTCGCTGCTGGACTCGGTCAGCGCCGACGCGACACCCGCCTGCTCGGGCGGTGCCGCGCCGAGGACCAGTTCGGTAACGAGCGACATCACCATCACCAGACCACCGGCGTAGACGCTGGCGCCGACGAGCAGCAGCCACAGCGGCGTCTCCGGCGTGACCCGGGTCAGCACCGCGAAGCCGACCACGGCGATCCCGAAACCCACACCGATCAGGTACGCCCGTTCGACGCGCTGAGCGAGGGCGGCGGCGGCCGGCGCGACCGCGCCCACGGCGAGGGACGGCACGAGGCTCCACAGTGCCGCCCGCAGTGGGCTCAGGCCGAGCACCAGTTGGAGGTGTTGGGTGGTGAAGATGGCGAAGCCGACGATGGCGAACATCGCCAGCAGGTTGACCGCGAGCGACCCGGCGAAGCCGCGACGGCGGAACAACGCGAGGTCGACCATCGGGTAGGCCCGGGTCCGCTGCCGGTGCAGGAACAGCGCGCCCACCAGCAGGCCACCGACGATGGCGAGCACCCGCACCGCGCTGGCGCCGTCGCGGGCCATCTCCTTGATGCCGTAGATCACCGGCAGCAGCGCGCCGAGGGACAGTGCCGCGCTGATCAGGTCGAACCGTCCGGTCGTCGGGTTGCGGAACTCGGGCACCAGGAGCGGGGCGAGCAGGAGCAGCATCAGCATCGCCGGGATGTTGATCAGGAAGATCGAGCCCCACCAGAAGTGCTCCAGCAGGATGCCGCTGAGCACCGGGCCGATCGCGATGCCGCCGGTGAGGGTGGCGGTCCAGACGCCGATGGCGGTGCCGCGCTGCTTGGCGTCGTGGAACATGTTGCGGACCAGGGCGAGCGTCGAGGGCATCAGGGTGGCCCCGCCGACGCCGAGTACGGCGCGCGCGGCGATCAGCGTCGCGGTGCTGTCGGCGTACGCGGCCAGCAGCGACGCCGCCCCGAACGCGGTGGCGCCGATCAGCAGGAGCCGGCGTCGGCCGATCCGGTCACCGAGAGCGCCCATGGTGATGAGCAGCCCGGCGAGCACGAAGCCGTAGATGTCGAAGATCCAGAGCTGCTCGGTGGCGGTGGGGCGCAGCTCCGCGCTGATGAACGGGACGGCGAAGTAGAGCACCGACACGTCCATCGAGACCAGGAGCAGCGCCAGCATCAGCACCGTGAGCCCGATCCACTCCGTTCGGCCCGCTCGCGGTGCCGGTGTGCTGGTGGTCGTCATGATCGGTTTCCCTTCTGCGTATGTCGTACGCTGTTATGCGTAGACCATACGCAGAACTAGGATGGCGGGGCAAGGAGGAAATGTGGCGGCGAAGAAAGACGACAGCAGGCCAGTGCTCCCGCCGGCCATCGAGGGCGCGTGGGGGCTGCGGGAGCGACCACCCAAGGGCCCCCGGCCGGGAATGAGCGTGCCCGCCATCGTGGACGCTGCCGTCCGCGTGGCCGACGCCGATGGCCTGGCCGCCGTGTCGATGAGCCGGGTGGCCAAGGAGTTGGGCGCCGCGACCATGGCCCTCTACCGGTACGTCGGCTCGAAGGACGAGCTGCTCATGCTCATGGTGGACACCGGGTACGGCCCATCCCCCGGCCCGCCCGCGCCGGAGGACGACTGGCGTGCCGGCCTCACCCGGTGGGCGTGGGCTGAGCACGAGGTGTTGCGGCAACGGACCTGGCTGCTGCACGTGCCGATCAGCGGCCCACCGATCACCCCGCAGCAGCTCGGCTGGATGGAGGACGGGCTGCGCTGCCTCGACGGCACCACGCTCGGCGAGGGCGAGAAGATGTCGGTGCTGCTGCTGATCACCGGGTACGTCCGCAACGAGGCCACCCTCACCTCGCAGATCGCCGAGGGCGGCCGGGCGGCCGGCGTCGAGCCCGCCGAGCTGATGCCGGCGTACGCCCAGCTGGTGTCCCGGCTCATCGACCCGGTCCGCTTCCCCGCGCTGCACCGGGTGCTCAACGCCGGCGTGCTCCAGCAGGACGACGACCCCGACGACGAGTTCGTCTTCGGTCTGGACCGGATCCTCGACGGCGTCGAGGCGCTGATCCAGCGCCGAGCGGCCTGAGGACGCGGGATGCTGCTCAGGCAAACGGTCGACACGACCGTCCTACCGCCCAGTGACCGATTCGGAATGTGGCTGGACCTGGTCGCCCGCACCTCGGCGCCGATGCGGATCCGGTCGGCGCACGACGACGACTTCGCCGCCCGGGCCGACTTCGTCGATCTCGGTCCGATCCAGCTGATCAACTACCACTACCCGTCGCTGCAGGCCACCCGGACGCCCAAGCTGGTCCGTCAATCGGACCCGGAGCTCTACATCCTCGCCCTCACCACCGGCGGCGTCGGCACGTCCAGTCAAGACGGTCGCCGCAGCGAGATACGGGCCGGTGAGTTCACCTTCTACAACGCGTCCCGGCCGCATGACCTCGGCCACCACGCGACCGAGCCGGAGCGGGAGCACGCCACCTCGATCATCACGCTGATCCCGCACGCAGCGCTGCCACTGCCACCACAGCGGATGGCCGCGCTCTACGGCGGCCGGATGTCCGGCAGCGAGGGGATCGGGGCGTTACTCGCGCAGTTCCTGCACCAGGTGACCGGGCATCCCGAGCAGTACCACGCCGCCGACACCAGCCGGCTCGGCGCGGTCGGGCTCGATCTGGCCACCACCATGCTCGGCCGGCACCTCGTCGCCGAGGACACGGTGCCCACCGAGGTCCGCCGCCGGGCGTTACTCACCCAGGTGCAGGCATACGTCCACCGGCATCTCGGCGACGCGACCCTCGGCCCGCAGGCCGTCGCCGACGCCCACCACATCTCGGTGCGGTCCCTGCACCGGTTGTTCGAGGGCGAGGACGCCACGGTGGCGTCCTACATCCGGGACCTGCGGCTGGCCCGATGCCGGCGTGACCTGACCGACCCGGCGCTGCGCAACCAGCCCGTGCAGGCCATCGCGGCGCGCTGGGGGTTTGCCGACAAGGCCCACTTCAGCCGGGCGTTCCGGGCGGCGTACGGAACGACCCCGCAGGAACACCGCGACAGCGGCTCGCATTCGGCGCGGATCGTCAACCGCCAGGCGTCCACGGTCAACTCGCAACCGGCAGACTGAAGCGCAGCGCGGCCGACCATCGCCTGGTGGGCCGCCAACGGGGGCCGTGGCGCGGCGCCCGCCGCGCGAGCGGCGGGCGGCCGCCCGGTGGCGCCCCAATCCCGCCCGAGGCTCCGGCCCCGTCGCGCTTCCCCCCAGAATCGCCGACGGGGCCGGTCAGGCCTTCTCCAACAACTCCAGGACGACCCGCTCGGCCTCCTCGCGAGGCGCCTGCGGATCCACCGACGCCACCACCCCGTCGTGGTAGAGGTCGACCACGCGAGGGTCCACGTAGGACGTCCGAGCCACCGTCGGTGTGTTGCCCAGCAGGTCGGCCACCTCCCGCATGACCGCGACGACCGCCTTGCGTCGGGCGGTCACCGAGCGGGCCGGGCCGGCGGTGGCCAGCTCGGTGGCCGCGAGCACGGTGGCGTGCCAGGTGCGGAAGTCCTTGGCGGTCATCTCCCCACCGCTGGCGTCGCGCAGGTAACCGTTGACCTCGTCGCTGCGCACGTCGCGCCACTCCCGGCCGTCCCAGTAGCCGAACAGGCGGTCCGCTCGTCGTCGACGACGGCGCAGATTGACCAGCACCTGGCACAGCTCCGGGTCCTCGATTCGGCGTACCTGCTCGATGCCACCCTTGGCGGGAAACACGAAGACGACGCACCCACCCCGGGACCGGGCATGCTCGGGGCGCAGGGTGGAGACCCCGTACGTCGGGTCGTCGCCGGCCGCGTACTGGTCGCTGCCGACCCGGAACATCCCCATGTCCAACAGCCGGGTCACGGTGGCCAGCACGCGGTCCCGGCCCAGCCCTCGCCCGTCGAGGTCCCGCCCCACCCGCTCGCGCAACGCCGGCAGCCGCCGGGCCACCTCCAGCATGTGGTCGAACTTCGCCTCGTCCTGCTTCTCCCGCCACCGCGGGTGGTAGACGTACTGCTTGCGCCCGGCCGCGTCGATTCCGATCGCCTGGATGTGCCCGTTCGGATGCGGCGCGATCCAGACGTCCTGCCAGGCCGGGGGTATGACCAGCTCCCGCAGCCGGGCCAGGACGTCCGGATCCCGCACCGGAGCGCCCGACGGGTCGACGAAGAGCCAGCCCCGTCCGCGCCGACGCCGTCCGTACCCCGGTCGACCCGGGTCGCTACGCCGCAACCGCACCGGAGAACCGCACCACCCTTTCCACCTCGGCCACGGCGGCCAGCACCTCGTCGAGGCGCAGAGCCGCCATCGTCGGGTGGCTTCCTACCCCATCCCACCTGGGCCAATCCGAATCGCCGGCCCAGAGCACCCGGTGCCGTGGCCGGTTCGCCGGCGGCCCCCAGTGCGCCGGGGGCACCGGCCCGAAGAGGACCACCGACGCGGTGCCGTACCCGGTGGCCAGGTGGGCGACCCCGGTGTCCCCGCTGACCACCAGCCGGGCGTTGGCCACCAGCGCGGCGAGCGCGCCGAGATCGGTCCGGCCGGCCAACACGGCGTCCGACGTCAGGCCCGCCGCGTCGGCCACCCGGGCCGCCAACGCCCGCTCGTCGGCCGAGCCGGTGAGCAGCACCCGGTGCCCCTGGTCGGTCAGCGCCCGGGCCAGCGCGGCGAACCGCTCGGCGGGCCACCGCTTGGCCGGGATCTTGCTGCCCGGGTGCACCAGGGTGACACCGTGGGGCAGCCCGGCCGACCCGGGCCGGCGCAGACCGAGATCGGTGCGGTCGGTCGGAACGTCGTACCAGGACAGCAGCCGGCACCACCGGGCCACCTCGTGCTCGTCGGCGGCCCACGCCGGGCCGTCGGCGTGGCCGGCGTCGGCGTTGGCGAAGGCGAGCAGCCGACCCGGCCGGGTGGCCGCGAGCAGCCGGTGCGACTGCGGGCCACGCCCGTGCAGGTTCACCGCCACCCGGGGGGCCGACCCGATCCGGATGGGTCGGTCCAGCCCGGCGGTATCCACCAGCCGGTCGACACCGCCCACCAGGTCGACCAGCGGGGCCAGCCAGGCCGGCGCGGCCAGCGCCAGCTCCCGCGAGGGGTACGCGGCCCGCAGCGCCCGCAGCGCGGGCACCGCGGTGACCAGATCGCCGACGCCGAGGGCGCGCAGCACGAGGATCACGGGTACGAGGTCTCCTGCTCGGCGCAGACCACCAGTTCCCGGACCGCGCAGCCGGGCGGTTGGTTGAGCGCGAACATGATCGCGGCGGCGGTGTCGGCGGGCTCGTTGAGGATCGCGTCCGGCCCCGGCTTGTACTGCGGGTCGCGTTCGTCGAAGAACGCGGTGCGCATCCCACCCGGAATGAGCAGGGTGACGCCGACCTGACCGGCCAGCTCGGCGGCGAGGGCGCGGGTGAAGCCCACCACGCCGAACTTCGCCGCGCAGTACGCGGTGGCGTCGCTGACCGCCTTGACGCCCAGGGTGGAGGCGACCGTGACGATGCGGCCCCGAGAGGTCAGCAGGAACGGCAGCGCGGCCCGGATCACCGCCGCGGTGGCCAGCAGGTCGACGGCGACGATCCGGTCCCAGGTCTCCCCCGGCAGGTCGGCGAGTCGGCCCGGCACGTCCGTGCCGGCGGCGGTGACCACCGCGTCCAGGCCACCGGCCTGCTCGGCGAGGTGCTGGGTGGCCACCTCGGCGGCCCGCGTGTCGGCCAGGTCGCACTCGGTCCAGGACACCCCGTCGACCGGCGGCTGCCGGTCCAGCACCAGCGGTCGGCCACCGGAGGCGGTCACCGCGGCGACCACCGCCGCGCCGAGCCCACTCGCGCCGCCGGTGACCAGGACGGTGAGCCCGGCGCCGGGCCGCGTGGCGGTCATCGGGTGCGCTCCGCGAGCGTTCGGACGATCATGTCGGTGGTGGAGCGACCGTCCAGGTAGGGCACCACCACGGTGTTCCCGCCCCACCGGCGCAGGACCTCCGCCTCCGGCAGGGTGGCGGTCGCGTCCCCACCGCCGGTGGCGTAGTCGCCGCCCTTGACCCAGACGTCGGGGCGTACCCAGGACAGTGCCGCCTCCGGGGTCGGCTCGTCGAAGATGAGGACCGCGTCGACGCAGCTCAGGGCGGCCAGCAGTCGGCTGCGGTCCCCCTCGGACTGCACCGGCCGGTCCGGCCCCTTCAACCCGGCCACGCTGGCGTCGGAGTTCAGGCAGACGATCAGGCAGTCGCCGAGTTGCCGCGCGGCCTCCAGGGTGGCGACGTGCCCGGCGTGCAGCAGGTCGAAGCAACCGCCGGTCGCCACCACCGTGCCGCCCGCGGCCCGCACCTCGCCGAGAAGCGTGGCGACGGCGGCGACCCCGACCCGGTCGGCCCGAGCACCGCCCTGGGTACGCGACCCGGGCGTGCTCCCCATCCGCACCCCCGGCGTCGACGGCGGCAGTGCCGCCGCGACTCCCCCACCCGCCACGTACGCGGACGCCTCGGCGACCGCCGCCTGCACCGCCTCGGAGACCAGCGCGCCCTGGGCCAACGCGAGGCTGGCGGCGGCCGCGAACCGGTCGCCCGCCCCGCAGGTGTCTCCCTCGGCGCTGCCCGGTGTCGGCACCACCAGCGGCGTCGACCCGGCGTGGCAGAGCAGCGCGCCGTCACCACCCAGCGTCACCGCGACCGCGCCGGCTCGCCAGCGCCGCCGTAGCCCCTGCGCGCCACGGGACGCGGTGGCCAGTCGGGAGGCACCGGGCAGCGCGGGGACCAGCTCGCGGACCTCCGACTCGTTCGGGGTGGCCAGGTGGACGCCGGGCACCGCCGCCGGGCCGCGCGGATGCGGATCCCACACCACCGGCGCGCGGGTGGCGGCCAAGGCGTCGCGCAGCGCGGGCTGCCGGGCCACCCCCCGGCCGTAGTCGCTGACCAGCACCGCCGACGCCGCGCCGATCACCCGGAGCACCTCGTCGGAGGGCTGCCCCGGCTCCCCGGACGTGCCGCCGCGATCGTGGCGCAGCAGCACCCGTCCCCGGGCCCGCAGCCGGATCTTCTCCGGCGTCGCCCCGTTGAGAGCCAGTGGGTACACCCGCACGCCGGCGGCGCCGAGCAGAGCGCTCAGTCGGGCCCCGCCCGCGTCGTCGGCGAGAGCGGTCACCAGCACCACCTCGGCGCCCTGCGCGGCGGCGAACACCGCCGCCAAACCGGCCCCACCGGGCCGGTCGGTGGCCGAGGTCTCGTCGAGCACCGGCACCGGGGAATCCGGGCAGAGCCGGTTCACCACACCTTCCACATCCCGGTCGAGCAGGGTGTCCCCGAGCACCACCACCGGTCCCCTCACCCTTGCCTCCTCATCCTCACGCGTCGACCTGTTGTCCGGTCCCACCGTCGAGCACCACCTCGACCCCGGTGCGCACCGGGGTCGAGAGCCGACCGGCCGGCGCGGGCTCCCCGGGCGCGCGGTGGACGATCCCCGGTTCGGCGGCCGCTGCCAGCGCGGCGGGCAACTCCTGTTCGAGGTACTCGCAGAGCAGATGGCTGGTCACGAGATGCAGCTCCTGGACCACCTGGGTGTCTCCGGAGGCGACGGCCAGCACGTCGTCGCAGGCGTCGGCGAGCGGATTGGGGGCGACCCCGGTGAGCGCCCAGGTGGTCACACCGACGTCCCGGGCCGCCTGCGCGGCCGCGACCAGGTTGGGGCTGGTACCGCTGGTGCTGAGCAGCAGCAGAACGTCGCCGGGTCGGCCGTGGGCGCGCACCTGGCGGGCGTAGACGTCGGTGTAGCCGTAGTCGTTGGCGATCGCGGTGAGCGCGCTCGTCTCGGCGTGCAGCGCGATCGCGGACAACGGCTGGCGGTCGTCTCGGAGCTTGCCGACCAGCTCGGCGGTGAGGTGCTGGGCTTCGGCGGCGCTGCCGCCGTTGCCGGCGACCAACAGGCGACCCCCGGCGGCCAGCCGGTGCGCCAGGTCCGCGCCCCAGCGCGCCAGCTGTCGCTCACACCGCCGGTACGGCACCAGCGCCTCGGCCAGATTCGTCAGGTGGATGTCGAGCAGGCTGCCCGCCGGCATCAGGCCACCACCCGGGTCGGCCGGCGCACGGCGGCCACCTCGCTGTAGACCTCGACGAGCCGCTCGGCGGTGGCCGCCCACGAGTACCGCGCCCGGGCCCGCTCACGGGCCGCCGTCGCGTACGCGAAACGCCTGATCCGGTCGTCGAGCAGCCCCTGGATCGCGGTGGCCAGCGCGTGCGGGTCCCGGGCCGGCACGAGGTCACCGGTGGTCCCGTCGACCACGGTGTCCCGAATGCCGCCCACGGCCGTGCCGACGACCGGCACCCCACAGGCCATCGCCTCCAGCGGGGTCAACCCGAACGGCTCGTACCAGGGCGCGGCGACCAGCAGGTCCGCCGAGCGGTACCAGCGGCCCATCTCCTCCCGGGGCACCGCGCCGACCAGGTGCACCCGGTCGGCCACCCCGCACGACTCGGCGAGGGCCCGCAGCCGCCGCGCGTACGGGTCGGTCTCCAGCAACCCCTCGGGCGGGCCGCCGACGACGACGCACTCGGCGTCCGGGACCAGCGCCATCGCGCGGATCACGGTCTGGAAGCCCTTGCGCTCGACCAGCCGACCGACGGTGAGGATCCGGGCCCGTCCCGGTTCGCGGTCGGCCGCCGGCCCGAGTGGGGCGAAGGTGCTGAGGTTGACCCCGGAGGGCACCACGGTCATCCGGGAGCGAGGCACCCCCATCCGGACCAGCTCGCCCACCTCGTCGCGGCACTGCGCGACGATCCGGTCCACGGAGCGGCCCAGCTCCCGCTCGTAGGAGATTCGTCGGGCCGGGCTGGTGTCCTGCACACCCTGGTAGCGGCGCTTCACCGTGCCCAACGCGTGGTACGTCTGCACCACCGGCACCCCGGTCTGCCGGCCGGCGGTCAGTCCGGCCAGGCCGCTCATCCAGAAGTGCGCGTGGATCACCTCGGGCACCCAGTCGCCGCCCCGCCAACGCTCGATCAGCCAGCGACTGAAGTCCCGCATGTGCGGCAGCAGCGCGTCCTTGGCCACCGGCTCGGCCGGGCCGGCCGGCACGTGCACCACGTCGTACCCGTCCGGGCTGCGGACGGTCACCGGCAGGTCGGGCGCGTCGCGTCGGGTGTAGACCCGCACCTCGTGCCCGGCGGCGGCGAGCGCGGCGGACAGCTCCGCGACGTGCGTGTTCTGGCCGCCGGCGTCCTCCCCTCCGAGGACGGCGAGCGGGCTGGCGTGCTCCGAGATCATCGCGATCCGCATACTTCCTCCTCCAGCAGCCGGTCCCAGTCAGCGAGGAAACGGTCGAGGCCGTACCTGTCGCGCGCGGCGGTTCGCGCCGCCGCGCCGGCCTGCCGCGCGGTGTCCGGTTCGGCGATGAACCGGCGGGCGGCGTCGAGCAGGGTGTCGGTCCGGGTGGCGAGGGCGCCCGCCTCCGGAGGCACCGCCATCACCGCCTCGGTGGTGGCGAGCGCGACGACCGGCATGCCGATCGCCATCGCCTCGATGAGGCTGAGCCCGAGGGAGGTCCACCGGCACAGGTGCAGGTACGCCCGCCGTCGGGCCAGCTCGGCGTGCATCCGGTCCTGGGGCACGTCGTCGTGGCTGGTGAGCCGCTCGGCGGGCAGCCCCAGGTGGTCGGCCAGGCCGGCGACGCCCATGCCGAACACGTCCAGCGGCGCGATCTCGGCGAATCGGGGCAGCAGGTCGGTGCCGGTGACCCGACCTCGCCGGACCGGCTCGTTGATCACCACGGCGAGCCGGTCCAGCTCCCCGGTGTAGGACGCGGAGGGGGCGACGATGCCGTGGTCGACCACCGTGGTGCGGGTGGCGCCGGTGTCCCAGAAGATCTGGTTGAACCCGGTGACGTGGGCGATGAGCAGGTCGTCACGGTCGGCCATCGGGTGCCGGGTGTTGGGCACGTCGCCCTTGGGGGTGTTGTGCTCGACGTAGATCGCCGGCACGTCCCGGCCGGGGCGGCGGCGAAGCCACTCCTCGGCCCGGTCGATCTCCTCGGGGCGTTGCAGGATGACCAGGTCGACGTCGGTGCCCGGCAACTCCTCCGGAGTGACCTCGACCGCGCTGTCCGGCCACGGGTAGGTGCGGGCCCGGCCGAGGCCGTACGGGCCGCGGTCGGGTGTGGTGGGAATCAGGTAGCGGTGGCTGCCGTGCACGAACGACGTGGTCCAGGAGCCGTGCACGTGCCAGAGCAAGATGTTCATCGGCCGCCACCACCACTGACGGCGAGCGTCCGAAGCGCGTCGACCACCTCGTCCGGGTCGATGGCGCTGAGGCAGGGGTGCCCGGGGACCGGGCAGCTGGCCGCCCGGGTGTCCCGGCAGGGCGCGGCGGCGTCGCCGAGCCGGACGGTGGGCACCCGGTAGGGCCCCCACTGGCCGAACGGCACGGTCGGCGCGAAGAGACTCACGACGGGCACACCGGCCGCGGCCGCCAGGTGCGCCGGTCCGGTGTTGCCGACCACGACCGCGCTCGCGTCCGCGACGATCGCCGCCAGCCCGGCCAGGTCGGTCCGGCCACCCAGGTCGGTGCCGCCGGCCGCCGCGACCCGAGCGGTGACCGCGCGCTCGTCCGGGCCACCCGTGACGAGCACCCGGTGCCCGGCATCGGTCAACGCCCCGGCGATCCGGGCCGCCACCTCCGGCGGGCACGCCCGGCTCGACGCGGCCGACCCGGGGTGCAGCACCACGTACCCCGGGTCGCCGAGTTCGGCCGGGCGCGGCGGCACGGCGTCTCGGCGCAGCCGAAGCACGGGTTCGTCGCCGTCGGGCAGCCGGTGACCGGCGGCGGCGGCGAGGGAGAGGGCGCGTTCGGGTTCGGGCACGCCGACCGGCACCCGGTGCCGGATGTCCAGCAGCGAGCCCGGATAGTCGTCACTGATCGCCGCGATCCGGTCGATCCCCGCCATCCGCAACAGCAGCGCCAACGGCAGGGCGGACTGATGGAACGAGGTGAACACCACCGCCTGCTCCGCGCCGACCGCGCCGAGGCGCGCGGTCAGGCTCCGCATGGCCTCCGGATCGACCGGCCCGGGTGTGGGGTCGATCCACGGCAGCGGATGCTCGATGATCTCGTCGACGGCGGGCAGCAGGTCAGCGGCGGCACGGCCACGCGGCCCGCACAACAGCACCACCCGCTGCGCTCCGGCCGCGACGGCGCGGATCGCCGGCCCGGTGACCAGCACGTCGCCCGCCGAATCCGACCGGACCACCAGCGCCGTCCGTACCGGCCCGGTGGGCGGGGCCGAGGGCTGCACGGCCTGTTGGCGGCGCAGGATCTCCTGCACCGCCGCCGGCAGATCGGTGGCCACCCACCCGGCGGCGGCGATCTCCTCCGGCCGGGTCACCGGAGTGGGCACCAGCACGCCCGCGGCGCCGGCGGCCAGCGCGGCGGCGACGTCCCGGCCGATGTCGCCCACCATGACGCACCGGGACGCGGTGGTGCCCAGCTCGCGGGCCGCGGCGTGCACCAGACCGGGTGCCGGCTTGCGGCAGTCACAGCCGTCGGCGTCGTCGTGCGGGCAGACCAGCCACGCGTCGAAGCGGCCCAGCAACTCCTCGACACGGGCGTGCACCGCCCGCATCTGCTCCCCGGTGAAGTAACCCCGGGCCAGCCCCGACTGGTTCGTGACGACCGCCAGCCGCAGCCCGGCCGCGCGCAGCCGGTCCAGCGCCGCCCGCGCGCCCGGCACCGGCCGCACCTTCTCCGGGTCGCCGTTGTACGGGACGTCCTCAATCAGGGTGCCGTCACGGTCCAGCAGCACCGCGTCGTACAGGACGGGTCTCCGGCCGTCGACCTCGGTGCGACGAGGCCCGGCGGAACCGGCGCGGTCAGCAGCGGCATACACCCGGGCTGACCTGCGCTGATACGGATCCTCCTGGTCCTGTCGCACAGCCGGCGGGTTCCCGGCGCCCCGAGGAGTAAACGTCGTCGTCGAGGGGGTGGGCCAACGCCGCCAGCGACGCCCTGGTGGGCCTTACCCGCCGCGCCGGAGAAGCTAACCCGCCAGCCGTTAGCCCCTGCCGTGCTGCGGGTATGGAAGCCCAGTGGCGATTGTGGAGAAAGTGATCGACGCTCCCCCGCAGCAGGTGTTCGACGTGCTCGCCGACGGGTGGACGTACAGCGACTGGGTGGTGGGCACGGCACACGTGCGGGACGTGGACGACGCCTGGCCCCGGGTGGGCAGCCAGCTGCACCATCGAGCCGGGCCGTGGCCGCTCTCCCTGCAGGACGCCTCGACGGTGCTGGTCTGCGAACCGCCGCACCGGCTCGTGCTGAAGGCCGGGCTCTGGCCGGCGGGTGAGGCGATCGTGGCCTTCACCCTCCAACCGGTCGGCGAGGGTGCCACCCGGGTCCGCATCGGGGAGGACTTCGCCGCCGGTCCGCTGCGCTGGGTCCACAACAAGGTCAACGATCTGGTGCTGCACCGGCGCAACCGGGAGACGCTGGCCCGGCTCTCCGACATCGCCACCCGGCAGAGGGGGGCGCCGTGACACAGACCGTGGTGGTGACGGGCGCGAGCGCCGGCGTCGGTCGGGCCGTCGCCCACGAGTACGCGGCGCGCGGTGCCCGGCTGGCGCTGCTGGCCCGGGGCGACGCGGGTCTGGCCGCCGCCGAGCGCGAGTGTCGGCAGCGCGGCGCGACCGATGTGCGCGGCTACCGGGTCGACGTGGCCGACGCTGGTGCGGTGCAACAGGCCGCCGACGACGTGGTGCACCGGTGGGGCGAGATCGACGTGTGGATCAACAACGCGATGGTGTCGGTGTTCGCGCCGGTCTGGGAGATCCCGGCGCGCGAGTTCCGCCGGGTCACCGAGGTCACCTACCTGGGAACGGTGCACGGCACCCTCGCCGCGCTGCGGCACATGCGCGCGCACGGGCGAGGCACGATCGTGCAGGTGGGCTCGGCGTTGGCCTACCGGGGGATCCCGCTGCAGTCGGCGTACTGCGCGAGCAAGCACGCCGTCCAGGGCTTCAACGACTCGTTGCGCGCCGAACTGCTGCACGACTGCCCGGGGGTGAAGCTGTCCATGGTGCAGCTGCCCGCGGTCAACACGCCGCAGTTCTCCTGGGTTCGCACCCGGCTACCGCGGCATCCGCAGCCGGTGCCGCCCATCTTCACGCCGGAGTTGGCCGCCCGGGCCATCGTCTGGGCCGCCGATCGCGGCACCAGGGAGCTGAACGTGGGTGGCCCGACCTGGCAGGCCCGACTGGCCGACATCCTGGTCCCCGGTCTGCTCGACCGGAAGCTGGCCCGCGACGGGTACGACAGTCAGCAGACCGGCGAGAAGATCGATCCGGCGACCTGGCGGGACAATCTGGACCACCCCGGCGATGAGGAGACGGACCGGGGCACGGCCGGCGTCTTCCTCGGCCAGGCCCGTGATCGTTCGACGGCGCTCTGGGTCGGCACGCACAAGGCGGCGCTGTCCGGTGTCGCGCTCGCCGTCGCCGCGCTGGCCCTCAGCGCAGTCGCTCGCCGCCGACGCTGACCAGCGCAACCTCTTGACCAGGGCGTCAACCCCCCAATGCGGTGGGCCGCCGCGGTACGCAACGCCCGGGAGGGGTGCCTCTTTCCAACCTAATGCGGCAACTGGATACCCTTTCCATGACCCTTGTCCGCAAACCGAGGATGTCCGACATGATCAAGCCGGTGCAGTTGCCGTCGCCGTGGCGGGACGCACGCCTGACCGTCGTCGTGCCCACCTACAACGAGGCGGGCAACCTCCCGACGCTGGTCGAGCGGCTGCTCGCGCTGCCGCTGCCGGGGCTGCGCATCCTCGTGGCCGACGACAACTCCCCCGACGGCACCGGGGAGGTGGCCGACAAGCTGGCCATCGAACACCCCGACCGGATCGAGGTCGTGCACCGCGCCGGCAAGGAGGGCCTCGGCCGGGCGTACGTGGACGGGATGAGCCGGGCGATCGAGGGCGGCGCCGAGTACGTGGCGCAGATGGACGCTGACCTCTCGCACCCACCGGAGGCGTTGCCCGGGATGCTGGGCGCGCTGCTCTCCACCCAGGCCAGCGTGGTCATCGGCTCCCGGTACGTGCCCGGCGGCGAGCTGGACGAGAACTGGCCGCTGTACCGCCGGGCGCTCAGCGGCTGGGCCAACCTCTACGTGCACACGCTGCTGCGGGTCCGCATCCGGGACCTCACCGCCGGCTTCAAGATCTGGCGGGCCGACGCGCTGCGCGACATCAACCTGGAGCGGGTGCAGTCCAACGGCTACAGCTTCCAGGTGGAGATGCACTACCTCGCCACCAAGCTGGGGCACACCATCCTCGAGGTGCCGATCCGCTTCGAGGAGCGGCGCGACGGCGTCTCCAAGATGACGACCGCGACCAAGGTGGAGAGCGCCCTCATGCCCTTCCGCCTCCGCAGCAAACACCGCAACATCACCCGCTAACCCCACCCCACCCCACCCCCAGCCCGCCCCCACCCCGGTCGATCATGGAGTTGTGGTGCCCGTTGAAAAGCCGAGCGGGCGCTTTGTCACCCACCACAACTCCTTGATCGACGGGTGCGGGCGGGATCACGGCGGGGTGGGAGGCGGGGTCGGGTCAGGGGGTTGGGTAGATGGCTTTGTGGGCGGTGGTGATGGCTGCGGCGTAGGCGCGGCCGGTCAGGGCGCGGTCGCGGGCCAGCGCCGCGCGGGCCGCGTTCGCGCCCGGTGCGCCGTGCACACCGCCGCCGGGATGCGCCGACGCGCTGGCCAGGAAGAGCCGGTCCACCGGGGTGTCCGCCCGGCCCAGGCCCGGAATCGGCCGCAGGAACAGTTGCTGGTACGCGGCGGCGGTCCCGCCGCCCAGCGTGCCGCCGACCAGGCTCGGGTTGCTCTTTTCCAGGTCGGCCGGCCCGGCCACGTGTCGACCCACGATCAGGCGTCGGAAACCCGGGGCGGCCGCCTCCAGCACGTCCTCCATCCGCTGGACGTGCCCGGCGACGTCCTCGGCCCGCCAGTTCCGCCGGAACGGCAGATGGGTGTACGACCAGAGTGACTCGGTGCCCGGCGGGGAGTGACTGGGGTCGGCCACCGACATCTGCCCGACCAGCAGGAACGGGTCGCGGGGCAGCTCACCACGGGCCAACTCGCTGGCATAGTGGGTGAGCCCGTTCAGGTCCGCGCCGAGGTGCACGGTGCCGGCGCCGGCCAGTTGCCGGTTCGTCCAGGGCACCGGCGCGGAGAGCGCCCAGTCCACCTTCAACGTGGAGCCGTCCCAGCGGAAGTGCGCCAGGTCCTCCATCAGCCGCGACGGCAACGCCGCCGCGCCGACCAGGTCGAGGTAGAGCGCCGGCGCCGGCACGTCCGCGAGTACGGCCCGTCGGGCCCGCCACAGCGTGCCGCCCTCCGTCCGGACCCCCATCGCCCGGCCCCGGGCGGTGAGCACCCGGTCGACGCGGGCACCGTAGAGGATCGCGCCGCCGCGCTCCTGTAGCCGATCCACCAGCGCGTTCGTGATCTGTTGTGCCCCGCCGTCGGGCACCGGCCAGCCGACCTGCTGGCCGAGCATGGCCAGCAGCCAGCCGTAGACCCCGGAGCCGGCCTCCTCCGGGGACAGGTCGGTGTGCAGGGCGCAGCCGGCCAGCAGGGCCGGCCCGCCGGAACCGTCGAAAAGCTCGTCGCCGAGTTTGCGAACCGGCACGACCAGTCGCCGCGCCAGTCGCAGCGCTCCGGCGACGCGCAGCCGACGCAGCAGACCCAGCCCACCGCGTACCGGCGGGAACGGTGAAGTGATCGTCTCCAGCATCGGCTCGGCCACGTCGAGCCAGTCGGTGTACGCGTTGAGCCACCGCTTGCCGTCGCCGGGCGCGAACTGCTCCAGCGAGGCGGCGGTGATGTCCGGGTCCCGGTTGATCACCGCGGCGCGGCCGTCCGGCAGCAGGTGCGCCAACACGTCCGGTGCGTGCCGCCAGGACAACCCGTGCCGGCCCAGGTCCAGGCCGTTCAGCACCGGTGAGGCGTACCCGAGGGGGTAGAACGAGCTGTAGAGGTCGCTGAGGTAGCCGGGCGCGGTGACCTCGGCGGAGCGGACCGCGCCGCCGGGCACCGCCGTCGCCTCCAGCACCACCACGTCCCAGCCGGCGTCCGCCAGCAGGTTGGCCGCCACCAGGCCGTTGTGCCCGGCGCCGACGACGACGGCGTCCGCGCTCTGCGCGGCGGTGGTTGTCATCAGATCCGCCTACCCGGCGCGCAACCGGGCGAAACGCGTTTGCCTCGCCCGGGCCGGGGCATCCAGCGCCGCATGTACACGGTTGCGCAGCTGGTGGGCGGAGTGTGGGGTGCGGGCGGCGACGGCGGCGAGCTGGTGGTGCGTGATCCGGCGGACGACGCGCCGGTGAGCACGGTGCCGGTCGCCACGGCGGACGAGGTGGGCAAGGCGACCCAGGCGGCCCGCAACGCGGCGGCCCAGTGGGCGGCGACCTCGCCGGCCGAACGGGCGGCGGCGCTGCACCGGGCCGCGGACGCGGTGGCGGCGGTCATCGAGGAGTTGACGGCGGCGGTCACCGCGGAGATGGGCAAGCCACTGGCGGACGCCCGTGGTGGCGTCGAGGCGGGAATCGGCACGCTGCGACAGTATGCGGAGCTGGCGCCCCTGCGGGGCGGACGCACGCTGAACGGCGAGGCCGACGCGCTGGACTTCCTGACCCCGCAACCGCGCGGTGTGGTCGCGGCCATCACGCCCTGGAACGACCCGGTCGCGGTCTCCTGCGGACTGCTCGGCGCGGCCCTGGTGACCGGCAACGTGGTGCTCTACAAGCCGAGCGAACGGACGCCGGCGACGGGCTGGCTGCTGGCCCGGGCGCTGGATAAGGCGCTGCCGGCCGGCGTGTTGTCGCTGCTCACCGGCGGCCCGGAGGTGGGCGCGGCGCTGGCGGCACAGGAGGTCGACGTGGTGGCCCACGTCGGTTCGACCGCGACCGGGCGGGCGATCGCCGCCGCCGCGGCCCGCAGCGGCGCGAAGGTACTCCTGGAGAACGGGGGCAGTGACCCGCTGATCGTGGACGCGGGCGTCGATCCGGAGTGGGCGGCGGAGCAGGCCGCCCTCGGCGCGTTCGCCAACGCCGGGCAGATCTGCGTGGCGGTGGAACGGCTCTACGTGCACCGGGAGGTGGCCGAGGACTTCGTGGCCGCGTTGGTCCGACGCGCCGAGGCGCTGCGGGTCGGGCCGGGGCGGGATCCGGGTACCGAGTTGGGCCCGCTGGTCGACCGGCGGCACCGGGACCACGTACATGGGCAGGTCGCGGCGGCGGTGGCGGACGGCGCACGGGTGCGGACCGGCGGCGAGGTGCCGGACGGGGCGGGGGCCTTCTACCCGGCCACCGTCGTCACGGACTGTCGCCACGACATGCCGCTGGTCCGCGAGGAGACGTTCGGACCGGTCGCCCCGGTGGTGGTCGTCGACTCGTTCGACGAGGCGCTGCGCTGCGCGGCGGACTCCCCGTACGGGTTGGCCGCCACCGTCCTGACCCGGTCGATGAGTCATGCGCAGCGGGCCTGGCGGGAGCTGCCGGTGGGCACCGTCAAGGTCAACGCGGTGTTCGGGGGCGCGCCGGGGGGCGCCGCGCATCCGCGCCGGGCCAGTGGCCAGGGCTTCGGGTACGGCCCGGAACTGCTGGACGAGTTCACCGCCACCAAGGCGGTGCACATCGAGGCGCCGGGCGGCGGGCACTGGTGAGCAGCACGGGCGGACGCAGGGGTGGCGCGTCCGCCCGTACCGCGTCGGTGGTGCTGGGCGGCGGCCGTCAGTCGCCGCGCGCCTTGCGGGTGGCGCGGTCGTTGGCCTTCTCGATGGCCGTGACCAACTCGGGCTTGGTCATGCTGGACCGGCCGGGTACGTCGAGTTTGCGGGCCACCGACATCAGGTGGTCCTTGGTGGCGTTGGCGTCCACCCCACCCGCGGTGGGGGCGCGCCGTTCCGGTCCGCCACCGGCGGCCTGCTGGTCGCTGGGGCCCTTGCGGCCCTTCGGCTCCCAGTGGTCGCCCACCTTCTCGAACTGATGCTTCACGGCGGCGAAGGCGGTGCGGTGCGACCGCTCCCCCTCGCCGTAGGTCTCGACCGCCGAGTCGTGCGTCTTCTCCCAGGTGCGCTGCGCCTTCTCCGGGGAGCGTCGCAGCGTGCTGGGCAGGTCCTCGCGCCCGGGCATCTCGTCCTCCTCCGTGTCGACAGGGTCCTGGTGACCGTTCCCCGGTGGCGCGGCGGCAAACCCTAGCGGCACCCGCCGAACGCTGGGCGGGTTTGTCGATTTCGTGATCCGGGTACCGGCGGGCCAGGCCAGACCGGACGACCGGTCATCCGGCGGCCGGGGCGCAGGGAGCGGGCATGACGACCACGGAGCCCGGTACGACGCTCGACGGCACACCGGGCACCCCGGTGCCGCCGCGGATGCGGCAGTTGAGCTGGCGGACCTGGCGCGGGGTGCTGGTCCGCAGCGTGCAGAACTTCGTCACCGACAACTGCTCCGACTGGGCCGCCGCGCTGACCTACTACGGCGTCCTGGCGCTCTTCCCGTCCGCCATCGTGGTGGTGGCGCTGGTCGGCCTGGTCTCCAGCGGCGAGCAGACCGTCGACACCGTCGTCGACCTGGCCAACCAGGTGGGCGCCGGGGCGGTGCTGACCGACGACAAGGACGGCGTGGTCGGGGTGATCCGAGCCGTGGTGTTGGAGCAGAGCAACCCAAAGCTGCTGCTGAGTTTCGGCCTACTCGGCGCGCTCTGGTCCGCGTCGGGCTTCATCGGCGCGTTCACCCGTGCCTCGAACGCCGTCTACGGGGTAACCGAGGGCCGCCCGGTCTGGAAGCTTCGGCCGCTGCAGATCGGCCTGGCGGCGATCACGCTGGTGCTGCTCGCGGTGGTCGCCCTCGGTCTGATCGTCAGCGGACCGGTCACCGATGCGGTCGGCGACCTGATCAACGCCGGCGGCCTGGCCCGTACGACGTGGAGCCTGGCGAAGTGGCCGGTCCTCGCCATGATCATGATGGTGCTGCTGTCCCTGCTGTTCTGGATCGCCCCGAACGTACGTCAGCCCCGGTTCCGCTGGCTCACCCCGGGCGGCGCGGTTGCCCTGGTCTCCTGGGCGGTGGCGTCTTTCGGCTTCGGCCTCTACGTGGCCAACTTCGGCTCGTACGACACCACCTACGGCAGCCTGGGCGCGGCCATCGCGTTCCTGGTCTGGCTCTACCTGTCCAACTCGGCGCTGATGCTCGGCGTGCAGATCAACGCCGAGGTGCAGCGTGGGCGGCAGTTGCAGGCCGGCGACCCGGACCCGGAGGACCCGGTGCTGCCCCCGCGCAAGCCGGCCGAGGACTGAGCCCCGTTCCAGGTCGGATGTCCGGTCTCCGGCCGGGCCGAGGGCCGGTTCATGACCCGGTGCCGGTTTATCGGGCGGGGTGCCGGGTAGCGCAGAAGGCATGGAGCGTGGCAACAGCAAGCACGGACCGAGGATCGACGAACAGATGAGCCAGGAGGTCAGCGGCCTCGTACAGGGGCCGGGGACCGGTGGCTCTCGGGTCGACGAGTCGCGGGTGCCGGAACCGGCCGGCGAGGACCAGCCGGAGACGACCACCGCCCCGGCCGGCGACCTGCGCACCGGCACCCCACAGGGGATGAGCTCCACGGACGTCGAGCAGCGCAGCCGGCTGGGCCGGTTCATCTCGATGAGCGCGCTGCCGGGCGACCGCCTGGTGCTCATCGCCAGCGCCCGGGAGAACGAGGCGCCGGACGACATCGTGGCGGCGCTGGAGCGGCTGCCCGAGGGCACCGTCTACCAGACGGTCTCCGAGGTGTGGGCCGCACTCGGCAACAAGAACGAGACAACTCGCTGGTGAGCAGGATCGCCCCCGATCCGAGCAAGCACCAGTGGCTGAAGGAGGTTCCCCAATGAGTGGCGTTACCGAACACGTGGACGTTTCCGTGCCCGTACGCACCGCGTACGACCAGTGGACGCAGTTCGAGGAGTTCCCCGAGTTCATGGAGGGCGTGCAGGAGGTCCGGCAGCTCTCCGACACGATGACCCACTGGACGGTGGACATCGCCGGGGTGAAGCGCGAATTCGACGCTGAGATCACCGAACAGCTGCCCGACGAGCGGGTCGCCTGGCGCTCGACCGGCGGCACGCAGCAGGCCGGCGTGGTGACCTTCCACCGCCTGGACCAGGACAAGACCCGGGTCACCCTGCAACTCGAGTTCGAGCCGCACGGCGTGGTCGAGCAGGCCGGTGACAAGCTCGGCATCGTCGACCGGCGGGCCAAGGGCGACCTGGAACGGTTCAAGACCTTCATCGAGCGGCGTGGTCAGGAGACCGGCGCCTGGCGCGGATCGGTGGACCGTCCGCGGCCGTGATCTCGAGCAGTGACACCGATGGCCGCCAGGAGACTGGCGGCCATCGCCGTGTCCGAGCCTGGTCGTGCGGCGCCGTTTGCGATCATCGCGCCCGGGTACGGCGGTAGACATGACCGACGACAACATCAGGGTGTGGCGGGACGAGGAACGGCTGCCGTTGGAGGAGTTGGAGCGCGCCGTGTCGGGCTCCAGCCTCGACGGGCAGGCCGACGACGTGACGGGCAACGACGCTGGCGAGGAAGCCGCGTTCGGGCACGGGCCGGCGGCGACGGACCGCGAGGGGCAGGCCCAGAGCGGCAACAGCCGGGAGGCCACCGACCCACAGCGCGCCTACCGCCCGTCCACCACCGGCCGCACCGGGCCGGACGTCTGAGGATCGCTCCCGGGCTGGCCGGGCGTGGGACCCTCGTTCCCGGTCTGGGCGGGCGCCACCGGTGCGGAGGGCCCGGCGGTGGGTCGGCGCGCGCCCCACTCGTAGAGCACGATCAGCGCCAGCGCGAGCGCGAGCAGGGCCGAGCCCAGCACCTGCACCGACGTGTTGCCGATCAGCACGCCCAACCCGGCCGGGACGAGCGCCGCGCCGACGCCCGCGGCGCCGATCTGCAGCCCGATGGCCCGGTCCGCGTGCGCCGCGCCGACCCGCTCGGCGGTGGTGAGGGTGAGCAGCGGGAACACCGGCGCGGCGGCGAAACCGACCACGACCAGGCCGAGTACCGCCAGGACGGCCGGCCCGGGAACGGCGATCAGCGCCGCGCCCAGGGCCATACCGGCCAGGCTGGCGCGCAGCACCATCCCGGACCCCAGTCGCTCGGCCACCACCCCCTGCACCACCCGGCCGACGAAGAGGCTCCCCCAGTACGCGGAGACGCACCCGCCGGCCAGCGCCGGGCCCAGCCCACGGCCCTCGGTCAGCAGCAGGAACGCCCACAGCCCAGCGGACACCTCGATGGCCACGTACAGCACGAAGGCGAGCGTCCCCGACCAGACCGCCGGCAGCCGTAGCGTGTCCCGAGCCGGAACCCGGATGGTCGGTGCCGGCCCGGCAGCCGTGGCGGCGATCGTGGCCTGAACACCGACGTCCGCCTCGGTGGGCGCGGTGGCGTCCGGCTCGGTGCTGGCCGGGACGCCGCGGTGCCAGGCCCGCACGGTGAGCGCGAACGCGGCGGCGAGGACGAGTTGGGCGGCGGCGATGACGCCGTAGCCCCAGCGCCAGGACAACCCCGTGCTCAGCACTCCGGTCATGATCAGTGGACCGATGGCCACGCCGAGGCCGAAGAAGGCGTGCAACCAGTTCATGTGCCGGGGGCCGAAAGCCCCGGCGGCGTACGCGTTGAGCCCGGAGTCGACCGCGCCGGAGCCGAGCCCGAGCAGCAGCGCACAGCCCACCAGCACCGCCAGCACCGGGCTCACCGAGTAGCCGGTCAGCGCGAGGCTGGCCAGCAGGGTGCTGCCGGCGAGCAGGGCGCCCACACCGACCCGGGCCAGCGTGAATCCGGCCAGCACGCTGGAGGTGAGATAGCCGACGGTGCCGGCGGTGAGCACCCACCCGACCGCCTCGGTCGGCACGTCGAAGTCGCCCCGGATCGAGGGCCAGCCGACGCCGAGCAGCCCGTCGGGCAGGCCGAGACTGACGAACGCGAGGTAGGCCAGCAGGAGCAGCGAGGGACGGGGGCGCGCGAGCGTGGTGGACACGGGACACCATCCTGCCGCAGGCGCACCCTAGCGCCGTCGGCACCCGATCGCTCACTGCGCAAAGAAGTCGTGTCCGTACGGTTGAGAAAACGGACAGCTCATCCAGAATCGGCCGATCGGAGGACGGCAAGCCGCCTCGTTCGCGTAAGAATTTCGGGATGCATCATGGCTCCGGAATCCTCTCGACGCGTCAGCGCCGGCTCGCCTGGCTCGGTTTCCTGCTCGCCGCGCTGCAGGCGCCCGTGTCCGCCTGGCTCGTCACCGACGAGTCGTGGCTGTTCAGCCTCTGCGTCGCGCTCATGGTGGCCACCGTGATCATCGCCGACGACGCGGCGCGGCGACGCCCCGCCGACGCGACAAGCGACTAGCCAGCACTGCCCGGCCGGGCCTCGTGCCCCGGCCGGCCCCGACTGCGGCGGCGTTCCTTCATCTCCGCCTCGTAGAGGTGACGCCGCCCGCCCACCAGCTCGTCGCGGGCCTGCCGGTCCAGCTCCCGGAACAGCGTGTGGTAGCCGTCGTCGAAGTCCTCGACGATCTGGAACGTCCACCGTCCGGCGATGACGTTGCGGCCCCGCAGCTCCGTGTCGATCCGGTCGGCGAGCCGCGGATGCCCGGCGGCGCGAAACTGCTCCACCGCGTCGTCGAGCATCAGGTCGGCGTGCCCGATCAACTGGTGCATCGAGTACAGATGCCCCCGGGCCCGCTCCACACACTCCAGCGCCTCGCTGAGCTTGCCGAGCGCGGCGACCGTGGCGTCGCTGACCCCGTCCGGTCGGCGATGCCGCTCGTCGGGTCCGTCCGTCTGCTGTCCCATCCGTGCCTCCGTGCCCTGTGCCGTCATCCGCGGGTGGTTCTTCTGCTGCCCCGTCTGTACCGGATCAACCCCTGCGGCCAGCGGCGATCGGACCAGTGGGGCAACGACCTCCGCCGAGCGGCCGAGGTCGACCCGGTGACCCGTCGGTTAGCCTCGGTCACCATGCGTGTGCCGTTCAACCGGGTCGCCGCCCGTACCGCCGTCGACTCGGCGCGGTCCACCCTGGCCGCCCTCACCGTCTCCGTGGGCACCGTCGGGCTCGCCGCCGCCACCGCGCGACCGGGGCTGTTGGCCCAGGTCGACCAGCACGCGGCGGCCGTCCGGGACAGCCTCGACGGGGACCGCACGCCGCTGACCGCCGCGGCGCTCGCCGGCTACGCCGAGGGGGTGCGCGCTGCCGCCCTGGAGCACGGGTGGGTGCCGCCGGCCGCGCCGGTGGATTGGAGCCAACCGGACTGGCTGCTCACCCGACTGGTCGCGGTCTGCGCACTGGCCCGCTCGCTCGACCGGGACTGACCGCGCGGGACTGACAGACGCGCGGGGAGGGCGCTCCGCGTGGTCCGCGGAACACCCTCCCCACGCCGTGCCGTTACCTCCCGCTACGAGCGGTACTGCTGGGCTTCGTCCACCCGAGGCATGGCCTGGGTGCGGTCACCCCCACGGTCGGCCATCTGCCGCTCCACGTCACTACGCCCGGCCGACGTGGCCTGACGCTGCTGCTGCACCGCCCGGGCCTCCTCCGCCGCCCGACGCAGCCAACCGTCCCAGCGGTTCTGCATCGGCTTCACGAGACCACCGCCGACGCCGACGATCAGGATGCCGGCCACCGTGGCGAGCACCGCGATCAGCACCGGAGTGGTCACCGTGGTGGCGATACCCACCTGGTTCAGGGCAGCGATCACACCGAGCGCGATGATGAAGATCGCCGTCAGGTCGGCCAGGACCTTGCCGTACGAGAGCCCTCCCAGCGCCCCGGTGACCAGATCCCGGACGGCGTTGGCGATCGCGGCCGCGATCACCACGATGACGATCGCGATGAACGCGCGCGGCAGCCAGGAAACCACGCCGCTGATCAGGTCACTGATCGCGTTGGGCCCCCAGACTCCGAAGGCGAACTGCAGCGTGAACAGCAGTACGGCGTAGTACGCCAGTCTGGCCAGAATGTCGCTGGCGTCGTACTTCGTTCTCTCCAGGGCCCGTTTGATCCCACCGCGTTCGACCGCCTGGTCGAAACGCACCCGTTCCAACACCGTATCCACGATCTTGAGGACGGCTCTGGCGATGAGCCAGCCGACCACGAGGATGACGATGAAGGCCACTGCCTTCGGGATGAAGAGCAGCACCGACCTCCAGGTGTCGGCGATGGCATCGCCGATGTCGGCCTGCCGGACCGCGAGGGTTTTCAGCATGATGTCCCTCCTGTCGCATGGACTGCGCCGGGCGCATACCCGGCGAACGGTCCGGCAGTCCGCGCAGCGCGCGGCGTTTTTTGCGACAGACCTCCGGACCGGGGCTCTGAACTGCCCAAACGGCCATCCCGACGGACGCGGCGACGGCCCACCGCAGTGATCGGATGCCTTTTCCAGCCGGCCGACTAGGCTGCGAACATGCCAGGAACGGTCGGGCGAGTCCCTACGCCAGCAACCCCGGGCCCGGGCGCACCCACCGGGTCCGGCGCGGCCGCCGGCGTACTCGCCCACGACTGGGCCCGCACCCCACTGGGCCCACCCGACGACTGGGACGTGGCGGTCCGGGTCGTGATCGAGCTGATCCTCGCCTCGCCAATGCCGATGGCCCTCGCGTACGGCGACGATCTCGTCCTGCTCTACAACGCCGGCTACGCCGAGTTGCTGGGCGCCAAACACCCGAGCGCCCTCGGCCGCCCGGCCGCCGAGGTGTTCGCGGAGATCTGGGCGCTGCCCGGTGTCGGCGAGGTGATCGAACGCAGCTACCGGCAGGGCGTGCCGTTCCTGGAGAAGGAGTCCACGCTGCCGCTGGTCCGGGGGCACTCCCCCACGGTGGAGCAGGCGGTCTTCACCCGGGCCTACTCGCCGGTGCGCGACAGCGCCGGGCAGATCGTCGGTGTGTTGACGGTCGCGGCCGAGACCACCCACGTCACTGAGCAGCTGCAGAGCCTCAGCGAGGTGGCCGCAGCGCTCGCCGGCACCCTCACCCTCGACGACGTGGCCCGGGTGGCGCTGCGCTACGCGATCACCACGTTCGACCCCGACCAGGCGTCGTTCGCCGTCGACGAGGGCGGCGGCGGCTGGCGCATGGTGCGCCGGGTCCGTGGCGAGTTGCTGGACGAGGCCGACGAGCGGCTCCCCCCGCTCTGGCGCCGGGCGGCGGCGGACTGGTCGGCCCCCGTGGTGCAGGCGGCGCGCTCCGGCGGCCCGTCGTTCACCCGCGACGGGCAGCCACTGCGGGACACCGCCGTGGACCGCCACGACCAGAAGATCCGCGCGATGGCGGCACTGCCCCTGGGCACCTCGGTGGTTCGCGGCGGGTTGGCGGTCGGCTACCAGGCCCCACACACCTGGTCGCCCGCCGAGCGGGCGCTGCTGGCCGCCTCGGCCGAGCTGATCGGCCAGGCGGCGGAGCGAGCCCGCCGGTTCGAGACCCAGCACGGCACGGCCCAACTGTTGCAACGCAGCATGTTGCCGGAGCACCTGCCGGATCTGCCCCGGTTGCGGATCGCGGCCCGCTACGACCCCGGGGTGGACGGCAACGCGGCCGGTGGCGACTTCTACGACGCGTTCCTGCTGCCCAACGGCTCGCTCGGCGTGGTGCTGGGCGACGTCGCCGGGCACGACGTGCAGGCCGCCGCGCGGATGGGCCAGGTCCGGGCCGCGCTGCGCGCCCTGGCCCTGGTCGACCCGGCGCCCGACGCGGTCCTGGCCGGCCTGGACCGGCTGGTGACCAGCCTCGGCGCGGAGGCCGGCACCCACGAGTTGTTCGTCACCGTGGCGTTCGGGGTGATCGACGCGGAACGGCGGGAACTGACCCTGGCCAGCGCCGGTCATCCCGCGCCGCTGATCCGTCGCGGCGATTCGGAGGGTCGGTCACACGCCGAGTACATCGACGTACCGGCCGGCCCCCCGCTCGGTCTGGGCGGCCGGCCGGGCACCACGACCGTGGCGTTCCGTCCCGGTGACACCCTGCTGCTGTTCAGCGACGGAGTGGTGGAGCGCCGCCGGCAGAGCCTGAGCGCCGGGCTGGCCACCCTGGGCGACGCCGTCGCCAAGGCCGGCAGCGGCGACCCCCGCGCGCTCTGCGCGGTGGCCACCGCGGCGGTGCCGGGCGGCACGGAGGACGACGTGGCCGTGCTGGCGGTGGAGCACGCACTCAAGCCGAGCCGGTCGGCGAGCATGGAGGTGCCCGCGGAGCCGACCGCACCCAGCCGGGTCCGGCACTGGATGACCGGTCAGCTCACCGAGTGGCAGGTGCCCGAGTCGGTGATCGGAGCGGCGGTGCTCTGCACCAGCGAACTGACCACCAACGCGTTGCTGCACGCCGGCACCGCCGCCCGGGTGGAGATCGACCTCAGCCCCGAACGGCTGCTGGTCTCGGTCGCCGACTCCGGCACCCGGGGCACCGTGACCCGGGCCCGTACCGACACGTTGAGCAGTCGTGGCCGCGGCCTCGGCCTGATCGAGGAACTCAGCGACGCCTGGGGCACCGACCCGTCGGTCCGCGGCTCCACGGTCTGGTTCGAGATCCTCACGCCACCACGCCCGTGAGACCACCCCGGACGGGGTAGGAGGACGCCCATGCCTACCGACAGTCCCACCGGAGTCCTCTTCGACGTCGACGGCACCCTGGTCGACACCACCTACCTGCACACCGTGAGCTGGTGGGAGGCGTTGCGGCAGACCGATCAGCCGGTGCCGATGGCGATGGTGCACCGCTCGATCGGGATGGGGTCGGACAAGCTCCTCGACCACCTCCTCGGCCCGGAGCGGGACCGCGACGCCGACCCGAGGCTGCGCGACGCGCACGACACCCTCTACGCCGAGTACTGGGAACGGCTCACGCCGCTGCCGCGGGCGGCCGACCTGCTGCGCGCCTGCGCCGAGCGGGGGTTGCGGGTGGTGCTCGCCACCTCCGCCGCGGAACCCGAGGTGGGCGCGCTGCGTCGGGCGCTGGCCGCCGACGACGTGATCGACACGATCACCTCCTCGGCGGACGCCCAGCAGAGCAAGCCGGCACCGGACATCCTGGTCGCCGCGCTGGAGCAGTCCGGGTTGGCCGCCGAGCGGGTGGTCTTCGTCGGCGACTCGGTGTGGGACGTCGTCGCGGCCGGCGCGTTGCACATCCCGTGCGTGGGTCTGACCTGCGGTGGCACCAGCCGCGGCGAGCTCGCGGGCGCGGGTGCCGTGGCGGTGTACGACGACCCGGCGGCGCTGCTGAATGAGTTGGCGGACTCGCCGCTCACCCGGCCCCGGTGAGGCTCACTCCGGTCCGCCGGCGCGTACGCGCATAGCCGGAGCCCGTGCGGGGCAAGGTCTGTCACCACCTGCCCCGCACCTCGCGGGTGCGGCTGAAGGGTGGTGCCGTGGAGCCGGTAGATGTGGCGTTCGCGCTGGTGGGCCTGGGCGCTCTGCTCGCGGGCATCCTGCCGCGGGTGCTGGAGCAGCGCCCGCTGTCCATGCCGATCGCCTTCCTCGCCCTCGGCATGCTGGTATTCCTGCTGCCGGTCGGGCTGCCGTCACCGGATCCGCTGGCCCATCCGGAGCTGACCACCCACCTCACCGAGATCGGGGTGATCGTCGCGCTGATGGGCGCCGGGCTCAAGATCGACCGGCCGTTGAGTTGGCGACGCTGGTCGTCCACCTGGCGGCTGCTGGCGATCGCGATGCCCCTGTGCATCGCGGCGGTGGCCCTGCTCGGCTGGTGGTGGGCGGGGCTGGTGCCGGCCGCCGCGCTGTTGTTGGGCGCCGCGCTGGCCCCCACCGATCCGGTGCTCGCCGCCGACGTGCAGGTCGGCGAGCCGACCGACGTGGAGGATTCCGAGGACGAGGTCCGCTTCGCCTTGACCTCCGAGGCCGGTCTCAACGACGGGCTGGCGTTCCCGTTCGTCTACGCCGCGATCGCCATCGCCTCGACCAGCCTCGCGCCGAGGGACTGGATGGCCGAGTGGTTCACCGTGGACGTGCTCTGGAAGATCGGCGTCGGCGTCGGCGGTGGCCTGCTCATCGGCTGGCTGCTGGGCAAGCTGTTCTTCCGCGCCCCCAGCACGCTACGACTGGCCCGGCACGCCGAGGGCTTCCTGGCGCTGGCGGCCACGTTCCTGGCGTACGGGCTGGTGGAGGTGGTCGGCGGGTACGGCTTCCTGGCGGTGTTCGTGGCCGCCCGGGCCATCCGGGCCGCCGAGCGGACCCACGAGTTCCACTCGGTGCTGCACGACTTCGCCGAGCAGGTCGAACGGCTGCTCACCCTGGTCCTGTTGCTGCTGCTCGGCGGCGCGATCGTGGGCGGCCTGCTGGGTCCGCTGACCTGGCCGGCGGCTGCCGTCGGGCTGGCACTCGTGTTCCTGGTCCGGCCGCTGATCGGTTGGTTGTCGCTGCGCGGGGCCCCGGGACGCCCGGCCGAGCACTGGGTCATCTCGGCCTTCGGCATTCGTGGCGTCGGTTCGTTCTACTACCTCGCGTACGCGACCACGAAGGCGGACTTCCCGCAGGCGGAGCTGCTCTGGGCGACCGTCGGACTGGTGGTGCTCGTCTCCGTCGTGGTGCACGGCATCACGGCGACACCGGTGATGCAGTTGCTGGACCGAGAGGGTGAGCGGACCGCCGACCCGGCCGAGCGGGATGCCGACGCCCAGCCGGTCGCGGCCGGGCACGCCTGAGCGGGCAGCTCAGGCCAGCCGGGCGGCCAGCGCCCGGCCCAGGTCCCGGCCGGAGAGCCAGGCGCTCTGCACCCGGGGCTTGCCGAACGCGTCGCCGGCCAGGCCGATCCCGTCGTCGTCCAGGTGGTGGGTGGTGCTGGTGGGGTCACCGGTGGGCTTCGCGTACGTCCAGCGGTGCACGTGCACGTCGGCGGCCTCCTCGGGCAGCCCGAGCAGGTCCCGGACGGCCTGCTCGATCGCGGGGCCGGCACCGGTGGGTTGGGCCAGGTGCCCGGCCGCGAACTCGGGCACGGTGTGCGCGACCAGCACCGGCGCACCGTCACCGCGCCGGTCGCCGTCGTCGCAGACGAGGTTGAGGACGGGGTGCTCATTGACGAACGCGCCCCGGAAGTCCGGCCAGCGCCGGGTCGGGAACCGCAGCACCGCGGCCAGGGACGGCGACCAGCGCTGCGCCTGCACGACCCGGGTGGCGTCGGTCAGGGCCGGGTCGAGCAGCAGCGCGGCCTGCGGGCCCGGCATGGCCAGCGCGACCGCCGCGCACGGCTGCCCGTCCACGACCGGGCCGGGCTCCACGGTGAGCACCAGCCGGTCGAGGGTCACCGGCACCCCGCCGGCCAGGTGTTCGACCAGTGAACGCAACCCACGCGGGGCGGCGAAACGCATCGGCCCGGGCACGTTCTGGCGCCCGTTCCGGTCGTACGCCTGGAAGGTGTCTGTCCACTCGCGGACCAGCCCGGCGGCGCGCCACTGCTCGACCTGGGCGGCGAAGTCCGGGTCGGTGGCGGTGAAGTAGGCGGCGCCGATGTCGGCGGGCCGGCCCTGAAAGCGTTTGCTGGCCATCCGGCCACCGCAGACGTGCCCCCGCTCCCGGACCTGCACCGGCACCCCGGCCCGGGTCAACTCGACCGCGCAGGCCACCCCGGCGATGCCCGCCCCGACCACCACCACACTCGACCGGTGCACGCTCATCCGGTGATGGTAGGCGGCGGTCGGCGGGCATGAAGCACCAATGATCGGGGTACTGGCACACCTGTTCGAAGAAGGGATGATGACGATGACGAACCCGAGCAACCAGCACGCCGACCCGCGCGGCGGGATCAAGGACCCGGACGAGTGGGTCACCGGCGACGAGCCGCCGACGGCGGCCCAGGAGTCCTACCTGAACACACTCGCCCGCGAGGCCGACGCGGAGGTCCCCGACGACCTCTCCAAGGCCGAGGCGTCCAAGCAGATCGACGAACTCCAGGCCCAGACCGGCCGAGGCCGGTAACGCAGCCACCCTCGCCCGCGATCTTGCACTTTCTGTCGCGACATACCGCACATTCAGCGCACTTCGGCAACAGAAAGTGCAAGATCGCGGGGGGTCAGGGGCGGGGGAGTTGGTGTAGACGTACCTCGGTCAGGTGGCCGGCGTGGATCTTAGCGGTCTGGTAGGTGGCGTGGGGTTGGGAGCGGCGGTCGGTGGGTGAGCCGGGGTTGAGCAGGCGCAACCCACCGGCCGCCTCGGTGTCCCACGGGATGTGCGAGTGACCGAAGACCAGCAGGTCGACATCGGGAAAACGGGCCGCGCACCGCTTCTCGCGCCCGGTCCGCGGCCCGGTTTCGTGCACCACCGCGACCCGCAGGCCGTCGAGCTCGACCCGGGCCACCTCCGGCAGCCGGGCGCGCAGCGCCGGGCCGTCGTTGTTGCCGTACACCCCGATCAGTCGGCGTGACCGCGCGGTCATGGCGTCGAGCAGCGCCTCGTCCACCCAGTCGCCGGCGTGCACCACCACGTCGGCCGCCTCGATGGCCGCCCAGAGGGGCCCGGGCAGGTCCCGGGCCCGCTTCGGTACGTGGGTGTCCGCCGTGAGCACCAGCCGCATGCCGGCATTGTCCCCCGGGTCCCGGCCGTCCGCCGGGGGGACGTGGGTGGACGGCCGGGCTTCGGCTCAGGAGCGCACCGGAGAGAAGTACGCCGGAGGCGTTCCACGCTCGCGCAGCGCCGGGTCCCGGTCGACGTCGGTCAGCACACCAGCGGCGTTGATCAGGCCGATGTGCGAGAACGCCTGCGGGAAGTTGCCCAACTGTTCCCCGGTCAGCGGGTCGATCTGCTCGGCGAACAGGCCGAGGTCGTTGACCCGTGCCGCCAGCCCTCGGAACAGCCGGTGCGCCCGGTCCCGCTCGCCGGCCAGCGCCAGGCAGCACACCAGCCAGAACGAGCAGATGAGAAAACCCGCCGGGTCGCCGTCCCAGCGCCGCAGCAGGCCGTCGTGGGAGAGGCGCTGCTCCACCGCGCGGATCGTCGAGAGCATTCGCGGGTCGTCGGCCCGCAGGAACCCGACCAGCGGCATCACCAACACCGACGCGTCCAGGTCGTCGGACTCGAAACTCCCGGTGTACGACTGGAGCCGCTCGTTCCAGCCGCGCTCCAGCACCTCCGCACGCACCGCGTCGCGGGCGGCCGCCCAGCGGGCCACGTCCGGCGGTTCGCCGAGCACGTCACCGAAGCGGACCGCCCGATCCAGCGCGACCCAGCACTGCACCTTCGAAGACACATGGTGGTGCTGTACGCCGCGCTCCTCCCACATGCCCGCGTCGGGTAGCGCCCAGCCCCGCGCGGCCTGGTCGGCGAGCACCCGCAGGACGTGGTGCACCTCCGGGTCCAGCGGCTCCAGCTTGTCGCGCATCAACCAGGCGGCATCCATCGCCTCGCCGAAGATGTCGGTCTGCCGCTGCTGCCACGCGTCGTTGCCGATCATCACGGGCGGGCTGTCGCGGTACCCGCCGAGCTGTTCCAGGCGGTGCTCGGTGAGGTCCCGCTCCCCCAGCACCCCGTACATGATGGGCACCGGCTTGTCGTCGATGCGACCCATCGCCCGACCCAGCCAGGCGAACTGCCGCTGCACCTCGCTCAGGCAGGCCGTCCGCCACAGCGCCCGCAGTGTCAGACTGAAGTCGCGGACCCAGACGTAGCGGTAGTCGTAGTTGCGGTCACCGCCCAGTTTCTCCGGCAGTGAGGTGGTCACCGAGGCCACCACCGCGCCGCTGGGCCGGTACGTCATCCCCTGCACCACCAGCCGGCTGCGCCGCACCTGCTCGGCGTAGAGCCCGTCGTACGCGTGCTCGGCCGACCAGGAGCGCCAGCCGGCCACGGTGTCGGCGATGGTCTGGTCGGCGTCCGGCACCTCGGGCAGTGGGGCGTCGTAGGTCGGGGCGTACCCGAGGGCGAAGTTATGGGTCATGCCGGCACGGGTGGTGAACGTCCCGACGGCCTCACCGTCGCCGACGGTCAACCGCACACTGCCGCGCAGGGTGAGCCGGGCGGCCCCGGCGATGGCCTCCAGCATGTCCTCCCGCTCGATCAGGTACGCGACGGTGCGGCCGTACTCGAAGCGCGGCCGGTAGTGCAGCCGCATCGGCACCGCGCCGGACAACCCCTGCACCGACCGGACCAGCACCTGCGGCGAGTGCAGGCCGATGTCGTGACCTCGAGAGCCGGGCTCGAAGGCGAGCGCGTCGGTCAACGCGACCGTGCCGTGCGCGGTGTGGAAGACCGTTCGCAGCACCAGGGTGTCGTCAAGGTAGTCACGTTCGACGCGGTAGTCGCCCTCCGGCCGGATCGACCAGTGCCCGGCCCCGTCGTCGAGCAGCCGACCAAACACCGACGGGGCGTCGAACCGGCCCGGGCACCACCAGTTCACCGAGCCCGTGCCGTCCACCAGCGCCGCGCTGCGGCCGTCGGCGAGGAACCCGTAGTCGCTGATCTGTCCGCTCTCCACTCGACTGGCTACCCGGGCAGTCCGGGCCCATTCCCCTGCTGCCCGACGGCGGTCTCCGCGTTACCGGTCGTCCTGGGCGGGAACCCGGGGAGCTGACGAGGGAGGATGCTCATGACGTCAGCTTCGGGGCCGACCGCCGCCTGGCGGTCCGGCACACAGGGTGGCGACCTGCTTCCAACCGGGCCGGCTGGCCGCCTGTCGACACCGGCCGGCGACGGCCACGGGCCGGAAACGGGCCCGCCGACCGTGACGATCGGCTCGTACCCGGACTATCCGGCCGCGCAGCGGGTCGTCGACTATCTGGCCGACAACCGCTTTCCGGTGGAGCACAGCGCCATCGTCGGCACCAACCTCACCCTGGTGGAGACGGTGCTCGGGCGGATGACCACCGGTCGAGCCGGCCTGCTCGGCGCCGGCACCGGAGCCTGGTTCGGGCTCTTCATCGGCCTGCTGTTCGGCATCTTCACCGTCGGCAACTGGCTGGCGGTGATCCTGGTCGGCCTGGTCATCGGTGCGATCTGGGGTGCCGTGTTCGGCGCGGTCGCCCACGCGATGACCGGCGGGCAGCGCGACTTCACCTCGGCCAGCTCACTGCGCGCCGGCCAGTACGCGGTGACCGTCGACGCGCAGCTCGCCGACCAGGCGCGACAGCTGCTCGGTCGGATGCAGATGTCCAGCTCGGCCACGAACGCCCGCTGAGCGACGACCGGCCGCCCGCCCCGGCAGCACTCGGGGCGGGCGGCCGTTCAGTCGTGGTACGCCAGCTCGCCGGCCCGCAGGGGCACGTCGACCCGGTTTTCCGGAGGTGCCAGCGGGCAGGCCCAGCGGTCGTCGTAGGCGCAGCTCGGGTTGTAGAGGTAGTTGGCGTCCAGCCGGACCCGGTCGCCGGGCAGCAGCTCGACGCCCCGACCAAAGGTGCCCTTCACCGTGTCGGTGAGGTAGCGACCTCCCCCGTAGCTCTCCCGCCCGCAGGTACCGTCGCGCAGCGGCACGAACAGCCCGCCCCCGTACGCCTCGATCCACCACAGGGTCAGCGGCCCCCACGGCGTCTCGGCCACCGCGACCCGCCGGTACGCGATCACCCCGTCCGGGCCACCCGTGTCGATGTGCAGCTCGCCGGTGGCCGAGCGCAGCGGCGCCTCGACCACGGCCTCGGGGTTGGCCGGGAAGTAGCGCACCCCGGCGAAGCCGGGCCGCTCCGCCGGTGGGATCGGGCTCTGCGGGTGGGTGGCGAAGAGTTCGTCGCGGCCGGCGCGGAAGCCGGTCAGGTCGACGTCGGACAGGTACAGCCGGGCCACCCGCTCCCGCCAGTCGGCCAGCTCCAGATCATCCACGCCACCGAGCCTATGCGGTGACGCGCGGCGGCTCAGCGCGACGGCCAGTTGGTGAGGACGGCGTCGAGGGCGTCCAGGGTGCGTGACCACGATTCGTCGGTGGGGCGCGGGGTGTGCCGGAAGCCGCCGGTCCGCTCCAGGCTCACGAACCCGTGGAACGTGCTGTGCATCATCCGCACCGCATCGGTCTGGTCGGGCTCGGCGAGCCGGTAGCCGCGCAGGATCGCCCGGGTCATCTCGGCGTGCCGGACGCCCGCGCTCGCGGCGGCGGTCTCCGGGTCGAGGTCGATCTGCATGGCGGCGTAGCGGCCCGGGTGCGCTCGGGCGTAGTCGCGGTACGCGTTGGCGAAGGCCACCAGCGCGTCCTTGCCAGCCCGCCCGGCCAGCGCGGCGGCGACCCGGTCGGCCAGCTCCGCCAGCGCCAACAGGGCGATCCTGACTCGCAGGTCGTGCGCGTTCTTGAGGTGGAAGTACAGGCTCGCGTCCTTCACCCCGAACTGGCGGGCGAGCGCGGCGACGGTGACGTTCTGCACGCCCACCTCGTCGGCCAGCTCGGCCGCGGCCAGCGTCAGGCGCTCAATGGTCACCCCGGCACGTGCCATCCAACACACTCCCCTAGCTTTTTGCCTAGGAAGACTAGGCTGGTACCTATGTTAGCCCCAACCGAGTCCGCCATCCGCGCGTCCTTCGTCAACACCACGCAGGGCGAGGCGAAGCGGTTGGCCGTACCGACCGATCTCGACTTCCGACCCTGGGACGACCTCGACTTCCTCGGCTGGCGCGACCCCTCCGCGCCACAGCGGGCCTACCTGGTGGCCGAGGCCGACGACGGGCTGATCGGGGTGGCGCTACGGGTCGCACCGCAGCAGACCGGGCGCGTCCGACGCAGCATGTGCTCGCTCTGCCTGACCACGCACACCGGCGACGGCGTCTCACTGATGACCGCCCGCAAGGCCGGGTCCGGTGGGCGGCAGGGCAACTCGGTCGGTCTGTACGTCTGCTCCGACCTGGCCTGCTCCCTCTACGTGCGGGGCAAGAAGCACGCCGGACCGCGCATGCACGAGACGCTGACCCCGGCGGAGAAGGTCGAGCGCACCAGGAGCACGCTCACGGCGTTCCTCCGCAAGGTCACGCAGTGACGGCTGCCACGACCCCGGCTAGCGGTCGGTAGCCAGGCGGGCGTGCAGGTGCTCGTCGTAGCGGCGGCCGTCGCCGTACCGGTACGACTCGCGCAGGGTCCCTTCGGCCGGGTAGCCGGCGTGCTCGGCCACCCGGCAGGACGCCGGGTTGGCCACCGCGTGGCACAACTCCACCCGGTGCAGCCCGAGATCCGCGAACGCCCAGTCGGTGAGCCGGACGACGGCGCGCACCGCCACCCGACGCCCCCGCGCGGCGGGCACCGTCCAGTAGCCGATGGACGCGTCGCCGTGGTGGATGTGGTGCAGCGACACCGAGCCGAGCAGGCGGCCGTCGCCCGCCGCGGTCACCGCCATCGAGGCATGGTCACCGGCGGACCAGTCGGCCCGGCGGCGCACCCAGAGCAGCGCGACCTCGTCGTCGATCGGGCCGTCGCCCTGCGGGTTCCACTGCGCGATCCCCGGATCGCGCAGGGCGTCGCGCACCGCCGGGGCGTCCTCATCACGCCAGGGTCGCAGCAACAGGTCGGCGGCGGCGAGTTCCACGTGTTCCACGAGGCCGGAGTCTGGCACAACACGCGGCCTGCGCGCCGTCGGATTAGCGGAGAGCTTCTTCAAACCTGCACGATTCGGCCACCGGAGCGCGAAGAAGTGACCCAGGCAACGTCAAACCACATTAGTTAAATTTTGAAAGAGTGCTATCGTCGTGGGCATGACCGAGAGCCTGGACAGCACCCGAGAGGCCGCCTGGCGCGCCTACATCGAGGCCAGCCAGCGTCTCTACACGCAGCTGGAGGAGGACCTGCGGGTCGACAGCGACCTCAGCTTCGCCGACTACCACGTGCTGGTCCTGCTCTCCGAGGCGCCGGGGCAGCGGCTGCGGATGGGCGAGCTGGCCAGCCGGTTGATCTTCTCGCCCAGCCGCCTCACCTACCAGGTCTCCTCCATGCAGCGCCGTGGCCTGGTCAGCAAGGAGCCCTGCCCGGACGACCGGCGCGGCAGCGAGGCCGTGCTCACCGCCGCCGGGCTGCTCGCCCTGCGGGAAGCCGCACCCCACCATCTGGCGTCGGTGCGCACCCACCTGATGGACGACCTCGACGACGCCGAGGTCGCCTGCCTCACCCGGATCTTCGATCGGCTCGGCGAGCGCCTGCGCGCATCGCGGGTCAACTCGACCACCCCCGCCACACGTTAGGAGCCTTCGATGCCCGCGATCACGGTCGACAACGTTCTCGTCCTGCCCCGCCTGCCCCGACTCGACGAGAGCACCGCGTTCCGCCCGGTCCGCACGGTGACCACCGCGCCCAGCGGCTTCGAGGGTGAGGGCTTCCCGGTCCGTCGTGCCTTCGCCGGGGTGTCGACCACCGACCTGGACCCGTTCATCCACCTCGACCAGATGGGCGAGGTCGACTACGCGCCGGGCGAGCCCAAGGGCACCCCGTGGCACCCGCACCGCGGCTTCGAGACCGTCACGTACATCATCGACGGAGTCTTCGACCACCAGGACTCCAACGGCGGTGGCGGCACCATCACCGACGGCGACACGCAGTGGATGACGGCGGGCAGCGGCCTGCTGCACATCGAGGCGCCGCCGGAGCACCTGGTGGTGAGTGGCGGGCTCTTCCACGGCACCCAGCTCTGGGTCAACCTGCCCCGCTCGGCCAAGATGAACCCGCCCCGCTACCAGGACATCCGGGGTCGGGAGTCGGGGCTGCTCACCACGCCCGACGGCGGCGCGCTGATCCGGGTCATCGCCGGCGAGATCGCCGGGCAACGCGGCCCGGGTTCGACCTTCACCCCGATCACCGTCACGCACGTCACCGTGCAGCCGGGCGCGCAGGTCGACCTGCCCTGGCGGCCCGACTTCAACGCCCTGGTGTACGTGCTGGGCGGTCGCGGCACGGTCGGCACCGGTCGGCGGCCGGTGCGTACCGGCCAGCTCGCGGTGCACGGCCCGGGTGACGCGCTGCGGTTCAGCGCCGACGCCACGCAGGACAGCAACACCCCGGCGCTGGACCTCTACATCATGGGTGGTCAGCCGATCCGGGAGCCGGTGGCACAGTACGGCCCGTTCGTGATGAACACCCGCGACGAGCTGCTTCAGGCGTTCGAGGACTTCCAGGCCGGCCGCCTCGGCGTGATCCCCACCGAGCGGCTCCCGCACACCGGCGGCCAGGGCACCCGGCCCTGACCACCGTCGCGCACTGAGATCAGCGCCGGAGCCTCCGGTTCACCCGGGGGCTCCGGATGCCGACTCAGGAAACCGCGAAGATCCCGGCGACTCCCAGAATCACCATCACCAACACCGCTACCAGCGCACCCCGTTCGCTCTCCACCGCCGGCTCGCGGTCCTCGGTCACGGGATTCGTCGTGTTGCGGGGCATGGTGTGGCCTCCTCGGCTGTTGTCGCGTCGCTTGCGATGGCGTCGGCCAGGTCACCGGCCTGTCCGCCTGGCGTGCGGACCCGGGTCGGGGGTCCTACCGTGAGGACGTTGCCGACCTCCAGGGGGGCTGGACGGTGCCGTTGCAGGACTGGTTTCTCACCGCAGAGGAACGCGTCAACCCGGTCTCTGGGTTACCCGTGTGGACCACGGGAAACCTCACCGAACCGTTGATTCACGGTGCCGCGTACTTCGACCGGCTGGTCGACGAGGTCGAGGCGTTGGGCCCCGGCGACCATCTGTTCTTCACCGACTGGCGGGGTGACCCGGACCAACGGCTGCGCCCGGACGGTCCGACCGTGGCACAACTCTTCGCGCAGGCCGCCCAACGCGGTGTGGTGGTCAAGGGGCTGATCTGGCGCTCGCACCTCGACGTCCTGGCCTACAGCGAGGCCGAGAACCGCGATCTCAGCGAGACGGTCTCCGCCGCCGGCGGCGAGGTGTTGCTGGACCAGCGGGTCCGGCGCGGCGGCTCGCATCACCAGAAGCTCGTGGTGCTGCGGCACCCGGACGCGCCGGAGCGGGACGTCGCCTTCACCGGCGGAATCGACCTGTGCCACAGCCGCCGCGACGACGCCGCTCACCACGGCGACCCGCAACCGGTGCAGATGTCGCCACGCTACGGGCCCAACCCGCCCTGGCACGACGTGCAGCTCGCGGTGCGCGGGCCGGCGGTCGGCGCGCTGGACACCCTGTTCCGGGAACGCTGGACCGACCCGATGCCGCTGGATTCGGAGAACCCGCTGGCCCACCTACGGGATCGGCTGCGCGGCTCGGACCTGCGCCCCGATCCCCTGCCCGAGCAACCAGCGGATCCCCCGCCCTGCGGTCCGCACCAGATCCAGGTGCTGCGCACCTACCCCGCCGTCCGTCCGCGCTACTCGTTCGCGCCGGACGGAGAGCGCACCGTGGCGCGGGGCTACACCAAGGCGGTACGCCGGGCCCGCCGGCTCATCTATCTGGAGGACCAGTACCTCTGGTCGGCGGAGGTGGCGGACCTGTTCGCGCGGGCGCTGCGGGACAATCCGGACCTGCACCTGATCGCCGTCGTCCCCCGGCACCCGGATGTGGACGGCAAGCTGGCGTTGCCGCCGAACATGGTCGGGCGCGAGCAGGCGCTGTCGCTGTGCGAGCGGGCCGCGCCGGACCGGGTGCACGTGTTCGACGTGGAGAACCACGCCGGCGGCCCGGTCTACGTGCACGCGAAGGTGTGTGTGGTCGACGACGTCTGGGCCAGCGTGGGCAGCGACAACTTCAACCGCCGGTCCTGGACCCACGACAGTGAGTTGTCCTGCGCGGTGCTCGACGACACCCGCGACCACCGGGAGCCCACCGACCCCGCTGGACGGGGCGACGGCGCTCGGACGTTCGCCCGGGACCTGCGACTGCGACTGTGGCGCGAGCACCTGGACCGGGACCCGGATGGCGCGGACGACAGCGACCTGCTCGACCCGGCAGACGCCGTCGCGGCGGTCACGGCCGCCGCCGACGCATTACAGCAGTGGTACGACGACGGCCAGGTCGGCGAACGGCCGCCCGGACGGCTGCGCCCGCACCGCCCCGAGCGGCTGCCGTGGTACACCCGCGCCTGGGCGCTGCCGGTGTACCGGCTGGTCTATGACCCGGACGGCCGGCCGCTGCGGGCGAGACTGGCCGCCACCTGGTGAACCGGCCGGGCCGGCTCCGGCGCGGCGACCGCGTGCACGCTCAACCCACCGGGGTAGGCGAACGAGGAGCGCGGCGAGTAGTAGCCGAAACCGATGGTCAGCGGGTTGGCCGGGCGCAGCGCGTACAACGGGTGGTCGGGCTGGAGGAACTCCACCGACTCGATCTCGAACGGGGCGACCGGCTCGGCCACGAACGGGTAGGCCGAGCTGAGGAGCTGGCCGTCGCGCCGGGTGAAGTAGCGGTGGTGCCCACTGCTGATCACGTGCCCGGTCTCCCCCACCCGACACCGGGCCCGGATCAACGGCGTGCCGTCGATCTCCGTCTCGGAGAGCAGGTTCTCGCCGTTCACCTCGATCTGGGTGCGCCCGGCGAGCACCGGGGCGCCGCGGGCGGCAGCGTACTCACGAACCCGCCGGCTGGATGCCACGTAGTGGGTCCACCAGCCCCCCGGGTTCAGGCCGCCGGGCGCGTCGACGCCGAGTAGCGAGACGCCGAGGTAGGTCAGCGAGTACGCGCCGAAGCCGGAGGTCTGCGTCTCGTCGTCGACGATGTACTGGTTGAGGAAGACCTGCCGGTCGGGGCGGGGGCAGAGCCCCGGCGGAACCAGTGCGGCGACCGCGTCGGGATCCGCCGGCAGCCAGCTGAAGTAGAGGGTGCGACTGTTCACGACGAGCTGGGGAGCGGCTGGATCGAGCACGGTGCCTCCGAACCGGGTGTGTACACGCGACGCTACGGCCGGTCCCACCAGCGGGACAACGACGGATAGTCGACACTCCTGGCGAGATGTCGGATTTCGTGTTGACCACTCGACGTGGCGCGGGAACCGACCGGCCGAACCGGTAGGACGAGCGGGCAGCCGCCCATGGCCGGAAAACGGGGTAAGGCTCCGCACAGCCACCCCGACTTCCGTATGGTTTGTCCCTTTCGCGATCTAATACCCTTTAAGTACATCAGCCTTTCGGCTAGATTTCGGGGAGACGATCAGGTTAAGGTGACTCCCGAACGGCCCATTGGAAGCTAAACCAAAGCGTCACGTCTTTTTGTCCGCGGACGAGGTGCAGGGAGGACCACCCATGACCGCGCCAACGATCACCGAGCAGCCGAGCACCGCCGTCAAGGCCACCACCAAGCTCGATCCGCGCGCTCTCACCGACAGCGCCGCCGACCTGCTCAACGCGATGGCGGCGCTGCCCACCAACCACCCGTCGCGCGCCGCACTGCGGGACCGGGCGATCGAGGCCTGGCTGCCGCTGGCCAACCACCTGGCCCACCGCTACAGCGGGCGCGGTGAGCCGAACGACGACCTGGCGCAGACCGCCGCGATCGGTCTGATCAAGGCCATCGACAAGTTCGACCCCTCGCGCGGCGTCGACTTCGCCGGGTACGCGATTCCCACCATCATCGGTGAGCTCAAGCGGCACTTCCGGGATCGCACCTGGGACATCCGGGTGCCCCGCCGGCTCCAGGAGCTCCGGCTGGCCATCTCCGACGCCAACAGCTCGCTGTTGCAGACCCTCGGCCGCTCGCCGACGGTCGCCGACATCGCCGCCCACCTCAAGCTCACCGAGGAAGAGGTGCTGGAGGGCCTGGAGGGCGCTCGCGCGTACAACGCCGTGTCGCTGTCCACCCCGACCGGCGACGGCGAGCGCGCCACCGAGCTGGGCGACATGCTTGGCAGCGAGGACAACGAGTTCGAGCTGGCCGAGCTGCGGGTCGCCCTCGGCCCGGCACTGGCCACCCTCGACGAGCGCGAGCAGAAGATCCTCACGCTCCGCTTCTACGGCAACCTGACCCAGTCGCAGATCGCCGACCAGATCGGCGTCTCGCAGATGCACGTCTCCCGCCTGCTGACCCGGGCGCTGACCAAGCTGCGCGGCCAGCTCGACGGGACGTACTGAGTAGTTCACGACCAGAGGGCCGGGTCCGGCGGACCCGGCCCTCTGGCGTGGCCGCACTGTCACGCGAGCGTGACAGTGCGGCCACGGAACGTTCCATTGGGGCTGCGTCAGCGGCTGACGGGCTCCCGCCACATCGGCCAGAACGGCGTGCCGTCGGGCACCCGGAACGGCTCGCCGGCCAGGTAGCCGTGCCTCGCGTACAGGTCCCGGCCGCGCGGGCTGCTCGCCTCCAGGTACGCCGGCATCGCGTTGGCGTCCAGCCAGGCGTGGTGGTGCCGCATCAGCGCGCTGCCCAGCCCCTGACCCTGCCGGTTTGGCCGGGTCGCCAGGAACGCGAGGTGGTGGTGAGCCGGATGCGGGTGGTTCGCCGCGAACAGCTCGTCGAGGTGCTGGAACCGGTCGGTCCACTCGCCACAGGCTGCGGCCAGACGGGCGTCGTAGTCCGCCGGCGGCGGCGTCGGCTCGCCGACCGACGGGAACCACACCGCGACCGAGGCCCGGTCCGCGGTGGCGTGCACCATGCCGTGCCGCATCGCGTGCTCGACCAGGATCTCGAAGTCTCCGGTCAGCACGGCCTCCCGCTTGCTCGCGTCGGGCACCAGCCAGGACGTCACCCTCAGTGCGGTGAACGCCTCGGCGATCCGACTCGCCACGAGGGCGGTCTCCTCCGGGCCGAGCCGCTCGATGACCACGCTCATCGGGTCGCCTCCACGCTGGCCGGCGCCTCCGGCCGGACGGCAGCGGTGGCGCTCGCCGCGCCCAGACCGATCCGGGCGTACGTGTCCGGGCGGTTGCTGCGCAGCAGCAGTGCCCACCCGATGCCCAGCACGGCAGCCACCGGGTACGCGACCGGCAGCGCCCAACGCAGGGTGGAGTCCGGCGCGACGCCGAGCAGGTTGGCGAAATTCGCGACGGCGAACCAGATGATCACGAAGAGCGCGATGGTGGCCAGGCCGGGTGCGATGGCCCGCCGCCAGAGAGTCTCGCCGCCGCCGGAGCGGGCGAAGTAGGCGATCACCGCGACCGAGGTGGTGGCGATCAACAGCAGGACGCCGAACCCGCCGGTGGTGCCGATCCAGAAGAACAGCTGGACCACCGGGTCCCAGCCGTTGAGGGCGTACAGCAGGATGACCAGCAGACCGAGGGCGCTCTGCGCCACCGAGGCGGCCCGTGGTGCCCCGCTGCGGGCCGAGGTCCGCCCGAACACCGCGGGCAGCACCCGTTCCCGACCGAGCGCGAACGTGTAGCGGGCCGTGGTGTTGTGGAACGAGATCATCGCGGCGAGCACGGAGGTCAGGAAGAGCACCTGGCCGATGGTGACCGCGGTGTCACCGAGCTGCGCGGCGGCCAGGTTGAAGATCAGCCCGACGCTCTGCTCACCGGCCTCGGCGACGATCTGGTCCGGCCCGACGGCGACCGTCATGGTCCAGGACGACAGCGCGTACAACCCGGCGATGATCGCCACCGAGAGGTAGGTCGCGAGCGGCACCGTCCGCTTCGGGTCCTTGCTCTCCTCGCTGAAGACCACCGCGGACTCGAAGCCGACGAAGCCGAGGATGGCCAGCACCAGCACCGCGCCGACACCCGGCACGAAGAGGTTGTCCGGCGAGAACGCGGTGAAGCTGACCTGACCGTCGGCCGGGTTGCCGATCTGTCCCAGGTCGAAGACGAGGATCACCACGACCTCGGCGATCAGCAGCGCGGCCAGCACCATGCCGTTGAGGTCGACCCGGAGCAGGCCGAGCAGGCCGACCAACGCCCACGCCACCAGGGCCACGACGGCCCAGTGCGGGTGCCCGCCGAAGATCCGGTCGAGCACCGGCTCGGCCGCCACGCCGATGGTCCCGTACAGCCCGACCTGGAGCGCGTTGTACGCGAGCAGCGCGACCCAGGCGGCGCCCACGCCGGCCGGTCGGCCGAGGCCCCGGGAGATGTAGGCGTAGAAGGCGCCGGCGTTCTCCACCCGCCGGGACATCGCCACGTAACCCACCGAGAACAGCGCGAGCACCGCAGCGATCAGCAGGAAGGCCAGCGGGATTCCGGTCACCCCGATCACGCCGTAGCCGGTGGTGACGACGCCGGCCACCACGGTCAGCGGTGCGGCGGCGGAGAGGACGAAGAAGATCACCGACGGGATGCCGAGGCGGCCTCGGGCCAGGGCTTCGGAGACGTTGCTGGGTCGGTCGACTGTCGATGTCGGGGGCATACGACTACTCCGATTGTCGAGGGGAGGGGTTGGGTTACCGGGGGATCAGGGGATGCCGCGCAGCACGGCGGCGCCGACTGCGGCCTCGGTGTGCCCGACGAGTTCCTTGAGGGGCGCCGGCAGCGCGGGGATGAGCACGTTCAGCCGGTGGTGCGCGCGGGGGCCGGCACTCCACAGCACCTCGCGGGTCAGCCCCGCGGCCACGACCAGGCCGAGTAGCAGGGCGTCCGGCACGCCGGGCGGGTCCGGTCGGTCCAGCAGGGCCCGCAACCGGGTGGCCGGCCAGGCCACCGCGTTGAGGTCGATCGGCAGGTAGCTGACCGTGCTGCGGAGCAGCCGGCGAGTCTCCTGGCGGCGCAGCACACCGGCACGCGCCAGCCGCTCCCCGACCGAGGTCGTCGCGCTCTGCGCCAGGAAGCTGAGCCAGGTACGCAGCTCCTGGTGTTGGGACTCGCCGACCAACTGGTCCAGCACGGTGTGCGCCAGCGCGTCCGCCGGCGGGCGCCGGTCGATGACGGCGACCCGCCCGGCCATGACGGTGATGTGTCCATAAAGGATCAGCTCGCCGAGGAGCCCGCCGGCGAGCCCGAGCCCGGTCGCCGCCGGGTGCAGTTTGGCCTTGCCACGACTGTCGTTGTGGGCGATCAGGAAGAACTCGTCGGCGATGAGCAACGGTCCTCCCGCACAGGTGTGTCCACAGTGAGCGCGACCGGGAAAGGATGCACCGACAGCTACTGCAACGCAACTCCCAGATTTGAAAGTTGCACTCCGTGCAGGCGCGACCTGCGGATCTTGTCGTGGCAGACTCGGACGGTGACCGCCACTCCCACCATCCGACCCGCCGCCAGCCCGACCGTGCGCCGCCGACGCATCGCGCGGGAGCTTCGCCAACTCCGGGAACGCGCGGGCATGACCCTCGATGTGGCAGCTCGTCAGCTCGACATGTCGAAGAGCAACCTCTCCCGGATCGAGACCGCGCAGATCGGGATCAAGCCGCGCGACGTCCGCGCCGCGCTCGCGCTCTACCAGGTGACCGGTTCGGACGCCGAGGCGCTGATCGAGATCGCTCGCGGGGCACAGCAGCGCGGCTGGTGGCAGAACTACAGCGACGTCCTCCCCGAGTGGTTCGAGTTCTACGTCGGGCTGGAGGCCGAGGCGGCGGCGCTGCGCACGTACGAGGCCGAGTCGGTGCCGGGGCTGCTGCAGACCGAGGCGTACGCCCGGGAGATCTATCGGCGCACGGCCGGCGAGGAGGGCCTGGAACGCAAGATCGCCGCTCGGCTGCACCGACAGGAGGTGCTGCACCGCGAGAACCCGGTCAACCTATCGGTGGTTGTCAATGAGGCGGTGCTCCTGCGCCCGGTCGGCGGCACCGCGGTGATGGCCGAACAACTGGTCCACATGAGCCGGATCGCACAGCTACCCAACGTGACAATTCAAGTACTTCCCTTCGCGGCCGGCGGGCATCCCGCGATGAGCACCCCGTACGTGATCCTCAACTTCGCCGATGCCGCCGATGCGTCCGTGGTTTACCTGGATAACCTCACGATGGGCCTGGCTCTGGAGGATGCCGATCAAGTGCTCGGGTATAGCCTTCTGCACGAGGAGCTGTGCCGGATGGCGCTCGATCCGACGGCGTCGGCGACCCGTCTTGAGCAGGCTTCTCGTAACTTTGCGTGACCGCGTCTGCGGCACGCCGACGCAGACGAGAGGTACCGCGGATGACGGCGTACGACCTGACCGGGGCGGACTGGCGCACCAGCACGCGCAGCAGCGGCAATGGCAACTGCGTGGAGGTCGCGACAGTCGACGGTCAGGTCGCCGTCCGGGACAGCAAGGACCGCTCCGGCCCGGTGCTCGCCTTCGGCGCCCCCGCCTGGCGGGCCTTCGTGCTCAGTGTCGGCGAGGTCCGTCGCCGCTGAGGTGCCCGCACCGGTGCGAGACTGGGCCGTGCTCTCCGACGTAACCCTCGACCTGCCGGTTCGCCCGGTCCTGCCGGCGCTGGTCGCGGCACTCGACGCGGCCGGCGCCGGTGTGCTGGTGGCCCCGCCGGGCACCGGCAAGACCACCCTCGCGCCGCTGGCGGTGGCCGACCGGGTGACCGGTCGGGTGGTGATCGCCCAACCCCGTCGGGTGGCGGCTCGCGCCGCTGCCCGGCGAATGGCCGAGCTGCTCGGCGAGCGGGTCGGCGAACGCGTCGGCTACGCGGTCCGCGGCGAGCGCCGGGTCGGCCCGACCACCCGGATCGAGGTGGTCACCACCGGTCTGCTGGTCCGCCGGCTGCACCACGACCCGGAGCTGCCCGGCACGGGCGCCGTGCTGCTCGACGAGTGCCACGAACGCCAACTCGACGCCGACCTCGCGCTGGCCTTCACCGTGGAGGCGCGGGCCACCCTTCGGCCGGACCTGTGGTTGCTCGCGATGTCGGCGACCCCTGACACCGACCGGTTCGCTGCGCTGCTGGGCGGGCCGACCCCGGCTCCGGTGGTACGGGCCGACTCGGCACTGCACCCGGTACAGCGGATCTGGTCGCCCCCGGCCCGCCCGATCGCCCCGCCGGGGGCCGGGCCGGTGGACCGGGCCCTGCTCGACCACGTGGCCGCCACCGTCCGGCGGGCGCTGCGCGAGCAGGACGGCGACGTGCTCGTCTTCCTGCCCGGGTCGGGCGAGATCGCGGCGGTCACCGGACGGCTCGGCGACCTGCGCGACGCGGTCGCGCTGCTGCCGCTGCACGGCCGTCAACGCGGCACCGAGCAGGACGCCGCGCTGCGTCGGGCCGACCGACGACGGGTCGTCCTGTCCACCGCGCTGGCCGAGACCAGCCTGACCGTTCCGGGCGTGCGGGTCGTGGTGGACGCCGGGCTGTCCCGGGTACCCCGGATCGACCTGGCCCGTGGGCTGGGCGCGCTGGTCACCGTGCCGGTCTCCCGCGCCGCCGCAACCCAGCGGGCCGGCCGCGCCGGCCGGGAGGGCCCGGGGTACGTCTACCGGTGTTGGTCCGCGGCGACCCATGAGCGGCTGCCCGCCCGCGCCGAGCCGGAGATCGCCACCGCCGACCTGACCGGTTTCGCGTTGGAGCTGGCCGCGTGGGGCCAGCCGGACGGCGTGGGGCTGGCGCTGCCCGACGCGCCGCCGGCCGCCGCGATGACGGTGGCCCGGGACACCCTGGCGACCCTGGGCGCGGTCGACGGCGACGGCCGGATCACGGCTCGAGGTCGGGCGATCGCCGCCGCCGGCGCGCACCCACGGCTGGCTCGGGCGCTGCTCGACGGCGCGGGTCGGGTCGGCGCCGATCGGGCGGCCGAGGTGGTCGCCCTGCTCGCCGAAGAGAGCGCGGCCGGCCCCGGCGACGACCTGGTCGCCGGTTGGCGTCGGCTGCGGGCCGGCGTGGACGCGGGCGCGACCGCCCGCTGGCGCACCGAGGTACGCCGGCTGCGCGTCGCGCTGCCGCCCGGCGCGCCGCCGAAGGGTCACGCCGACTCGACCGACCGCCCCGGCCCGGGTGGCCTGAGTGACGATCTCGCCGCCGGGCTGCTCGTCGGTCTGGCGTACCCGGAACGGTTGGCCCGGGTGCGGCGGACCGGTGGTTCGGCGTACCTGATGACCGGCGGGACCGCCGCGGAACTGGCGGCCGGCTCGGCGCTGGCCGGGTCCGACTGGCTGGCGGTGGCCGTCGCGGACCGTGCGCCCGGCGCGCCGTCGGCGCGGATCCGCCGGGCCTGTCCGGTGGACGAGGCGACGGCCCGGGAGGCGGCCGGCCCGTTGCTGCGCACCGGCCGCGAGGTCGGCTGGTCCGGCGGGGACGTGGTGGCCCGGGAGGTGACCCGGCTGGGCGCGATCGAGCTGGTCCAGCGACGCCTGGACCGACCGGACCGGGCGGAGGTGGCTGCGGCGCTGCTGACCGGCCTGCGCCAGGACGGGTTGGGACTGCTGCCCTGGACGCCAGCGGCGCGGGCGCTGCGCGAGCGGCTCGCGTTTCTCCGGCACCACCTGGGCGATCCGTGGCCGGAGGTCGGCGACGCGGCGTTGCTGGACGCCGCGCCGAGCTGGCTCGGCCCCGAGTTGGCCGCCGCCCGGCGCCGGGCCGATCTGGCGCGGGTGGACGTGTCGTCGGCGCTGCGGCGGCTGCTGCCCTGGGCGCAGGCCGCCCGTCTCGACCAGCTGGCCCCGGAGCGGATCGAGGTGCCGAGTGGGTCTCGGATCCGGCTGGACTACAGCGACCCGGCCGCGCCGGTGCTCGCCGTGAAGCTCCAGGAGACGTTCGGTTGGCCGGCAGCCCCCCGCATCGCCGACGCTCGGGTGCCGGTGCTGCTGCACCTGCTCTCCCCCGCCGGTCGGCCGGTGGCGGTCACCGCCGACCTGGCGTCGTTCTGGCGTACCGGTTATCCGCAGGTCCGCTCCGAGCTGCGCGGGCGCTACCCCCGGCACCCGTGGCCGGAGGACCCGGCAACGGCGACACCCACCCGGCACGCCACACCCCGTCGGCGCTGAGCGGCGGCCTACTCCTCGACGACGTCGGCCACCACGACGGTGACATTGTCCGGCGCGCCGGCGTGCAGGGCCAGATCGATCAGCTTGCCGGCGCAGGCGTCCCGGTCCGGGTAGCCGCCGAGCACCTCGGTGAGGGTGTCCGGCCGGACCACGTTGGAAAGTCCGTCGCTGCACAGCAGCCACCGGTCGCCGGCCCGGGGCACCATCGTCGCGTACGACGGGGAGACCTCGTCGCCCTGCAACGCCTGGGTGACCACGGCACGGCGCGGGTGGCTGCTGGCCTGGTCCGCGGTGATCACGCCCTGGTCCACCAGCATCTGGACGAACGTGTCGTCCCGGGTGATCTGCTTGAGCACACCCTCCCGGAACAGGTACGCCCGGGAGTCACCGACGTGAGCGAGGGCCAGGCAGCTGCCGGTACGGGCGAAGAGCAGGGCGGTCAGGGTGGTGCCCATGCCCTGGCGCTCGGGATCCTCGGCCACCGCCTGCCGGATCCGGGAGGTGGCCAGCGCGATGCCACCCTCGAGCGCGGCCACCAGAGCGTCCTCGGGGGTCTCCACGTCCAGCGGGGCGACCGCGTCGATGGTGAGGGCGCTGGCCAGGTCGCCGGCGGCCATCCCGCCCATGCCGTCGGCGACGGCGACGAGCCAGGTGCCGGCGTGCAGGGCGTCCTGGTTTCCGCTGCGGATCAGCCCACGGTCGCTCGTTCCCACGGAACGCAGCTTCAGGGTCATGGGAGGCAGCCTGCCAGGCGAAGGGCGCAGTTGTCTCTAGGAGATCAGGACGACGGCGCGTGGCGCGGCCAATCTCACGTCCGCGCGGCGGCGCGTCGCGCGCACCCGCCGGACTGACCGCCCTCGTCGAATGCCAGAACCCATCCAATCAGATCAATTGACAGGGAGTGCTGGCGCTGGAAACATCGAGCCGACACCTGGGAGCGCTCCCAGGTGTCCTGGCACCACTGTGTCACCACCACCGTCCCACTTTCCGTCCCGGAAGGACTCCCCGTGACGCCATCCCGACGCCGCCTCTTGTTGGTCGCGGCGACCACTCTGGCCCTCACCGGCGCGGGCGCCGGCGCGGCCCACGCCGACCCACCACCGGACGCCCCCGAGCAGATCGACAACGGCGACTTCAGCGCCGGCGTGAGCCCCTGGTTCTCCTTCGGCACCGGCCCGCTGGCGGTCACCGACGGCCGGCTCTGCACCACCGTCGCGGGCGGGTTGGCCAACCCGTGGGACGCCGGTATCGGCCAGGACGGCGTGCCGCTGATCGCCGGCGCCGAATACACCCTCGGCTTCTCGGTCTCCGCGACTCCCGGCGCCGCGGTGAAGGCCGTGTTGCAGCTCGGCAGCGCCCCGTACACCACGTACGCGGCCGTGGACGCCACCGCGACCGGCACCGCCCAGCGGGTCGAGCAGACCTTCACCGTCCCGGACAACAACCCCAACGCCCAACTGATCTTCCAGGTCGGCGGCGCCGCCCAGGCGCAGACCATCTGCCTGGACGACGTCTCGCTGCGCGGCGGCGAGCCCCCCGAGCCGTACGTGCCGGACACCGGGCCGCGGGTACGCGTCAACCAGGTCGGCTACCTGCCCAGCGGCCCGAAGAACGCCACGGTCGTCACCGAGTCCACCGAACCGCTGCCCTGGCAGCTGCGCAGTGCCGCCGGTGCCGTCGTGGCCAGCGGCACCACCGCCGCTCGCGGTGTCGACGCCGCCTCCGGGCAGAACGTGCAGACGGTCGACTTCTCCAGCTACCGCACCCCCGGCACCGGGCTCACGCTCACCGTCGACGGCGAGACCAGCCACCCGTTCGACATCTCCGGCACCCTCTACGACCAGCTGCGCTCCGACTCGCTGCAGTTCTTCTACGCCCAGCGCAGCGGCATCGCGATCGACGGCGACCTGATCGGCGACGAGTACGCCCGGCCCGCCGGCCACCTCGGCGTCGCACCCAACCAGGGCGACACCAGCGTGCCCTGCCAGCCGGGTGTCTGCGACTACTCCCTCGACGTGCGCGGCGGCTGGTACGACGCCGGCGACCACGGCAAGTACGTGGTCAACGGCGGCATCGCCACCTACCAACTGTTGAACACCTTCGAGCGGACCAAGACGGCCGCCACCGCCAACGGCGGCGCGGAACTCGCCGACGGCACGCTGCGGGTGCCCGAGCGCGACAACGGGGTGCCGGACATCCTCGACGAGGCCCGCTGGGAGCTGGAGTTCCTGCTGCGCATGCAGGTGCCTGCCGGCAAGCCGCTCGCCGGGATGGTCCACCACAAGATCCACGATCAGAACTGGACCGGGCTGCCGCTCGCCCCGCAGGACGACCCGCAGCGGCGCGAGCTACACCCGCCGTCGACCGCGGCCACCCTCAACCTGGCCGCCACCGCCGCCCAGTGCGCCCGGCTGTTCGCCCCCTACGACGCGGCGTTCGCGGCCCGCTGCGGCACTGCCGCGAAGACGGCCTACGCCGCGGCCAAGGCCCACCCAGCGGTGTACGCCAGCCCGACCGACGGCACCGGCGGCGGCGCGTACGACGACAGCAACGTCACCGACGAGTTCTACTGGGCGGCGGCCGAGCTGTACCTGACCACCGGGGCGCAGAACTACCTGACCGACCTGACCGCCTCCCCGCACCACACGGGGAACGTGTTCGACGCCCGGGGCTTCGGCTGGCAGAGCGTGGCCGCGCTGGGCCGCCTCGACCTGGCCACCGTGCCGAACGGGCTGCCCGCCGCCGACCTGGCCCGGGTCCGCGCCTCGGTCACCACCGCCGCCGACGCGTACCTCGCCGAGCTGCGTCGTCAGGCGTACGGGCTGCCGATGCCCGGTGACGCCAACAGCTACTTCTGGGGTGGCAACAGCAACGTCATCAACAACGCGGTGGTGCTGGCCACCGCGTTCGACCTGACCCGCAACCCGGTCTACCGCGACGGCGCCGTGCAGGCGATGGACTACATCTTCGGTCGCAACGCCCTGAACATCTCCTACGTCACCGGGTGGGGTGAGCACGCCGCGCAGAACCAGCACAGCCGGATCTTCGGCCACCAGCTCGACCCGAACCTGCCCCGACCGCCCGCCGGCTCCCTCGCCGGTGGCCCGAACGCGGCCCTCCAGGACCCGTTCGTGGCGCAGTTGCTCGCCGGCTGCGCGCCGATGTTCTGCTACGTCGACGACATCAACTCGTACTCGACCAACGAGGTGGCGATCAACTGGAACTCGGCGCTGGCCTGGATCGCCTCGTTCCTGGCCGACCAGGGCGACGCCGGCGCGGTGCCGCCCAGCACCTGCTCGGTGGGCTACACCAATTACGGCGCCTGGCAGGGCGGCACCGGGTTCACCGCCCAGCTGACCGTCCGCAACACCGGCGCCACCACCATCAACGGCTGGAGCGTGCGCTTCGCGTTCACCGGTGACCAGCGGGTCCGCGAGGCGTGGCTGGCGAAGGTCACCCAGTCCGGCGCGACGGTGACCGCGCGCAACGAGTCGTACAACGCCAAGATCGCGCCCGGTGGCACTGTGACGTTCGGCTTCAACGCGACCACCGGCGGCGGCGCCAACCCTAGCCCCGGCCTGGTCACGGTCAACGGAGCGGCCTGCTCGCTGACCTGATCAACGTCCTGGTGGCCGCCCTCGGCGGGCGGCCACCGGGACCGCACGTTTCGCGCGGCCGGCGGGTCAACCGCCGGCCGCGTTGTGCTTCGCGACCAGGCCGGGGAGTTCGTCCAGCGAGTCGACCCGGAACAGGCACCGCTCGGCCACCGTGGCGGGGTCGAGGATGTGCCCCCACGGGCCACGCCGGATCAGGCACGTCTTCATGCCAGCCTCCAGGGCCGGGCGCACGTCGTTGTCGGGCCGGTCGCCCACGTACAGGATCGACGACGCGACGCCACCGCCCGCGGCGACGACCCCCTCGAAGAACGCCGGTGCCGGTTTCGCCACGCCCCACCCGTGCGACGTGCCGATCACGTCCACCGGGAGGTCGAGGGCGCGCAGGGTCGCCTCCGCATGAGCTGGCTGGTTACCGGCCAGGCCCACGAACAGACCCTGGTCCCTCAAGGACTCCAGGCATCCCCGCGCGTCCGGGTAGAGGTCCTCCTCGGCGAACGACTCCGGCTGGCCGGCAGCGGCCCGGCACTCCAGCTCCGTCGTGAGATCGAAATCGGGCCGGAAGACCCGGAACGTCTCCTGATAGTTCAGACCCCGGGCGATCACCGCACCGAAGACCGCCGAGAACGTGTGCCGGGGGACGCCGAGCCAGTCGGCCCAGGCAGCGAACTCGTGAGACTCGTCGAGAATCGTCCCACCAACGTCGAAGAAGACCGCGTCAATCATGTCCGCCCCCGTCAGGCTCGCGCGCCGGTGAAGCATAGACGGGGATACGAGCGACCGGCGCCCGCGTGATCACGTGATGGTGCACGGCCGGCGGTGCGTTGACCGTTCGGAGCGGGCTGGTGCCGCCGGCTGGCGCTGTCGAGTTGATGCCGTCAACGATGCGCGGGAGCGCGACAAAACCGGTGGATCAGATCCTCCGAGTGAGTCATGGTGGCGCGATGGCGGGTGACGAACTGGCCGGCGCGGAGCGTCGGGTGTGGGCGACGATGCCGACGGGGACGCGGACCGCGCTGGCCGGACTGTCCGGCGCGGACCTGCGCACCCTCCTGCTGACCGTGGCTCGCGACCGTGCGGCCAGCGTGCGCCCGTCCGAGCTGCTACGCCGCTGGCGCGAGGACCGCTTCGTCCGCCCGGCCCGCGCCGACCCGCGCGCCCTCGCTCGGCTGGAGGCCTGGCTGTGGCAGCTGCTGCCGGCCGACGTCGCCGGGGTGGAGCTGTCGCCGGTCGTACCGGTCGGCACCTGCTCGGCGGTCGCACCGGTCAGCCAGAACAGGGTCGTCACCACGATGCGCGCCAGCGAGGTGCTGAGCGACCCCACCAACGCCCTCGCCATCGAGGCGGCCGTGCGTCGCCGCCGCCAGAGCGAGGTGCACCTGGCCACCGCCCAACGGGTGCTGCGGGCGCAGGACTTCGGCGGCGACGCGTCGGCGCACTTCCGGCTCTTCACCCTGGTGTCCACCGCCCGGGACACCGGCTCGGGCGACACCCAGGCCCGGCTGCTGGTCCGGCACCTCACCTACTGGCGGACCGTCCTCGCCGAGTTGGCGCCTACCGTCACGCCTCAGCTACACGTCACCACCTTCGACGACCGGATCATCCAGGAGCGGCTGGCCGACACCGTCCGGCCGGCGCTCGCCGGGGACGCGGTGCCGCTGGTGGACGAACCGGAGCGGACTCGCGGTCGCGGCTACTACACGGGGTGCGCCCTGCGGATCACCGTCCTGGGTGGCGGCCTGGAGATCGGCGACGGCGGTCTCACCGACTGGACCGCCCGACTGCGCGGCGACGCCAAGGAACGCTGCCTCGTCTCGTGCCTCGCCACCGAACGTCTCGTCGACCACGTGGTCCACTGAGGCGACTCACGCGGTGGCCGCGCTCGGATCCGGTGGCCGCGCTCGAATCCGGTGGCCGCGCTCGAATCCGGTGGCCGCGCTCGAATCCGGTGGCCGCGCTCGGATCCGGTGGCCGACTTCTGCCCTTCCGACCCGGTTGCCGACCGCTGGCCAGCCGATGGTCGACCCGCCGGCCAACCACTGGGGCCGGCGGATCGACCGTCACCGAGTCGAACAGCACCTACGAGCTGCGCGGGAATGCCTGGACAGCGCAGCCGGCCGGACCTTTCGAAGTGCCGCGCAGCACGCTGAGATCGGCGACGAAAGTGTCGCACACCTGTTCTATTCTCGGTCCATGTTGGAAGGGCTGGCGCAGGCGGAGGCTGCGGTCGTCGACTGCCTCGACGCGCCGACCTGGGCTCTTCCGGAGCACGACCTCGTCGCGGCAATCGATGCCGCGCACCGGCTCGAGCAACGCCTGGCGGCCGTGCGACTCGCCCTGGTGCGCGAGCTGGACGGCCGTGGCACGGCCAGGACGCAGGGCGCGTCGTCGACGGCGGCGTGGCTGCGGGACCGGTTACGGCTGAGCGTCTCCGCTGCTCGCCGGCTGGTCGAGCTGGCCGCGACGCTCGACACCGCCCCGGCCAGCGTGCGGGACGCGTTGGCAAGCGGAGCGGTCGACCTGGAGCAAGTGCGGGTCATCGCCGACACGGTCCAGACCGTGCACACCGCCGCCGACGCGCAAGCCGCCGACAAGGCCGTCGGCGTCCTCGTCGACTGGGCTGCCCAGTTCGACGCCACCCAGCTCCGCAAACTCGGCACCCGCATCCTCGACCACGTTGCCCCGGAGGTCGCCGACGCCGCGGCCGAGGCGGCGTTGCGAGCGCAGGAGTCCCGCGCCGCCCAAGACCGGCACGTCACCATCAGCGAGCAACCCGACGGCCGGCTGCGGCTCTCCGGCATCCTGGACACCGAAGCCGCCGCCGTGCTGCGCGCCGCTATCGACCCGCTCACCACGCCGACCGGTCCCGACGACAACCGCACGCCAGGGCAACGCCGCCACGACGCCGTCGCCGACGTGTTCCGGCTCGCTCTACGCACCGGTGAGTTACCCGAGAACGGCGGCGACCCCGCCCAGGTCGTCGTCACCACCGGCTACGACGGGTTGACACGACAGTTGGGCAGCGGCGCGCTCGACACCGGCCTACACCTCACGCCCGAGGCCGTGCGCCGCCTCGCCTGCGACGCCGCCATCCTGCCCGCTGTCCTCGACAGCGCTGTCAACCACTCGACGTGGGCAGACAACGCCGCCTCATCACCGGCCCGCTCCGCCGCGCCCTGGTGCTACGCGACCAGGTCTGCGCCTTCCCCGGCTGCGACCGCCCACCGCGCTGGTGCGACGCCCACCACATCCGGCACTGGGCCGACGGCGGCACCACCAGCCTGGCAAACGCCGTCCTACTCTGTGGCCACCACCATCGGCACATCCACCACGGCGATTGGACCGTCCACCTGGGCGGAGACGGCCACCCGGAATTCATCCCACCGGCCTGGCTCGATCCCGACCGGCTCCCGCGTCGCAATCAGTACCACCGGCGAACGTGACCACAACTCCCGCACCAGCCATGACCGCACCAACGGCGCCCCTCGTCACCGGCGCAAGAGCCGGAGAGCCGACTCACCGAGCCGCCCGACCTCGCCACATCACCGCACCGCACCGCCCCGCCCCGCCCCGCCACACCACCGCGCCACACCACCACGCCACACCACCACGCCACACCACCCCGCCACACCACCCCGCCACACCACCGCGCCACACCACCGCGCCACACCACCGCGCCACACCACCGCGCCACACCACCGCGCCACACCACCCCGCCACACCCCGCCACACCACCGCGCCACACCACCGCGCCGACTTTGAAGAACACGTCGGCGGCCGGCTGTGATGGGTGCCCCACCGCGCGGGGCCGCGCCGGCGCAGGCGTCGGTCATAGGGTCGGTGAATGGGCACCCGGGCGGGGTTTCGCGACCGCTGGCGGTCACTGTCACCGCTACCGCCGCCCGGTCGGCTACGCACCCTGTCGCTGGCCACCCTCGCCAACACGGTCGGCACCGGGCTGTGGGTGACCGGCGCGGCGCTCTACCTCACCCGCGTCGTCGGGCTGAGCCCGACCGAGGTGGGCCTCGGGCTGAGCCTCGCCGGCCTGGTCGGGCTCACCGCCAGCGTGCCGCTCGGCGGACTCGCCGACCGCCGCGATCCACGGACCCTCCGGGCGGTCCTCCAGGTGGCGCAGGCGGTCGTTGCCGCCGCGTACCTGCTGGTGGGTTCGTTTCCGGTCTTCCTGCTGGTGGCCACACTGGACGCGTTGCTGGTCTCCGGCAATCTGGCGGTCCGCGCCGCGCTGGTCGCCGCGGTCGGCGGTCCGGAGGGTCGGGTGCACGCCTTCGCCACTCTGCGCGCGGTGGCCAACCTGGGCGTGGCGCTGGGTGCGGCGTTGGCCGGGTTCGCGCTGGTGGCGGACACCGGGTGGGCGTACCGGCTGCTGGTGCTCGGCAACGTCGCCACCTATCTGGTCTCGGCGGCGCTGGTCATGCGACTCCCGGCGTACCCGCCGGCCCGGCGACCACTGCGGCAGCGAGCCGGCCGGGCGCTGCGCGACGGGCCCTTCCTCGCGGTCGTCGGAGCCTCGGCGGTGCTCTCCCTACACGGGGTGGCGCTGACGCTGATCCTGCCGCTGTGGGTGGTGACCCGCACCGACGCGCCGCCGGTGACGGTCTCCGCCACGCTGCTGGTCAACACGCTGCTCACCGTGCTGTTGGCCGTACACCTGAATCGGGGTGCCCGGCACGCGTTGCCGGCGGCGACGACGATGCGCCGCGCCGGGCTGGTGCTCGCGGCCGGGATGCTGCTGTGGGCCCTGACCGGCGCCGTCGCGACCACGCTGGCGATCGTCCTGCTGTTGGGCGCCACCGTGATCTACACCCTCGGCGACCTGTGGCACGCGGGGGCCGGGGCGGCACTGGCCTACGACCTCGCCGCCCCGGATGCCCTCGGCGCCTACCAGGGGGTCGACACACTGCTCGCCGGGCTGGCCCGCGCGGCGGGCCCGGCATTGCTGACCTGGCTGATCCTCGACGGCGGCCCGCTCGGCTGGCTGGCCCTGGCCGCGCTACTCGCCGGCACCGGTCTGGCCGTGCCGCCGCTCACCCGGCGCGCCCTGAAGAACCGCGCCGAACCCGCCCCGGCCAGCTGTCAGCCGATCTCCTCGTCGACGTAGCACCAGCGCCAGGCCTCGCCCGGCTGCGCCGAGCGGATCACCGGGTGGCCGGTGGACGCGAAGTGCTTGCTCGCGTGCTGGTTCGGCGAGGAGTCACAGCAGCCGACCTGCCCGCAGCTCAGGCAGGTGCGCAGGTGCACCCAGTAGGTGTCGCCGATGGCCACGCAGTCCGCGCACTCGTCGGGGGTGCGCGGCTCGGCGGTACCGGCCTCGGTCAGATGCTGGCAGCTCACTTCTCCACCTCCCGCAGCAACGACTCCTCCAGGTCCAGGTCACGATAGGCCCGCACCAGCACCTCCTCAGGGATCCGACCGGAGTCCCGGGCAGCCCGGAACACGTCCCGCTCGGCGTCGATCATCTCTTGTCGCAGCCGACCGTACGCCTGCGACGGGGTTTCCCGCTCGTCGCCGCCGAGCCGTTCCCACGCCATGTTGGTGCGGTCCTCCACGGCACGGCGCAGCCGGTCCACCACCGCCTCCGGGGCGCTGTCGGCCAGCTCGTCGAGACGCTCCTGGGCGGCCCGACTTGCCTGCTGCTGCACACCGGCCGCGGACAACGCGTCCTGCACCGGGTCGTCCTGCGGCAGCCGCAGCCGCCGGGCGACCAACGGCAGCGTGGCGCCCTGACCGACCAGGGTGAAAACGATCACGGCGAAGGCCAGCCAGATCAACAACGCCCTGGGGTACGGCTCGTCGCCGGCCAGGGTCAGCGGCAGGGCCAGCGCGGCGGCGAGGGTCACCACACCGCGCATGCCGGCCCAGCCGATGATGATCGGGAACTTCGGTGACGGCCGGGCGTCACGGCGGCGGACCCGGGGGACCAACCGGGCCAGGTAGGTGGCCGGAAAGAGCCAGACGAACCGGGTCAGGAAGACGGTGGCGAGCACCGCGAAGGTGATCAGGATGAGTGAGCCGATCGGCTCGTCGAGATCGCGCAGGACCTCCCGCAGTTGGAGCCCGACCAGCAGGAAGACCAGACCCTCCAGCAGGAAACGGACCAGCCGCCAGAACGCGCCGACCTGCAACCGGGACGCCGCCGACAGCAGCTGGGGCAGCTTGTGCCCGAGCACCAGACCGGTGACGACCACCGCGACCACAGCGGAGGCGTGCAGGTGCTCGGCGGTGAACACCACCGCGAACGGGATGATCAACGACAGCGCGTTGTCCAGCAGCGGGTCGGTGATCCGCCGGTGCAGGAAGCCGAACACCACTGCCCCGAGCGCCCCGATCAGGATGCCGCCGCCGGTGGACCGCAGCACTTCGACGGCGATCTCGGCCGTGCCGACGGCCGAGCCGATGGTGGCCAACGTCGCGACCCGCAGCAGCACCAGCGCTGTCGCGTCGTTGACCAGGCTCTCGCCCTCCAGGATGGTGACGACCCGGCGGGGCAGGCCGACCCGGCGGGCGACGGCCGTGGCGGCCACCGCGTCCGGCGGGGCGACCACCGCCCCGAGGGCCAGGCAGATCGCGAACGGCAGCTGCGGCAACAGCAGGTGCAACACCAACCCGACCACGAACGCGGTGAACAGCACCAGACCGACCGCGAGCAACAGGATCGGCCGGATGTTGTTCTTGAACGCCGGCACCGAGGTCTCCAGCGCGGCCACGTAGAGCAGCGGCGGCAGGATGCCGACCAGCACCAACTCCGGGTCGAGTTCCACCTGCGGGAAGCCCGGCACGAACGACAGCGCCAGACCGAACACGACCAGCACGATCGGCGCGAGCAGGCCGAGTCGGCGGGCCAACGCGGCGCCCAGGGTGGCGATCGCCAGGAAAACGACGACCGGAAACAGGCTTTCCATGGGGTACGAGCCTAGGGGTACGCCGATCCGGCCTCGATCAGCCGCCGGGGCGCAACTTCGGCAGCACCTCCGCGCCGAACGCGTCGATGAAGCCGCGCTGCTCCTGCCCGACGTGGTGCAGGGCGATCTGGTCGAAGCCGAGCTGCGCGTACCCCTCCAGCCAGCCGACGTGCCGGCCCAGGTCGGACGACACGTTCACCACCTCGGCGACCCGCTGCGCCGGCACGTCGGCCGAGACCACGTCGAAGTGCTCGACCGTCTCCAGGTCCCAGCAGACCGGCGGGGCGAAGACGTTGCTGCGCCACTGGTCGTACGCGATCGCCTCGGCCTGGGCCTGCTCCGGCGCCCAGGAGACGTGCACCTGCAGGTGCAGCGGGCCGCGCCCGCCCGCGTCCCGGTACGCGTCGATCATCTCGCGCAGGTGCGCCACCGGGGCGTTCACGGTGATCAACCCGTCCGCCCACTCGGCGCACCAGCGGGCGGTGGCCACGCTGACGGCGGCGCCGACCAGCGCGGGCGGCTGCTCGGGGCGGGTCCACAGCCGGGCGCGATCCACCCGGACCAGGCCGTCGTGGCTGACCTCCTCGCCGGCCAGCAGCGCCCGGATCACGTCCACGCACTCGCGCAGCCGGGCGGCGCGGACGTCCTTGCGCGGCCACGGGTCGCCGGTGATGTGCTCGTTGCTGGCCTCGCCGGTGCCCAGCGCCGCCCAGAACCGGCCCGGATACATCGCGCCGAGGGTGCCGATCGCCTGCGCGATGATCGCCGGGTGGTAGCGCTGACCGGGTGCGTTGACCACGCCGAACGGCAGGCCGGTGGCCTGCAACGCCGAGCCCAACCAGGACCAGGCGAAGCCGGACTCGCCCTGCCGGGCGCTCCACGGGGAGAAGTGGTCGGAGCACATGGCGGCGTCGAAGCCGGCCCGCTCGGCGTGCATCACCGCCTCCAGGAGGGCGCGCGGACCGATCTGCTCATGCGAGGCGTGGAACCCGAACGACGTCATGGGCGCACTTCCTACCCACGACGCCGGCAACTGAAGCGCGCCGCCGAATGAAGCGTGCCGCGCCCCGAACTACTCGGCGTGCGCGCCCGCACCGGCCGAGGCGGCGCCCTCGCCCACCCAGACGGTCTTGGTGTTGCAGAACTCCCGCATGCCCAACGCGGACAGCTCCCGCCCGTAACCGGAGTTCTTCACACCCCCGAACGGCAGCTCCGGGTAGGACGTGGTCATCCCGTTGATGAAGACGTTGCCCGCGTCCAGGTCGGTGGCGAAGCGCTCCTGCTCGGCCGGGTCCCGGGTCCAGGCGTTCGAGCCGAGCCCGAAGCTGGTGCCGTTGGCGACCTCGATGGCCTCCTCGTACGACGACACCCGGAACAGGCCGGCGACCGGGCCGAAGACCTCCTCGGACCACATCCGCATCTGCGGGGTGAGGTCGGTGACCACGGTCGGCGGGTAGAACCAGCCGTCGCCGGTCGGCGGCTCGCCGCCGCAGAGCACGGTCGCGCCGTTGTCCACCGCGTCGCGGACCTGGGCGTGCACCTCGTCGCGGCCACGCTCACTGGCCAACGGCCCGACGTCGGTGTTCGGGTCCATCGGGTCGCCGACGCGCAGCGCGGCCATCTTGGCGGCGAACGTCGAGGCGAAGGCGTCGAACACGTCGGTGTGCACGATGAACCGCTTCGCGGCGATGCAGGACTGGCCGTTGTTCTGGCAACGGGCGGTGGTGGCCACCTCGGCGGCCCGGTCCACGTCGGCCGAGGGCATCACCACGAAGGGGTCGCTGCCACCGAGTTCGAGGACGGTCTTCTTCAGTTCCCGGCCGGCGATCTGGGCGATGGACCGACCGGCTGGCTCGCTGCCGGTGAGCGTGGCGGCGCGCACCCGGGGGTCGCTGAGGATCCGGTCCACGGCGTCCGAGCCGACCAGCACGGTGGTGAAGGCTCCCTCGGGGAAACCGGCCCGCCGGAACACGTCCTCCAGCAGCAGCGCGGTCTGCGGCACGTTCGAGGCGTGCTTGAGCAGGCCGGTGTTGCCGGCCATCAGCGCCGGGGCGGCGAAACGCATCACCTGCCAGAGCGGGAAGTTCCACGGCATCACCGCGAGCACCACGCCGATCGGCTGGTAGCGGATGAACGCCCGGGTCGCCTTCACGGCGGCGGCGTCGGCCGGCTCGTCGGCGAGGAACGCCGGCGTCTTGTCGGCGTAGAAGCGGGCGGCCGTGGCGCACTTGGTCACCTCGGCCTGCGCCGCGACGTACGTCTTGCCCATCTCCGTGGTCATGATCCGGGCGATCTCGTCGCGCTCGGCGTCGAGCAGGTCGGCGGCGGCGTTCATCCACCCGGCACGCTGGTCGACGGTCGTCGCCCGCAACTGCTGGAACGCGAGGTCGGTGCGCTCGATGGCACCGTCGAGCTGCTCGGTGGACATCGCCTCATAGGTCTTGAGCACCTGTCCGGTGGCGGGGTTGGTGGTGGCGATGTGGGGCATCTCGTCCTCCTGTCACTCGAACAACGAGTGGCGTACGCCCGGCTCCTCGCGGCGGCGGGCGGCGCGGCGGCGCTGGATGATGACCAGGTCGACCACGGCGACCACCGCGAAGATCGCACAGACCACGCCGAGCCAGGCGATGCCGGCCCAGAACGCCAACACCGCGAAGACCACCATGATCACCAGCCCGAAGCCGGCGAGGGTGAGCCGGAGGTTCAGCGCGCTGTACGCGTGGCCGACCGTGCCACGGGCACGCCGGGGCTGCGATCTCGTCATACCCCCGACCTACCCCCGATCGGCCGGGTTAACCGGCCGCTGCCCGCTTCCACACCGGGTGCGTCGGTGTGCTCGCGCACATCCGTTCGCGCCGCGGCCCCGCCGACCGCAGGATGGGCGCATGTCAATGACCCTCGCCGTGCCGGTGACCGTCTCCATCGCCCGCCGCGTCGACCCCGGCCGGGCCAGCGAGATGGTGGCCTGGATGCGGGCCGGCACCGCGCTGGCCGAGGCGTTCCCCGGGTTCCTGGGCGCCGGCTGGGTGCAGAGCGGCCCCGGGTCGCCGGAGTGGCACATGCTGTACCGCTTCGCCGACGCCGAGACGCTGCGCCAGTGGGAGGAGTCGCCCCAGCGACACTGGTGGCTCAGTTCGGCGCAGGGCATCGTCGAGCACACCCGCATCGAGCGGCGGACCGGGATCGAGGGCTGGTTCGACAGGCCGCTGGAGCACTCGGTGGACCCGGTGGAGCCGGCCGGGCCCGCGTCGCCGCCCAGGTGGAAGCAGGCGGTGACCATCTGGCTGGCGTTCTTCCCGCTGAGCCTGACCGCCACCCTGCTGACCAGTCACTTCCTCGACGCGGTGCCGCTGGCGGCCCGGGTGCTGCTGATGACGCTGTGCCTGACCCCGCTGATGACCTATCTGGTGCTGCCCCGGATCACCCGGGCGTTGCACTGGTGGCTGCACGGCCAGCCGGCGCCCTGGCGGGGCCTATAGCACTCTGAGGGCGCTGGCGTCGGCGCTCTGCCACATACCCGACAGCAACTTCCCGGCAAACCAGGTCCTGCGCATAGAGTTACCGCGCTGTCGCTCTGTGCTGCGGAAACGGGAGACGTCATGCCTCGACGCTGGGTCGCCGCCCTGGCCTGTCTCGCGGCGCTGGTCGCGCTGGCCTGTGAGGGCGGCAACTCCGCGACACCCCGCCCCACCACCAGCGCCCCGCCATCGAGCGGGCCCGGCGGCATCGCCGCGCTCGGCGACTCGATCAGCACCGGCTTCGCCTCCTGCCTGGTGCTCACCTCCTGCGAACGCAACTCCTGGTCGACCGGGGACGGGCTGCGGGTGCAGAGCCACTACCGGCGGCTGCTCGAGCAGAATTCGGCGATCCGCGACCGCAGGTACAACCACGCCCGTCCCGGCGCCCGCGCGGACGCTCTCGCTGGTCAGGCCCAGGCGGCGGTACGCGATCGCCCCGACTACGTCACGGTGCTGATCGGCGCCAACGACGTCTGCCGGGGCGGGGTGGACGCGATGACGCCAGTGGCGCAGTTCCGGGCCGATGTCGACCGAGGGCTGCAGGTCCTGCGGACCGGCCGGCCGAAGGCCCGGGTGCTGGTGGTGAGCATTCCCGACCTGTACCGGCTCTGGGAGGTCGGGCACGACGACGCTCGGGCGACCCGGGCGTGGCGGCGGGGCATCTGCCCGGCCCTGCTGGCCGAGGCCACCTCGGACGCGCCGGCCGACCGGGCGCGCCGGGCCGCCGTCCGGGACCGGATCGACGCGTACAACGCCGAGTTGAAGGCCGCCTGCCGGGCGTACGGGTCACGGTGCCGGCACGACGGCGGCGCGTTGCACAAGGTCCGGTTCACCCTGGACCTGCTCAACCCGCTGGACTGGTTCCACCCCAACGCCACCGGCCAGGGCCGCATCGCCGAGGTGACCTGGCGCTCCTCCGGCCTGGCCAGCTGAGTTGCTGGGCGGGCCGGACCAGGACCCACTAGTGTGCGGACCCCGGACCGGTCGTCATGGCTGGCGTGGCTCTGGGACGGTGCTGCCGCGGGAACGGTAGAGGGCCCGGGACCGCTGGGCGAGATCCTTTGTGGCTGACGAGTTGGCCCAGGTGCCGAGCACGATGGCGGCACCGGGGACGATCTTGGCGACCATCCGCTTGGCGGCGCGGACGCCCGCCATCTGGGCCAGCCGGATGCCGAGTTGCAGCATGACCCGACCGAGCGGACGCTGGCCGCCGAGGCCGAAGAGCGCGTCGGCGCGTTCCCGGCCGGCGGCCACGCCGAGCGCCAGCCGGGCGCTCTCGGCGACCTTGTGCACCCGCTGGAGCACCAGCAGGTCGGTGGCTCGATCGTGGTGCAGGGGATCGACGTCGTACGCGGCGGCGATGTGCAGCACCATCCGCGCCTGGGTCCAGGCCAGCACGCCCACGTCGATCACCGCGCCGGGCAGCCCGGCCGCGCCGGAGACCGCGCCGGAGAGCCGGGCCAGATTGACGAACTTACGGGCCGCCTGGTCGGCCAGCACATCGGCGGAAACCCCGGGCTGCTCGGCCCGGGCGCGGCTGACCCACTGCGCGGCTTCGGGCCCGAGGCGGCGCACCGCCTCCAGGGCAAGGTGCTCCGGGGCGTACTGCGGGTCGTCCCGCATCCGGTCCCAAAGCCGGGCCGGCGGACCCTCGGGGGCGTCCACCGGCCCGGCCGGCAGGTCGACGGACGGCTCAGGAGTAGGGACGGCGGGCTGGCCGCCGGTGGGCGGGGTGTCGGTCACCAGGTCTCCCCAGGGGTGGGAACGGTGGACAGGGCGGCCGATGCGGCGATCAGCGTCGGCGGTTGGACAGCCGCGCCGCCAACCCCTTCAGCTTCTGCTGGTTGCCCGGCTTGGCCATCTCTCGACGACCTCGCTCGACCAACTGCTGCCCCTTCGGCGATCTCAGGAACGTGGTGATCCGCTGCATCAGTGACATGGCGTCCTCCTGTCGTTGATCCCGTAGTCATGTGTACCCCGAACCCGCAACACATGTACCCGGGATGCGACAGCCTCAACCCTGACCGTCCATTGTGGTCGGTAGGTTACCGCCCCGCCGGCACGATGGCGTCGACGACCCGGGTGGCCCGCCACTCGTGCTGCTGGTAGTGCTCGGGGTACGCGGAGACCTGCACCGCCTGAGCGGCATCGGTGAGCCGCATCTGCTGCCAGCCGGGCACCTGCTCCAGCGCGGTGAGGAACTGCCGGGTGGCGAACTCGGGGTCCATCAGTCGTCCCACCGGACCCCAGCCGCTGCTGGAACGCTGCTGGAACAACCCGACCGAGTCATGGTCCCAACCGACGCCCTGGTGCGGATAGTCCTGCGACTCGGGCAGCACGCCGCTGGCCACGTTGTAGAGGTTGCTCTCCTGCATGGCGGTGGCCACCGCGATCACCAGGCCCCGGCGCGGCACCCCCATCTTGCGGCCGGTGCGGACGATAACCTCGGCGTTCTCCATCTGGTCCTCGTCCAGTCCGGCGACGGGGGCCGGATCGGTCGGACGGGTCGGGGCGACCTTGCGGGCCGGCGCCGTGGTGTCCGGGTCGGCGGGGCTCGCCGTGGGGGCGGCGGACGTGCTCGGGGCAGCCGTGCGGTCGAGGGCACGGGAGGCCCGCTGCTGCTCGGCGCGCTGCGCCAGCTCGGAGTTGGAGAGCGATCCACTCCGGGTCGCCGCGTCGGCGCCCTCGTTGCGCACCTGGGCGACGGCGGCCAGACCGAGGCAGCACACCACACCGGTGGCTAGCGCGACCTGCGCCCGGCGTCGACCGGTCAGGTCCCGGGCGTACGCCCGGAGCCGGCTCGCGGCGGTTGTCCGTTCGGTTGAGGTGCCATCCTCCGTTTCGGCAGTGGGGCTGCTCGGGGCGTACGGGTCGTCGAGGGTGCCGTCGTCACGCATCAGCCGAGGCTAGGCAGATGAAAACCCCGATCACGCACAGTGATCACGTGGTCCTCGCCACAGATCGGACCCCATCTGGTGGACGACCCGGGCCGGTCGACCCGCCCGGGGAACGCACCTCGCGTACCGGATGAAGCCGGCGGCGCACGCGGACCGGGATGATCGACCACAGGGTCGGACATTCGACAGCCGAGACTGACATGATCGACAAACTCGGCCTTTGGTCCGAATCGCCCATGGGCCGATCGGCCAAGCGGACCGACCTGGCGGCGTAAACAGACGATTAGTCCGGTCACGCCCACCACCCGGCCAACGGATCGCCCGGCGCAGGAATGCACCAGGATGGCGGGTACGTTGCCCGAACGGGTGCCCTCCGTCGCGACGGCGCCCCGCAGGCACATTTCAGGGAGGTCCGCACCGGTGCTCGACCCACACGAGCTCTACCAGCTCACCGACGATCTGCCCGACCTCGGGCAGCCGGTCCTGATCCAGGCCCTCACCGGGTTCGTGGACGCCGGAAACGCCAGCCGGCTGGCGCGTGAGCAGCTGCTCACCTCGCTGGAGGGTCGGCCGATCGCCACCTTCGACGTCGACCAGCTCTTCGACTACCGATCGCGACGACCGGTGATGACCTTCGTCGAGGACCACTGGGAGAGCGTCGACTCGCCCAAGCTGGAGCTGCACCTGCTGCACGACGACGACGAGACCCCGTTCCTGCTGCTCACCGGCCCCGAACCGGACCTACAGTGGGAGCGTTTCGTGGCCGCCGTCGCCGGGCTCGCCGCCCGACTGGACGTCCGGCTCACCGTGGGGCTCAACTCGATCCCGATGGCGGTCCCGCACACCCGCCCGACCGGGGTCACCGCGCACGCCACCCGCCCCGAGCTGATCGGCGGCTACGAGCCCTGGCTGCAACGTGTCCAGGTGCCCGGCAGCGTCGGTCATCTGCTGGAGTTCCGCCTCGGCGAGCAGGGTCGCGACGCGCTGGGCTTCGCCGCCCACGTGCCGCACTACGTGGCGCAGACCGAATACCCGGCCGCCGCCGAGGTGCTGCTCACCTCGGTGTCGCGCAGCACCGGGCTGCTGCTGCCCGGCGACGGGCTGCGCTCGGCCGCCGAGATGGTCCGGGTCGAGATCGACCGGCAGGTCGCGCAGACCGAGGACGCCGCGGCCCTGGTCCAGGCCCTGGAGGAGCAGTACGACGCGTTCGCCCGAGGTCGGGGCGAGAAGAGCCTGCTCGCCCCGGACGCCGGCCCGCTGCCCACGGCCGACGAACTCGGCGCGGAACTGGAACGGTTCCTCGCCGAACAGACCCGTCCCGGCGACACCCCGGGCAGCTGACCCGGCGTCGCGGGGGCGGATACGGCAGGCTGGGGGCATGCGCCTGGCGACCTGGAACGTCAACTCGGTGAAGGCCCGGCTACCCCGGCTGCTGCAGTGGCTGGCCGACACCGGGCCGGACGTCGTCTGCCTGCAGGAGACCAAGTGCCCGGACGGCGCGTTCCCGGCCACCGAGGTGGGCGAGTTGGGCTACACCGTGGCCAGCCACAGCGACGGCCGGTGGAACGGGGTGGCCATCCTGTCCCGGGTCGGGCTGGACGACGTCCGGGTCGGGTTCACCGACGAGCCCGGTTTTCCCGAGCCGGAGGCCCGGGCCATCTCCGCCACCTGCGCCGGGGTGCGGGTCTGGTCGGTGTACGTGCCCAACGGCCGCACACCCGACGACCCGCACTACGCGTACAAGTTGGCCTGGTTCGCGGCGCTGCGCGACGCGCTGGAGACCGAGCTGGTCGGCGGGCTGCCGCTGGCGGTCTGCGGTGACTTCAACGTCGCCCCGACCGACGCCGACGTCTGGGACCCGGTGCTCTTCACCCACTCCACGCACGTCACCCCGGCCGAGCGGGCGGCCCTCGCGGCGCTGCGCGACCTGGGCCTCAGCGACGTGGTCCCCACCCCGATGAAGGGCCCGCACCCCTTCACCTACTGGGACTACCGGGCCGGCATGTTCCACCAGAACAAGGGCATGAGAATCGACCTGGTGTACGCGTCCGCACCGTTCGCCCGGGCGGTCCGCGCCGCGTACGTGGACCGCGAGGCCCGCAAGGGCAAAGGCCCCTCCGACCACGCCCCGATCGTGGTCGACGCGGACCTGGTCCCGGCGGTCGAGGCGTTCTGAGTGGCTAGGGTGGGCAGATGGCAGTCGTGAAGATCAACGCAATCGAGGTCCCGCCCGGTGGCGGCGCGGAGTTGGAGAAGCGGTTCGCCGCGCGGGCCGGCACGGTGGAGAACTCCCCCGGTTTCCTCGGCTTCGAGCTGCTCCGCCCGGTTGGCGGCGAGACCCGCTACTTCGTCTATACGAGGTGGGAGAGCGAGGAGGCCTACCAGGCCTGGGCTGCCGGCCCGTCGCGCGCCGCCCACGCCAGCGCCCCCGGCGAGAAGCCACGACCCCCGGTCTCCACCGGTGCCAGCCTGCTCGAGTTCGAGGTGGCGCTGCACGTCCCCCAGCCGTAGGGCCGGCACCGCCGGCAATCGGGCCAGGGCGGAGGGTTTCCGTTGATAGCGTCGAAGCGGCCCGAGCGGTAGCCGGGGCACCAGTACGCCCCCGCCCGCCGACGCCGGCCGCTCGCGGCGGCCGGTCCCAGGAAGGCGCGGGGGTTCCGGCATGTTCGACGGGTTCGAGGAATTCGATATCGACACGCCCGGCGCGACGATCCACGGACGCCGAGGCGGAAGCGGTCCACCCGTTCTGCTGCTGCACGGCATCCCCGAGACGCATCTCATGTGGCACCGGGTCGCGCCCCGGCTCGCCGAGAACTTCACCGTCGTCGCCACCGACCTGCGCGGCTGGGGCGAGAGTGGGAAACCGCCGAGCACCGCGGATCACGAGCCGTACGGCATGCGGGCCATCGCCCGCGACCAGATCACGGTGATGCGGAGTCTGGGCCACGAGCGGTTCGGACTCGTTGGCCACGATCGTGGGGCCCGCTGCGCGTACCGTCTCGCGTTGGACGAACCGGACGCCGTCACCCGGCTGGCGGTGATGGACGTGGTGCCCATCGGCGACGTCTACAACCGCGCCGACCGGACGTTCAGCCTCTCCTACTGGGTCTGGTCGTTCCTGGCCGCACCGGCACCGGTGCCTGAGCAGTTCATCAAGGCGGCGCCGGCGGTGCTCGTCGACTTCATGCTCGACACCTGGCCCGAGGTGAAGGATGCCTTCCCCGCCGAGGTACGGGCGGCGTACGTCAAGCAGTTCAGCGACCCGGCCACGGCGCACGCGATCTGCGAGGAGTTCCGGGCCGCCGCGACCCTGGATTACCAGCAGGACGAGGCCGATCGAGGACGTCGGAAGATCGCCTGCCCGGTGCTGTTCCTGTGGAGCCAACACGGCCAGGTCGCGAAGCTCTACGACGACCCGCTGGCGATCTGGCGGGAGTGGGCCGACGATGTTCGTGGCGAGCCCGTGCCGGTGGGGCACTTCATTCCGGAAGAGGCACCCGAGCAGACCGCGCGCCGACTCCTCGACTTCCTGAGCTGACACCGGGCCGACCTGCGAGCCCTGAGGCCGCGCAACCGCCCTCCAAGCCACCCACCCAGCGCTTGATCGACTCGGGTTCTTTGATGTCGGGGTGTCTGGGCGACTCGGTCACCCCGACTTCCGTGAAGGCGAGTGGATCGAGCGCCTCAGCGCGCGGTTACTGCTTGCGGGAGGACTGGAGGGTGGCGAAGGCGATGACGTTGTCGGCGTAGCCGGTACGGCCGCCGATGAACTGCCCGCCGCAGGTGATCAACCGCAGCCCCGGCGGCCCGTCGTGGCCGTAGATCCGCTCGGCGGGCAACTGGTCCTTCGGAAAGTGCTCGACGGTGTCGACCCGGAACACCACCACCGACTCATCCGCCCGGGCCACCTCGATCAGGTCGCCGGGATGCAGCTTGCCCAGGTCATAGAAGACCGACGGGCCGCTCTTCGTGTCCACATGTCCGACGATCACCGCCGGCCCGGGCTCACCGGGCGTGGGCCCCCGGTCGTACCAGCCGGTCTCGTTGTGCCGTTCCAACGGCGGTACGGCGATCGAGCCGTCCCGTGCCTGCCCGACGGGCGCCACCGGCGCGGTCACCTTGATCGCCGGCACCGAGAGGCGCACCGGGCGACTGGCCGACAAGCCAACCGACTCACTGCGGGCCGGCCGGTCACCGCCGGTCGGAACCAGATCGAACGGGCCCACCGAGCGGCCCAGCCCCGCCCCGGTGGCGAAGACCCCGGCCAGCACCAGCACCACGGCCAACGGTACCGACCAGGGGCTGCGGCCGGACGGACGACTACGCCGAGGGGCGACGGCGGTCGGCGGACGCGCGGCCACCGACGGGCGCTCCGGATCAGGCGCGCGGTCGGACCCCGGCCAACCGTCGTCCACGGGCGGACGCGCGTCGTCGGGCGGCGAGGCGGGGCGGCCGGCGAACGGTTGTCGAGCACCGTCGGGCGGCGAGGCGGGACGGCCGGCGAACGGTTGTCGAGCACCGTCGGGCGGCGAGGCGGGACGGCCGGCGAACGGCTGGCGGGGACCGGTCGGCGGCGGCGTGGGACGGAAGATCTCCATGGCGGCCTCAGCGACGCGCGGTTCGGGGACGGCGCAGCGCCACCACGGCGAGGATCAGCCCGGTGACGGTCAGTGCCGCGCCGGCGGGCAGCAGCAGCTTGCCGGTCATCCCGCCGGAGCTACCACCGAAGCCGGTCGCCGGACCACGGCTGGGCTGGACGGGGACTTTCTTGACCACCTGGAGCATGGTCGAGGCGGTCTCGCCGTCGCGGCACTCCAGCTTGACCCGGTAGTTGCCGGGGCGGGTGCGCTCGCGGACCATCGGCGCGGCGGTGAGCACCCCGCCCTGCGGCTGCACGCCGACCGCCCCGAAGGCGTCGGAGACCACGGTGGCGCCCACCGAGTTGTCCCGACAACTGGCCCGGATGCCGACCAGATAGCCGGGCTGCACCGTGCTGGGGCTGACCTCGACGAAGATGTCCACCGGCGACGGCGGTTGAGGCGCCCCACCGGGCGGCCCTTCGGGCTGCGGCGCGGGCGCGGCGGCAGCGGGCTGCCGCACGGCAAGCGCGCCAGCGACAGGAGCGCCGAGTACCGCAGCGACAGGCTCGGACACCGCGCGCGCGGGAGAGGCGGCAAGCGAGGGAGCGGCACCGAGCGCCGGAGGCGCAGCGAGCAGAGGGCCGGCGAGCAGGGTCAACACGGAAATGATCACGCCGCCTCGGGTCACTGTCACGATGCCCCCTCTCGACGCCGTGCGGCAGGGTCGGACAGCGGAGCACCCGACCTGCCGTACCAATGGGATCCTCTCATTTCCGGTCGCACATCACATCCGATCCGCCGGCAGCGTCGCGTACGCTCGGGTCGCTGTGACCGCCACCGACCATGACCCCGCCGTCCCGCCCGCGAGCCGGACGATCCGCACGTTCCACCCCCGCCGGGGTCGGATGAGCGACCGGCAGACCGACGCGCTGGGCCGGCTCTGGCCCGCGTACGGCCTGGATGTGCCGGACGGGCCGGTCGTGCCCGTCGACCTGGCCGACCTGTTCGGCCGCCGGGCGCCGGTGGTGCTGGAGATCGGCTCGGGCATGGGCGACACCACCGCTGCGATGGCCGCCGCCGACCCGGATCGAGATTATCTGGCGGTCGAGGTGCACACGCCGGGAATCGCCAACCTGCTCGACCTGGTGGATCGCGGTGGCCTGCGCAACGTGCGGGTGGCGCAGGGCGACGCGTTGTCACTGGTCAACGGCTTGCCCGAGGATGTGCTGGACGCCGTGCACGTCTTCTTCCCGGACCCGTGGCCGAAGTCCCGCCACCACAAGCGGCGGATCATCCAGCCGTCCCACGTGGCGCTGCTGCGTTCCCGGCTGCGGCCCGGCGGCGTGCTGCACTGCGCGACCGACTGGGCCGAGTACGCCGAGGCGATGCGGGAGACCCTGGAGGCGGACCCGGAGCTGGTGGACGCGTACGGCGGTTTCGCGTCGCGTCCGGCGCACCGGCCGGTGACGAAGTTCGAGCGGCGGGCGATCACAGCCGGTCGGCCGGTCGCGGATCTGCTGTACCGCCGCCGGTGACCGGCGAAACACCCGAACTGGAACGCCGCGGGGCGTTCGGGACGCCCGAGCGGGGGTCCGGCGGAGGTCGGGTTGGCGTAGCGGGGCATGATCCAGGCACCATGGACGGGATATGACGCTCACCGCCGCGCTGCCGACAAGCGCCGACCCCGACACCCTCTTCGACGCGTTCGCCGGCTGGGCGAAGGAACGCGGCCTCGACCTCTACCCCCATCAGGAAGAGGCGGTCATCGAGATCGTCTCCGGCGCCAACCTGATCATGAACACGCCGACCGGCTCGGGTAAGAGCCTGGTGGCGATCGCCGCGCACTTCGCGGCCCTCGCCGACAGCCGGACGACCTTCTACACGGCGCCGATCAAGGCGTTGGTGTCGGAGAAGTTCTTCGCGCTCTGCGAGGTCTTCGGCGCCGAGAACGTCGGCATGCTCACCGGTGACGCCAGCGTCAACGCCGACGCCCCGATCATCTGCTGCACGGCGGAGATCCTGGCCAACCTGGCGTTGCGCGAGGGCACGAAGGCCGACGTCGGCCAGGTGATCATGGACGAGTTCCACTTCTACGCCGAGCCCGACCGGGGCTGGGCGTGGCAGGTGCCGATCATCGAGCTGCCGCAGGCCCAGTTCATCCTGATGTCCGCCACCCTGGGGGACACCACCCGCTTCGTCGACGACCTGACCCGGCGCACCGGGCGGCCGACCGCCGTCGTGCGCTCGGCGGAGCGGCCGGTCCCGCTCATCTTCTCGTACGCGATGACGCCGCTGCACGAGACACTTGAGGAGCTGCTGGAGACCAAGCAGGCCCCGGTGTACGTGGTGCACTTCACCCAGGCCGCCGCGCTGGAACGCGCCCAGGCGCTGACCAGCGTCAACGTCTGCACCCGCGCCGAGAAGGACATGATCGCCGAGGCGATCGGCGGTTTCCGGTTCACCGCCGGTTTCGGCAAGACGCTCTCCCGGCTGGTCCGGCACGGCATCGGCGTGCACCACGCCGGCATGCTGCCCAAGTACCGCCGCCTGGTGGAGACCCTCGCCCAGGCTGGCCTGCTCAAGGTCATCTGCGGCACCGACACCCTGGGCGTCGGCATCAACGTGCCGATCCGCACCGTGCTGTTCACCGGCCTGTCCAAGTACGACGGGGTCCGAACCCGGCTGCTGAAGAACCGGGAGTTCCACCAGATCGCCGGGCGGGCGGGTCGGGCCGGCTACGACACCATCGGGCGGGTCGTGGTGCAGGCCCCGGAGCACGTCATCGACAACGAGAAGGCACTCGCCAAGGCCGGCGACGATCCGAAGAAGCGGCGCAAGGTGGTCCGCAAGAAGCCGCCGGAGGGTTCGATCGGCTGGGGCCAGCCCACCTTCGACCGGCTGGTCGACGCCGAGCCCGAGCCGCTGACCTCCAGCTTCCAGGTCAGCCACTCGATGCTGCTCAACGTCATCGGCCGGCCCGGGGACGCGTTCACCGCGATGCGGCACCTGCTCACCGACAACCACGAGGAGCCGGCCGCGCAACGCCGGCACATCCGCCGGGCGATCGCCATCTACCGGGCGCTGCGTGCCGGCGGGGTCGTCGAGGAGCTGCCCGAGCCGGACGAGACCGGCCGGCGGATCCGGCTCACCGTCGACCTCCAGCTCGACTTCGCCCTCAACCAGCCGCTGTCCCCCCTCGCCCTGGCCACCATCGAGCTGCTCGACGCCGAGTCCCCGTCGTACGCCCTCGACGTGTTGAGCGTGATCGAGTCGATCCTCGACGACCCCCGGCAGATCCTCTCCGCGCAGCAGTTCAAGGCGCGCGGCGAGGCGGTCGCCGCGATGAAGGCCGAGGGCATCGAGTACGAGGCGCGCCTCGAACTACTCGAGGAGGTGACCCACCCGAAGCCCCTGGCCGAGCTGCTGGAGGCCGCGTACGAGATGTACCGGCAGGGGCACCCCTGGGTCGCCGACCACCAGCTCTCCCCCAAGGCCGTCGTGCGCGACATGTACGAGCGGGCGATGACCTTCACCGAGTACGTGCAGTTCTACGGACTGACCCGCTCGGAGGGTCTGGTCCTGCGCTACCTGGCCGACGCGTACAAGACGCTGCGGCAGACCGTGCCCGAGGACGCCAAGACCGAGGAGCTGATCGACCTCATCGAGTGGTTGGGCGAACTGGTCCGCCAGGTCGACTCCAGTCTCATCGACGAGTGGGAGCGGCTGCGCAACCCGTCCGACGTGGCCGAGGTGGCCCAGGCGCACGCCGCCCTGACGGATCGGCCACCGGCGGTGACCCGCAACGCGCGGGCGTTCCGGGTGCTGGTGCGCAACGCGCTGTTCCGTCGCGTCGAGCTGGCCGCACTACGCCGCTGGGACCTGCTCGCCGAGTTGGACGCCGAGGACGGCTGGGACTACGACGCGTGGGCCGACGCCCTGGGGCCGTACTTCGAGGCGTACGACTCGATCGGGGTCGGGCCGGACGCCCGCGGTCCGGCGCTGCTCATGATCGAGCAGGGCCGGGAGCGGTGGACCGTACGGCAGATCTTCGACGACCCGGACGGTGACCACGACTGGGGCATCAGCGCCGAGATCGACCTGGCGGCCTCGGACGAGGTCGGCGCCGCGGTCGTGCGGATCACCGACGTCGGCCAGCTCTAGCGACCATCTCGACCAGGGGGTCGCCGGTACGCCGGCGGCCCCCTTTGTCGTGTCTTCCACGCCCCCGTTTTCGCTGGGCGATGTCAGACCCGTCGATTAGAATGTATGTACTAATCGAGTTCCTGACCTGCAGGATTACGATCGGGAGGACGCCCGTGACCGCGCCCGCCTCCACGCCCCTCACCCCCTACGCCACACTGCTCGGTTTCACCCGCTACGTCGACCGCACCGGCCCCACCAAGGCGACCTTCGTGGGCGGGCTGCGCAAGCAGCGCGCCAGCCGGTCCGGCTTCAACCCGCACGGCCAGTTCGTCAAGGCGCTCAAGGCCGACATCGCCTTCCACACCGGCGGCACCCACCTCGCCGGGGTGGCCGACATCGTCAAGCCCCGATGGCGTCCGCTCTACCAGGCGCTCGCCCCCGGCGCCACGACCTGGCTGCACTCCCTCGGCGAGCCGGCCGCCGTCGATCTCGCCCAGACCCGCGACGCCCTGGCCATGCTGGGCGACCTCCCCGTCAAGATCAACCCCCACTTCGGGGTACGCCACGCCGACGGCCGCGCAGAAGCGGTCCGCCTGCACTTCGACGAGGCCCCACCCAGCGAGGAGTCGGTGCTCGCCACGCTGCACCTGATGGCCCGACACATGGACGCGGTGCTGCCCCACGCCGAGCCGGTCCTGGTCGACGTCCGACGTGGTCAGGCCCACCGCATGCCCACCGACGCCAAGCCCGAGCAGATCGAACGATGGCTCTCCGGCGAAGCCGCCGCCTTCCGCGCCATCTGGTCCACCGCCGCCTGAGACACGCCGCCGCCCGAGCACCCTGCCGCCGCTGACCGGTCCGGCTCGGCGCTCGGGCGGCGGCCTGATATTCGAGGTAGCCCGCTACCGAGACCGGGGCGCCCCTCAGCCGAGTACGCGGTCCAGCGCCGTGGCCAGCCGTGGTGCCAGGGTCGCGGCGTAGGTGGCGGTGATGTGGTTGTTGTCGCGGTACACGAGTACCCCGCCAATGACCGGCGAGCACCGCTCACGCGGGCAGATGGCCGGGTTCAGGTCCACCAGGTACACCTTGTTGTTGTCGCGGGCGGCCGCTTCGTGGGCCGGGCCGCCGCCACCCGCGAGGACCTTGTCGCGGGGTGACGCACATCGGGTCAGGTTCTTCGGATTGGCGGACACGCACTCCGCGATGTCCCTGTCGTGGTATGGGGTGTCACGCAGCACGATCACCGGAATCCCGGCGGTCGCCATGGCGGCCCACGTCCGCCGGAGGGCGTCCGCGAAGGCGGCCTGTGCTTGGCTGGTGACCCGCTCACCGTTCTGGATCATCACATAGAAGGACGTGCTCACCACCAGCACGTTCGGACGCTCGGCCCCGGTCACCTGTGCGCGCAGCTTGTCGTTCCACTCCGTGCAACTGGGGTACGGCCGGTTGTCCAAGGCGACTTCGCCGTCGATGAACGGGCAGGAGGACTTCGTGTAGCTCTTGAGGCGCCACTTCTTCGATTCGGCCACCCTCTGCAGCGCCGGAAGCCACTGGGCGGCGTGGGAATCCCCGGCGAGAGCCACGGTGAATGATGCGTTCGGGTCCCCGTACTCGCAGGCCCTGACCGCGCTGCTGCGCTGGTCCGCATGGCATCCGTCCCGCCACGCGTCGGGGCCATCCTTGCTGGCCACCAGCGGATCCGGCACGAACGGTCCGACCCGGTCGACCGGAATCCCCGCGTCGCTGCTGGCCGGCGAGCCACCCAGAACGGAAGCGCCCAGAACGGTGGGCGAGGCAGCCACGGGGACACCGCTACCGCCCGCCGTCGGCACGGCCAGGGTGGGCGGCAACGGCGAGCTCGTTGGTGGGACGGTGAGCTGGAAGGCCAGTCCCGCCAGGAGGGCCACTCCGGTGCAGGTCGCACCGAGTTGCAGTGCCCGCACAGGTTCCCAGGTGAGGGTCGGCGACATCCGGATCGGGTTCTCGATGAACCGGTAGGTGAGGGCGGCGGGCACCACTGAGATCGCCGCAACGGCGAGGCCGGTGGCGGTGCTGAGCTCCCCGAACCGAGCCTCGGCGGCGATGAGGAGCGGCCAGTGCCAGAGGTAGAGGGAGTAGGAAATGGCTCCCACGGCGCGTACCGGCCGCAGCGCCAGCAGCATGGCGGGCCCGACGCGGCCGGCGGCCAATCCTCCGGCGATGACCGCCGCCGTGCCCAGGGTGGGGGCCAACGCCACGTACCCGGGGAAGGCGGAAGCCTCCGACAGGAGCGCGGCGGACGCCACGATCGCGGCGAGGCCGCACCAGCCGAGCGCGGCCGCTACCAGCCGGGGCAGACGCTGCAGATGCCCGGCGAGCAGGGCCAGGAAGCCGCCAAGGGCCAGCTCCCACATCCGGGTGGTGGTCACGAAGTAGGCGCGAGCGGGATTGTCCTCGGTCAGCCAGACGGACCACGCGAAGGACGGCACAGCGACCAAGGTGAGGGCGAAGAGCAGGTACCCGGTGCGGGCGTACCGCCGCCGGCCGAACCATACCGCGGCGGCCAGCAGCAGTGGCCACACCAGGTAGAACTGCTCCTCGACGCCGAGGGACCAGAAATGCTGGAGGATGCTGGGCGCCCGGTTGGCCGCCAGGTAGTCGACGGACTGTTCGGCGAGCCGCCAGTTCATGGCGTACAAACCGCTGAACACCACGTCCCACCCGGTGGCCGACCACCGGGTGCGCGGCAGGAAGGCAAACGTGAGCAGCAGGCTGGCGATGAGAACCACCACCGCGGCCGGCAGGAGCCGCTTGGCGCGCCGGGCGTAGAAGCCGATCAGCGAGAGGCGGCCCGTCCGGTTCACCTCGGCGACAAGCAGTCCGGTGATCAGGTATCCGGAAATGACGAAGAAGACGTCAACACCGACGAAGCCGCCTGGCACCAGTTGCTGGCCGGCATGTCCCGCGAGCACCAGAATCACGGCGAGGGCACGCAGCCCTTCCACGTCACCCCGGAATCCAGCCCGGGGACTGGCTTCCGGTCGCACGGCCGTTTGTGTCATTCGTTCCCCACCCCATGCCTCGTTCGCGTCGCTGGCACAACTGGGCGAAGGCGTGGGTGGTTACGATCCATATCGGGCTGGTTGGCCGTATTCCGCTTCGGCGACGGTCATCCGATCGGTCGACCACGGCCCGCTCCCCCGAACTCACCGGGAATCCGGGTACCAGGGGGTGCGTGCCAGGGAGGTAGTGGCCCCAAGCGCGAGAGGGGGCCACTACCTCGGCCCGGGCACCGGGTGGGTCAGGCGGCCGGGAGGTACTTGGCCAGGTCGTCGAGGATCTTGTTGGCGGCGCCGACGCCGATGCCCGTCATCCAGACCTCGTCGGAAACCGGGTACGCCTTGCCGGCCTTGACCGCGCCCAGGTTCTTCCACAGCGTCCCGCCGGCGACCTTGGTCTGCTCGGCGGCGGCCTTGTCGCCGTACGCGGTCACGAAGATGACGTCACCGTCGACCTCGTTGATCCGCTCGGGGCTGACCAGGTCGAAGCGCTTGTCCTCCTTGTTGGCGAGCAGCTGCCGCTCGGGGCGGCCCAGGCCGGTGTCGCCGATGACGATGCCGGAGAACGAGTCCGGGCCGTACACCCGGATGTTGCCGGGCAGGAACCGCACGATGGAGACCTTGCGGGCGGCGGCGTCGCCGAGCGTCGCGCCGAAGTCCTTGGCCCGCTTCTCGTACGCGGCGAGCAGATCCTTGGCCTGCTGCTCGCGGCCGAGCGCCTTGCCGTCGAGGAGGAAGTTGTCCTTCCAGGTGATGCCCACCTTGTCGGTGAACACGGTCGGCGCGATGGCGGCCAGCTCGTCGTAGAACTTCTCCTGGCGGAACTTGCTGCCCAGGATGAGGTCCGGCTTCAGCGCGTTGATCGCCTCCAGGTCGGGCTCGGCGAGCACCCCGACCTCCTTGATGCCGGCGAGCTTGTCCGCGCCGAAGTACGTCGGCCAGCTCTTGGCCTCGCCGGCGGTGGCAGCGCCGACGGGCGTGATGCCCAGCGAGAGCGCCGTGTCGATCTTGTCGGTGTCGAGCACGACGACGCGCTTGGGCTCGGCCGGGACCTTGGTGGTGCCCATGGCGTGGGTGATCTCCCGGGTCTCCCCGGTGGTGGAGCCGGCGACCGGGTCGCTCTCACCGCAGGCGGTGAGTCCGACGCCGAGGGCGACGGCCGCGGCGAGAGCTGCGACGAGACGACGCATCAGAGTCCTTTCGAGGGGTGCGAGCCGGCGAGCGGGTTGTCCGCGTCGCCGGTGGCGGATCGGGCGTCCGGTACGGACGCCGTCGACGAAGAGAGGTCACCCGCGCCAGCGGGGGCGACAGCCGGGCCGTCCGCGCCGCCGGGCGGGGCAGCCGGAGTGCCGGCAGCCGGGGCGGAGTTGCCGCCGGTGTACGCGGGCACCACCAGCGGCGCGCCGGTCACCGGGCAGGGCACGACCACGCAGGCCAACCCAAAGACGTCGCGGACCAGGTCGGCGGTGAGGATCTCCCGGGGCGGTCCGGCGGCGACCACGGCCCCGCCACGCATCGCGACCAGGTGGTCGGCGTAGCGGGCGGCCTGGTTCAGGTCGTGCAGCACGGCGACCACCGTGCGGCCCCGTTCCGCACGTAGCCGGTGCAGGAGATCCAGCACCTCCACCTGGTGGGCCAGGTCGAGGAAGGTGGTCGGCTCGTCCAGCAGCAGGGCGTCGGTGTCCTGGGCGAGGGTCATGGCGATCCACACCCGTTGCCGCTGACCGCCGGAGAGGCTGTCCACCGGTCGGTCGGCCAGGTCGGCGACGTCGGCGAGGGCCATCGCCTGGTTCACCGCCGCGCCGTCCTCCGCCGACCACTGCCGCCACCACCGCTGGTAGGGCTGCCGGCCGCGTCCGACCAGGTCCGCCACCGTGACGCCCTCGGGCACCAGCGGGCTCTGCGGCAGGACGCCGAGGCGGCGGGCGACCTCCCGGGTCGGCAGGTCGCGGATCGCGGTGCCGTCCAGCAGCACCGTGCCACGGCGGGGGGTGAGCAACCGGGCCATCGTGCGCAGCAGGGTGGACTTGCCGCACGCGTTGGGTCCGACGATCACGGTGAACGCGTCGGTGGGCAGGTCCAGGTCGAGCCCGTCGAGCACGGTCCGCTCGTCGTAGCCGGCGACCAGGTCGCGGGTGGAGAGCATCACACGACTCCTTGAGGCGTCACGACGACCGCCGGCGGCCGCGCAGCAGCAGGAAGATCAGGTACGGGCCGCCGATCGCGGCGGTCAGCACCCCGGCGGGTAGTTGGGTGGGTGCGAACAACCGCCGGCCGGCCAGGTCGGCCAGGACCAGCAGGAGAGCGCCGAGCAGCGCCGAGCAGACCAGCGGAGGTCGTTCGGCGCGGACCAGTCGACGGGCCACCTGCGGGGCGACCAGCGCCACGAAGTCGACGGCGCCGACCTGGGCGGTAACCATCGCGGCGACGAGTACGCCGGTGCCGGCGAGGCCGATCCGACGGGCCACCGGGCGTAGCCCGACGCCCCGGGCGGTGTCGTCGTCCAGGGCGGTGCTGTTCAACGCCCAGCCGGCCCAGGCCAGCACCGGCAGCAGCACCAGCAGCGTGCCGGCGATCCAGGCGGCCTCGGTCCAGCCCTTGCCGGCCAGGGTGCCGATCAGCCAGATCTGCGCGCGCAGCCCGTCGATCGGGTCGGCGCTGAGCATGACCACCTCGGTGAGTGCCCGGAAGCCGAACGCGACCGCCACCCCGGCGAGCACGAACCGCTGCGCGGCCAGCCCGTGCCGGGCACCGAGGGCGAACAACAGCACCGCCGCGAGCAGCCCGCCCACCAGCGCGGTGGGGGCCACCAGCACCGCGGCCATGCCGCTGGTCAGGGCCACCGTGGCGGCGAGGCCGGCACCCTGGGTGATGCCGATGACGTCCGGGCTCGCGAGAGGGTTGCGGGCCACGCTCTGGATCAGCGTGCCGGCCACGCCGAAAGCGGCGCCGGCCACGGCCGCCAGCACGATCCGCGGCAGCCGAAGATCAAAGACCACGAGGTCGTACGGGGTGCCAGCCCCGGAGAGGGCGCGCAGCACGTCGGCCGGGGCGACGTACGGGGTGCCGAGCGAGAGACTGAGCACGCCGGCCAGCAGGAGCAGCACGGTCAGCGCGACGGCCACCAGCACCGCGCGGCGGCGGATCAGCAGGCTGACCGGGCCGATCCGCAGCAGCGACCGCCCGGGCAGAGGGGCACCGGGCGCGGCGGCCGCCGGACGGTGGGTGGTGGTCACGCGGTCACCACCCGGGCGCGGCGGACCAGCACGGCCAGCAGTGGTGCGCCGATCAGCGCGGTGACGATCCCGGCCGGTATCTCACCGGGCGGGGCGACGAGTCGACCGATGATGTCGGCGGCGAGCAGCAGCGCCGGCCCGAGCAGGGCGGAGACGGCGAGGGTCCAGCGATGGTCCGCGCCGACCAGGGCGCGCGCCAGGTGCGGCACGGCCAGCCCGACGAAGGCGACCGGCCCAGCGGCGGCCACCGCCGCGCCGGTCAGCAGCACGGCGGCGAGGCCACCGCCGAGGCGGACCAGGCCGATCCGGTGGCCGAGGCCCCGGGCCACGTCGTCGCCGAGGGCCAGCGCGTCCAGACCGCGGGCGACCAGAGCGGCCAGCACCAGCCCGGCGAGCACGAAGGGCAGCACCTGCGCGGTGACCGACAGGTCCCGCCCGGCCAACCCGCCGACCACCCAGAAGCGGTACTCCTCGAAGGTGCGGGCGTCGATACTGAGCAGCGCGTACACCCCGGAGGCCAGACTGGCGTCGAGCGCCGCGCCGACCAGCGCGAGGGTGACCGGGCTGGCGCCCTCGCGGGCTCGGGTGGCGATGGCGAAGACCAGCAGCCCGGCGATCAGGGCCCCGGCGATGCCGAACCAGACGTACCCGGCGAGCGTGCCGACGCCGAAGACGGAGATCGCGAGCACCACTCCGAACGACGCGCCCGCGCTGATGCCGAGGATGCGCGGCTCGGCGAGGGGGTTGCGGGTCAGCGCCTGGAACAGCACCCCCGCGACGGCGAGCGCGAGCCCGACCGCGAGGCCGAGCGCGGTACGCGGCATCCGCAGCTCACGAACAATGGTGCTGGCGTCGCCGCCGTCCGGCGCGATGAGCGCGTGCCAGACCTGGTCGACACCGAGCTGCCGGCTGCCGAGCGCGAAGCTGGCCAGCACGGTGAGCAGCAGCACCAGCGCGGCTCCGACGGTGACGGCCACCCGGCGGCCGGTGTGGGTGCCGGACCGGTTACGGGCCGGGGTCGGCCGGGTGGCGAGGGTGGTCACGAGTCTCCTGCACGTTCACGCTTAGGTTCGCCTAACCTTAACCGAGCTGCGGAAAGAGGCCTAACCAGCGTCCGTCGATGCCGTTTTGCGGATGCGCGGACGATGGCCGGGCGGACAGATGGCAGATGACGCCCAGCAGGGGAAGATTCGCACCATAGGGTGTGACCATGCGATTCGACCAGCACACGGTCGTCCTCCTGGCTCGACCGTTGGATCCGCCGGAGCTGCCACTGGACGCGGTCGACCGGTTGCGGGACGCGCACCTGGCCCACCAGGCGGGCCTCGTGGAACAGGGGCTGGTGCTCGCGGCCGGGCCGTTCCTGCACCCCGACGACGAGCAGTTGCGGGGGTTCGTGGTGCTCTCCATCGCCCCGGACGAGGCGCGCGCCCTCTACGGCAACGACCCGGCCGTTCGTGCCGGTTGCCTGGTCGCGCGGGTGACGTCGTGGCTGCTTCCCGAGGGCAACCTGCGGTTCGAGAGCGTGCCGGTGCCCCAGTCGATGCTGGAGGCGGCCTCCGGGGACTGACCCCGGTCCTTCGATCAGCCGGCCACGCCGCTCCCGGCCTCCGCGGGCAACTCCCCGAGCGGGACCACCCGCGGGTCGTCCACCGGGCCGACGATCACGCGCAGTGCCGGGAAGTAGTCCAGCAGCACCTGCCGGCACCGGTCACACGGGGCGACGATCTCGCGGCCCCGGTCGGCGACCGTGACGATCGTCTCCAGCGCGGTGACGCCCTGGGTCGCCGCCGTCGCGATCACGACCAGCTCGGCGCAGGCCGCTGCGGCGGCGTGCTGGACGTTCACGCCCGAGAAGACCCGCCCGTCGGCGGTACGGGCCGCGGACGCGACCGTGTGGTGCTGGCTGCGGCACCGCAGCTTGGCGACCGCCGTGGCGGCCTGCACCAACGCGCGGTCGGTGTCGCGCATCTCCATCCCGGCTCCCCCAGCGCTCGACGTCGCCGCCACTCTAGGTCCCGGGTGGCGGTCGGGGGACCGGAGGTCCCGGGTGGGCCGTCGAAGGGCCGGCCGCGCGGTAACCCAGGGGCGGTACGCCGCCGGGCTGCCTATCCTTGGGCACGACATGCAGAATCCAACCGCCTCCGTCGCGACCGACCCGGTTCGCGAGCTGCACCGCCGCCTCACCCCTCTGATGTTCCGCGACCAGCGCCGGCTCCAGCGGCGGCTGGACGGTGCCCGCAAGCTGCGCGACCCGCAGCGTCGGGAGGCGGCGCTGACCGAGATCACCGCCGACCTGGTCCGGGCCGAGCAGCGGCTCGCCGCCCGCCAGGCGGCGGTGCCCGTGATCACGTACCCGGCGGGGTTGCCGGTCAGTGAGCGCAAGGACGACATCGCCGCCGCCATCCGCGATCACCAGGTGGTGATCGTGGCGGGCGAGACCGGCTCCGGCAAGACCACGCAGATCCCCAAGATCTGTCTGGAGTTGGGGCGCGGGGTGCACGGCCTGATCGGGCACACCCAGCCCCGGCGGTTGGCCGCCCGGACGGTGGCCGACCGGATCGCCGACGAGCTGGGCACCGAGTTGGGCGACCTGGTCGGTTACAAGGTGCGTTTCACCGACCAGGTCGGCGAGCGGAGCCTGGTGAAGCTGATGACCGACGGCATCCTGCTGGCCGAGTTACAGACCGACCGGATGCTGCGCCAGTACGACACGCTGATCATCGACGAGGCGCACGAGCGCAGCCTCAACATCGACTTCATCCTCGGGTACCTGCGGGAGCTGCTGCCCCGACGACCCGACCTCAAGGTGATCATCACCTCGGCGACCATCGAGACGGACCGGTTCGCCCGGCACTTCGCCGGTGCACCGACCGCCGAGGAGCCCGGCGGCGCGCCCGCGCCGGTGGTCGAGGTGTCGGGGCGTACCTACCCGGTGGAGGTGCGCTACCGGCCCCTCGTCGAGTTGGCCGAGGGCGAGGAGGACGGCGACGAGGAGAACGTCCGCGACCAGATCCAGGCGATCGGCGACGCCGTCGAGGAGCTGGCCGCCGAGGGCCCCGGCGACATCCTGGTGTTCCTCAGCGGTGAGCGGGAGATCCGGGACACCGCCGATGCGCTGGGCAAGCTGGTGCAGAAGAAGCGGTCGCTGCTCGGCACCGAGATCCTGCCCCTGTACGCGCGGCTCTCCACCGCCGAGCAGCACCGGGTGTTCGCCGCGCACTCCGCGCGCCGGGTGGTGCTCGCCACCAACGTCGCGGAGACCTCGCTGACCGTGCCCGGGATCAAGTACGTGGTGGACCCGGGCACCGCCCGGATCTCCCGCTACTCCAGCCGGCTCAAGGTGCAGCGGCTGCCGATCGAGCCGATCTCCCAGGCGTCGGCCAACCAGCGCAAGGGCCGCTGCGGGCGTACGTCGGACGGCATCTGCATCCGCCTCTACGACGAGCAGGACTTCCTTTCCCGGCCCGAGTTCACCGACCCGGAGATCCTGCGGACCAACCTGGCGTCGGTCATCCTCCAGATGACGGCCATCGGGCTCGGCGACCTCGCCGCGTTCCCGTTCATCGACCCACCAGATCGCCGCAACATCACCGACGGGGTCAACCTGCTGCACGAGTTGGGCGCGTTGGACCCGACCGAGGCCGACCCGGCGAAGCGGCTCACCGCGCTGGGCCGACGGCTGGCCCAACTGCCGGTCGACCCGCGCCTGGCCCGGATGGTGGTCGAGGGCGAACGCAACGGCTGCGCCACCGAGGTGCTGGTGATCGCCGCCGCGCTGTCGATTCAGGACCCGCGCGAGCGGCCGGCGGAGAAGCAGGCCCAGGCGGACCAGGCGCACGCCCGGTTCACCGACAAGGAGTCGGACTTCGTCGCCTTCCTCAACCTGTGGCGCTACCTGCGCGAGCAGCAGCGGGAGCTGTCCTCCAGCGCGTTCCGCCGGATGTGTAAGGCGGAGTACCTGAACTACCTGCGGGTGCGTGAGTGGCAGGACATCGTCGGTCAGCTGCGGCAGGTACTGCGTACCCCGCAGGAGGGCGACCGGCGGGGTGGGCGGCCGGCGCGCGACACCGCGGGTGACGCGGACGCCGGCCGGGGTGCGAGCCGTCGTGGTGGCGCGGACCTGCCGGAGGAGATCGACACCCCGAAGGTGCACCAGTCGCTGCTGCCCGGCCTGCTGTCGCACATCGGCCTCAAGGACGCCCAGAAACACGAGTATCTGGGGGCGCGGGGCGCGAAGTTCGCGCTGTTCCCCGGGTCGGCGCTGTTCAAGAAGCCGCCGCGTTGGGTGATGGCCGCCGAGTTGGTGGAGACCTCCCGGCTGTGGGGTCGCATCGCCGGCCGGGTCGAGCCGGAGTGGGTCGAACCGCTGGCGCAGCACCTGGTCAAGCGCAGCTACAGCGAGCCGCACTGGGAGAAGAAGCAGGCCGCGGTGATGGCCTACGAGAAGGTCACCCTGTACGGCGTCCCACTGGTCAGCTCCCGCAAGGTCAACTTCGGCCGGATCGACCCGGCGCTGAGCCGGGAGTTGTTCATCCGGCACGCCCTCGTCGAGGGCGACTGGCAGACCCACCACCAGTTCTGGGCGGACAACAAGCGGCTGCTCGCCGAGATCGAGGAGCTGGAGAGCCGGGCCCGACGCCGGGACATCCTGGTCGACGACGAGACCATCTTCGGCTTCTACGACCAGCGGATCCCCGCCGACGTGTCCTCCGGCCGGCACTTCGACAGCTGGTGGAAGAAGACCCGGCGCGAGCAACCCGACCTGCTCACCTTCACCCGCGACCTGCTGGTCAACGACGGCCGACCCGGGGTGGACGAGGACGACTACCCGGACGAGTGGCAGGCCGACGGGGTGAGCCTCCCGCTGACCTACCGGTTCGAGCCGGGCACGCCGGACGACGGCGTCACCGTGGACATCCCGCTGCCGCTGCTCAACCAGGTGCCGGCGGAGAGCTTCGACTGGCAGGTGCCGGGGCTGCGCGAGGAGACGGTGATCGCGCTGATCCGCTCGCTGCCCAAGGCGATCCGGCGCAACTTCGTCCCGGTGCCGGACTACGCCCGGGCCGCCCTGGCGGCGATCACCCCCGGCGAGGAGTCACTGCTGGACGCGCTCACCCGGCAGCTGCGCCGGATGACCGGGGTGACCGTGCCGCGCGACGCCTGGGAGCCGGGCAAGCTCCCGGCGCACCTGCGGGTGACCTTCCGGGTCCTCGGCGACGACGAGAAGCCGGTCGCCGAGGGCAAGGACCTGCCGGCCCTGCAACGCCAGCTCCGCCAGGAGGTACGCCAGGTGGTGGCGGCCGCCGCGCCGGAGGTGGCCCGTACCGGGCTGCGCGAGTGGAGCATCGGCACGCTGCCGCGGACCATCGAGCAGGTCCGCGCCGGTTACGCGGTCACCGCGTACCCGGCGCTGGTCGACGAGGGCGCCACGGTCGGGGTGAAGGTGTTCGACTCCCCGGCCGAGGCGGAGGCGGCGCACTGGGCCGGCACCCGCCGGCTGCTGCGGCTCACCGTGCCGTCGCCGGCGCGTTTCCTGCAGGGGCGGCTCACCAACGAGGCGAAGCTGGCGCTGAGCCGCAACCCGCACGGCGGCGTGCAGGAGCTGATCGAGGACGCGGCCGGCGCGGCCATCGACCGGCTGATCGGCGCGGCCGGCGGGCCAGCCTGGGACGCGGACGGGTTCGCGGCCCTGCGCGAGAAGGTCCGCGCCGACCTGGTCGACACCGTCGTCGAGGTGATGGACCGGGTCCGCAAGGTCCTCGCCGCCGCGTACGCCGTCGAGCAGCGGCTCGGCGCGACCCGCAATCTCGCCGTGGTGGCGGCGCTGGCCGACATCCGCAACCAGCTCGCCGGGCTGGTGCACGCCGGTTTCATCACCGAGACCGGGTACGCGCGCCTGCCCGACCTGCTGCGCTACCTCACCGCCATCGAGCGTCGACTGGACCGGCTGGGCGGCAACCCGCAGCGGGACCGCCAGCAGCAGGACCGGATCGCGGTCGTGCAGAAGGAGTACGCCGACCTGCTCGCCGACCTGCCGCCGGCCCGGCGGCAGGAAGCGGCCGTCCGGCAGATCCGCTGGATGATCGAGGAGCTGCGGGTGAACGTCTTCGCCCAGGCGTTGGGCACCCCGTACCCCGTCTCGGAGCAGCGGATCTACCGCGCGATGGACGACGCCGAGGGCCGCTGACGCTGCTCAGAGCGGATCCACCCCGGGCGGGAGTTCGTCGTGGTCGATGGCCGACTGGATGTAGTCGAGCAGGATGCGGCGAAGCTCCCGACCGGCGTGGGTGGGTACGACGTCGCGCCGACGGGCCACCGCGATGGTTCGCCGCACCCCGGGCGGGGCGAGCGGGGTGATCCGCACGCCCGGCCGGCGGGCCAGCACGATGCCCGGCACGAGCGCGATGCCCAGGCCCGCCTCGACGAAGCTGAGCACCGCGTCCATCTCGCCGCCGTCCACCGCGAAGGTCGGCTCGAAGCCCGCCTCCCGGCACGCCTGGATGGTCGCGTCGCGCAGGTCGTAGCCCTCCCGGAACATCACCATCGGCTGGTCCCGCAGGTCGGTGATGCGCAGCTCCCCGGTCGTCGACGCGGTCGTCACCTCCCCCACCGAGGCCACCACCAGGCTCTCCCGCAGGATCGGATCGACGCGCAACCCCGGGTCGGCCCCCTGCGCCGGCATGATGATCAGGGCCAGGTCGAGGTCGCCACGGAGCAGGTCGCGCACCAGGTCCTGGGAGCCGCCCTCCTCGACGCGCAGGTCGATGCTGGGGTGCGCGTCGCGGAAGCGGCGCAACACCGGCGGGGCGAGTGAGGTGGCCAGACTGGGGGTCGCCCCGAGCCGGACCCGGCCCCGGCGTAGCCCGACCAACTCCTGGACCTCCCGGGTCGCGGTCTCCACGTCGGCGAGGATCCGGGTGGCCAACGGCAGCAGCACCTCACCCGCCGCAGTGAGCGCGATGTTGCCCCTTACCCGCTCGAACAGCGGTGCGCCGAGGTCGGCCTCCAGAGCGTGAATTTGCTTACTGAGCGAGGGCTGCGTGATGCCCACGATGTCGGCGGCTTGGGTGAAATGTCGTACTTCGGCCACCGCGACGAAGTACCGGAGCTGATGGAGCTGCATCTAAATAGCTTACGGCTATCAACACTGCGAGTTTGATGCATTGGACGACTGATCGAAGTGCTCCTAGCGTCGGTCTCGTGGTAATCACGAAAACTCGGTCGCCCATCCGCTCGAACGTCGGCCTCAAGGCCGTCATGGCGGTGACGGGCATCCTGCTGGCGCTATTCCTGATCGCCCACATGCTCGGGAACCTGAAGGTGTTCACGGGGGAAACCTCGTTCGACCACTACGCGCACTGGCTGCGCGACATCGGCAAGCCACTGCTGCCCGGCGTCTGGTTCCTGTGGATCCTGCGCACCGTGCTGGTGGTGGCGGTCGTCGCCCACATCGTGGCCGCCACCGTGCTGGCCCGACGCGCCCGCGCCGCCCGCCCGGTCAAGTACGCGCACCGCAAGAAGGTCAACGGCAGCTACGCGGCCCGCACGATGCGCTGGGGTGGAGTGATCATCCTGCTCTTCGTGATCTACCACATCCTGGACCTGACCACCGGCACGCTGAACCCGGTCGGCGACGAGAGCAAGCCGTACGGCAACGTCGTCGCCGACTTCGCGCCGGAGCGCTGGTACGTCACGCTCTTCTACACGCTCGCCATCCTCGCGGTCGGCTTCCACCTGCGCCACGGCGCGTTCAGCGCGTTCCGCAGCCTCGGCCAGCAGACGCCACGCGGTGAGCGCCGAGCGCGTACCGCGGCTCTGGTCTTCGCCGTGCTGCTCTGCGCCGGGTACCTGGTGGTCCCGTTCGCCGTACTCACCGGATTGGTGTCCTGACATGGAACTCTTCACCGAGGGCGACCCGATCGCCGACACCAAGGCTCCCGCCGGCCCGGTCGAGAAGCGTTGGGAGACCCGGCGCTTCGAGGCCAAGCTGGTCAACCCCGCCAACCGCCGCAAGCTGACGGTGATCGTGGTCGGCACCGGCCTGGCCGGCGGCTCGGCCGCGGCGACCCTGGCCGAGCAGGGCTACCACGTCAAGTCCTACTGCTACCAGGACAGCCCGCGGCGGGCGCACTCCATCGCCGCACAGGGCGGCATCAACGCGGCGAAGAACTACCGCAACGACGGCGACTCGGTGCACCGGCTGTTCTACGACACCGTCAAGGGCGGCGACTTCCGCTCCCGGGAGTCGAACGTGCACCGGCTCGCCGAGGTCTCGGTCAACATCATCGACCAGTGCGTCGCCCAGGGCGTGCCGTTCGCCCGCGAGTACGGCGGCCTGCTGGACACCCGCTCCTTCGGTGGCGCCCAGGTACAGCGCACCTTCTACGCCCGGGGCCAGACGGGCCAGCAGCTGCTGCTCGGCGCGTACCAGGCGCTCGAACGGCAGATCGGCCTGGGCAACGTGGAAATGAACGCCCGGCACGAGATGCTGGAGCTGGTCCTCATCGACGGCAAGGCCCGGGGCATCGTCGTCCGAGACCTGGTCACCGGTGAGATCAGCACCGAGATGGCCGACGCCGTGGTACTCGCCTCCGGCGGCTACGGCAACGTCTTCTACCTCTCCACCAACGCCAAGGGCTGCAACGTCACCGCCACCTGGCGCGCGCACCGCAAGGGCGCGTACTTCGCCAACCCCTGCTACACGCAGATCCACCCGACCTGCATCCCGGTCTCCGGCGACCACCAGTCGAAGCTGACCCTGATGAGCGAGTCGCTGCGCAACGACGGCCGGGTCTGGGTGCCGAAGACCAAGGGCGACGACCGCAGCCCGAAGGACATCCCGGAGGACGAGCGGGACTACTACCTGGAGCGGATCTACCCCTCCTTCGGCAACCTGGTCCCCCGCGACATCGCCTCCCGGGCCGCCAAGAACGTGTGCGACGAGGGTCGGGGCGTCGGGCCGACCAAGCTCGGCGTCTACCTCGACTTCGCCGACGCGATCGACCGGCTGGGCCGCAAGGCCATCGAGGCCAAGTACGGCAACCTCTTCGAGATGTACGAGCGGATCACCGGCGAGGACCCGTACGAGGTGCCGATGCGCATCTACCCCGCCGTGCACTACACGATGGGCGGGCTGTGGGTCGACTACGACCTCCAGTCGAACATCCCCGGCCTGTTCGTGATCGGTGAGGCCAACTTCTCCGACCACGGCGCGAACCGGCTCGGCGCCTCGGCGCTGATGCAGGGCCTCGCCGACGGCTACTTCGTGCTGCCCACCACCATCGCCAACTACCTGGCCTCCGGCCCGCTGGAGAAGGTCGACGCCAGCCACCCGGCGGCGGTCGAGGCGCGCACCGACGTCGAGGACCGCGTCCAGCGGCTGCTCGCGGTCAACGGCGACCGGACCGTGGACTCGTTCCACCGGGAACTGGGCCAGATCATGTGGGAGCACTGCGGCATGGAGCGCAGTGAGGCCGGGCTGCGCAAGGCGATCGACGAGATCCGCGCCCTGCGCGAGCAGTTCTGGCAGCGGGTCAAGGTGTCCGGCACCGGCGAGGAACTCAACCAGTCACTGGAGAAGGCCGGCCGGGTGGCCGACTTCTTCGAACTGGCCGAGCTGATGTGCATCGACGCCCTGCACCGCGAGGAGTCCTGCGGCGGCCACTTCCGGGCCGAGCACCAGACCCCCGACGGTGAGGCGCAGCGCGACGACGACCGGTTCGCGTACGTGGCGGCCTGGGAGTTCACCGCCGACGGCGAGCCCTCGGTGCTGCACAAGGAAGACCTGAAGTTCGAATACGTCCACCCCACGCAGCGGAGCTACAAGTGAACCTGACCCTGCGCATCTGGCGCCAGAAGGGCCCTGAGGACAAGGGTCGGATGGTGACCTACCCGGTCGACGACGTGTCCCCGGACATGTCGTTCCTGGAGATGCTCGACGTACTCAACGAGCGGCTGATCCTCGCCGGCGAGGACCCGGTGGCGTTCGACCACGACTGCCGCGAGGGCATCTGCGGCATGTGCGGCCTGATGATCAACGGGGACGCGCACGGGCCGCAGCGCGGCACCACCGCGTGCCAGCTGCACATGCGGCAGTTCAAGGACGGCGAGACGATCGACATCGAGCCGTGGCGGGCCAGCGCCTTCCCGGTCGTCAAGGACCTGGTCGTCAACCGCAGCGCCTTCGACAAGATCATTGCGGCCGGTGGTTACGTCACCGCGCCGACCGGCAGCGCGCCCGAGGCCCACTCCACCCCGGTGGCCAAGGCCAACGCCGACGCCGCCTTCGAGTCGGCGGCCTGCATCGGCTGCGGTGCCTGCGTGGCGGCCTGCCCGAACGGCTCCGGCATGCTCTTCACCGCCGCCAAGCTCACCCAGCTCTCACTCCTGCCGCAGGGCCAGCCGGAGCGCTACACCCGGGTGATCGGCATGGTCGACGCGCACGACGAGGCCGGCTTCGGTGGCTGCACCAACGCCGGCGAGTGCACCCCGGCCTGCCCGAAGGGCATCCCGCTGAACACCATCGGCCGCCTCAACCGCGACTACCTCACGGCCACCGCGAAGGGCGCCAACAACACCCCCGGTTCCTGACGTTCGCGCCAGACCGCCGTATCCCGCGCTTTCCAGGGGTACGGCGGTCTGGCGTTTGACGTACTGGCCGTCTGGTCCTTGGGCTTGGGCTGGGGCGGTGGGCTTTGGGCTTCGGGCTTTGGGCTTCGGGCTCTGGGCTTCGGGCTTTGGTTGCGGTGGGGCTGGGGCGACCGTCCCCGGCTCCGGGCGGTCAGGCTTGATCCCTGCGCCGGGGACGGTCGCCCCAGCCCTGACCTTGGTCACTGCTCGTCCGCAGGTTGCGCTCCTGCTGCGGTGCCGCCGACCTTGGTGATCGTGCGGGCGAGGCCCTTGTCCGGCACGCCGGCCGGGCGCTTGGCCCGCCGCTGCACCAGGTCGAACGCCGTCAGCTCCCCACCGCCGACGCGCCATGACTTCAGCCCAGGCAAACCCACCCCGCGCCCAGCCGCACGCTGCCTTGCCCCGCCTTGCCTCACCCTTTCGCCTTGCCCTTTCGCCTTGCCCTTTCGCCTTGCCCTTTCGCCTTGCCCCGCCTTGCCCCGCCTCGCCCTTTCGCCTTGCCTCACCCTCTCGCATCGCATGATCCACTCGGGTTTCAGGAAGTCGGCCGGTCGCCGGGCCGCGGATACCGCGACTTCAAGGAACGCGAGTGGATCAACTCGATCTCAGCCTGGATGATGCGCTCCCGAGCACTATAAAGGCGGTCAAGGCACGCATATCGCCGCTCGGTGCGCGGCTCGTTGGCCCGCCCGCGTCAAGACTCACGGCCCTGGGCACGGAACGCACGGGCGGACGCCGCTCGACAAGGGCTGGGGGCGACCGTGCCCGGCGGAGGGATCAAGCCTGACCGCCCGGAGCCGGGGACGGTCGCCCCCAGCCCTCACCGCAACCATCGCGCAGCGCGAACCAAGCCCAAGGCCAGCCCGAAACCATCGCGCAGCGCGAACCAAGCCCAAGAGACCCGGGACGGTCACCCCCAGCCCTCTGCCCGCACCGCAACCATCGCAAAGCCGGCAGCAGACCCGAGGCGAGCCCGAGAGACAGGGACCGAAAGACAGGGACCGAGAGTCAGGCGGCCGGTTCAAGTGTCCGAGCCCGGGTAGCAGTCTTCCGAGACGGCAGTGAGAAGGGATGAGGGACATGAAGGCGCTCACCTGGCAGGGCAAGCGAGACGTACGGGTCGAGGAGGTCCCGGACCCCCGGATCGAGGAGCCGACCGACGCGATCGTGAAGATCACCTCGACGGCGATCTGCGGGTCGGACCTGCACCTGTACGAGGTGCTCGGGCCGTACCTGAAGCCCGGTGACGTGCTGGGTCATGAGCCGATGGGCATCGTCGAGGAGGTCGGGTCGGAGGTGACCGGGCTCAAGCCGGGCGACCGGGTGGTGGTGCCGTTCAACATCGCCTGCGGCAGCTGCTGGATGTGTACCCGTCAGCTCTACGCCCAGTGCGAGACCACCCAGGTCACCAGCGAGGGCAAGGGCGCGGCCCTGTTCGGCTACACCTCGCTCTACGGTTCGGTGCCGGGCGGGCAGGCCGAGTACCTGCGCGTCCCGCAGGCCCACTTCGGGCCGATCAAGATTCCGCAGAGCGGCGCCGACGAGCGGTACCTCTACCTGTCCGACATCCTGCCCACCGCGTGGCAGGCGGTGAAGTATGCGGACACCCCGCCGGGTGGGACCTTGGCCGTCTTCGGCCTGGGCCCGGTGGGGCAGTTCTGCGCGCGGATCGGCCGTCATCTTGGCGCGGGCCGGGTGATCGGGCTGGACCTGGTGCCCGAGCGGCTGGAGCTGGCCCGCCGGCACGGCATCGAGGTGCTCGACGTCCGCGAGCTGTCCGATGTGCCGGGCGCGTTGATCGACCTGGTCGACGGGCGCGGCCCGGACGCGGTGATCGACGCGGTCGGAATGGAGGCGCACGGCTCGCCGGTGGGGAAGCTCGCGCACGCCGCCGTCGGGTTGCTGCCGGACAAGCTGGCCCAGTCGATGACCGACCGGGCCGGCATGGACCGGCTGTCCGTCCTGCATGCCGCGGTCAAGGGGGTCCGTCGTGGTGGCACCGTGTCGGTCTCCGGGGTGTACGGCGGCGAGGCCGACCCGATGCCGCTGATGGAGATGTTCGACCGGGGCATCCAGCTGCGGATGGGCCAGTGTCACGTGCGCCGGTGGACCGACGAGATTTTGCCGCTGCTGTCCGGTGACGACGACCCGCTGGGCGTGGAGGACCTGCGTACCCACCGGTTGCCGCTGGCTCGGGCGCCGCACGCGTACGAGATGTTCCAGAAGAAGGAGGACGGCTGCATCAAGGTCGTGCTCGAACCATGAGTGCGAGGAGTGTGCCGTGAGCCGGGTGGTCGTGATCGTCGGCGCGAGCAGCGGGATCGGCCGAGCGACGGCCCGGGCGTTCGCCGAGCGCGGCGACCGTCTGGTCCTCGCCGCCCGCGCCACCACGACCCTGGCTGAGGTACGCGCCGAGTGCGCCGGCGTCGACGTGCTGACCGTGCCGACCGATGTCACCGAGGCGGACGCGTTGGAAGCGCTCGCCGGTGCGGCGATCGACCGCTTCGGCCGGATCGACGTGTGGGTGCACACGGCGGCGGTGATGGCCTACGGACGCTTCGACGAGTTGCCGGAGCAGGTCTTCGACCAGGTGGTACGCACCGACCTGCTCGGTGCCGCCAGCTCGGTGCGGGTGGCGCTGCGGCGCTTCCGGGTTGCCGGGGCCGGCACGGTGATCCTCACCGGCTCCGTCCTGGGGCACATCACCGCGCCGTACATGAGCGCGTACGTGGCCAGCAAGTGGGGGTTGCAGGGTCTGGTCCGGACGGTGCAGCAGGAGCTGCGCGACAGCCCACGGATCCGACTGTGCCTGGTCAACCCGGGCAGTGTGGACACTCCCGTGTACCAGCAGGCGGCGAACTATCTGGGCCGGATCGGGCGGCCTCCACCACCGGTCGCCAGCCCGCAGCGGGTGGCCCGAGCCATTGTGGACTGCGTGGACCGGCCTCGTCGGGAAGTCTCGGTGGGCCGGCTCAACGTGGTGCTGCGCGCCGGCTTCACGGTCCTGCCGGGGTTCTACGACGGTCTGGTCGGGCCGTTGACGCGGGCGATGGGTCTCAGTGGGCGACCGGTCGCCGCGCACGACGGTTCGGTCTTCGCGCCGAACCCGACCGGCGAGGCGGTACGTGGCGGTCACCTTCCTGACCTGCGGCAACTCGTGTGTGGACCGGTGGGTGCGGTGGGCGCCGCACTGCGTCGGCGGTTCGGCTGAGCTGTTCGGGACTGTTCGGGACTGTTCGGGGGTCGTCGTGCGTCGATCAACTCGCCTAGGGTGGTGGGCCAGCAAGCGCTCCGGCGCACCACGATGGGGGAGACGATCGACCATGCGACTGAACCGCAGAACGGCACTGGGCTTGGGCACGGTGGCCACCGCCGGCACCGTGCTGGGCGCTGCCACCCCGGCGAGCGCCACCGAGGCCGCCGAGGTGTCGCCGACCACCCCCACCCGGGCCGCCCGTCGGGTCGCCTCCGTCTTCGCCAAGCACAGCGCCGAGGCCGGCGGCAACTGGCAGGCGTACGTCAGCGTCGCCGACCCGGCCGGCGCGCCGGTGGTCGCGGTGCAGGCCGACGCGGACCGGCGGATCGAGGCGTACAGCGTCAACAAGATCGCGGTCGCCACGGCGGTGCTGGACAAGGTCGACCGGGGGCTGCTCACCCTGGACCAGCAGGTCGAGGTGAGCGCGGCGATCGTCGTGCCGGGCGGTGACGGCATCTTCAGCCTGGACGGCGCGTACCCGAGCCTGGTGACCATCGGGCACGTGCTGGCCAACCTGCTGACGGTCTCGGACGACACGGCGGTGCGGCTGTGCGGGCTGGTCGCCCCGGCCGCCGAGATCAACTCCATCCTGGTCGCCAAGGGCTTCCCGAACACCCAGGTCCAGCCGGTGGCCAACCCGAACCGGTTCTTCCTCGGCACCAGCACCCCCCGGGAGACGCACGACCTGCTGCGTGCCCTGGTCGCCGGCACGCTGCTGTCCCCCGCCTCGACGACGTACCTGTTGGGCATCCTGCGCTCCCCGGTGGCGTTCACCGACGGGATTCGGCGCACGATGTCCTCCGACGACCGGGCGCGGATCGCCACCAAGGCCGGCTGGTTCGCCGACGCCCGGCACGAGGCCGGTGTGATCTTCGACCGCTCCGGTGCGGCGGTGCTCACCTACGCGCTCTTCGCCGACGGGCAGGCCAACCCGGAGGACTTCGGCGCGACCCACCCGGCGGTGCAGGCCCGGGCCGCCATGGGCCCCAAGTTCCTGGCCGCGGTGGACCGGATCGCGGGCGTGGGCACGACGTTCCGGATCACCGCCCGACGCCCCAGCAACGGCGGCTAGCGCCGGCCCTGACGCCCCTCCCGGGTCGGTTGCCGGCAGCGGCGACCGACCCGGCGGGCGACCGCCGAGGCACGGGTCGGTCCGGGTGACTACCGTGTAGGGCGGACACGTCGGAGGGACGGCAATGGCACGAGCGCGGAGCACGGACGTCGAACGGTCACTCGGGCGGCGGATGCGGGGCGCCGCTGGCCTGGCCGCGCTGGCCGGCCTGGCCTGGGCCGCCCGGGATGTGCCGGCGGCGCTGGGTGGCCGGCTCAGCGGAGCCCGGGCCGAACGCGCGGCCCGCTCGCCCCAGTTCCGCGAGGGCACCTTCCACAACCGGGCCGGCACCCGCACCATGGTCGCCGAGCCGGGCCGCAACCTGGTCCGCGAGTTGATCTTCGGCAAGCAGAAGCGGCGTCCCACCGCTGCGGTGCCGCTGCTGCGCCCCAGCGCTGGCGCGCCGGAGGCCGCCGACACCGCCGACGAGCTCAACATCGTCTGGTACGGCCACGCCTCGACCCTGATCGAGATAGAGGGCCGACGGGTGCTGCTCGACCCGGTGTGGAGTGACAGGTGCTCCCCCTCGGGCCTGGTCGGCCCGCGCCGACTGCACGAGCCGCCGGTGCGCATCGACGAGCTGCCCCCGCTGGACGCCATCGTGATCTCGCACGACCACTACGACCACCTCGACATGGCGACCGTGCGGGCGTTGCTCGTCGGGCAGTCCGCGCCGTTCCTGGTGCCGCTCGGGGTGGGCGCGCACCTGGACCGTTGGGGCGTACCCGCCGAGCGGATCATCGAGCTGGACTGGTCCGAGTCGCACCAGGTCGCCGGCCTGGAGATCACCGCCACCGCCGCCCAGCACTTCTCCGGTCGGGGGCTGCGCCGTGACGGCACGCTCTGGAGCTCATGGGTGGTGGCCGGGGCGCGCCGCAAGGTCTTCTACACCGGCGACTCCGGTTACTTCGACGGGTACGCCGAGATCGGCGCCGAGCACGGGCCGTTCGACGTGACGCTGATGCAGATCGGCGCGTACGACCGGGCCTGGCCGACGATCCACATGTTCCCGGAGGAGGCGGTCAGCGCCCACCTCGACCTGCGCGGCGGGCTGTTCGTGCCGGTGCACTGGGCCACGTTCAACCTGGCTTTGCACGACTGGTCCGAGCCGGTCGACCGGCTGTGGGCCGAGGCGAAGGCGCGTGACGTGCGGCTCGCCGTGCCCCGCCCCGGCGAGCGGGTGGTGGTCGACGAGCCGCCCGCCGTCGACGGCTGGTGGCAGGCCATCGCCTGAGTCGCCGGTTCGGAGCGGCCTGGCCGCAGGCCGGTCAGAGCACGAACGCGTCGGTCCAGAGCGCGCCGGACCGGCCGGAGAGCGCGTCCAGCATGGCCACCGCCTGCCCGTCGGTGAGCTGCGCGACGAAGTCCACGATGGCCCGCCCCCGGGCGCGACCGATCCGGTCCGGGGTACGCGGGTGCAGCTCCGCCTCGGCCAACTCGACCAGGTCGTGCAGGCGGCGGGGCAGCCGGGACTCCTCCTCCGGGTCGAGCAGCCACTCCCAGAGCGCCTCGACCAGGGTGCCCAGCAGTCGGGCCTGGCCACGCTGGTGCAGGGCCAGATCCGGCCGGGCCAGCACGAACCGGTGGTGGACGAACTTGAGCACCTGCACCTCGTGCCACTGCGCGCAGCCCAGCAGCACGTACCCGGAGCGCACCGACGGCCGGTCGGTGACCGTGATCGCCTCGACGAAGCGGGTGGACCAGCGCGCGGAGAACCGCGCCACGTACTGCTCGGCCTCGATCGAGCCGTCGAACGGCATCGCGAGCAGCCCGTCGACCAACTCCGCACGGACGTGCTCGACGGCGGCGGCGAACGCGTCGTCGTCCGCGATCCAGGCGTCCTTGCGGTGCAGCTGCCGACGCAACCGTTCGATCGCCGCCCCGGGTCGTCGGGCCGAGGTGGCCAGCGCCGCGTCGGTGATCGCCCGGAGGTGCCCGCTCTCGCGCTGCCAGGCCATCAACTCCGCGGAGACCGAACCCTGCTGGAGCACACCGACCCGGTAGAAGTCCTCCACGTCGTGGATGGCGTACGCGATGTCGTCGGCGGTGTCCATCACGGACGCCTCCACGGTCTGCTGCCAGTCCGGGATGCGGCCGGCGAACGGCTCCCGGGCCTGCCGCAGGTCGTCCAGCTCGGTCCGGTACGCGCCGAACTTCGACGAGCCGCTGTCCGGGTCGTCCGGCGGCGGGGTCGCTCCGCGCGGCGGTGGATCCATCGTGCGGGGGTGCGGGTCGGGGTGGTCCAGGCGGGTCCACGGGTACTTCAACATCGCCGCGCGGACCGCGGCGGTCAGGTCCAACCCGGTGGTGGCCGCGCCGCGGATCTCGGTGCTGGTGACGATCCGGTACGACTGCGCGTTGCCCTCGAAACCGTCGGAGAGGCCGAGGCGCTGACGGGCCAGCCGGTCCAGCACCCGCTCCCCCAGGTGCCCGAACGGCGGGTGGCCGAGGTCGTGGGCGAGCGCCGCCGCCTCCACCACGTCGGGGTCGCAGCCGCCGAGCTTGTCCAGCAGGTCACGCCACCGCTCGTCGGCGCCGAGTCGCTCGGCGACCGCGCGGGCCACCTGGGCGACCTTGAGGCTGTGGGTGAGCCGGTTGTGCACCAGCAGCCCGGAGCCGACCGGGCTGATCACCTGGGTGACACCGCCGAGCCGGGCGAAGAACGGCGAGCCGACGATCCGGTCCCGGTCGGCGCGGAACGGGTTGGCCGTGAGGTCACCGAGGGCCCGGGCGCTGCCGCCGAAGAGCCGCCGGGCACGCGGCTCCGCAGCAGATTCCATGATCGCCACGCTAGCGCAGGCCCGGCGGGACCGCCGCCGGTCACCCCGGCTGACCACGGCGGATCAGCCTCCGGCCGGGCGCGGCGACAGCGCACCGGTCGGCCCGGCAGAATGCAGACGTACCCGCCCTTTGAAGGCGGATCGAGTCGAAGGCGGATCGAGATCGTGACCCAGTCTGTTCATCAGCGGATCGCCGACGAGCTCGGCGTGGCCGAGCGTCAGGTGCGGGCGGCCGTGGAGCTGCTCGACGGCGGCGCCACCGTGCCGTTCATCGCCCGCTACCGCAAGGAGGCCACCGGCCTGCTCGACGACACCCAGCTGCGCACCCTGGAGGAGCGGCTGCGCTACCTGCGCGAGCTGGACGAGCGACGGGCCGCCGTGCTGGAGTCGATCCGTGGCCAGGGCAAGTTGGACGAGGCCCTGGAAACGCAGATCATGGCCGCCGACTCGAAGTCCCGGCTGGAGGACATCTACCTCCCGTACAAGCCGAAGCGACGGACCCGGGCGCAGATCGCCCGCGAGGCCGGGTTGGCGCCGCTGGCCGAGACGCTGCTCGCCGACCCGAGCCAGGACCCGCGCACCACCGCAGCCGCGTTCGTCGACCCGGAGAAGGGCGTCGCCGACGCCGCCGCCGCGCTGGAGGGCGCCCGGGCGATCCTCATCGAGACCTTCGCGGAGGACGCCGACCTGATCGGCACGCTGCGCGAGCAGATGTGGTCGCGGGGCCGCCTGGTTTCCCGGGTACGCGAGGGTCAGGAGGCGGCCGGCGCCAAGTTCGCCGACTACTTCGACTTCTCCGAGCCGTACCCGAAGCTGCCCTCGCACCGGATCCTGGCGATGTTCCGGGGCGAGAAGGAGGGCATGCTCGACCTGACGATGGAGCCGGAGGAGGCCGGCGAGGCGGACGCCGTGCCGACCGGCCCGAGCCGGTACGAGGCGGTCATCGCCGGCCGGTTCGGCGTGTCCGATATGGGCCGCCCGGCCGACCGCTGGCTGACCGACACGGTCCGCTGGGCGTGGCGTACCCGGATCCTCATTCACCTCGGCGCGGACCTGCGGATGCGGTTGTGGCAGGCGGCGGAGGAGGAGGCGGTGCGGGTCTTCGCCACCAACCTGCGGGACCTGCTGCTGGCTGCGCCGGCCGGCACCCGACCGACCATGGGTCTGGACCCGGGCCTGCGGACCGGCGTGAAGGTGGCCGTGGTGGACGCCACCGGCAAGGTGGTCGCCACCGACACCATCTACCCGCACGAGCCGCGTCGGCAGTGGGACGCGTCGGTGGAAACCCTCGCGCGGCTGGCCGGGGCGCACGGGGTGGAGCTGATCGCGATCGGTAACGGCACCGCTTCCCGGGAGACCGACAAGCTCGCCGGGGATCTGATCGCCCGGCACCCGCAGCTCAACCTGACCAAGGTGATGGTCTCCGAGGCCGGCGCGTCGGTCTACTCCGCCTCCGCGTACGCCTCGCAGGAGTTGCCCGGGATGGACGTGTCGCTGCGCGGCGCGGTCTCCATCGCCCGCCGCCTGCAGGACCCCCTCGCGGAGCTGGTCAAGATCGACCCACGGTCGATCGGCGTCGGTCAGTACCAGCACGACCTGTCCGAGGTGAAGCTGTCCCGGTCGCTGGACGCGGTCGTGGAGGACTGCGTCAACGCGGTCGGGGTGGACGTCAACACCGCCTCCGCGCCGCTGCTGACCCGGGTCTCCGGGATCGGCGCCGGCCTGGCCGAAAACATCGTGTTGCACCGGGACGCCAACGGGCCGTTCCGCTCGCGTACGGAGCTGAAGAAGGTGGCCCGGCTCGGGCCGAAGGCGTTCGAGCAGTGCGCCGGCTTCCTGCGCATCCCGGACGGGGACGACCCGCTGGACTCCTCCAGCGTGCACCCCGAGGCATACCCGGTGGTGCGTCGCATCCTCTCCAGCACCGGGCAGGACCTGCGCTCGGTGATCGGTAAGAGCGGCATCCTGCGCGGGCTGCGGGCCACCGACTTCGTCGACGAGCGGTTCGGCCTGCCCACGGTCACCGACATCCTCGCCGAGTTGGAGAAGCCGGGTCGGGACCCCCGCCCGGAGTTCCGCACCGCCACCTTCGTCGAAGGGGTGGAGAAGATCAGCGACCTGACGCCGGGCATGGTGCTGGAGGGCGTGGTCACCAACGTGGCCGCGTTCGGCGCGTTCGTCGACGTCGGGGTGCACCAGGACGGCCTCGTGCACGTCTCGGCGATGTCCCGGACCTTCGTGAAGGACCCCCGCGAGGTGGTGAAGTCCGGTGACGTGGTCAAGGTCCGGGTGCTCGACGTGGACGTACCCCGCAAGCGGATCTCGCTGACCCTGCGCCTGGACGACGAACTCCCCGCCAGCGGCGGTAGCGGTGGTGGCCGGACCGGCCAGGAGGGACGCGGCCCGGCGCAGCGCGCGCCGCAGGGCGGTCGTGGCGGACAGGGCGGCCAGAGCGGTCGCGGTGGTCAGGGCGGTCGTGGCAGCGGGCCGGGTGGACAGGGCGGTCGTGGCAGCGGGCAGGGTGGTCGCGGCGGGCAGCAGCGGCAGGGTGCACCGGCGCCGGCCAATGACGCGATGGCGGAAGCCCTGCGCCGCGCCGGACTGGCCTGACCCCGCTCAGCCCGTCAACCCCGCGCCGTCTCGTCGATCATGGAGTTGTGGTGGGTGACAAACCGCCCGCACAACGCCAAGCCTGGCACCAAAACTCCATGATCGACGAAGCCGAGCTGCCCTTCTCCGCCGATCTTGCACTTTCTGCTGCGACAAAAGCCAGCATTCCGCCTATCTCGACGACCGAAACTGCAAGATCGGCGCGGGGCGGCGCGGGCGGCGCGGGCGCGGGCGCGGGCGGCGCGGGCGCGGGTGGGGGCGCGGGGAAATCCGATCGCGGGGTTGCGGGGTTTGGGTGATGATCTCGCGGTGAGGATGCACGCCGACCAGGTGGACGTGAGCGTGGACGTGGTTTCCGCGCTGGTGGCCGAGCAGTTTCCGCGGTGGCGGGGCCTGCCGATCCGGCCGCTCCCCTCGACCGGCACCGTGAACGCCCTGTTCCGGCTCGGCCCCGACGTTGTGCTGCGGTTCCCGTTGCTCCCCTCGACCGATCCCGAGCTGCGTGCCGAGCTGCGACGCGAGCAGGAGTACGCCGTGCTGCTCGCCGCGCATCTGCCGGTCGCGGTGCCCGAACCGCTCGGCCTCGGCGAGCCGGGCGACGGGTACCCCGGGCCGTGGACGGCGTACCAGTTCATTCCGGGGGAGACGGCCCAGCTCGGCCGGATCGACGACCTCGACGTCTTCGCCCGGGACCTGGCCGGCGTGGTGACGGCCCTGCGCGGCATCGACACCGGCGGGCGGATCTGGCCCGGGACCGGACGCGGCGGGCCGTTGATCGCCGGGGACGCCAACGTGCGGGCCGCACTCGCGGTCAGCGGCGCGCTCACCGACACCGCCGCGCTCGCCGAGGTGTGGGACCGGTGCCGGGACGCCCGCCGGGACGACCCCGCCGACGTGTGGATCCACGGTGACCTGATGCCGGGCAACCTGCTGGTCCGCGACGGCCGGCTGGTCGCGGTCATCGATCTGGGCTCGGTCGGCGTGGGTGACCCCGCGGTGGACCTGATGCCGGCGTGGAACATGTTCGACGTGGCTTGCCGGGAGGCGTACCGACGGGCGTTGGGCGTGGACGACGCGACCTGGGAGCGGGGGCGCGGCTGGGCGCTGGAGCAGGCGATCAACGCGCTGCCGTACTACGTCGAGACCAACCCGGTGATGGCCGGCATCGCCCGGCACACGCTGCGGGCCGTACTCGACTGAACCGGCTCGCGTACCGTCGGCGTCGTGGGTGAGCGAGACGCCCGGGAGTGGCGGGATCAGCAGCGGCAGGCGGTGCGGGCGCACGCCGACGCGGACGCGCGGCGGCGGGCCGCCGAGCACGCGGAGGCGGCGGAGCTGGTGGCCTGGTTCGTGGCCGAGGCGACCCGGCGAGGGCTGCGCACCACCCGGCTGGTTGCCCGGGGTTACGACGGGCGGGGTCGCTACCGGACCAGGCTGACCGGCTGGTACGTCGACCGGGCCGAGACGCGGGCGGTGGACGTGGGTGGCCGGTTCCACCTGCTGACCGTGCCGGGCGGTCTGCGGGCCCGGCTGTTCGGCGTCGACCCGGAGCCCAGCCCGGCACCGTTGGTCGTCGGAGCCGGTGGCCGTGACGGCGAGTCGATCCCGTTGCGGACGCTGCTCACCCGACTGCTGAACGACGGGACCTGACCAGGCCCACCACCCGGCCTGCCGCATCACGAGGATGAGCGGCCCGGCCAGCACGATCGGGCGTGGGCGGGGTAGCCACCGCCGAATCCGCCGTGGGCCCGCACCGTGGCCACCGGGATCAGCCTCCGAACCGGGGCTGCCGGACCTTCTCGACGGCAACGAGAGCGGATCGAGCTGCGCGCCGCACACCGAATATGGGGAACGGTCGTTTGTCCATAGTAGCGACCCCCTATGATTGATTCATCCCGGTATGACCGGTTCAACCCAAAGGTTCGAGTGGTGAATCTCCTGCACATTCAAGAGGATCCTCAGTGGCCGGCCTGCCGCACCGTGCCATGGCCAACGCCTGCCCGCACGACGCGCGCCCGCCACCGCTCGTCAGGAACCACGCCATGACGGCCATTCCGCTCCTCGGTGGAATCGTCCTCGCACTCGTCGTCGGCACTCTGTTACAGCCGCTGATCCTTCGCCTGCTGAGGTCGGCCGCCGTTCTCGACATACCGTCGGAGCGGTCCTCGCACAGCACACCGATCCCGCGCGGCGGCGGCGTGGGAGTCGCCGCGGCGGCGGGGCTCGCACTTCTCCTGAACGAGCACGCCCGATCCATCGCCGTACCGCTGCTCTTCTTCGCGGCGATCGGGCTCCTGGAAGACCTCCGGGGTGTCCCGATCCGCAGCCGGCTGCTTCTGCAGTTGCTGGCCGGCCTGGGCACAGCCCTGGTCCTGGTGCCCGGTGGGCAGGAGTGGTATGTCCACGTGCTTCTCGTCCTCGCCCTGGCGGCCTGGCTGACCTCGTATGTGAACGCCTTCAACTTCATGGACGGCATCAACGGCATCTCGGCCGTGCACGCGATCCTCGGCGGAGCGGTGTACGCCGTGCTCGGCGTACTCACGGACCTTCCGCTACTGACCGCGGCCGGCAGCCTGATCGCCGCCGCGTCCCTGACATTCCTGCCCTGGAACGCCTGGGTCGCGAAGGTCTTTCTCGGTGATGTCGGGTCGTACGCCCTGGGCGGTGCGCTCAGCACGATCGCCGCCTACGCCATCGTTCGCGGCACGCCGCCGGAGGCAGCCGTGGCGCCACTCGCGCTGTATGTCGCCGACACGGGCTGGACGCTCCTGCGCCGCATCAATAAGGGCGAAGCCTGGTACCGCCCGCACCGCAACCATGCCTATCAGCGGCTGACGGACGGCGGGTGGTCACATCAGCGGGTCACCGCGACGACCGCCATCGTCAGCGCGGCCGTGGCCGGCTGTCTGGTCACCGCTTCCTTCAGCGGACCACTCGCCCGGGTCGCATTGGACGCTGCGGCCGTCGCCATCCTCGCCGCCTACCTCGCTGCCCCCGCCTGGCGCACCGCCCAACGGGCCCAGCCCTCGCCGGAAGGAAGAACGATTCATGCCAGAACTGTCAGCTCAACGAGCCGGTGACCCGACCGACCGGAATCGGCCGGTCAAGAGGGTCGCGGTGCTCGGCAGCAGCGGCTTCGTCGGCCGCGCGGTTGTCGCCGAGCTGGGCAACCGGGGAGCCGAGGTCCAGCTCGTCGCCGCACCGCGCTTGTCGTGGCCGCTCGCCGAGGCGCTCCGAAGCGATTCGGTGCCGGCGGATCTCCAGCGGGACGTCGTCGACGCCCTCGCCGCCCAGCTCGACGGCGCTCACATCGTGATCAACACAGCGGGGCTACCGAACGGGTCCGCCCCGGACAGCGCGCAGTTGTACGGCGGAAACGCACTGCTTCCCACCCTGGTCGCCCGAGCCAGCGCGCTGGTCGACGCCGACCGGCTGGTCCACGTCAGTTCGGCCGCGGCGCAGGGAGCGATGGATCTCGACGAAACATCGCGCACGATGCCCTTCTCGCCGTACTCCCGCTCGAAGGCGATCGGTGAGCGCCTGCTGCGGCGCGAGGACTGCATCGACGCGGTCATCTATCGGTCGACCTGGGTCCACGACGTGGATCGGCCGAACACCCGGGCGCTCATCCGGCTCGCGCAGTCGCGGATGAGCTGCGTCGCCGGGGACGGCACCGCGCCGACGCCCCAGGTCCTCATCGGCGATGTCGCTGCGGCGATCGCCCACCTCGGGCTCGTCGACGGCCCGGTGCCGCCCATCGTGCTCCAGCCCCACAACGGCATGACGACAGGGCTCCTGCTCCGCCTTCTCGGTGGCCGCGAGCCACTGCACCTCCCAGCACGGGTGGCGCGGTACGCGACGCGCTGCCTCACCGCGTACGGGCGGACGAGTCTGAACGCCAATGCGCACGCCCGTCGGGTGGACATGCTCCTGTTCGGCAAGCGACAGACGCCGGGCTGGCTCGCCGACCAAGGGCTGGCGCCCGAGCTGCGCCCCGAGGCATGGGAGCGGCTGAGAACGGCCGGCACCCAGCCGGCACCCGCCTCGGCACCGAACGCTGACGCTGTGGCGCGGCCCCGAACAGGTGACGCGCAATCGGTCGAGACGAGCGGAGCGGACGCGGACAACCGGTCTCTGACCAAGTAACTCCGCCCCCAACAGGAAGGCTCTCCATGACTCTCGCCCCCGGGTCAGGCTCGACTGGCCTGATCGGTTCCTTGGCTGCTCCGGCTGCGGTGGCAGCGCGGTGAGAATCGGGATCATCACCCAGTGGTACGACCCGGAGGGTGGCTCCGCCGTACTTCCGGGGATCATCAGCCGGTCGCTCGTCGCGCTCGGGCACGAGGTGCACGTGCTCACCGGCTTCCCGAACTATCCGTCCGGCCGGCTGTCTCCGGGCTACCGGCTGCGCCCATACCGTTTCGAGATGATGAGCGGCGTCTCGGTGCACCGGGTGCCGTTGGTGCCCAGTCACGACCGGTCGGCGGTCAGACGGGCTGCCAACTATCTCAGCTTCGCGGCCTCCGCCGCGACCCGGCTGGACCTGCTCCGCAAGGTCGACGTGTGGCTGGTCTACTCGTCGCCGGCGACAGTGACGCTGCCCGCGATGGTGGCCCGTTGGATGCACGGACGCCCGTACGTGATTCTCATGGAGGATCTCTGGCCAGACACTCTGGCGGAGAGCGACTACGTCCGCCCTGGCCGTCGCACCGACCTGATCGTCCAGTTGCTCAACAGGTTCTGCGACGCGGCGCACCGGGGCGCGTCGTCGGTGGCGGTCATCGCCCCGGGCATGGCCGACATCCTGAGCAGCCGCGGAGTCCCCCGGGACAAGCTCTCGGTCGTCTACAACTGGGTCGACGAACGCCTCTTCCGCCCGCGAACACCTGATCCCCAGTTGGCAGCGACCCTCGGGCTGGAGGGCTTCGTCGTCATGTACGCCGGAAGCATGGGAAACCTCCAGGGGCTCGATGTCGCCGTCGACGCGCTGGAGCATCTCGCCGACATCCCGGACCTGACGCTCGTGTTCGCCGGCAGCGGCGTGGAAGAGCGCCGGCTACGCGAGTCGGCCGCACGATACGCCCCCGGCCGGGTGGTCTTCCTCGGCCAGCAGCCGATCGAGCGGATGGTCGAACTCATGCCCCTCGGGGACGTCCAGTTGATCTCCCTGCGCGATCAGCCCTTCCTCCGGTCGATCATGCCCAGCAAGGTGCAGAGCACCCTGGCGTGCGGCCGCCCCATCGTGGCCGCCCTGGCGGGTGACGCGGCCCGTCTCGTCGACGAGTCCGGCGCCGGGTTCGTCGCACCTCCCGGCGACCCCTACGCGCTGGCCGACGCGATCCGTCGGATGTACGAGTTGGGCGCCGAGAAACGTGAAGAGCTGGGCCGCAGCGGACGGCAGTTCTACCTGGAACGACTCTCGGAGCGGGTCGGCAGCGTGGCCCTCGCGAGGCATCTGGAGAAGGCGGTCCGGGACCACGTTCCGGCCGATCGGTGAGCACCGTGCCGCCGGCGGCGGTTCTGACCGGGAGAGCGGCCCGGCGCACTGGGCGGCCAATAGGATAGCCGGACGTTTGGCTCAGATAACCCGAAAACGGCCAGCAGTGCCTCTTCACCCTGTAACAAGGACAAGGAGCGCAAAGCTCCTTCTGCCTGGCGGCAGAAGTAGTCGTAAGACGGGACAGGGAGCCAGTACATGCCCCAGGACACGGAGCACACGGAGCGGACAGACCAGCGGACGCGGCGGGCCAGGGCCCGTCGCCGCGCGGTCGGATTTCTCGCTGCCGACACCACCGCCTGGGTCGGCGGTGCAGTCGCGGCCGCTTGGACCCGGTTCGAGTTCCAGCTTCCTCCGGGCCAGCTCGGCCGAGCCGCAGCGGTCGGAGCGGCCGCGGCGGTCATCCACGTGGCAGTGTCGGCGTTGCGCCGGCTCTACTCCGGACGACACCCACTGGGCAGCCTCCAGGAGGTTCAGGGCCTCGCCGGCACCACCATCACCACGGCCGCCATCATCCTGCTCGGCCTGCTGCCGTCCAGCGACCGGCCGGTTCCGGCGAGTACCCCGGTAGTCGGCGGTGCGCTCGCCCTGCTGCTCATGCTCGGCACCCGGTTCGCGTACCGGCACCGGCGCGACCTCGCCATGCGCCCCGATGTCCGGTCGTCGACGCCGGTGCTGCTGTTCGGGATGGGTGACGCGGGTCAAGGGCTGCTCCGCGCCATGCTCAGCGACCCGCGCGGCCGGTACCTGCCGGTCGGCGCGCTCGACGACGACCCGGACAAGCGTGACCTGCGCATCGGCCGGGTACGCGTGCTGGGCGGTCGCCACGATGTCGCCGCCTCGGTCCGGCGTACCGGCGCCACCACCGTCATCTTCTCGGTGGCCAACGCGGAGGCCGCGCTGATCCGCCAGATCCGTGAGGCCACCCTCGCGGCCGGCGCGGTCTTCAAGGTGCTGCCCCCGGTGCGGGACCTGGTCGACCACCGAATCACCGTCACCGACGTCCGGGACGTGCAGGTCAGCGACCTGCTCGGGCGCCGGCAGGTGGTCGGCGACCTTCCGCTGGGCACCAACAGTCTGACCGGCCGACGAATCCTGGTCACCGGCGCCGGCGGGTCGATCGGCTCCGAGCTCTGCCGTCAGGTGATGAAGGCCAACCCGGGCGAGCTGATGATGCTGGACCGGGACGAGTCGGCCCTGCACGGCCTGCAGATGTCACTCGCCGGACGGGCCATGCTGGACGGCCCCGAGCTGATCCTCGCCGACCTGCGCGACGACGAGGGCATCCGGCGGATCATCCGGGAACGCCGTCCGGAGATCATCTTTCATGCGGCGGCACTCAAACACCTGACCCTGCTGCAGCGGCACCCGGGCGAGGCGGTCAAGACCAACGTCTGGGGCACCCTCTCGGTGCTGGACGCCTGCCAGGATGTGGCGAAGTTCGTCAACATCTCGACCGACAAGGCAGCCGACCCGATCAGCGTCCTCGGCTACTCGAAACGGATCACCGAGCGACTGACCGCGCACGCCGCGTCCCGGTTCCCGGGGACCTTCCTCAGTGTTCGCTTCGGCAACGTACTGAGCAGCCGTGGCTCGGTGGTGACGGCCTTCCAGCGGCAGATCGAGGCCGGGAAGCCCCTGACCGTCACCCACCCGGACGTCACCCGCTACCTGATGACCATCCAGGAGGCCGTCCACCTCGTGCTCCAGGCCACCGAGATCGGGCAGGACGGGGAGGCGCTGGTGCTCGACATGGGCGAACCGGTCCGGATCGTCGACCTGGCCCGACAGATGGCCGACCAGGCGTCCAGCTCCGTTCCGATCGTCTACACCGGCCTTCGGCCCGGCGAGAAGCTGCACGAGGACCTTCTCGGCACCGGCGAGGTGGACACCCGGCCGTTCCATCCGCTGGTGTCGCACGTACCCGTCCCGCCGCTCGACCCGATGGAGGCCAGCGGGCTCGACCCGTACGACGACGCGGCGAAGATCGTCGAGCACCTCGCGCTGCTCTGCGCTCAGCCGGTCGGTCCGGTGGTGAAGGGCCCGCGGGCCGTACCCCTGCAGTCGCACTGATCGACCCCGCCGCCTCGGCGGCGACGAACGGGGTGACGCCGCGCGGCGTCACCCCGTTCGGTTCGCGCGCGAGCACACAGACAGACACCGGGGCTGGCGACCGCAGGTTCGTGGTCGCCAGCCCCGGTGTCGACGCTGGTCAGCGGCGGATGCCCGCCCAGTCGTGGTGTCGGCGCACGGTGGAGAGGATGAAATCCACCACCCGTCGGGAGGTGTCGGGCACCTGGTAGTCGACCGGGCAGGGCACGCCCTGCGCGGCGACCTGCGCCACCGTCACCTCGACCGCCTCGACCACGCCATGCGGGTCAAGGCCGGTCATGATGATGCCGCCGGCGTCGAGCGCCTCGGGGCGTTCGATCGACTCGCGCAGCGTTACCGCGGGGAAGTTGAGGATGGCGGCCTCCTCGCTGATCGTGCCGCTGTCCGACAGGGTGCAGTACGCCTTGGTCTGCAGGTGGACGTAGTCGAGCAGCCCGAACGGGTCGTGGAAGGCGATGCCGTCCAGTGCGGTGGCGTCCGGGGCCAGCGCCTCCAGCCGCTTACGGGTGCGCGGGTGGGTGGAGACCAGCACCGGGAAGCCCCACCGGTCGCGAACCGCGACCAGGCAGTCCAGTAACCGCTGGAGCCGGTCGGGGCGGTCCACGTTCTCCTCCCGGTGCGCGCTGACCAGGAAGTACCGGTCCCGGTCGAGTTCCAGTTGACGCAGGATGGTCGAGCTGGCGATCGGCGCCCGGTAGTGCTCCAGCACCTCCCGCATGGGCGAGCCGGTGTGCAGGATCCGGCGCGGGTGCAGGCCCTCGGCGAGCAGGTTGCGCCGGGCGTGCTCGGTGTAGACGAGGTTGAAGTCGGCCACGTGATCGACCAGCCGCCGGTTGGTCTCCTCCGGCACGTTCAGGTCGAAACACCGGTTGCCGGCCTCCATGTGGTAGACCGGCACGCGCATCCGGCGGGCCATCAGCGCGGCGATGCAGCTGTTGGTGTCGCCGAGTACCAGGACCGCGTCGGGTCGCTCCTGCGCGATCGCGGCCTCCATGCCGACGAGCACCCCGCCGAGGACCCGCCCCAGCGATGAGGTGTCGACGCGGAGGAATCGGTCCGGCTCCCGCATGCGCAACTCTTTGAAGAACACCTCCGACAGGGCGCTGTCCCAGTTCTGCCCCGTGTGCACCAGCGTGTGATCCACCGTGTCGTCGAGTCGAGCGATCACCCGGGAGAGCCTGATGATCTCGGGTCGGGTGCCGACCACAGTCATGATCCGGGTCATGCCCGTCCTCCCTCTGCTGCCGCCAGCGGCGCCGACCGGGCCGTCTCCACCGGTTCGGCCCAGGTGTCCGGCCGGTCCGGGTCGAAGAGCTCGTTGGCCCAGAACATCGTCACCAGTTCGTCCGCACCGGTGTTCACCAGCTTGTGCACCCACATGGTGGGCATGTCGATGAGCGCTGGCTCGGTGCCGCTCACCGGGAACCGCAGCACCTCACGGTCGCCGACCCGGCGCAGGCTGATCTCGGCCGAGCCGCGCAGCACCACGAACCGCTCCACCTTCGCCAGGTGGAAGTGTTCTCCCCGGGTGATCCCCGGACGGGTGGTGGAGCAGAACGTCTGCCCCGCCCCGCCGTGTGCCTTGACCGTCTCGACCAGTTCGCCACGGGCGTCGGCCCGCCGAGGCAGGGTGATCGGGTAGTGCGCCGGAAAGCAGTGCGACCGGTAGGTGTTGAACAGCCGCACCTCGTGCCGGCTCAGCAGGGACGGGATCTCCCCGGTCCGGTACGTGGCGGCCATCCCGGTGAGCCGGTCCGCCAGCGCCTGGACGCCGATGCGCAGCGCCGGCATGGTCGGATCCCACGATCCACCGTTGGGCGCGCCGATGAGACGGGCGGCAGCGTCGGTGACGTGCACCAGGCTCAGCTCACGGTCGGCGTGCACCTCGGGCCGCCCACCCTCGGCGAGCAGCCGGCAGAAGGTCGCCACCGCCGAGTTGTAGTACGGCCGGCCATGCTCGCCGTACAGGTTCGGCAGCAACACGTCGTCGAGGTCGACCCCGGTGTCCGCCAGCACCCGCGCCGCGGCGGCCTTGGCGTCGCCGTACGGTGTGCCGTTGCCGGCCTGCACCGAATTGGCGTAGACCACCCGCGCCGGCGGGTTCGCGCAGTGCTTGAGCCCATCGGCGAGCTGGGTGGCGAGCTGGACATTGCCGGCGGCGACCTCGGCCGGCTCCCCCCGGTTGACACCGGCCAGGTGCAGCAGCCGATCGTGACCGGCAACCTTCGCCGCGATCACCCCCGGATCGGCCAGGTCGACCCGGCTGAGCATGGTCGGCTCCGGCCACCCCAGCGCGCGCAGTAGCACCCGGACGTGCCAGCCGAGGAAGCCGCCGCCGCCGGTGACGGCGAGCCTCAGCACGCCAACACCGGATCCCGCAGGGCCAGCTCCGCCCGCACCTCGGGCAGCGTCTTCAGCAACTCGACGATCTCGGGTACGCCGAGCTGCGGCGCGTTCGACGAGTTGAAGTCCTCGGTCAGCCCGTCGCCGAACTCACCTTCGGAGACGTAGAGCGCGTAGTTGAGGTCGCGACCGTCGAGCGGCACCCGGAGGAAGTCCCCGAAGTCCTCGGCCTGGGCGAGTTCCTCCCGGCTGGCCAGCGTCTCGGCCTGCTTCTCGCCGTGCCGTATGCCGATCACATCGAGCTTGGCGGGCACGTCGAAGAGCTGACACACCGCCTCGGCCAGGTCTCCGACGGTGCAGGCCGCAGCCTTACGAATGAAGATGTCGCCGGGTCGCGCGTGCTGGAACGCGTGCTCGACCAGCTCGACGGAGTCGGCCAACGACATCACGAAGCGGGTCATTCCCGGGTCGGTCACGGTGGGCGCCCGGCCCGCCTTGATCTGCTCGATGAAGAGCGGAATCACGGACCCACGCGAGTACATGACATTGCCGTACCGCACGCAGGAGACCGTGGTGGCGCTGTTTGGGTTGTTCCGGGCGTGCGCCTGGACGACCTTCTCCATCATCGCCTTGCTCATGCCCATCGCGTTCACCGGGTAGACGGCCTTGTCGGTGCTGAGGACCACCACCGAGCCGACACCGTTACGCTCGGCGGCCTCAACGACATTGCTGCTGCCCAGCACGTTCGTCCGTACTGCCTCGAGTGGGAAGAACTCGCACGACGGCACCTGCTTGAGGGCGGCCGCGTGGAAGATGTAGTCGATGCCGCGGCTGGCGTTGAGCACCGAGTCGTAGTCCCGGATGTCTCCGACGTAGTAGCGGACCCGCTCGTCGCCGAGCAGCCGACGCATCGCATCCTGCTTGGCCTCATCCCGGCTGAGCACCCGAACCTCGCCGACGCCGCGGGCGAGAAGCCGGCGGACCATGGTCTGGCCGAAGGAACCGGTGCCGCCGGTGATGAGCACGCGGCGTCCGGTGGTCAAGTTGCTCACTGACGCTCCGTTCGTTCGTGGTGGCTCGCGTAGGCCGTGCTGGTCGAGGCCGTAGTGCGGCCACAACTGCCGCAACGAGCGAAACCCCGCTGGAGAAACGCCCACAAACGGGACTAACAGCACAACAGGTAAGTCAGTTCCCGACCGTCTCGGCGAATGCCGGGACGGTCACTCGCTGGGCTGGTGTAGCGCGGTCATCGGGCACGCGCCGTCGGCTGGGGACGGCGGGCAGCGGCCGGCCGGCGTTGGTCAAACAGGTGGTTCGGCGCCGCCTGCCCCGAGACCCGCCAGCCGATCACCAGGATCACCGCGGCCAGCACCAGCAGGCGAGCACCGCCACGCACCACGTAGGTGAAGCTGCCCACCCAGAGGAGGTCGAACAGACCGACCGCAGTGACGATCGCACCGGCGTAGGCGCCAATGGCGTGCGGCGTGGTGAGCGGGCTAGATGAGGCCCAGGCCAGCAGCCTGTCGATCAGTCGGACGGCAAGGCCGATCACCGGGACCATCAACCCCAGCCCCAGCAGACCGAAGTTGTACAACCATTCCCCGTGCGTGAGCGCTGCCGCGGAGTGCCCTGTGCCAACCAACTCGGGTGACAGGAACGTGACGAGGTCGGCGCCGAAGCCGATCGGTTTGCCTTCCCACACGGCGCGGGGCACGAGACCGACCGCCGCGTTGGCGAATGTCTCCCCCCAGCCCCGGGGCAGCAGCCCAGCCTCCTCCAGACGCAGGAGCTGGGCGAACGAGCGAAGCGGACTGATCGCGGACCCGAATCCATCCTGGTCGACAGTGAACGGTGAGCCCTGCGAGGCGGTGGCACGGAGCCCGGCGAGGAACAGCAGTGCCGGGGTTGCCCCACCGAGGATGAGGAGCTTTGTGTACCGCCGCTGGTCACGGTGGGCCGACATCACCAGCAGCGCGAGCGCCAAGGTGCCGACGACAATCCGTCCGAAGCCGGTGAAGAGGTAGGTGAAGTAGACAGCAAAAGCGATGAGGAGAACCACGCCCCAGAGGAACCGATGGCGCGCCACCGGCCCCCGCAACAGGCCAACGGCGAGGAGCACGACGCCAACAAAGCCGACCGGGTTGGCCACCGGCATCGAGTCCGGTGCGACTGCCGCCATGGCCACGGCGAGCACCAGCAGGAGCAGGCCCGACTTCACCGCCCATCCGGCCGTCCTGCCGTCTGCCTGCCCGGCACTCGTCGGCAGGCGATGCGGCACACCGCCGCTCCAGAACAACAACCACGTCACCACCTGGACGAAGTAGCAGATGGCGACGGCGGTGAAGAGCGGGATGCCGGGATCGAGCGTCCATGCCTTAACCGTCTGATAGAGACCGCTGAAGCCAACGAAGAATGCGAAGGCGAGGTTGTAGAGCCCCACCGCCGTGATCCGGCGACCGCCGTCTCGCCAGAAGACCCACGCGCCGAAGAGGGTCGCCAGGAGACTCATCGCGAGGTTTCCGTCCCGGTCCCACGCGGCCGAGGGGTTCTGTTGGACAAGCAGGCACGCCAGGCCCAACCCGAGCCAGGCCAGACCGAGGGCACAGCGCCAAAGACCGCTGGTCGGGCTCCGCAGGCGATCGTCGGGCACCCCCCGCGCATGCCGCGGGTAGGCGCCTCGATTCCCACCTGCCATCGCTCGCACCCCTGCCACTGACTCCATGAGAGCGGAGCATATATTCGGATATCCATTTCGGCCGCTTGTCTCACGAATTTCTGGTCGGACTCCGTCACATCACGTCGGGCCGATAGCGGCGCCGTCACCGATCCACACCGCTCATCGTTAGCCGAACGTGGCTGACACCTTCGACATCCTGCGCGACGACAGCGCCCCGACAGCCGCGAACACCATTCACAATTCTCCCGCGACTGTTTCCGACCCGCGTGACATCACACATTCCACAGACTCAGACCCGGTGCCGCCGTTCCGCGTACTGTTGACGTGCGACTTCTTCGAACCGGGGTTCCGGGCCGGCGGACCGGTCCGATCCGTTGCCCAACTGCTCGACACCACATCGCCGGCGATCGACGTGACGATGGTGACGAGAGACCGCGACCTCGGCTCGACAGAGCCGTATCCCGGCCTGTCGGGTCGCTGGGCACACCGAGGTCCGGCCCGCATCTACTACCTTGATCCGGGCCGACTCCACCAGTGGTACGCGATGCTGAGAACGCTCCGATCGAGCACATTCGACCTTCTCTACGTCAACAGCCTTTGGGCACTGTCGTCGATTTTGCCGATTCTCGCGGCGCAAACACGCATCATCCAGGTCGACCGGATACTCCTCGCGCCAAGAGGCGAGCTGGCGGCGAGCGCACTTGGAGTCAAGAGCCGGAAGAAGCGCCTGTTCCTCCGCGTTTGGCAGCCCATCCTCAAACGGCTCGAGGTCTACTGGCACGCCACCAACCCGCACGAAGCGCAGCTGATCGGAGAGCTCTTTCCCTGGGCCCGGATCGAGACGCGACGCAACGAGGTGTCACTTCCGCCAGAGCCGATCCCGCCCGAACGGCTCGGCGATTCTCCGCGTCTCGTATTCATTGGTCGCATCAACCCGATCAAGAATCTGGCGAAGGTGATCGAAGCCCTCGCGCTGGTGACGCGGCCGGTGACGTTCGATGTCTACGGTCCAGTTGAGGACAGGTCCTACTGGGCCGACTGCCAACTGCTTGCCCAGCGGCTACCGGCGTCCGTGACGTTCTCCTACCGGGGAGAGCTCGCGCCGGAAGCGGTCCGGTCCACCTTCGCCCGGTACGACACGTTCGTCTTCCCCACCCAGGGGGAGAACTTCGGCCACGTCATCGCCGAGAGCCTCTCCGCGTCATGCCCGGTGATCTGTTCGGACGAGACCCCGTGGAGCCCGGTGCTTCGGGCAGGCGGTGGCGCCGTCCTGACGGATGCCACGGTGGAGACGCTGGCTCACCAGATTGACCAGTTCGTCCAGCGCAGCCAGGAGGAACGACTCGCGGCACGCCGGGCGGCGGGGCAGGCCTATCGGTCCTGGCGGGCCGAGACGGCAGGGCCGAACATCCTCGACCGGATCAGGTTGACAGTCGCGGAACGCTGACCCCCGGGCGGTGCCCAGCCGCCGTGAAAGGACCACGATTGACTGAACGGTCGACCTCGGAGCAGACGCTCGCCGAGCCTCTCCGCTCCCAGGGAAGCCGCCGGCCGGGGGTGCGGTCCAACACCGTCGTGGCGTCGGTGTCCAGCCTGGTGAGCGGCCTGTTGAACGCCGGGATACTCGCCTACAGCGCGCGGCAGGGCCAGACCGCCGAAATCGCGGCGTACAGCGTGATGACGGCCGCGCTGACCTGGGTGGCCAACCTGGTCATGGGTGGATCGTCCCTGTTGTATGTGTCCGGCAATGACGAGGAACGCCGCGCGGCGCACAGTCAGCGACTCCTGGTGGCAGTGCCTGCCATGGCCACCGCCACCCTGCTGATCGCCGCGCTCTACGTCGATCAGGGATACGGCGGGGCGGCCCTGATCAGCGCCGGCGGCGTGATGATCTTCAACAGCCTGGCCGACCTGCGCTTCGGCGACCTCGCCCGACAGATGCGCTTCATCGCGGCCTCGGCCGCGATAACCGGCACCCGCCTGCTGTCCATGGCGCTGCTGGTCGCGGGCGCCCCGTTGACGACCGCACTGCTGGTTGGCGCCGCCGCCTACCTGTTCAGCACGGAGATGCTGGCCTGTCGGGGCGCGGACGCCCCTCCGGCGATGTGGAGAGGGCTGTCGCTGCGGGCCGCCGGACGCGCCTTTCGGTTGAGCCGGCCGCTGTTCACCTACAGTCTCGCCGAGGCGTTCACCGGCCGCGCCAGCACGATCGCTCTCTCATTGGTGGCGAGCCCTCAGGTGGTGGGCTGCTATGGCGCCCTGGTCAACATCTATCAGGCACTGGTCGCCGTGACGTTCAGCGGACTCCGGGTGCCCATGGCGCTCCGGACGCGACGGCGACACAATCTCGGTCCCAGGATGGCGATCAGCCGGGACAGCGAGATGATCGCCGTCATCGGTGCGACCGTCATCGCCGCCGGGGTCATCGCCGCCGCGCCGTGGCTCACGGCCAGCCTGCTCACCCTGCCGATACCTGAATCGGCGCTCTGGCTGCAACTGTTGGCGCTCGCCCTACCGTTCACCACCGTGAATCGCGCCTACACGCTCAACCGCATCGGCGACGGAAACTACGCCGCCGCCACCCGTCTCGCCCTGTCGATCGGTTTGCTCCTGGGCGGCGCGCTGCTCATCCAGGCGGCGACACTTGGACCGACGGGTGCCGCCGCCGCCACTACCGTCGCGGAAATGCTGGTCGCGGGGATCCTCGTGCTGGCCGCGGTATCGCGTCGATATCGACGGCGCGGATCTCATCGACGCAAGCCGATCGCCGCTGAACAGGAGCGCCACACCGCACCACCGGTCGACCTCATCGGCAGGTGAAGGCCGCAGCGCCCCCGTGGCTCAGGAAACGAACAGGGCGTGCTTGCCGGCGCGAGTGCGAGCCTGCTCGGCAACCTGGTGGAACGTTATCGACTCTGCGCGAAGGTCAGGGTGGTCCTTCCGCAACTCCCGGGCGAAGTACAGGCTCACCGCTTCGAGATCAAGCTCGTGGTCTGCCTGCACGTAGATGTGCAGGGCGTCAGGTCGCTCCTGGCGGAACTGAACACCGACGATTCCCGGAAGGGTCTTGAGGATGTGCACCGGCAGGATCGGCGACAGGTCAAGGGTCCCGCGCGCGGAGCCGACCTGCACGATCTCCTGCCGTCGGCCGAGGATCGAGCGGAGTTCGAGTGCGTTGCCATCGACGACGTCAGTTGCTTCGACCTGGTCCCCGATGGCGTAGTTGACCAGCGGGAACAGACGGTCGTCGAGGGTCGTGACCATGAGCGAAGCATCGTCGGCGACGAGGCAGATGTAGCTGTCCCAGATGACCCGGATCGACCTCGCCTGCTCACGGGACATCGCGATCAAGCCGGTCTCCGCTGCGCCGTACTCGATGACGGCCGTTACCCCGAAGACCCGTTCGATCATCGCGATATCCGCGTCACTGGCCGTCTCCGCGGTCAGGATCACGGCACGCAACCGGCTCATGTCTCCCAGGTCCAGCGTGTTGCGCTCGATGTAGCGGGCGACCTTGAAGATTGCCGAGGTGTATCCGACCAGCAACACGGGTTGCCGCGACCGGATCGCCTCGTAGTGCCCTTGAAGCGCAGGATCACTGAGGTCGTAGGCGTTCAACCGGGTGATGTTCACCAGGTGGTCGGCGACGTCACGCTTCAACCGAGCGATCCGGCTGGCCAGCCCGTCGCCGAAGAGGTGCGAGTGCCCCCAGAGCAGGACCTGCGGCTCGAACGGTTGGATTCCCCGCCACGCTCGCCCGAGATAGTTGTTCGCCCAGCGGTCGGTCGACTCGCCCCGCCCCCGAGGAAACTTGGTGGGCTGGCCGGTGCTCCCGCCGGTGCTGTATGCCTGCTTCGTCGAACCACCCGCGAAGACCTCGGCGGAGCGGCTGATCAACAGCTCCTTGTCGAGCGTCGGAAAGTAGCGCAGGTCCGACGGCCGAGAAATGCCGGTGGGCAGGCCGTGTTCCTTTCGCCAGGACCGGTAGAACGGCACCCGGGTCAGGCAGTACGCCCACATCTTGTTGAAGCGTTCGACCTGGATCCGCTCGATCTCCGCGCGAGACAGGGGCTTGTCGTAGAGGGCGACCTTCCGTTCGAGACGCCGGCGGCGTTCCGCGAACAGCCACCCGTGCTCCATCAGCCCACGCACGTCAAGTCTCCTCCTTGCTCGCTTATCAGCACCCTTTCAACGATGCGACAAAATGCCAGTTACGAGTCGAGCCATCCGCCCATCACACGCGGCACCGACATCGACACGGTCAGCAACCTCTCCCCCATCGAACTATTGACATCGATAACGCCGCACCGAAGGCTCGCGCCTACAGGTCCTTCACCCAAGGAGGCGCGATGAGACCGAGACGACTGGCGATCGCCAGCGTGGTCACCCTGCTCGGCGCACTGGCACTCACCCCACCGGCCAGCGCACGGCCACCATCTGATCCGGGCGCCCGCGACGGCCTGGAGGTCTACGTCGGCACGGTCGACGCGAAACAGCGAGATCAACTGCGCGCGGCGGGGGTCGATCTCGGCCACGACGCGAAGACGGACTCGGCCGGCCGCACGACAGTCGAGACGGTGCTCAGTCGCCGGCAGGCGAAGCGGCTGACCGACCAGGGCGTCCCGCTGTCGGTGAAGAAGGTTCGCGGCAAGGACGCGTCGCAGGCGTTGCGGGAGCAGGCCGCGGCCGGCTGGACCGCGTTCCGCCCCTATGGCGCAGCGGGTGGCCTCCGGGACGAGCTGAACGCCACTGCGGCCCGGTATCCCAAGCTGACCAAGGTGGAGACGATCGGTCGCAGCCAGCAGGGGCAGCCGATCCTCGCCGTGAAGGTCACCAAGAACGCGCGAACCGTCGAGGATGGCAAGCGGCCGGCTGTGCTCTATGCCGGCGCGCAGCACGCCCGCGAGTGGATCACACCGGAGATGACCCGGCGGCTGATGCACCACGTCCTGGACAGCTACGGCAGCGACCGGGAGATCACCCGCCTCCTGGACACGACCGAGTTGTGGTTCCTGCCCGTGGCCAACCCGGACGGCTACGACTTCACCTTCACCCCCGGCAACCGGTTGTGGCGTAAGAACCTGCGGGACAACAACGGTGACGGGCAGATCAGCTCCGGCGACGGCGTCGACCTCAACCGAAACTTCAGCTACAAGTGGGGGTACGACAACGAGGGCTCCTCACCGGAGCCGAACAGCGAAACCTACCGGGGCCCGGGCCCCAACTCCGAGCCGGAGACCAAGGCCCTGGATCGGCTGTTCAAGCGGGTCGGGTTCGAGTTCTTCGTCAACTACCACTCGGCGGCCGAGCTGCTGCTCTACGGCGTCGGCTGGCAGGTGAGCACTCCCACCCCAGACGACGTGATCTACGAGGCGATGGCCGGCGACGACGCGCACCCGGCGGTGCCCGGCTACGACCCGGACATCTCCGCCGAGCTGTACACCACCAACGGTGACACCGACAGCCACGCCACCGTCCGGTACGGCACGCTGGGCTTCACCCCGGAGATGTCCACCTGCGAGGCCGCCTCGGCGGTCGACCCCGACGACCAATGGCGGCCGGAGGACTGCGTCAGCGGCTTCATCTTCCCCGACGACGAGGCGCTGATCGCCGGCGAGGTGGGCAAGAACCTGCCGTTCGCGCTGGCCGTGGCCAAGTCGGCGGCGGACCCGGACGAGCCGGTCTCGGTGGTCGGCCGCACCACTCCGGACTTCGTGGTGGACGCCTTCGACACCTCGTACGGGCGCACCCAGCAGGTCGCCTCGATCACCCGTCGCGCCCTGAAGAACGTGCGGATGCACTACACGGTCAACGGCGGGCGGCCGAAGACGGTCGCGGTCCGCGAGTGGCGCGGCGGCGAGCGGTACGGCGACACGCACAACGACTACTACGCCGAACTACGGGGCACGGTCACCGGCACCAGGCCGGGCGACCGGGTGGAGGTCTGGTTCACCGGGAACAAGCCGCGTACCGGGGTGGTGGCGAGTGAACACTTCACCTACCGGGTGCACAGCGACGTGGGTGGTGACGTGCTGGTCCTCGCGATGGAGGACGTCACCGGCCTCAGCCCGGCGCAGACCGGCACCACCGCGAAGTACGCCGACGAGGTCGCCGCGTCGCTGAGCGCCGCCGGGCGCAGCAGCGACGTGTACGACTTCGACGCCATGGGCCGCACGGCGCCACATCCGCTCGGCGTGCTGTCGCACTACAAGGCGGTGGTCTGGGAGACCGGCGACGACGTGATCCTGCGCTCCCCCGGTCAGGTGCCCGGCACGACGGCCAGAGCGGCGCTGGACACCGAGCTGGCCGTTCGGGACTACCTGAACGAGGGCGGCAAGCTGCTGGTCAGCGGCCAGTACGCGCTGTTCGCGCAGGGTGCCAACGGGTCGTACGTCTATCACCCGGACGCGCCACCGGAGTGCACCGACGCCGAGGACGCCAGCTGCCTGCCGTTGTTGAACGACTTCCAGCAGTACTGGCTGGGGGCGCACACCTACGTCAGCGACGGCGGCACCTCCCCGGAGGGCGAGCCGTTCCCGGTCGCCGGGAACGACGCGCCGTTCACCGGCTTCAGCGGGCAACTCAACGCGCCCGGCTCGGCGGAGAACCAGGCGCACACCGCGTCGTTCCTGACCACGTCGAGCTTCCTGCCGCCGGACGAGTTCCCGCAGTTCGCCAGCTCCGCGCCGGTGGGCTGGACCCGACCGGGCGGCGCGCCGTTCGACCCGCGTACGGGCGAGTGGTACCTGCACAGCGGGCAGGCCGACGAGTCGTACAAGCGGCTCACCCGCACGGTGGACCTCAGCGGGGCGACCAGCGGAGAGCTGCGCTTCTTCACCTCGTACGAGATCGAGCAGAACTGGGACTTCCTCTTCGTCGAGGCGCACGAGGTGGGCAGCGACGACTGGACGACCCTGCCGGACGTCAACGGCAAGACCGGCACGGTCACCGGGGACAGCTGCGCCGAAGGTTGGGTGGAGCAGTTGCACCCGTTCCTCGCGCACTACCAGGGCGCGGACTGCTCCCCCACCGGGAGCACCGGCAGCTGGAACGCGGCTACCGGGTCGTCGGGAGGCTGGAAGGAGTTCGCGGTCGATCTGTCGGGCTACGCCGGTAAGCAGGTCGAGGTGTCGATCACGTACGCCTCGGACTGGGGCACCCAGGGTCTCGGTGTCTTCCTGGACGACGCCCGGGTGCTGGTTGACGGGTCGACCGTGGCGGAGACCTCGTTCGAGTCGGCCGACCTGGGTGGTTGGACGGTGGCCGGCCCACCGCCCGGCTCCGCTGGCAACGCCAACGACTGGTCGCGCAGCCAGCAGGCGTTCGAGGAGGGCTCGGTGGTGGTCACCGAGGACACGGTGTATCTGGGCTTCGGGTTGGAGGGTCTGCCTCCGGCGGCCCGCGATGACCTGGTCGCCCGCTCGCTGACCCACCTCACCGGGCAGCCCCGCCCCTGACGGCGGCGAGGTGCGCCGACGGTCCGCGGACCGTCGGCGCACCTTCGGTGTACGCCGGGTGCGGTCGCCGCCGATGTGGTGAGCTGTACGGGTGTCGGGGCTGGGACTTGTGCTGCACCCCACCCGGGATGTCACCGAGGTGGTCGGGATCATCGAGCGATGGGCGACGCGTCACCACAAGACGCTGGTGGTGCGCGAGGAGGACCAGCACCGCGTCCCGTCCTGCGTCGAACCGGTACCGGCGGACGAGGTGGCGGCCCGCGCCGACGCCCTGATCAGCATCGGCGGGGACGGCACCATGTTGGGTGCGCTGCGGTCCGCCGTCCTCGACCCGAAGCCCGTGCTCGGCGTACACCTGGGTCGTCTGGGGTTTCTCGTCGAAGTCGAGCCGCCGGAGTTGCCCGAGGCGCTGAGCCGGCTGCTGTCGAAGGACTTCACCGTCGAGTCGCACGCCTGCCTCGCCTGCGACGTGTGTGGCGACGACGTGGTGGCGTTCAACGACATCGCGCTGGTGCGCCAGCCCGGATCCGGCTTCGTCAACGCCACGCTCGCCATCGACGGTCAGCAGTACGGCTACTACCGGTGTGACGCCGTGGTGGTCAGCACCCCGATCGGCTCGACGGCGTACAGCTACGCCGCCGGCGGCCCGCTGGTCTCCCCCGCGGCGGACTCGATGGTGATCACGCCGTCGGCGCCGATGGCCGGCATCTCCCGATCGGTGGTGCTCTCCGCGACCGAGAAGATCCGGCTGGAGCTGGAGCCCGACTCGTCCCCGGTGGTGGTGGAGATGGACGGGTTGGTGTTCCGCGACCCGGCCACCGAGGGAGCGGTGGACATCAGCTACCGCCGCAACGCCGGCCTGGTGGTGCGCTTCGACCCGCTGCGCTACCAGGAACGCAACCAGTTGAAGATGACTCTGCTCGACCTGCCGTTCCTACCCGAGCAGCTGCGCGAACTGCTCCCCGAAGAGCTGCGCCACACCCGAGAAGAACTTTCCCCACCCTGCTAACTCCCGCCCCCCACCCTGCTCCCCCACCCACGCCGTCTCCGTTGATCATGAAGTTATTGCTGCGACACGCCGAGGTAGAGGACAATAACTTCATGATCAACGCGGGCGTTCGGGGCGGGGTGGGTGGGAGACTGTTAGGGGGTTAGGGCCTGGTCTACCAGGGCTTTGGCTTCTTCCTGGATCTTCTTGAGGTGGTCGGGGCCCCGGAAGGACTCGGCGTAGATCTTGTAGACGTCCTCGGTGCCGGAGGGGCGGGCGGCGAACCAGCCGGACTCGGTGCTGACCTTGAGGCCGCCGATCGCAGCGCCGTTGCCGGGGGCGGTGGTCAACGTCGCGGTGATCGGCTCACCGGCCAACTCGGTGGCGGTGACCTGCTCCGCGGAGAGCTTGCCGAGCACGGCCTTCTGCTCACGGGTGGCCGGTGCGTCGATCCGGGCGTACGCGGGCGCACCGAAACGCTCGGCCAGCTCGGCCCAGTGCTCGCTCGGGCTGCGCCCGGTGGTGGCCAGGATCTCGGAGGCCAGCAGGCAGAGCAGGATGCCGTCCTTGTCGGTGGTCCAGGTCGAGCCGTCGCGGCGCAGGAACGACGCCCCGGCGCTCTCCTCACCACCGAAGCCGACCGCGCCGTCCAGCAGGCCGGGCACGAACCACTTGAAGCCGACCGGTACCTCCAACAGCGGCCGACCCAGGTCGGCGGCGACCCGGTCGATCATCGACGAGGAGACCAGGGTCTTGCCCACCGCGGCGGCCGGACCCCACTCGGTGCGGGTGCGGAACAGGTGACGGATCGCCACCGCCAGGTAGTGGTTGGGGTTCATCAGACCGGCGTCCGGGGTGACGATGCCGTGCCGGTCGGCGTCGGCGTCGTTGCCGGTGGAGATCTGATAGTCGGCACGCGCGGCGATCAGCGACGCCATCGCGTTCGGCGAGGAGCAGTCCATCCGGATCTTGCCGTCGCCGTCCAGGGTCATGAACCGCCAGGTCGGGTCGACCGTCGGATTGACCACGGTCAGGTCCAGGCGGTGCCGCTCGGCGATCTCACCCCAGTACGCCACGCTCGCCCCGCCCAGCGGGTCCGCGCCGATCCGGATTCCCGCGTCGCGGATGGCGTCGACGTCGATCGCCGCCGGCAGGTCGTCGACGTAGTTGGCGAGGAAGTCGTACTCCCCGGTGGTGTCGGCGGCCCGCGCCCGCGCGTAGGTGATCCGGCGGACCTCCTTGAGCCCGGCGGCGAGGATGGTGTTGGCCCGGTCCTGGATCCACCGGGTCACGTCGGTGTCGGCCGGCCCGCCGTTGGTGGGGTTGTACTTGAAACCGCCGTCGTCGGGCGGGTTGTGCGACGGAGTGATGACGATGCCGTCGGCGAGCCCGCTGGTGCGCCCCCGGTTGTGCGTGAGGATCGCGTGCGACAGCGCCGGGGTCGGGGTGTAGCCGTCGCGGCTGTCCACCAGCACGGTGACCCCGTTTGCGGCGAGCACCTCCAGGGCATCCACCGCGGCCGGCGCGGAGAGCGCGTGGGTGTCCCGGGCGAGGAAGAGCGGCCCGTCCAGGCCCTGCTCCCGGCGGTAGTCGCAGAGCGCCTGGGTGACCGCCAGGATGTGGTCGGAGTTGAACGCGTTGCGCAGGCTGGAGCCGCGGTGGCCGGAGGTGCCGAACGAGACCTGCTGGGCCGGGTCCGCGGGATCCGGATGCTCGGCGTAGTAGGCGGTCACCAGGCGCGGCACGTCGACCAGGTCGGCGGGCTCGGCGGGCTGGCCGGCACGGGGGTGGGTCACTGCGGGATCCTCCTCGGGGAGTGCGGGTCGGTCACGGCACGACCTTCTGGCCCTTGCCGATCACCACGATGCCGTTGTCGGAGACGGTGTAGCGCTGCCGGTCCTTCTCCAGGTCGACGCCGATCTCGACGCCCTCCGGGACGAACACGTTCTTGTCCAGGATGGCCCGCCGGACCACCGCGTGCCGGCCGATCTCGACACCCTCCATCAGCACCGAGCCCTCGACGTGCGCCCAGGAGTGCACCCGCACCTTCGGCGAGACGATCGAGTTTTCCACCAGCGAGCCGGAGATCACCACACCGGGGGAGACCATCGAGCCGACCGCCCGGCCGACCCGCTCACCCCACTGGTGGACGAACTTCGCCGGCGGCCACGGCGGCTGCTCGGTGTAGATCGGCCAGTCGAAGTTGTACATGTTGAAGACGGGGTGCACATTGATCAGATCCATGTGCGCGTCGTAGAACGAGTCGAGCGTTCCCACGTCGCGCCAGTAGCCGCGGTCGCGGTCGGTGCTACCCGGTACCTCGTTGTCGCGGAAGTCGTAGACGTTCGCCTCGCCCCGCTCGACGAGCATGGGGATGATGCTGCCGCCCATGTCGTGCTTGCTGGTCTTGTCTTCGGCGTCGCGCTCGACCGCCTCGCAGAGCGCCCGGGTGGTGAAGACGTAGTTGCCCATCGAGGCGTAGATCTCGTCCGGTGCGTCCGGCAGACCGACCGCGTCGGTGGGCTTCTCGCGGAACGCCCGGATCTTCCGGCCGTCCTCGCCGACCTCGATGACGCCGAACTGGTCGGCGGTCGACAGCGGCTGGCGGATGCCGGCGACGGTCACCGCGGCGCCGGAGGCGATGTGGTCCTCCACCATCTGCCGCGGGTCCATCCGGTAGATGTGGTCGGCGCCGAAGACGATCACGTAGTCGGGCTGCTCGTCGTTGATCAGGTTGAAGCTCTGGTAGATGGCGTCGGCCGAGCCGGCGAACCACCACGGGCCGCGACGTTGCTGCGCGGGCACCGGGGTGACGTAGTTGCCGAGCAGCGTGGACATCCGCCACGTCTTGGTGATGTGTCGGTCGAGGGAGTGGGACTTGTACTGGGTCAGCACGACGATCTTGAGATAGCCGGCGTTGGCCAGGTTGGAGAGGACGAAGTCGACCATGCGGTACATCCCGCCGAACGGGACGGCCGGCTTGGCCCGGTCCGTGGTGAGTGGCATCAGGCGCTTGCCCTCCCCACCCGCCAGGACGATCGCGAGCACCTTGGCAGCCATGCCCCGACGCTATCCACCCGCGTCCCACTTCACCACTCGTACAGGGACTCTTCTGCACTAGGGTGCGGGGTCATGACGGAACCCACCCCGCTGCGCGTCGACCTGCTCACCCGCGAGTACCCGCCGGAGGTCTACGGCGGCGCGGGCGTGCACGTCGAGTACCTGGCCCGGGAGTTGCGCCGCCTCGCCGACGTACGCGTGCACTGCTTCGGCCTGCCCCGCACCGAGCCGGGCGTCACCGCGTACGCCGAACCGCCCGGCCTGACCGGCGCGAACGCCGCGCTGCGCACGATGGGCGTGGACCTGGAGATGGCCGCGGGCACGGCCGGCGCCGACGTGGTGCACAGCCACACCTGGTACGCGAACCTGGCCGGTCACACCGCGAAGCTGCTGCACGGGGTGCCGCACGTGGTGACCGCGCACAGCCTGGAACCGCTGCGGCCGTGGAAGGCCGAGCAGCTCGGCGGCGGTTACGCGCTCTCCTCCTGGATCGAGCGCACCGCGATGGAGGCCGCCGACGCGGTGATCGCGGTCAGCGGGGGGATGCGCACCGATGTGCTCACCGCCTACCCGCGGATCAACCCCGACCGGGTCCGGGTGGTCTACAACGGCATCGACACCATTCAGTACGCCCCGGACCAGGGCACCGACGTGCTCGACCGGCTCGGCATCGACCCGTCCCGCCCCAGCGTGGTCTACGTGGGCAGGATCACTCGGCAGAAGGGCCTGCCCTACCTGCTGCGGGCCGCCCGGGAGTTGCCGGCGGACACCCAGCTCGTGCTGCTCGCCGGTGCGCCGGACACCGCCGAGATCGCCGCCGAGGTCCAGGAGCTGGTCGCCGAGCTGCGGGCCAACCGCTCCGGGGTGGTCTGGGTGGCCGAGATGCTGCCCAAGCCCGAGGTGATCCAGGTGCTCACCCACGCCACCGTCTTCGTCTGCCCGTCGGTCTACGAGCCGATGGGCATCGTCAACCTGGAGGCGATGGCCTGCGAGACGGCAGTGGTGGCGACCGCCACCGGCGGGATCCCCGAGGTCGTCGCCGACGACGAGACGGGCCTGCTGGTGCCGATCGAGCAGGCGAGTGACGGGTCCGGCCGACCGCTGGCCCCGGAGAAGTTCGTCGCCGACCTGGCGGCGACGATCAACGCGCTGCTCGCCGACCCGGCGCGCACCGGGCGGTTCGGCCTGGCCGGCCGTCGGCGCGCGGTGCAGCACTTCTCCTGGGACGCCATCGCCCGGCAGACCCTGGAGGTCTACCGCTCCGTCGGCGCGGCCTGAGCGAGGCCCACACATGCGGTACGACGAACTCGAAGCGGCGATCCTTGCGTTGGTCGTCGCGGCCGGTGAGGCCGAGCTGCGCGTTTTCGGCCTCGAGACAGTCACTCGGCTGGTCGGCAGCGAACTGCTCGACGGCACCGTGGACGACGAGCTGACCGAGGACGCGTGGGCGGCGCTGGCCGCCGCCCGGGAGAACGTCCGGACGGCCGACGCGACGGAACTCCGCGCCCAGTTGGAGCGGATCGATGCGGGCGTCCTCACCGACGGCGACCTGGATCAGGGCATCCTGATCGTCCTCACCGCGCTCGAACACTGGACCACTTACCTGGAGGAGAACCAGCGCGGCGAGCTGTACGAGCTGGCCATCCGCTCGATCGAAGAGGTCGACTTCCAGGTCTCGGCCGACCTGGACGACGTCCTCGCCACCCCGGAGATGGCCGCCGAGTACGCGCGGATCCAGCTTCTGCTCACCACCGGGCTCAGATCGCCGTCCCCGGCGGAGACGTGAGCAACGACGGCCGGGAAGTCCGGCCTAGATCCACTCGGGTTTCAGGAAACCGGCGTGTCCGAGTCGCGTCGATACCGCGCCTTCAGTGAGCGCGTGTGGATCTCCACGGTGGCCGGGCCAAGACCCCACGCCGGTGACGCCCTGAGGCAGCAGCTTCCCCGAAAGTGCGCGGATCTTGCCGTGCGTTGCCAGGGGTGGGGCGGACCGGCGGGCTTGGCCGCGCGCGAACGGATCTCGCGCAGTAGGTTGGCGGGGTGACTGGACGGTTCCCGATCGAAGACGTCTCCCCCGTCGTCTCGTGCGGGCGATACCCGGCCAAGGCGGTGGTCGGCGAGCCGGTTCCGGTGTCGGCCCGCGCCTACCGGGAGGGGCACGACGCGCTGGGCTGCAACGTGGTGTGGGCCGGGCCGGACGGCACCCGCCGGCCGTTCACCCGGATGCGCCCCGGCGACCCCGGCCAGGACCGCTGGCACGCCACCATCGCACCGGACGCCGTCGGCTCGTGGACCTTCTTCGTCGAGGCGTTCCAGGACCCGTATCTGACCTGGCAGAACGCGGTGACCAAGAAGATCGTTGCCGGGCAGGGGCCGGAGGACCTGGCCAACGACCTGGCCGAGGGCGCGCGAGTGCTCGCCGCCGCCGGTGAACTGGTGCCGGCCGCCGACCGGCCCCGGGTCGCCGACGCGCTCACCGCGCTTGTCGACACCGACCTGCCGCTGCCGCAGCGGGTCGATCCGGCGCTGGCCCTGGCCGACCTGCTCTGGGAGCACCCGGTGCGCGAGTTGGTCACCGCCGGTGACACGTACTCCCTCTGGGTGGACCGCAAGCGCGCGCTCTACTCGGCCTGGTACGAGTTCTTCCCCCGCTCCGAAGGAGCGGTGGGGGGCCGGTCCGGCACCTTCGCCACCGCCACCGACCGGCTGCCGGGTGTGGCCGCGATGGGCTTCGACGTGCTCTACCTGCCGCCCATCCACCCGATCGGCCGGATCAACCGCAAGGGCCGCAACAACGCGCTCACCGCCGGGCCGACCGACGTGGGCTCGCCGTGGGCGATCGGCGCCGCCGAGGGCGGCCACGACACGATCCACCCCGATCTGGGTACGCCGGCGGACTTCCGGGCCTTCATCCAGGCGGCGGCGGCGCAGGGCCTGGAGGTGGCGATGGACCTGGCGTTGCAGTGCGCGCCGGATCACCCGTGGGTCACCGAGCACCCGGAGTGGTTCACCACCCGGGCCGACGGCACCATCGCGTACGCGGAGAACCCGCCGAAGAAGTACCAGGACATCTACCCGGTCAACTTCGACAACGACCCGGAGGGCATCCGGGCCGAGGTGTTGCGGGTGGTGCTGCACTGGGTCGGCGAGGGCATCCGGATCTTCCGGGTGGACAACCCGCACACCAAGCCGTTCGACTTCTGGCACTGGTTGATCGCCGAGGTCAAGGCGGTCGATGAGGACGTGCTGTTCCTGGCCGAGGCGTTCACCCGGCCGGCCATCATGCACGGCCTTGGCAAGATCGGCTTCACCCAGTCGTACACCTATTTCACCTGGCGCACGACGGCCGCCGAGATGCGGGCGTACTGCGAGGAGTTGATCGAGGCGGCCGACTACATGCGGCCGAACTTCTGGCCGAACACGCCGGACATCCTGCACGAGTCGTTGCAGCACGGCGGGCCGCCCATGTTCAAGATCCGAGCGGTGCTGGCCGCGCTGCTCTCGCCCTCCTGGGGCCTCTACGCCGGCTACGAGCTGTTCGAGCACGTGGCCCGGCCGGGCGCGGAGGAATACCTGGACAACGAGAAGTACGAGCTGCGCCCCCGGGACTGGGCCGGCGCCGAGGCGCAGGGCCGCTCGCTGGCGCCGTTCCTGGCCACCCTCAATCGGGTACGCCGCGACAACCCGGCCCTGCACCAGCTGCGCAACCTGCGCTTCCACGACATCGACAACCCGGCGCTGCTCTGCTGGTCGAAGCACGACCCGCAGACCGGCAACACGGTCATCGTGATCTGCTCGTTCGACCCGCGCGTCGTGCAGTGGGGCAACACCACGCTCGACATGCCGTCGCTCGGCTTCGACTGGCACGAGCGGTTCACCGTGTACGACGAGCTGACCGGTACCAGCTACGACTGGGGTCAGCGCAACGCGGTACGGCTCGACCCGTACCTGCAACCCGCGCACGTGTTGACCGTGCGCCGCCCGACCCCGCCGAGCGTGCCGCAGCCGGCGGGCGCCGAGCCGGCGGACCTCACCGTCGCCGACGTGCCGGACGATCTCTCCGGCGGCACCGCACCGACCGTTCCGGTGCCGACTCCGCCCCGCCGGTCGGCCCCCGTGCCGACCCCTCCGCGCCGGCCGGCCGCCCGGCCGACCGCCCCCGCACCGACCGACGCCGCCCCGAAGGACGCCCGATGGACCAGCTGATCTCCGGCGCGACGCACGACCCGCACGCGCTGCTCGGCGCGCACCCCGCCGACTCCTCGACGACGATCCGCACGATGCGTCGGGGCGCCGGCGACGCCGTGCTGCTCGTCGGCGACGAGCGGTACCCGATGAAGCGGGTGCACGACGTGGGTGTCTTCGAGGCCCAGGTCGAGGGCACCGTGCTCGACTATCGGGTGGAGGTCGACGGCACTGCGCACGACGACCCGTACCGCTACCCGCCGACCCTCGGCGAGCTGGACCTGCACCTGATCCGCGAGGGCCGGCACGAGCGGCTGTGGGAGGCGCTCGGCGCCCGGGTCTTCGACGAGGGCGTCGCGTTCAGCGTCTGGGCACCCAACGCCCGCGGCGTCCGGGTGGTCGGCGACTTCACCGGCTGGGCCCCCGACGACGGCTGGCCGATGCGGTCGCTCGGCGCCAGCGGGGTGTGGGAGCTGTTCGTCCCCAACGCCCGGGTGGGGGCCCGTTACAAGTACCGGGTGCTCGGTGCCGACGGGCAGTGGCGGGACAAGGCCGACCCCCTGGCCGCGTACGCGGAGGTGCCGCCGGCCACCGCCTCGGTGGTGCACCACTCGACGTACCGGTGGAACGACGCGGACTGGCTGGCCCGGCGGGCCGAGCGGCAGCCGCACCAGGAGCCGATGAGCGTCTACGAGGTGCACCTCGGCTCGTGGCGGCCCGGTCTGGGCTACCGCGAACTCGCCGACCAGCTCACCGCGTACGTCACCGAGCTGGGCTTCACGCACGTGGAGTTCCTGCCGGTGATGGAGCACCCGTTCGGCGGTTCCTGGGGCTACCAGGTGACCGGCTACTACGCGCCGACCTCCCGGTTCGGCGACCCGGACGAGTTCCGCCACCTCGTCGACCGGCTGCACGCGGCCGGCATCGGCGTACTCCTGGACTGGGTGCCCGCGCACTTCCCCAAGGATGAGTGGGCCCTCGCGCGCTTCGACGGCACCCCGCTCTACGAGCACTCCGACCCGCGACGCGGCGAGCACCCCGACTGGGGCACGTACGTCTTCGACTTCGGCCGCAACGAGGTGCGTAACTTCCTGGTGGCCAACGCGCTCTACTGGTGCGACCAGTTCCACGTCGACGGGCTGCGGGTCGACGCGGTCGCCTCGATGCTCTACCTGGACTACTCCCGCGAGCACGGGCAGTGGGCCCCCAACCGGTACGGCGGTCGGGAGAACCTGGAGGCCATCGCGTTCCTGCAGGAGGTGAACGCGACCGTCTACAAGCACCACGCCGGCGTCGTCATGATCGCCGAGGAGTCCACCGCCTGGCCGGGGGTCACCCGCTCCACGGCCGACGGCGGGCTGGGCTTCGGGTTCAAGTGGAACATGGGCTGGATGCACGACACCCTGCTCTACACCTCGAAGGACCCGATCTACCGTCAGCACCACCACCACCAGCTCACCTTCTCGCTGGCGTACGCCTGGAGCGAGAACTACGTGCTGCCGATCAGCCACGACGAGGTGGTGCACGGCAAGGGCTCGCTCGCCGGCAAGATGCCCGGCGACACCTGGCAGCGGCTGGCGAACGTGCGGGCGCTGCTGGCGTACATGTGGGCGCACCCCGGTAAGCAGTTGCTCTTCATGGGCTCCGAGCTGGCCGACGACCGGGAGTGGAGCGAGGAGCGCGGCCTCGACTGGTATCTCCTGCACGACCCGGCCCGCGCCGGCGTGCAGCGGCTCGTCGGTGACCTCAACCGGGTCTACCGGGACACCCCGGCGCTCTGGTCACAGGACATTGAGCCGGCCGGCTTCCGCTGGATCGCCGGTGACGACGTCGCCAACAACACCGTGTCGTTCGTCCGGATCGCCCCGGACGGCTCCACGCTGGTCTGCGTGGCGAACTTCTCCGCCCTGCCGCTGCACGACTACCGAATCGGCCTACCGGCCGGCGGCACCTGGACCGAGGTGCTCAACACCGACGCCCACCACTACGGCGGCTCCGGGGTGGGCAACCTCGGCGAGGTGCACGCCGAGGACGTGCCGTGGCACGGCATGGTGGCGTCAGCGGCTCTCCAGGTGCCGCCGCTGGGCGTCGTCTGGCTGCGCCAGGGCTGAGGCGGGATCACGGCGACGAACTGCGCGGGGTCCGCCCGCCCCTTTCCCCGCGATCTTGCACTTCCTGTCCCGACATAAAGGGGCATTCGGCGCAAATCGACGACCGAAACTGCAAGATCGGCGGGGGCGCGGGGTGGGGTGGGGCCGGTCAGACCAGGCCGGCGTCGCGGAGCAGTTGCCACAGGCCGGCGCCGTCCGGCGCGGACAGCCACTTCTGCCCCACCGGCCCCGACGACGGGCGGCCGGCCGGGGTGGGCAGGCTACCGGCCAGCACCGACTGGGTCGGGGAGAGCCGGCGGATCGCCACCCCGGCGACGTTCTCCGGGTGGGCGGCGGCGAACTCCCGGTAGATCTCCTGGTCGTGCTGGCCGTCGTCGCCGACCAGCAGCCAGCGCACGTCGGGGAACTCCCGGGCCAGCCGGGCCAGGGTGACCCGCTTGTGTTCCATGCCGCTGCGGAACCAGCGGTCGGCGGTCGGGCCCCAGTCGGTGAGCAGCAGCGGCCCGGCCGGGTAGAGGTGTCGGGACAGGAAGCGGGTCAGCGTGGGCGCCACGTTCCACGCGCCGGTGGAGAGGTAGAAGACCGGCGCCCCGGGGTGCGCGGTGACCAACCGTTCGTAGAGCACCGCCATGCCGGGCACGGCCGCACGGGCGTGCTCGTCGAGCACGAACGTGTTCCACGCGGCGAGCAACGGCCGGGGCAGCGCGGTGACCATCACCGTGTCGTCGATGTCGGAGAGGATGCCGAACTTGACGTCCGGGTCGAGGATGCGCACCGGCGCGTCGACCGGCTCGGCGTCCGGGACGCTGAGCCGGACCGTGCCCCAACCGGGCGGCAGGTCCGCCTCGACCAGCGTGTCGACGAAGCCGCTGCGGTCGGCCTGCGTCTCGTGGCGCACCCCGCCGGCCTCGATGGTCACCGTGACGTGCTTGTTGGGCAGGGTGGTGAAGCTGCGCCAGCCGCGAACCTTGTCCAACCGGCCCCGCTGGCGGGTGTCCGGACGGCCCAACAGCACCCGGCACATCACCCGTACCCAGCCCGGCGCGCCGTAGCCGGTGTACGCGACGATGTTGACCCGCCAGCCGGTGCGCCGCAGCCGACGCTGGACGAGCTGGTGCACGGCGTCCTCGATGCGCGCAGCCCGGTGCAGGTTCGGAACGGCCAGTTGGCCGGCGGGAGTGGGTGGCACGCGCCAACCCTGCCACACGTCGACATCCACGGCCACGCGAGCCAGCCCCACCTGCGCCGAGACAGCCAGCCCCGGCTGCGCCGATCCACCTCGGCGGCCCGGCCGGACGTGAAACACTCCGGTCGGGACGACGACGGGGGCGTTGGTCGTGTCGCATCCAGAGCAGCACCGTGGGCGATGGCGCCCGCGACTCGACCGGCCGGCGCTCGTCGCGCTCGTGTTCGGGCTCGCCGGCGTCGGCTACCGGCTGGTCCTGACGCTGTTCACGGTGCCGGTGTCGAACAGTGACGAGGCGACCTTCGGCCTCGCCGCGCTGCACATCAGTCAGGGTCGGGAACGCCCGGTCTTCCTCTATGGCCAGCACTACATGGGGATGCTGGAGTCGTACCTGGCCGCTCCCCTGGTGGCGCTGGCCGGGCCGAGCTGGCCGGTGCTGCGGTTGCCGATCCTCGCGCTGTACGCGGTCTTCCTCTACCTGATCTACCGGTTGACCCGCCGGCTCTGCACGCCGTGGTTCGCGGCCTTCGTGGTGGGCCTGCTGGCGCTCGGGCCGGAGCGGGTGGTGCGCGACCAGCTCACTGTCGTCGGTGGGCGGCCGGAGGTGAAGCCGGCGGTGCTGCTGATGCTGCTGATCACCGTGGGGTTGGCCGCCGGCACCGTGCACCGCCGACGGCTCGCGATCGGCCTGTTCGGGCTGCTCGTCGGGCTGGCCGCCTGGTCGGACTGGCTGATCCTGCCGTACCTCGCGGTGGCCGGGCTGGTCCTGGTGTGGGCGGTGCGGCGGGAGCTGCTCGGCTGGGCCGGTCTGCTGCTGGTGGCGGGGGTGGTCGTCGGCGTGGCCCCGATGATCGTCGACAACCTGCGGGCCGGGCCCGGTGAGGACTCGTTGTCGGTGTTCCGGGAGGTCAGCACCAAGGCCGGGCCGCTACCGCCGTGGTCGGACCGGATCCGGGGCGGCCTGTTGGAGGGGGTGCCACTGGCGCACGGGCTCTGCCCGGTGGACGGCTGCGGACGCTGGCAACAGTGGTTCGGCGTGCTGTATCCGGTGCTGCTGGTGGCCGCCGGGGCGCTCGCGGTGCTCGCGTACCGTCGCGCGGCCCCGGTGCCGGGCGGGGAGCTGGTCGAACGCGCCGGTGTCGCGTCTACGGGTGCAGAGCAAAGGCCCGGAGGGTTGCGTGCCGAGCGGGTCGGGCCGGTCGTGCAGCTCGCGCTGATCGCCGGCGCCGCGCTGACCCTGCTGTCGTACGTGCGCAGCCCGCTCGCCGCGACCAGCCCACTGGACAACGCCCGCTACCTGTCGGTGCTGCAACTGTCGCTGCCGGCGGTGCTCTGGCCGCTCTGGGTAGCGGCGCTGACCGCCTGGCGGGGCACCAGCAGCAGGCTGGGGCGGTTGACCGGCGCGCTGTCCACCGCCGTGCTGGCCGCGTTGACCGTGGCCACGCTGGTGACCACCGTGCTCTTCGCGGCCACCGGCACCGCCGCGTCGCGGACCGAGGAGCGCCAGGCGCGGGAGCTGGCCGCCGCGCTGCGCGCCGACGGACCCCATGAGGTGTACGGAGACTACTGGACCTGCAATCGGTTGATCTTCAACACGAACGAGTCGGTGGTCTGCGGGGTGCTCGACGGTGACCTGTCCCCGGGGCAGAACCGCTACCGGCCGTACTGGCGGCAGGTGGGCCGGGCCGAGCGGCCGGGCTACGTGGTGGAGGTCGACTCGCCGATGGATCGTCGGCTGCGCCGGCTGCTCGCCGACCGGGCCGACGCCGCGCTGGTGCGGGAGGTCGGCGGCTATCGCGTGTACCACCCGGACACCCCGGTGCGGCCCTGGCGGTAGGGCCTGGTCGTACGCTGGCCGGGCCGGCGCGCGGGGCGCCGTCGTTCCGCCCGTCGAGGAGACCCATGCTCATCCTGCTGCCGCCCTCGGAGGGGAAGGCCGACGCCGGCACCGGACGGCGCTGGGCCCCGGACCGGCACTCGCTGCCCGAGCTGAACCCGGCCCGCGAGCGGGTGCTGGACGCCCTGGTGGCGTTGAGCGCCGACCCGGACCAGGAGGCCGCGCGGGCGGCGCTCGGGCTCAGCGAGGGTCAGCGGGGCGAGCTGCGGCGCAACGCCCGGCTGCGGGAGGCGGCCACCGCACCGGCCGAGCGGCTCTACACCGGGGTGCTCTACGAGGCGTTGGACCTGGCCTCGTTGCCGGTCGGGGCGCAACGGGCGGCCCGCCGGGCGATCCTGATCAGCTCCGGGCTGTGGGGCGCGGTCCGCCTGACCGACCGGATCCCCCCGTACCGCTGCCCGATCGGCGCTCGCCTGCCCGACGTCGGGGCGCTGTCGGCGTACTGGCGTCGGGAGCTGACTCCGGCGGTGGACGCCGCCGCCGGCCGCGGCCCGGTGCTGGACCTGCGCTCCGGCGCGTACGCGGCCACCTGGACGCCGCGCGGAGAGCTGGCCGAGCGGACGGTCACCGTGCGGGTGCTGCACGAGCGGGAGGTCGACGGCGTGCCGGTCCGCTCGGTGGTCAGCCACTTCAACAAGGCGACCAAGGGGCGGCTGGTCCGGGACCTGCTGGTCGCGGGCGCCCGGCCGCGCACCGCCGCCGAGCTGGTGGGGACGCTGCGGGAGTTGAAGCACACCGTGCTGGAGCAGGTCACCGCGCCCGGTCGGGTGCGGCAGGTGGATGTGGTGGTCACCGACCTGTAGCGCTGGGGCAGCCGCAAGATTTGCTCAAGGCTGGGCCGGACCGGTTCCGTAACGGCGACGCAGGGGCCACGGTAGGAAAACCCAGACTCCGACAAGGGAGCCGCCGTTGACTCGCCAGCCCGCCCTGCTCGACCGGCCCCGCTCCCCGACGCCACCATCCCCGCTGGACTGGCTGACGCTGGGCGACGCGTTCGAGGCTGCCTGCCTGCTGCGCTGCACACCGCCGCCGACCGCCGCCCGGCCGCACGCGGGTTCTGCCGCGCCCACCCCGGGGGTCGAGTTCAACCGGGAGGATGCCGCGCAGCGGATGCGGCAACTGCTCGCCCGGTTGGACATCCCGGTGACCCACGAGGTGGCCGTCGGCGGCCTGCGCCGCCGCTACGAACTGCACCGGCTCTGGGTGCCTCGGGAGCACCAGGGCGCGTACACCCGGATGTTGGACGCGGGCTGGTGGCAGGGGCGGCGCGAGCTGCTCGGCGGGCCCCTGCCCGGTGCCTCGCCGGCGCGCCGGCGGCTGGTGACCCGACTGGCGGAGGCGGCGTGGCGTTCGGCGCTGTTGGCCGCCGGGCGGCACGTCCGCCGGCACATCCTCGGCGTACGGCTCACCGACCGCGAATTGGCGGCGGTGCTGATTCGGGGCGCCGCCGTGCTCGACGTGCCGGCCCGGCTCCGCCCGGGCACCGGCTGCTTCCTGGTCAGCGTTTCCGACGGCCCGGACCGGCAGCGGATCCTGAGCAGCGCGGCGCTGGAGCCGGCACGCGGCCCAGCGGCAGCGCGCGGCCCGGCCGGGTCGCCGACGCGGGGTGCGGTCGTGGCGCCGGCAGGTCGCGCGGCCTGCTGAACGGGGCGCTGACCAGGCCCGCCCGGTACGGGCTTGCGCGGACCAGTCCGACGGCGCACAGTGCACCGGGTGAGTCGTACCTCGTCCGGCCGGCCCGGCCTGCGCCGCGCCGGACCGGCCGCCCTGTTGACGGTGCTGCTGATCGCGAACCTGGCCGTCGCCAGCTGCCGGGACACCCCGACCGAGCCGACGTCGATCCGGATCGCCACCGGCAGCCCCACCGCGGTCTACTACGCGTTCGGGCAGTCCCTGGCGGCCATCCTCAACCGGGAACTCCCCGGCGTCCGGGCCAGCGTGGTGATCACCGCCGCCTCGGCGGAGAACGTTCAGCTCGTCGGGTCCGGCGGGGCCGAGCTGGGTTTCACCCAGGCCGACGTGCTGCCCACCGGGCCGGTGGGCAGCCCGACGGTCAACGCGGTCGCCCGGGTGTACGACGACCAACTGCACCTGGTCACCACGAGCGGCGGCCCGGTCCGCACGGTCGCCGACCTGCGGGGCCGGCGCGTGTCGGTCGGCGCGGCCGGATCGGGCACCGAGATCACCGCGACCCGCCTGCTGGAGGTGGCCCGTCTCGGTGGCGACGAGGTGCGCCGCGAGCGGCTCGGTCTGGACGACTCGGTGGCCGCACTGCGGACCGGGCGGATCGACGCGTTCTTCTTCTCCGGTGGGTTGCCGGTGCGGGGGATCGAGGAATTGGCCGAGGACAGCGCCATTCGGATCGTGGACCTCAGCGAGTGGACCGAGCCGTTGCGCTCCCGCTACGGGCAGGTCTACGTCTCCCGGGACATCCCCCGCTCGGTGTACGGGGTCGACGCGGTGACCACGGTGGCCGACCCGAACTACCTGATCGTCCGGGCCAACCTGCCGGAGTCGTTGGTCCGCGAGGTGACCCGGCTGCTGATGGAACGCCGGGCCGAGCTGGCCGCCGCCCATCCGGCGGCGGGACGGATGAGCCCGCGCTCGGCGATCGTCACCGCGCCGCTGTCACTGCACCCGGGAGCCGCCGCCTGGTACCGCGCGGCCAAACCGTGACGGCCGGGCCTCACCGCGCCGGGGAGGGCCGTAGGTCGGCGGCCGGTTCCTCCTCCGCCGGATCCACCGACACGGCTGGCGTCGGGAACCACAGGGCGGCGACCAGCCCCCGCGACTCCCCCGGACGCATGGTGAGCCGCCCGTCCGACGCATCCACCAGCACCGCGGCGATGGTCAGGCCGAGGCCCGCGCCGTCCACGTTCTGCGCGTCCGGCGCCCGCCAGAACCGCTCGGTCGCCTGGCCGAGCTGGCTCTCGGTCATGCCGGGACCGGAGTCGCGTACCTCCAGCGCCACCCCACCGTCGCGGCGGGCCACGGTCACCGTCACCGCCCCGCCCGCCCCGCTGAACTTCACCGCGTTGTCGATGAGCGCGTCCAGCGCCTGGTCGACGGCGGTCGGCACGGTCTGGGCGTACGCCGGGGCATCGGTGGTGGCCAGCCGCAACGCGACCGACCGGTGCCGGGCCAGCGGCGCCCACGCGGCCACCCGGGAGGCGGCCACCGCGGCGGCGTCCACGGTGACGCGCTCGTTCTCCTCCCGTTCGGCCCGGGCGAGGGTGAGCAGGGCGTCGAGCACCAACGCGAGACGGTCGGTCTCCTCCAACGCCAGCCGATGCTCGGAGCGACCGTCCGGGTCGGTGAGGCTGGGCCCCAACTCCTCCACCCGCAGCCGCAGCGCGGTGAGCGGATTGCGCAGTTGGTGGCTGGCGTGGGCGACGAAGGCGCGCTGCCGGTCCATCACGTCGGAGACCACGTCGGCCATGTGGTTGAAGCTGGCCGCGAGGCGGCGCAGCTCCGGCGGGCCCAGCCGGTGCTGCACCCGGGCGCCCCGGTCGCCCTCGGCGATCTCGTGGGTGACCGCGTCCAGTTCGGTGACCGGGCGCAACACCCAACCGGCCAGCCCGAACGCGGTGAGCACGCAGGCCAGCACGGCGAGCAGACCGGCCAGGGCGAGCAGCAGCCACCACGCCAGCACAGCCCGGCGGATCGGGCCGGACGGGGTCACGATCACCACCGCGCCGAGCACCTCACCTCCGTCGTTGATCGGCACCGCCACCACCACCGGATCGGTCGTCCAGGGCCAGACCGACTCGGGAGCGCTGCTCTGCTGCCCGGACAGCGCGATGTCCAGCACCGTCGCCGTCCCCGTGCCGGGCTGCCACCTCGGCGACGAGACCGACGTGTTCCGGTCCCGGTCGACGATCGCGGCGCCGATCGCGTACAGGTCGTCGTAGCTGGTCAGCTCCGACTCGATCGGGCCCGGCCCACCGTCGCGCAGCGCCGGACCGGCCAGCGAGGCGAACCGGGTGGCGTCGGCGAGCCGGTCGGCACGCACCCGTTCGGTCTCGCGGCTGGCCATGGTGGCGGCCAGCGGGGTCTCCAACGCGATGAGAACGAGAACCATCAGCAGCAGGTAGCTGATCACCAGTCGACGGCGCACGTCAGCTCCTCACGCGTCGCGCAGCCGGTAGCCGACGCCGCGGACGGTCTCCACCAGGCGGGCGTCACCGAGCTTGCCGCGCAGCGACCCGACGTGCACCTCGACCGTGTGCCGATCGGCCCAGGTGGTGCCCCAGGCGTCCAGCAGGATGCGATCGCGGGGCACCGCCACCCCGGGCTGACGGGCCAGCGAGAGGAGCACGTCGAACTCCTTGCGGGTCAACGTGACCGCGCGGCCGTCCACGGTCACCGTCCGCGCGGCCACGTCGATGCGGACCGACCCGGCCTCGATGAGGTGCCGCTGGGGCGCGGCGTTCGCGGCGCGGCGCAGCACCGCCTCGATGCGCGCCTGCAACTCCACCATCGAGAACGGCTTGACGACGTAGTCGTCCGCACCGAGGCGCAGACCCAGCACCCGATCACGTTCCTCACCCCGGGCGGTCACCGCGATGATGCCGAGCTGACTGCTGCGCCGACGCAGCTCCCGGCACAGGTCGGTGCCGTCCCCGTCGGGCAGCGTCAGGTCGAGCAGCACCAGGTCACACGGGGCGGCGGAGAGCGCGGCGGCGACGGTGGCCGCGTGCTCGACCTCGTACCCACGGCGGGTGAGGGCGGAGGACAGCGCAGCGGCCACCCGGCGGTCGTCCTCCACCAGCAGGATCCGCACCTGTGCCCCCGTCCCTCGCAGCGCTGTTCTGCGAATGGTGGCAGAAGCACGCGCGCATCGGGAGGCCGCCCGCCCGCGCTGGGCGGGCTACCGGCCGCAGCCGCAGGTCACAGGCCGAAGACGTCGTCGGCGGTGGCGTCCCGAACGCCGTCGGTGAACCCACGGAAGCCTGGGTCCTCGTGGCTGGCCGGCACGCTGGTGACGGTGACCCCGCTGGCCTGGGTGACCGCGTCGACCAGGGGCGGATAGTCGATCTCGGCGTCCTGGAAGGCGTCATCGTCCGCCTCGGCCAGGTTGATCACGTGCTGTACGTCGTCGGACGGGGTGTCCGGGTCCTCGGCCCACTCGCCACCGGCCCGGTAGCACTCGTCGTACAGCGCGCGCTGGCTGTCGGTCCAGTCATCGTCGTAGCTCTGCATCGCCCATCCCTCCGCGGCCCTTGACCTGAGCATGCCCGGCGAGAGGCGACGGGCGCGGCGGTACCGGCGAAAACCGGGCGAGTGCGCCGACGGGAGCCCCGTAGGCTGCCGTGGTGATCTACAAACTGCTGTCGAGCGCCGAATGGGACGACGCCCTCGCCGTCGGTGCCTTCGCCGGCTCCGCCGTGGACCGGCAGGACGGCTTCATCCACCTCTCCGGCGCCGACCAGGTGGTGGAGACGGCCCGGCGGCACTTCACCGGAACGACCGGATTGACCCTGCTCAGCGTCGACGAGGAGCGACTGGGTGACACACTGCGCTGGGAGCCGTCGCGGGGCGGGCAGCTCTTCCCGCACGTGTACGGCCCGCTGCCGGTCGCCGCGGTGGTGGCGGCGTGGGCGTTACCGGCGGACCTTCCGGCCGCCGACGCGGTGGCCGCCCTGCTGGGCTGACACCCGGTCCGGGGCGAACGGGTCGTGCCCGGTCCGACGAGGTCGGACCGGGCACGGATGCAGCAGTAGTTGGGTTCAGCGGCGGCAGAGCCGGTCGATCTCCTCCTGGAACCGGTCCATCGGGTTCGCCTCGGCGGGGCCGAGCAGGTACGTCTTCAGCTCCCGGCGGGCCTCGGCCATCGGGTCGTCACCGGCCCGGGTGACCGTCACGATCTTCTCCAGTTCGCCGCAGTCCTTGGAGAGCAGGTACGCGGCCCGAGCCGTCGGGTACTCCCGGCGGAAGTCGTCCTCGGACAGGCCTGCCGGGTTGGCCACCACGTACGGGCGCTGGCTCTGCACGAAGTCGGACACCACACTGGACACGTCGCTGATCAGCAGGTCGGTCTGGTTGAAGCAGTCGAACAGTGCCGGCGTACGGCCGGTGACCACCAGGTGCGCCGTGCCGTCCAGCGACGACGCGTCCGGGTCGCCGCCAGCGGCGCGGATCGCCGCGACGACCCGGTCGTGCACGGCCTTGGCCGCCTTGGACCGCGACCCGGTGAGCGGGTGCGGCTTGTAGATCAGACGGATCCGGGGATTCGTGGCGAGCAGCCCCTTGACGATCCGCTCACCCATCAGCACCAGCGAGGTGTGGTACGGGTCGTCGTCGAGCCAGCCCTCCCAGGTGGGCGCGTAGAGCACGGTGAACGGTCGGTCCACCGACTCGGCGCCGAAGGTGTGCACCCCGGCGAGCTGCGGCCGGCCGATCTCGACGATGTCCGAGTCGAGCACCCCCACTCCGGCCCGCGCGTAGCGCTCGCGGCCGGCCAGGCCGGCGACCCAGACCTCGTCGTACACCTTGCTGTAGGGGTTGACGCTGGCCTGCTTGTCGCTGTCGCCGTGCCCGACGAAGACGTGCTTCGTGCCGGGCTCGCGGAGCATGTGGATGTTCGCGCCGACGTTGGCGGAGTAGAGCGCCGCGCGGATGCCACCCAGGTCGAGGTTCATGAAGTCGACACCGGCCGGTACGCAGATCACCGGCAGCCGGGTGTCGGCCAGCTCCAGGAACGCCTCCCGGCTGCGCATCAGCACCACCGCGCGCTGCTGGAGCGCCTCGGTCGGGGCCAGCCACATGTTCGCCTGGTAGACATCCTTGGCCGGGCCGGCGAAGTAGAGCGCCACCTCGGGCCGGTAGTTGTCCAGCCAACGCTGGACCGCCGGCAGCAGGGGGCTCTGCCCCGCGCCCCGACCCCGCAGCCAGGTCAGCGCGATGATGGCGCCGACCAGACCGGTCGCCACCACCGCCACCGCGGCGGCGGCGAAGTACGGCGTCGGATCGTGCTGCACCGCGGCGGCCACCGCGGCCGGCACCAGCAGCAGGTTGAGCAGGGGCATCCGGTCACCGGCGACCGCTGCCGCCCAGGCGGGCGGCTGGGGGGCGCTGGACAGCGGACCCAGCTCGATGTTGCGCACCATGGCGGAGAGCGGGTTACGACGCTCGATCATGGTGGAGAGCGCCCCGGCGAATACCGACACGACCCACACCGCGGCCGGCAGCACCAGCAGCAGGGTCAGCTCGCCGCCGCTGAGCCGCACCTCGGCAACGACCAGCAACACGGCGGCGAGGTCGCGGGTGAGCTGCCGGTACGACCAGTGCAGGCCCACCTTCTCCAACAGCAGCTGCGATGGCGGTGACCAGCGGGCGACGGCGAACTCACCGAAGATGGCGGCCAAGCCGGCGACGGCGAACAGGCCGACCCAGCCGAATACACCACCGACGAGCATGACCAGGTAGGCCAGTACCAGTAGCGCACTGTGGGCGGCCACTCCGAGGCGTCCTGTCAACGTGCCGAACAAAGAGTTCGCTCCCTACGAGATTTCGTTGCGGGCGGTGCCCGTGATGGACCGACGTCACTCCCCCGTCGCGCAGCGGCTCAGTCGCGGCCGGCTGCGTGTGACTGCGACCTTAACGCGAGGGGACAGCTCGGTGTCGCTCGGGTATCCGGCACCATTTCGGGCAAAGCTCCGGTCCGGGACGCGCCCGACCCCATCACGGGGTCGGGCGTACGGTGCGGGAAGAACGCTCAGTCGCCCCGCCGGAAGCAGGTCATCGCGCCGGGGGCCTTGCGCTTGGCGAACTCCTGATAGCCCAGCTGGGGCGCGGTGTCGCGGGCGTACCGGTTGCCGTTGTAGACGCAGATGGTGCCCACGTCCAGACGGTCCAGAGCCGGTGTCAGCTCGGCCGGTGCCGGGCTGGCGGTGCCGTCGGCGAAGCCGGCGAGCAGCAGCCGGTCCTTGGCGAACTGCGAGTCGAGGTCGTACTCGACGAGGTAGAAGTCGCGGGGCAGGACGACCCGTACCTCACTGGTGACGATCGGCGTGGTGCGCATGATCGTCTTCGGGGCGAGCAGCAGACCTTCCGGGCGGTCCAGCCCCTTGATCCAGAACGCGATCGCCTGACGCTGCTGCGGAAGCTTCCAGGTGGGACGGTCGTGCACCTCGACCCAACTCTTCGACGACCACATCGGGGTGGCGAACAGCGCGAACGCGGCGACCAGCAGCACCGCGATCCCGCCGGCCGCCGCGCGGCGCAGCGCCGGACTCGGCGCCGGCACGCGCACCGTGCAGAGCAGACCGATCAGCGTCGGCAGGGCGAGCAGCCACGGCACCCGCCAGAGCACCACCGAGATGCCACTCAACGCGCTGAGCACCTCCAGCACGCCGGGCACGAACATCACGCTCAACGCCAGGGTGGCACCGGCGGCGAGCAGCGCGGGCGTGCGCCGACGGGCGAGCAGTGGACCGCACCACAGCGCCAGACCGCTGATCACGCCGACCACACCGAACAGCAGGGTCCGCCGGTAGGTGGACGCCGCGTCGAAGAAGGCGTCGTCCGCGCCGGTCGCGGTCATCCCGCCGAGCACCAGGCGGGAGACCAGCAACGAGCCGATCGGGTACGCGAGGGCGGCGACCGCCGCGACGATGGCCGCCTTCCACCGACCGACCAGCAGCATGGCGAAGCCGGCGGCGCCGACCAGCATCGGCAGGATGATCGCCGCGGTGTTCGTGAGGCCGATCGCGGTGATCGAGAGCGCCACGATGAGCAGCAGGCTGCGCCGCGACCGGGTGTCGAACCACTCGGTCAGGTAGAGCCACATCAGCGGGATGACCGCCGAGACGAACATGCCCTTGCCCTCGTGCAGCCGGGGAAGGTGGAACGTGCCCAGGGCGGCGTCCCCGCCCGCGACGAGGTACAGGTACGCGATCGCCACGGTGAAGGCGAGCATCGGACGGCGCGGGGCCCACCGGTGCGTCAACCGCCACAGCGCCAACGCCGCGAGCACCGCCATGATCGGCAGCAGCACGTACCAGAGGGCGGAGCCGGCGTGGATGCCGACGACGTTGGCGAACGCGCCGTCGAAGACCTCGATCGACGGGATCGGCGGCTGCGAGCCCATGGGCGGCAGCACGTTCTCGGAGAAGAGGAAGTCGTTGAGCGGGATCAGGTCACGCTCGGCGATCCACACCGACTTGCCGACGTAGTAGACGTCGTCCGGGGTGTTGCGGGCCATGAAGAACGAGGAGATTCCGACCAGCACCGAGACGACCAGCGCGTACGCCGACTGCGTCGCGGTGGGCATCGGGGCGGCCGGGGTGGACGCCGGGCCGCCCAGCCAGACCTGGCGCACCAGCAGGATCCCGCCGACCGCCGCGAGCAGGCCGGCCACGGCCGGGATCCACCACGAGACGCTGACGCCGGTCCCGGCCAGACCCGCGGAGACGGCCGCCACGGCGGCGGCGGCCAGCACCCCGGTCAGCAGGCGACGGTCGACGGCGGCCGGTGTCGCCGGTGCTCGGTCGGCCGGCGCGCTGCCCGGTTCGGTGTCCGCCGGGCCGGCGGCGAAGCGGCGGCGGGCGCGCAGCAGGGCCACGACCGCGAGCACCACACAGGCCACCAGCCAGATCCGGAAGGTCACCGAGGGACGCAGATCCCCTAGGAAGGCCAGGTGGTAGAGCACGGTGAAGAGCGCGAACGCGAGCACGGCACCGTCGGTGAGCAGCGCCGGGGCGAGGGCCACCAGCGCGCGTACCCGGGACAGCCCGGCGCGGCCGGCGCCGGGCCGGGCTGCCGGCTCGGACTTCGGCCTCGGATCCGGTTCGGCGGGCGCTACGGCGATGCTGTCGACGTTGGCCACGGGCGTCCTTACTCGTCAGGCGGATGAGGGGTGTCGGCACGGTGACGGCCGGGTGTCAAGGGGGCAGCGTAGCGGAATCGGACACGGCGACCGCTGCTACCAGCCGCCGAGTGTCGGGCGCTGGTCAACCCGATATCGGGGCCGCCCGGGGGCGCGGCAGCACGCTGTCGGCGCCGAGTCCGGCGGCCACGGACTCGACCAGGTTGTCGAGGTACCCGTCGGTGAGCGGAAGCCGGGCGATGGCGAGCCGCCAGTAGAGCGGGCCGACGATGAGGTCGATGGCGGCGTCCAGCTCGGTGTCGGCGGGCAGTTCGCCACGCTGCACCGCTCGGGCGACCAGACGACCGCCGATCTCCTGCTGCCGGGCGTGCAGCACCTCACGCAGGGTCGTGTCGATGCTGGGGTTGCGGGCGGCCTCGGCCAGCAGGTCCGGGATGATCTGCGACGCCAGCGGGTGCCGCAGCGCGTGCGCCACCGCCTGGAACAGCAGGGCGAGATCACCGCGCAGCGTGCCGGTGTCCAGTGCGGGCAGCTTGCCGTGCGCCGCCGCGGCGACGATCTCCAGCACCAGGTCGAGCTTCGAGCTCCACCGACGGTAGATCGCCGTCTTGCTGACGCCGGCCCGCCGCGCCACCGCCTCGATGGAGAGCCGGCCGTAACCGACCGCGGCGAGCTCCTGCATCAGCGCGCGCCGGATCGCCGTGGTGATCTCGTCGCGCAGCACCGCCGCTCCGGCCGGGGCCCGCCTCTTCTCGGTCGTCATCGAGGGCTCTTATCGCAGGTCACGCCGGACAGCGTAGCGCAACGACGGTACGGTTGCGTCCCGACGTGTTTCGGACTACTGTCCACGCAGCGACGAGGCGGCGCCCCGCGCATATTTCCCACTAGGATTCGATCGTCGCGAGCAACCCCGTCTGCACGAAAGATCGGAGCGCCATTTCCATGGCCACCACCGCGCTGGTCGACCCCGACACGGGCCTGACCCAGGCGCAGCTGGCCGCTCGGCACGGGCTACGGGTCGCCGGTGAGCGACCCAGCCTCGTCGAGTACAGCCGCCGACTATGGGCCTACCGGCACTTCATCGCCGCGTACGCCAATGCCAAGCTCGTCGCCTCGTACAGCAACGCCAAGCTGGGTCAGCTCTGGCAGGTGCTCACCCCGCTGACCAACGCGGCGGTCTACTACCTGATCTTCGGGGTGGTGCTGGCACAGAACAGCATCCCGAACTTCATCGCCTACCTGACGACCGGGCTGTTCATCTTCAACTTCACCCAGAGCGCGGTCCTGGCCGGCACCCAGTCGATCAGCAGCAACCTGGGGCTGATCCGGGCGCTGCACTTCCCCCGGGCCAGCCTGCCGCTGTCGACGACGATGACCCAGTTCCAGCAACTGCTGGCGTCGATGGTGGTGCTGATCGGCATCGTGCTGGTCACCGGCGAGCCGCTCACCTGGGAGTGGTTGCTGCTGATCCCGGCCCTGCTGCTGCAGGCGGGGTTCAACGCGGGTGTGGTGCTGCTGGTGGCCCGCCTGGGCTCCAAGTCGAGCGACCTGAAGCAGGTCATGCCGTTCATCATGCGCACCTGGATGTACGGCTCCGGTGTCCTCTACAGCGTCAGCCTCTTCGAGCGGCTGCCCGGCTGGGCCACGACGCTGGTCCAGTACAACCCGCTGCTGGTCTACATCGAGCTGGCGCGGTACACGCTGCTCGAGGAGGCACCGCTGCTCAACGAGTCGCTGACCCAGCTCTGGCTGGTCGGCGCCGGTTGGGCGCTGGTGGCCGGCATCGGCGGTTTCATCTACTTCTGGCGCGGCGAACAGGAGTACGGCCGTGGTTGAGCACTTCGACGCCGCCACCGCGGCGAGCGCGACGATGACCCGGACGCAGGAGCGCATCCCGACCGTGGTCGTGGACGACGCGCACATCATCTACCGGGTGCACCAGGGCGCCGCCGGTGGCACCACGCCGGTGGCCGCGCTGCGCCGACTGGTCAAGCGCACCCACGCGCCGAACGTCCGGGAGGTGCACGCGGTCAAGGGCGTCTCCTTCACCGCGTACCGGGGCGAGGCGATCGGGCTGATCGGCAGCAACGGCTCCGGCAAGTCCACCATCCTGCGGGCCATCGCCGGCCTGCTGCCGGTCAACCGGGGCGCCATCCACACCCAGGGCCAGCCGTCGCTGCTGGGCGTGAACGCCGCCCTGCTCAACGACCTCTCCGGGGAGCGCAACGTCGTCCTCGGGTGCCTGGCCATGGGCATGCACCCCGACGAGGTGGACAAGCAGGCCGCCGGGATCATCGACTTCTCCGGGATCAACGAGCGGGGTGACTTCGCCAGTCTGCCGATGCGGACGTACTCGTCCGGCATGGCGGCCCGGCTGCGGTTCTCCATCGCCGCCGCCAAGAAGCACGACGTGCTGCTCATCGACGAGGCGCTCGCCACCGGCGACAAGGGCTTCCGCAAGCGCAGCGAACAGCGGGTGCGGGAGCTGCGCGAGGGCGCGGGAACGGTGTTCCTGGTCAGCCACCAGCTCTCCTCCGTACGGGACACCTGCGAACGGACGATCTGGCTGGAATCGGGCGTCATCCGGATGGATGGCCCCACCGACGAGGTCATCCGGGCTTACGAGGCGTACGCGAACAGCAAGTAGAGTTCCGGCGAACGTCCGGCATCGACACGGCACCTGAGGACCGCGTCGCCCACGTTGGGGCGACGCGGTCCGCGCGTTAAGGTTCATTCCGTCGCCGCTCGGGCGGAACCTTCCGTTAACGCATCCCTGAGAGTGAGGATCCGGCAATGACGCAGGACCAGACCACTGGCCCGGACGCCGAAGCGGAGACCCCGACGCCGTGGCGGCCCGCGCGGACAGTGGCGGTGGTCCTGGCCGGCGGCACCGGGACCCGGCTGGGCCTGGGCATCCCGAAGCAGCTGCTGAAGATCGCCGGTAAGCCGATCATCGAACACACCCTGGCGGTCTTCGAGGCGGCACCGGAGATCGACGAGATCATCGTGCTGATGGCGACCGGCCACGTCGAGGACGCCCAGCAGATCGTCGAGAAGGCCGGCCTGCGCAAGGTCACCAAGGTGATCGAGGGTGGCGACACCCGCAACGCCACCACCCGGATCGCCCTGGACGCGGTCGGCCCGGAGGACTGCAACATCCTCTTCCACGACGCGGTGCGCCCGCTGCTCAGCGGCCGGATCGTGCGCGAGTGCGTGAACGCGCTCTGGACCTACGAGGCCGTGGACGTGGCCATCCCCTCCGCGGACACGATCATCCAGGTCGACGACAACGACTGCATCACCGACATCCCGGTGCGCTCCCGCCTGCGCCGGGGCCAGACCCCGCAGGCGTTCCGCTCCCCCACCATCCGGGAGGCCTACCGGATCGCCGAGGACGACCCGGACTTCGCCGCCACCGACGACTGCGGCGTGGTGCTGCGTTACCTGCCCGGCACCCCGATCAAGGTGATCGACGGCTCGGACGAGAACATCAAGGTCACCCACCCGGTCGACGTGCACCTCGCGGACAAGCTCTTCCAGCTCGCCGCTGCGCAGGCGCCCCGGCTGACCGACCACCGCAGCTACAGCGAGGAGCTGACCGGCCGCACCATCGTCGTGTTCGGCGGCAGCTACGGCATCGGCCACGAGCTGACCGAGCTGGCCCGACGCTACGGCGCCCAGGTCTTCCCGTTCAGCCGCTCGAGCACCGGCACCCACGTGGAGCGGGCCGAGGACGTCGAGGCCGCGCTGACGACCGCCTTCGAGGCCACCGGCCGGATCGACCACGTGGTGGTCACCGCCGGCATCCTGGAGAAGGGCGCCCTCGCCGAGATGGACGAGGAGACCATGGACCGGCTGCTCCAGGTCAACTTCGTCGGCCCGGTGACCATCGCCCGCCAGGCCCTTCCGTACCTTCAGCAGACCAAGGGCCAGCTGCTGCTCTACACCTCCAGCTCGTACACCCGGGGCCGGGCCCGCTATGCGCTCTACTCCGCCACCAAGGCCGCCCTGGTCAACCTCACCCAGGCGCTCGCCGACGAGTGGGCCGACGTCGGTGTCCGCGTCAACTGCATCAACCCGGAGCGCACCGCCACCCCGATGCGGACGCGGGCCTTCGGCGAGGAGCCGGAGCACACCCTGCTCGCCGCAGAGGCCGTCGCGCAGTCGTCGCTGGACGTGCTGATCTCCGACCTGACCGGTCAGGTGATCGACGTACGCCGGGCACCCGGCGACGGGTCCACGCCGAGCGTGCCGGCCCAGTCCGGGCCGGGTCGGGTCGAGGTGCCGGCCGGCGCGCCGTCCCCGAACTGACGCCGACGGCTGCGGAACCACGAACGGAGCGACATGCGCGGCGACCTGGTCCGAAAGCTGGCCGCCCGGTGCCTAACCACCGGATTGGCCGTGCTGGCCTTTGTCGTGCTGACCCTCAGCGGCGCCACCGGCTGGGGGTTGGCGCTGGCCGTCGCCGCGCTGGCCGCCGCGGCCGCCGAACAGCGGATCCGGCCCAGCGCCGACCTGGTGGCGGAAACGACGTTGATCGCCGCCGCGATCCTGGTCGGTTACTCCCGGCGGCTGGACGACGGGCTCGACCTCGCGTTGGTCGCCACCGCACTGGTCCTGCTGGGGCTCGTGCTGCTGGTGGGGCCGCTGCGCACCGCCGGCAACCTGGAGATCCGGGCGGCCAACCTGCCGGTACGCGCCTGGACGCCGCTGATCGCCGACCGGCTCGGCACGGCCCTACTCGGGTTGCTCGCCGCCGTGGCGCTCGCCGCCGCGCTCGCCCTGCCGGCCGGCGTGGCGCTGGCCGCCAGCCTGCTGGTCGGCGGGTGCGCCGGTGTGGTCGCACTGGACCTGGCCCGGCGGCGGTTCCGACCGAAAGCCGGCGGCGGGCCGGTGGCCGGTGCGCTGCGCCGACACCAGCCGGAGTTCCTGCTCTACTTCTCCGCGCCTCCCGGGTCGGAGTACCAGGTCACCATGTGGCTGCCGTATCTGGAACGGATCGGCCGGCCGTTCCTGGTGCTGGTGCGCGAGCCGGAGTTCCTGGGCCCGATCGCGGCGGCCACCGACGCGCCGGTGGTCTACTGCCCCACCCTGCGGGCGATGGACGAGGCGTTGGTGCCGAGCCTGCGGGTGGCGTTCTACGTCAACCATGGGGCGAAGAACAGCCACTGCATCCGCTTCACCCAGCTCACCCACATCCAGCTGCACCACGGCGACAGCGACAAGGCACCGAGCGCCAACCCGGTGTCGGGGATCTTCGACCGGATCTTCGTGGCCGGACAGGCCGCGATCGACCGGTACGCCCGCGCCGGGGTGCGGATCCCGGCGGACAAGTTCGTGGTGGTGGGTCGCCCGCAGGTCGAGTCGATCCAGGTACGGTCCGAACCGGCACCGGGGATGGCGCACCCGACGGTGCTGTACACCCCGACCTGGACCGGGCACCACGCCGACGCCGACTACTGCTCCCTGCCGGTGGCCGAGGGGCTGCTGCGTCGACTGCTGGAGCGCGGCGCGACGGTGATCCTGCGGGCCCACCCGTACACCGCGCAGAACCCGGCCTCGGCACGCCAGTTGGGCCGGCTGACCGAGGTACTCGTCGCCGACCGGGCCCGCACCGGTCGCCAGCACGTCGTCGGTGCGGCGGCTCGCGAGCTGAGCCTGACCGAGTGCGTGAACCGGTCGGACGCGCTGGTCTCCGACGTGTCCGGAGTGATCTCGGACTACCTCTACTCCGGCAAACCGTACGCGGTCACCGACATGGGCGACGAGGGCGACCAATTCATCGAGCGGTTCCCGCTGGCCGCGTCGGGTTACGTGCTGCGGCGGGATCTGTCCAACGTGGACGATGTGCTGACCGCGCTGCTGGACACGGACCCGCTGGCCGCGGAGCGCTGGGCCACCCGCCGCCGCTACCTGGGTGACTTCCCGGCCGACTCGTACGCGGAGGCGTTCCTGACCGCCGCCCGCCGGGAGCTCGCGCCCGCGCAGACACTGACCGCGTCCGCACCGGCATAACGTGCTCAGCGGTACGGGTCGAGCAACTCCAGCACCACCGCCGGATCCTCCACGTGCGCGTTGTGCCCGAGACCGGGCAGCGTGGCGACGGGTACGCCGTACTCCTTGAGCTGCTCGTCGGTGACCATCGGATCGTTCTCCCCGCGCGCCAGCAGCACCGGCACGTCGGTCGCCGCCAGCAGCCCGGTCAGGTCGGGCTCGCCGACGGCGAACGCGGTCGGGTCCATGGCGAGCCGCCAGCGGCCGTCGACCTGGCGCAGCCCGGCGTCCACGACCGGGTGGTCCGGCGGAACCAGGCCGGCGAGTCCGGAGACGCGCAAATAGCGGCGAGCCGCCTCGGTGCGGCTGGCGAACCAGCTCACCGGGCGGGCGGCGACCTCGGCGGCGCGGGTCAGCTCCGCGGGCGACCAGATCGCCTTGATGCCCAACCCGACCACCGCGTCCACCGGGGCTCCGGCGTCGCGGGCGGCCAACGCCAGGCCGACCACGCCACCCAGTGAGTGCCCGAGCACGACGAGCCGGTCGTCGGGGGCGAGGGCCTGCGCGATCCGCTGGGCGAAACCCGCGAAGGAGTACGACGGCAGCGGTGGCGCCCAGCCGTGGCCGGCGAGGTCCGGTGCCAGCCACCGCCCGGGCCAGTGCTGCTCAAGGTGCGGCGCCCAGGGCAACCACACGTCACCGGTCGCCCCCATGCCGTGCAGCAGCAACAGGACCGGCCTACGGCCGCCGTGACCACCCGAATTCTCCACCACGGCCGCAGTCTCCCACGGTTCACGGCCTGGTACGAGAGCCGTCATCCGCGCCACCGCCGAGACCTGGAGATCCACTGTAGAGTTCGCGCCCGGACTCGGCGGCGAAGACACCGCGGGCGCCGGCTCCTTGTGGGAGACGGCGCCCGCGGCGGTCAGCGTGCCTGGCTGGGTCAGGCGGAGTAGCCCCGGCTGGTGATCCAGTTGGCCAGGTCGATGGTGGTGATCCAGTACGACGGGTCGGCCGGGTTCGCCGAGTCGGCGATCCGCACGGTGCGACCGTTGTCCTTGTAGCCCACCACGGCGATGTAGTGCCCGCCGCCGTAGGAGTGCCAGCCGCCGTCGGTGTCGGTGGCGTCCCCGACGACGTTGGCCACCACGCCCCGGCCGTCGGTGATGGCCTTCACGACGTCGGCCTGGAGCTGGTCCATCTGCGCCGGGCTGGGCGCGCCGGGGAACATCCGGGTGCGGTACGGGGAGCCCTTCACCTCGGCGTTGAGCACCCGGGTGGTGTCCGCGGCCGAGTTGGTGCCCATCTCGGTGGTGCCGAGTTCGGCGCCGAGCTCCTCCTGGGTGCGGTCGATGCCGGCGGCGCTGAGCGCGTTGCGGGTGGCCGCCGGGCCGCAGTTGTAGTAGGTGTTCTGCGCCTCGTAGTCGTAGTCGAGCACCTTCGTCGCCGGCGGCTTCGGCCGCTCCGCCTTGCGGGTGAGGTCCGGGTTGCTGCTGGCCTTGGCGGCGGGCGAGGCGGCGCTGGTGGCCGGGGCGGCCGTGGTCGGCGCGGCGCTGGCCGAGGGGGACGCGTCCCGAACCTCGCCGCGGGAGGCGGCGACGTCGCTGCGCATCTCGGCGACCGTGGTCACGGTGCGCTGGCCGGCCGGGGCGTCATCGGCCGTGGTGAGCAGGGCGCCGGTGGTCGTGGCGATCGCGAGGGCCGCGGCGGAGGCGGCAACGATCTGATACGGGCGCTCGGTGGCGAGGCGGCGGAGCTGACGCTGCAGGGTGTGCTTCACGGGGTCCTCCACGGATCGGGGGGGAGAGCGGCACACCGGGGCCGGACCGGTATCCGGGCAGGCGCCAGCGCGCGGACCGTTGGTCCGCGGATGGTGAACCGCTCAGGGGAACGCCCGGCGCGGCCGGGCGGGAAAGGCGATGACCCGGGGGGTCAGCTCACCGTCACTGGACGAATGAGCGGGTGCACCGCCACGCCGTGGAGGCGAGGGAACAACCGAGGGGTGGAAAGGTGCTGCACGAGGGGTTGACTCCTTCCAACACCGCCTACCGGGTTAGCTGACGGATTCGGGCGGGAAGATCGCCCTACCGCGGGCCGTGGCTCGCGGATTCACCCCAGACTTACTGATGGGTCCCCGGCTCGTTGATCACGATTAAGCGGGTCGACGCGGCGTCGCCTCTTGCGATCGGTTACCGCATCGGACGGCACGACACTACTGGCGTCCGTGCGCCCTGCCAAGCCAGGTTCACCTGCGTAAACCCGAATTGGCGCGACAATTTCTGCGCGTTTTGCCGATGATGTGACTCGATGGGACAACCGGTTACGGTGACGCCTGCGGGCGACAACCGGACAGGCCGCAGAGAACGCGGCCACAATCACGGGAACAATGACGCCGCTCGCGCCGGACGTCCGATTTCACCAAGTCGTGACCGGCCTCACATCACGGATCGGGCTCAACCCACCCGGGCCGGGCGCCACCGTGCCACGACGGCGGGACGCAACGCCCCGGCCACCTTCCGGCCAGTGGGCACCGGGGTCGGGCGCAGCCGGGCTGCCGCCGCGTACGCCTCCTCGGCGAGGGTGCGCCGCGACTCGGCGGCCAGCTCCGCGTCGCGCCAGGCGGCCCGCTCACGGCTCGCGGCCACCTGGTAGTCGGCCAGCCGCGCGTCCCGGATCACCCGGCTGATCAACACCTCCTGCTGCACCGGGTGGAGGCGGGGATCCCAGCCGTGCCGGTGTCCGAACACGTCGCCAAGCTGTGCCATGGTCAGGTCACCCCGCCAGTACGCGGCCATCGCCGCGCGGTGCAGATAGCGCTCCCGGGCGGCGTACTCGGCGGGGGTGTGCGGGGTCTGCGGGGTGGGCAGCGCCCCGGCACCCGCGAAGCGACGCGCGGCGGCGTCCGCCTCGTCGTACCCGATCCAGGCCCGCTCCACCTGCTCCTGAGCGGTCAGCCAGGCGGCGCGTCGCCGCCGGGCGGTGGTGGCCGCGCCGGCCGCGGCGACGGCCACCTCCTCGGCGTAGCGGCGCAGGTCCACGGCCTCGGCAGCGGCCACCTCCCGAGCGGTGGGCGCGGTCGGGAGCGGGTCGTCCGTGCACCGGTCTCGGTCGGGGCGGGCCACCAGCACGGTGAGCAGGCCCAGGGTCAGCAGGATCAGGGTGGACCAGATGGCGGCGGCCTGCGGCACCTCGGTCACGAACTGGTAGAAGACGACGGTCTCCATGGTCGGCACCTCGAAAGGAGAGCAGTGCGATGGGAGCCGCACCGGCCAGCGGGCCACGGTGGGCCACGGGTCGGCGGGGTGCGGAGTGGGTGGGTCGACAGCGTGCGGCGACGGGACGATCGTCCCGGTGGCTCAGCGCCCGGGTGGGGCCCGAGGCGCCGGACGGCTCGCGGCGTCGCCGAGGGGCAGCCGGTCAGACTCGGTCGCACCGAGCGGCAGCGCCCCGGCCACGATGGTGCCCTGGTCGGCGAGGTGCGCCGCCGACGCGTCGACCGACGGTGCCGGAGCGGACCGCTCGGCGGACCGCTGTGGGATGACCGGGGCCGACCGGGCCGCACCTCGCACCTCGATCTGCCGGCAGGACGCCGCCACCGACCCGGCGGCGACGAGGGCCGGCACCGCGCTCGGGGTGGGGACCGGGCTCGGGGTGGGTGCGGCGGCCGTGGCCGGGCCCGCGCCGAGCGCCAGGGCCGCGACGACGGCGAGGCTGGTCAGCATCCGGGTCGCCCAGCGCGCCACCCACCACAGGGGACAGGTGAACGCGACCGGAAGCACGTCCCCACGCTACCGTCGCACCGACCCGGGCGCACCGACCACGGGCGTGTCGGAACACGCCGCGCCGACCCCGTTGACCAGGGTGGACGCTGTCAGCGCGAGTCGACGTACGGTGATCGACCGGCGGTCCGACCGACCTCGTCGGCGGGGCCGGCCTCGGCCTTTGTGTCCCGTGCGTCGTCGTTGCCGGCGCCCCGCGAGCCGGCCGTGCGTTGCCGGGGGACGGACGCCGGGCGGACCGGTCGGCGCGGCGCGAGCCGGCGCATCATCGGGGTCTCCACGAAGCGGTGCAGCAGCCCGGCGAGGGTCAGATTCACCAGCAGGAAGCCGAGCACCACGGCCGGGCCGCGCCAGCCCGGGAAGCCGGTCCCCCAGTCCCCGCTCCAGCGCAGCACGCTCGTCATCACCAACACGTGGACCAGGTAGAAGGCGAACGAGACCTCACCGAGCCACACCAGCGGCCGGGACCGCCACGGTGAGCGCCGACCCCGCACGTCCGCGTCCGCGGCGGCGGTGATCACCAGCAGGTACGCGACGGCGAGCAGGGTGGTCCACAGCTCGGCGCGGATCCACTGCGCGGCCGCCACCCAGGCGGCCAGGAAGATCCCGCTGGCCACGGCCAGGCCGGGACCTCGCCAGAGGCCCCGGCGCATCAGCTCGGCCGCCACCGCGCCCAACCAGAACTCCAGTGACCGTACCGGTGGGAAGATCTGGGTGAACCACCACCGACTCACCTCCGGCACCAGCTCCTGGGCCGGCCAGAGCGCGAGGATCAGCAGCGGCAACGCGACGATCAGCGCCCAGAGCAGCTTCGGCCGGGCCCGGCGCAGCAGCGGCAGCGCCAGTGGCAGGCAGAGGTAGAAGAAGAACTCGCAGGACAGCGACCAGCTGACGGTGTTGATGCTGTAGAACCAGCCCGGCCGGGGATCCCAGGCCTGCAACAGCAACACGTTCTCCAGCGCGGCCGCCGGTAGCACCGGGTCGGCGAACCACCAGGCGACCACCAACGCCGCCGCCCACAACACCAGGTGGTTCGGGTAGATCTTGGCGATTCGTCGCCGCCAGAAGGTACGCCGCGAGTCCCCCGCACGGGCCGACCAGACCAGCACGAAACCGCTGAGGATGAAGAAGAACTGCACCCCGGAGAGGCCGAGGGTGAACAACGCGTCGACCACGGCCTGGTAGTCCGGCTCCGCGATGATCCGCATCGTCCCCGCGTGGAAACCGAAGACCAGCAGGGCGGCGATCCAGCGCAGCCCGGTCAGCGAGGGCAGCCGGGGCGGGGCGGGTGCGGGCCGGGCGGCCGACACCGCGGCGGTACTCGTCATGCCGGGATCCCGACGCTCGGCAGGGTCACCAGCACGGTTGTATCCTCCTCGGCGCGGCGTCGGGCGGCGCGACGGCGACGCCCGCGACGGCCCAGCAGGGCCGCCCGAGGCACCCTACCGGGTCGTTAACCTTCCGCTCGGCGGGAGTTCAGCGACTCCACCACCGGCGGCAACGTCAGGTTCCGGGGCCGGCCACCCGGGTCGTCGAAGGTGGCGGGCGTGGTCAATGAGCCGACGCACGCGCCGCTGCTGAGCATCGTCGTGCCCGTGTACGGCGTCGAGGCGTACCTGTACCAGTGCCTCGAGTCGATTCGGGCCGACATCCCGGCGGGCGAGTCGGCCGCGGTCGAGTTAATCGCCGTCGACGACGCCTCCCCGGACGGCTGCGGCGACATGCTCCGCTCGTACGCGGTCGGCCGCTCCGGCGTCCGCGTGGTGCACCTGAGCAGCAACGTGGGTCTGGGGCTGGCCCGCAATGCCGGGCTCGACGTGGCCAGCGGCCGGTACGTCTGGTTCGTCGACAGCGACGACTGGTTGCCCACCGGCACGATCGCGGCGGTGCTGGACCGGCTGCGCCAGCACGAGCCCGATGTGCTGATGCTGGACCACCTGCGCGTGCACGAGGACGGCCGACGGGAGGTCGACGCGAGCAGTCACCTGCTGCGCGGGATTCCCGGCGTGACCCGCCTCGCCGACCAGCCGCAGCTGTTGCGGGTGCAGCACACCGCCTGGAACAAGGTGGTCCGCCGGGACTTCATGGACGAGCTGGGCCTGCGGTTCTTTCCCGGCTGGTACGAGGACATCCCGTTCAGCCACCCGCTGCTGATCGGGGCCGAGAAGATCTCCGTGCTGGACCGGCTCTGCTACCTGTACCGGCAGGGCCGCCAGGGCGCGATCACCTCCACCCGCAGCGGCCGGCACTTCGACGCCTTCGCCCAGTACGAGCGGTTGATGGACTGGGTCGCGCGCAAGCACCCCGATGAGCGGTTGCAGGCCGAGCTGTTCGAGCTGATGATCAGCCACTACCTGGTGGTGGTGGGCAACGACGGCCGGCTGCACCCCCACCTGCGGCGGGATTTCTTCCACCGGGCCGCCGCGCACTACCGTCGGTACCTGCCCGCAGCGGGCTACCCGCTGCCCCCGGGCGTGGCCGGGCTCAAGCACCGCCTCGTCGGGCGGGACGACTGGTTGGCGTACTCGGCGCTGCGCCAGGCCCACCGGGTCGCTGGTCGGTTGCGTCGGCCCGGCCCGGTGGGCGGCGTCGAGACCGGTTCGCTCGCCGCCGACGAGGACCCGAATCGAGCGGCGGACGCCGCGACGATGCCCGACGGCGGGCTCCTGCCGAAGCGGCGCGACGCGTTGGCCGGTGGCCGCCTGCCGTGATCGACCCCACCGCACACCACGCCGGGAGCCGGGTCGGCTCCCGGCGCCCTGGTTTTCCAGGTCGTCCGCCCGCCGGGTGGACGACGACAGCACCACCGCACCCCGGTGCGGACGTACCTGAGCAGAGGTCGGAATGACGGCGACAATCAAGATCGGACCACACGCGGTCGGTGCCGGCGAGCGACCGTTCGTGGTCGCCGAGATGTCCGGAAACCACAACGGCGATCTGTCCCGGGCGCTGGCCATCGTCGACGCGGTGGCCGACAGCGGGGCGCACGCGCTCAAGCTCCAGACGTACCGGCCGGACACGATCACCATCGACGTCGACACCCCGGCGTTCCGGATCTCCAGCGGTCACGAGCTGTGGGGCGGGGAGAACCTGTACCGCCTCTACGAGCGCGCGCACACCCCGTACGAGTGGCACGCCCCTATCTTCGAGCGGGCCCGCGAGCGTGGCCTGACCGTCTTCTCGTCGCCGTTCGACGCGACCGCCGTGGAGCTGCTGGAGTCGCTGGACGCGCCCGCGTACAAGATCGCCTCGTCGGAGCTGGTCGACCTGCCGCTGATCCGGCTGGTGGCCAGCACCGGCAAGCCGATGGTGATCTCCACCGGCATGGCGACGGTCGCCGAGATCGACGCCGCGGTACGCACCGCACGCGACGGCGGCGCGGCGGGCATCGTGCTGCTGGCCTGCACCGCGTCCTACCCGGCGCCGCCGGCCGACAGCAACCTGCGCCGGCTGCCGGTGCTGGCCGGCGCGTTCGACGTACCGGTCGGGCTCTCCGACCACACGCCCGGCATCGGGGTGGCGGTCGCCTCGGTGGCGCTCGGCGCCTGCTTCATCGAGAAGCACGTGACGCTGGACCGCGCCGACGGCGGCGTGGACTCGGACTTCTCCCTGAACCCGGCGGAACTCACGGCCCTGGTCGCCGAGTCGGGTCGCGCGTACGCGGCACTGGGCGGCACCGCGATCGGCCCGACCCCCGCCGAGCAGGAGGGGCTGCGGTTCCGCCGGTCGCTCTTCGTGGTCGAGGACGTCCGGGCCGGCGACCCGGTGACCGCGCAGAACGTCCGCTCGATCCGGCCGGCCGGCGGCCTGGCCCCGGTGGAGATCGACCGGGTCCTGGGCCGCACCTTCGCCACCGACGTCCCCCGCGGCACCCCGCTGAGCTGGAACCTCATCTAGCCCCCGCCCCGCCCCCGGCCCCGCCCCCGCCCTCGGCGATCTTGCACTTGCTGTCCCGACGAAAGGCGTACAAGCCGCGTTTCGGCGTCAGCAAGTGCAAGATCGCGGGGGTGGGAGGGTTGGGGCGAAGCCGACGGTGACCACCAGGTCGGCTATCCAGAGGGTTCGCCAGACCGCTGATCCGTCGGCCGGCGTACCCAGGCCGTGGCGACGCCACCAGGCCGCCACCGGCACGTCGGTCAACTTGCAGCAACACTCGGCCCGGGTCCACCGCGCCCAGAAGTCCTGCACGCCGAATCGCCGGGCCAGTGCCGGAGGCACCGGAGCGTTCGCGCGTTCCGCGTCGATCGCCACCCGCCACCCGGGCGTCGGCGGGCCGTACCAGCCGACGCAGCGGCCGTCGTCGAGGTGGCTGCGGGTCACCGCGTCGGCCAGCTCGGCGGGGACGCCGATGCGCAGGTGCCGCTCGGCGGCGACGAGCAGCCCCGGCACCGGGCGCGGCCGGACCATCCGGTCCAGGTCAGATGGAGGCGGCACCGTCCACCACGATGACCTGGCCGTTGATGTTGGTGTGCTCCCGCAGCAGCATCCGCACCACCGGTGTGACCTCCACCGGCTCGGTCAGGTGACCGGTCGGGGTGCGGCGCACGATCTGGTCGAGCTGGGTCGGGCCGAGCACGGCGGACATCTCCGAGGCGAAGAAGCCGGGCGCGACCGAGTTGACCAGCATCCGCCCGCCCAGCTCCCGGGCCAGCGAACGCGTGGCGGCGTCCATGCCGCCCTTGGTGGCCGAGTACGCGACGAGGCCCGGAAAGCCGCGCTGCCCGCAGATCGAGGTGATGTTGACGATCCGCCCGCGCAGCCCCTTGGCGAGCATCCGGCGGATCACCAGCCGGGTCAGTTGCAGCGGGGCGGTCAGGTTGGTCTCGATGATCCGGGCGATGTCGTCGGTGGCGGTGTGCGCGTGCAGGGAGTCCTGCCCCATGGCGGCGTTGTTGACGATGCCGTCGATCGGGCCGAGGTGCTGCTCCACCTCGCGGACGAAGCTCTGCGCGGCGCGCAGGTCGGTGACGTCCACCGAGCCGACGTGCACCCGGTCGGGGTGCTCGGCGGCGAGCTTCTCCAGCTCCGGGGTGATGGTACGGGCGAACGCGGCCACCCGTACGCCCGCGTCGAGCAGGTCGGTGACGATGGCCAGGCCCAGCCCACGGGAACCACCGGAGACGAGGACCACGGAGCTGGGCGGGACGAGCTGGGTGTCGGCGGGCTCAGACATCGCTCTTCAGGGTCTCCTTGACGGGAATGTCGGTCAGGATGCGAATGCGGCGCGGCACCGCGTGCTCGGGAAGCCGGTCGGCACACCAGCGGACCAGTGCGGCCTCGTCCGGCACACCGGTCGCGGCCGGCGTAGAGGCCGAGGCCGAGTTAGCGGCCGGGGTCGGGTCCGGAATGGGCGGCTCGGCGGGGGTGAGGACCACCTCGGCGACCACCATCCGTCCGAGCACCGGGGCGCGGCGGCCGGTCACCCGCGCCCAGGCCACCGCCGGGTGCTCGGCCAGCACGCCGCGGACCACGCCGGCGGAGACCTTGCTGCCGCCGACGTTGATCTCGTCGGAGTCCAGTCGGCCGGTGATCAACACCCGGCCGTCGAGCACCTGCACCCGGTCTCCGGTGCGGATCGGGCCGGCCAGGCCGGCGCCGTGGTACGGAGAGGTGACCACCAACTCGTCGTCGCGGACGGAGAGCGTCGGTCGGCCCGGGGTTTCCCGGTCCAGCCAGTCGACCGGAAACCCGGCCCGCCCGTCGTGCACCACAATGGACGCCCCCACCTCGGAGGACGCGTAGATCCAGGAGATCCGGGCGGTCGGGAAGACCTCCCGCAGCTGGTCCAGGATCGCCTGGTCCACCGGCTCTCCGCCGAGGGTGATCTGACGCAGCGGCACCCGGGCCAGCGCCTCCGCGTCGCGGTAGAGGGTGCGGCGCCAGAAGGTCGGGGTGCCGGACGCCGCGTCGACCCCATGCGCCGCCGCGACGGTGGGCCAGTCGTCCAGTTCGTCGGGCTCGACCACCACCAGGTGCTGACCGCGCTGGGTCAACGACAGGGTCACCACCTGCCACCAGGCGTACGTGCCGGGGGCGTACGGGCACAGCCAGGTCCGGTCGGGCTGGTCGGCCCGCACGGTGGTCAGCGTGTCGAGGGTGTGCCCGACCCGCTTCGGCCGCCCGGTCGAGCCCGAGGTCAGCAGCCAGAGCCGACCGGGCTCGGCGGCGCGCGGCCGGACCGGCGCGGTGGGGTGCACGCCGTCGTCGTCGAGGACGCTGACGGTGAACCCGGCCTCCAGCAGCTCCATGCGCATCGCCGCGTCGACCCGACTCGAGGTGCTGAGCAGCAGCTCGGTGCCGCGCGCGGCGTGCTGCCGCGCGGCGGTGAGCGCATGCAGCGCGGAGCGGGCAAGCACCGCCGCTGGATCGGGCAGTGTGGGCGTCGGCAGCGAACGCCAGGTCAGCTCGGCGCCACCGACGACGAGCCGGTTGTCGACACCGGCCGGCTCCGGGTGCGCGGCGGCCGGGTCGCGCGACGTCGCGACGGTCACTGGTGCTGAAGCTCGACGAGGAAGTCGAGCACGTCCCCAACCGTCGCGATGCGACGCAGGCCGGGGGCGTCGAAGTTGAGCTCCTCCCCCGTCTCGTCCTCCACCCGCAGGGCCAACTCGGAGAAGTCGAGCGACCGGAAGCCGATCTCCCGCAACTGCGCCGCGTCGTCCGCGGGCAGCTCCTTGTCCTGGTTCTTGAGCACCTGAGCCATGAGGTCGCGGATCTGCGCGCGACTCAATTCGTTCATGCGCCGCAGTCTACAACCCAACGAATGGATATCTGATTTCCCGGTCGGCCCGGGTAAGGTGCCGAGACCCGACGAGTTCAGCTAGGAAAGCGAGACGCACGTGCTGCGCGAAGCGACGGCGGACGACGTTCATCTGATGTTGTCCTGGCGTAATCAGGAACCCAATCGGCAGGTCAGCAAGACCAGTCACGAGATCACCACCGAGGAGCACGCCCGGTGGTGGTCGGCGGTCCGCGACGACCCGTCCCGACGGGTGCTGGTGTACGTCCACGACGACCTGCCCTGCGGTGTGGTCACCTTCTTCGACCTGCGGCTGGACGGTCCTCGTACCGGTGCGTGGGGCTTCTATCTGGACGCCGACGGGCTGGCCGGGCGGGGCGAGACACTGCCCGCCTGGCTGGGGGTCATGCGCGAGGCCGTCGAGTACGCCTTCGACGGGCTGCACCTGGACCGACTCGACGGCGAGGTGCTCGGCCACAATACCGTCGTACGACAGATGAACCGGCGTTTCCGATTCGTCGAGGGCACCCCGAGACAGGAGCTGTCAGACGGTCGGGAAATCACCGTCATCCCGATTTCCCTGGCGCGCGCGGACCGCCGCCAACGCTGATTGTCGGACATTTTTCCGCAGTGGACCGAAACCATTAACCGGCCGTGCTCCCGGTGGACATCCGCCGTTCACGAATGGCGGTGTCCACCGGGGCGTGGCGGGTCAGCCCCGCCGCCAGGCCGCCCAGTGCTGCGCCGGGTTGCCGCCGAGTCGGACGAAACCGTACGCCGCGCCGTCCCAGTCGTCAGCCTGCCCGGGTGCCCAGCGAACGAACACCACCTGCGCCGCGGCAGGCGGCTGCTCGTCGAACCACCGGACATCGGTCCAGGTCACCTGGTGGCTGAGGTTGAACCGGAGAATGAAGGGCACGCCGGTCGAGGCCCACACCCGCTCACCGGGGCGTACGCCGACGTCGGCCACCTGGGGCGTCGGCGTGGCGATCGCTACGAACGTCCGCACGATCCGTTGCTCGATCACCTGCATCGTGACGAGGTTGACCACCACGAGGGCACCGAGGATCGGCAGCCGCAGCCGGGGCATCCGGGCCGCGACGACGAGCAGCAGACAGCCGACGATGCCGACCAGCGTCCCGGTCACCGGCCGCAACTCCCGCCACCCCCCGGTCAACACCATCAACTCCGGGGCGCTGTAACCGCCGTAGCGCAGCGAGTGGCCCTGACTGGCCACGTACGCGAGCCGGACGGCGATGACCGTGCCGCCGGCGACCAGCAGGGCCACCGCCACGGCCACCCGACGCACCGCCACCCGGTGGACGGCGCTGAGCAGCACCCCCAGCCCGACCAGCAGCCAGAACGGCGCCAGCATCTGCACGTAGCGGCCGTAGATCGCGTCCAGTGGCTTGCCGGTGACGCCGGCCAGGATCACCGACGATCCGCCGGCGACCCCGACGGTCACCACCAGCCCCACGCCCATCGTCCAGCGGACGGCGTCGCCGTAGCGCGGGCGCCACAGCTCGCGGACGGCGGCGGCCCAGGCCACCCCCGCCAGCCCGAAGGTGATCACCACGAGGTACCAGAGTTGGGTGGTGACAGCCGCGCCGGCGCGGACCACGCCCCGGAAGGAGGCGACCGCCTCGATCGTGCTGCCGCCCGGGGTGTCGCCCAGCAGGTAGACCGCGCTGCCGAGGTGGCGGATGACGGCCTCGTTGACCAGCGCCAGGGCAAGCACCGGCAGCAGCGCCGCGAGCACCACGGGCGGGTTGATCCGGCGGCGGACGAACAGCAGCAGGACCAGCCCGGCGTGCACCGCCACGATCACCAGGCCGCGGGAGTGCAGCAGATGGAAGCAGCCGACCAGCAGGCCGACGGTGGCGGCGGCGAGCGCGCCGGGCCGGGCGACCCAGCGGTGCACGGCGAGCAGCCAGGCGACCACCAGCGGCGCCAACACCGCGTCGATCATGGCGACGCCCGCGTAGAAGACGGTGGCCGGCAGCGTCGCCGCCACGACCGCGCCGAGCAGTGCGTAGGACCGACGCAGGGCGAACAGCCGGCGGCCGAACAGGTACGCCAGCGGCAGCAGCGTGGAGTTCACCATCGCGTTGATCAGTTGGACCAGCCGGTAGCTGTCGGCGAAGTCCCGGTCCCCGAGGAATGCCGGCGAGATCAGCATCGGGTAGCCGACCCGGCGCAGCAGATCGTTCTCGCTGCTGAAGCCGCCCGGCCCACCGGCCAGCGCGCGGGCGGTGTTGAGGTAGCTGTCCTCGTCGGTGTGCGCGATCGGCAGCACGATGTGCCGGGACAACCACATCCGCCAGGCCACGCTGAGCACCCAACCGACGACCAGCAGCAGCGGCACCAGCCAGCGCCGGGCGGGCGGGCCGCTCGGCGTCTCGGCCACCGCCACCGGTCGGTCGATCACGTCACTACCGGGTGCCATCAACGCCTCCAGAATGCTGGCCGACCGGGCCCGCGTGGATCCGACGGGCCGGTCGACCCACGTCGGTGGCGATCGGGGCGGCCCGCTCGCACCGAGCGGAAGTGAAGGTCGGGTGAACGGCGGGAGCCGGCCGCGCGCAGGCCGCCGGGTCGTTCGCGCGGTCACTGTAACGGCCCGGTCCGGCCAGGTCAGCCCACATCCTGGCCGGTCGGAAGTGTTCGCCTACGCGGTGTCCGGCATTCACGGGAGCAGGGGTTGTGGTTCACCCACGAGCGCCGACCCGTTAACCCGCCCTGGCTAGCGTGTCACCCCGGTCGGCCGGCCCAGGGCCGCTCGTTCATCCACGAACACGGGAGCACCGCATTGAGTGAGTTGAATGGATCGTCCATTCTGATCACCGGGGGAACTGGTTCCTTCGGCAGGACGTTCCTCCGGCACATCCTCAACGAGGCCGACCCCGCCCGCGTGGTGGTGTTCTCCCGTGACGAGCTCAAGCAGTACGAGCTGCGCCAGCAGCTCGGCGACGACCCGCGGCTGCGGTGGTTCATCGGTGACATCCGGGACCGGCACCGCCTCACCCGGGCCATGCACGGCGTGGACCACGTGGTGCACGCTGCCGCGCTCAAGCAGGTGGACACCGCGGAGTACAACCCCTCGGAGTTCATCGCCACCAACATCACCGGCTCCCAGCACGTCGTCGACGCGGCGATCGAGGCCGGCGTCAAGAAGGTCATCGCGCTCTCCACCGACAAGGCGTCCAGCCCGATCAACCTGTACGGCGCGACGAAGCTGGTCGGCGACAAGCTGTTCGTCTCGGCCAACCACTACGCCGCCCAGCACCCCACCCGGTTCGCCGTGGTGCGCTACGGCAACGTGGTGGGCAGCCGCGGCTCGGTCGTCCCGCTGTTCCGCCGGCTGGCCGCCGAGGGCAAGAGCCTGCCGATCACCGACAAGCGGATGACCCGCTTCTGGATCACGCTCGACCAGGCCGTGCAGTTCGTCATGGACTCGTTCGACCAGATGCAGGGCGGTGAGCTGTTCGTGCCGCGGATCCCGAGCATGCGCATCCTCGACCTGGTCGAGGCCGTGGCCCCGGACGCCACCACCCACGAGATCGGGATCCGGCCGGGCGAGAAGCTGCACGAGGAGATGATCGCGCCCGACGACAGCCGGCGGACGCTGCGCGCCGACGGCCGGTTCATCGTCCAGCCGACCATCGCCACCTGGGGCTACCAGCCGCCGGTCGACTGCGACCCGGTGCCGGACGGCTTCGCCTACCAGTCGGACACCAACGACGAGTGGCTCACCGTCGAGCAGTTGCGCGACATGCTCGGCATCACCGCATGACGGGGATGCTCCCGTACGGTCGGCAGTCGATCAGCGAGGACGACATCGCGGCCGTCGCCGACGTGCTGCGCGGCGACTGGCTCACCACCGGGCCCCAGGTCGACGCCTTCGAGGCGGACCTGGCCCGGTGGACCGGCGGGGTCGGCGTCGCGGCCGTCTCCAACGGCACGGCGGCGCTGCACGTGGCGTACGCGGCGGCCGGGGTGGGACCGGGCGACGAGGTGGTCGTCCCGCCGATGACGTTCGTGGCGACCGCGAGCAGCGCGGTCGCCCTCGGCGCGAAGATCGTGTTCGCCGACGTCGACGACGAGACGTTCTGCCTCGACCCGGCGGCGGCCGCCGCCGCGGTCACCTCGCGGACGAAGGTCGTCGCGGCGGTCGACTACGCCGGCCACCCCGCCGACTACGACGCGCTGCGCAAGTCGGTCGAGGGCAGCGACGCGCTGCTGCTCGCCGACGCGGCGCACTCCATCGGCGGGACGTACCACGGCCGACCGGTGGGTTCACTCGCCGACCTGACCACGTTCTCGTTCTTCCCCACCAAGAACCTGACCACCGCCGAGGGCGGCGGCGTCGCGGCGCTGGACCCGGAGATCCTGAAGCGGGCCCGCCGGTTCCGCGGCGTCGGCGTGGTCCGCGAGCGTGACGACCTGCGCTTCCCGGACGAGGGCGGCTGGCACCAGGAGGTGCACGAGTTCGGGCTGAACTACCGCCTGCCGGATGTGCTCTGCGCCCTGGGCCGCAGTCAACTGCGCCGGCTTGCCGAGTTCAAGGCGAGACGGACCGCCCTGGTCGCCCGGTACGACGAGGCGCTGGCCGACCTGGACGGCGTGCTGCTGCCGAACCGCAAGTCGTGGGCCGACCCGGCCTGGCACCTCTACCCGATCCGGGTGCTCGACGGACGTCGCCGCGAGGTGTACGACCGGATGCGGGCCGCCGGCATCGGCGTGCAGGTCAACTACGTTCCGGTGCACTGGCACCCGGCCTTCGCCGACCTGGGTTACCGGCGCGGGTCCTGCCCGGTGGCCGAGTCGTTCTACTCCCAGCAGCTGTCGCTGCCGCTCTACCCGGGGCTCAGCGACGCCGACCAGGATCGCGTCATCGACGCGCTGACCGCGGCGGTGCGGGTCGGCGCGGTACGTTCCGCCGCCTGATGGGGATCTGATGCACCACGCCAACCACTTCTACGGCCACGCCCACGTGCTGGCCCGGTACGCCGGGCTCGGCGACCGGCACCCACCACGGATCAACGGGTACGTGCAGCACGGCTGGAACATCGGCGACGGGCTGGCCCCCGGCCACCCGTACGCCGAGCGCACCCCCAGCCTGCTCTGGTCGGAACAGACCCGCCGCCGGGCCTGGTCGGTGGGGCGACGCAACGTCGTCGTCATCGGCGCGCCGTTCAGCTACCTGCTGGCCATGCGACCCGAGGAACCACCGGCCGAGGAGCGGGAGGGCACCATCTGGTACCCGTTCCACGGCTGGGAGGGCCAGCACGTCAAGGGCGACCACCGGAAACTGATCGCGCTCATCCAGGACACCGAGCCCGGCCCGGTCACGGTCTGCCTCTACTGGCACGAGTACCGGATGCGCAACGTGCGCCGGCTCTACGAGCGTGCCGGGTTCCGGGTGATCTGCCACGGCTACCGGGGACACTGGTGGAAGGACACCGACCCGGAGTTCCTCGACCGGCAGCTCACCGAGCTGCGCCGCCACCGCCGGGTAGCATCCAACCGGTTGACCAGTGCGATCTTCTACGGCATCGCGGCGGGGTGCGAGCCGGCGGTCTACGGCGACCCGATGATCCTGTCCAACGAGGACCCGACCTTCGGCGGCACCGCTCGGATCCGGCGGCAGTGGCCGGAGCTGCACGGCACCACGGTCGACCTGCCCACCGCGGTGGAGATCGCCCGCGCCGAGCTGGGCACCGACCACCGCTGCACACCGGCCGAGCTGCGCGAGTTGCTCGGTTGGGCGAACCTTCCGGAAGAAGAAGAGGACGACCGTGACGACTGAGACGGCACCCGCCGACCGGATCACCCTGCCGGGCGGCGAGATGCTGGCCTGGTCGGACCTGCCGCAGGAACGGTTGGCCGACGGCGGGCCCCTCGCCGCGCTGGCCGCACGACTGGTGCCGCGCGGCTCCCGGGTCCTGGTGGCCGGTCCACACGACCCGGCTCTGCTCGACCAGCTCAGCCATGCCGAGGTGACCTGTCTGCTGCGCAGCCACCCGGACGCGGTGGCGCTGGCCCACCGGGCCGCCCGGGTGGTGGTGGGTGGCCCGGCCGGGCTGCCCGACGACGAGACGTACGACGTGGTGATCGCGCCCGCCGGGCTGGATCCGGTGGAGTCGGTGGAGGGCACCCGGCTCGGCTGGGACGGGGTGCTGGCCCGACTCGTCGCGGCGCTGCGACCGGGCGGCGCGTTGCTGCTGCGCCTGGACAACCCGCTCGGCCTGCACCGGCTGGTCGACACCACCCCCTGGTACGCACTCCGGGACGATGCCGCCTGGGTGATCGGCGGCGTGCTGGACCGCGCCCACCCGGCCAACCGGGACCAGCTGCGCGAGCGGCTCGGCGCGGCGGGGCTGCGGCCGGTCGCCTGCTGGGCCGCGTACCCCGATGTCAGCACCCCGACGGCGCTGCTCGACGCCGACCACCTCGACCGGGACACGGGCTCCGGCCTGTTCGACGCGGTGCTGCACGGCGCCTGCGCCGGCGGTTTCACCAGCGCCACCGTGCTCCAGGACCCGGCCCGGCTGGCGGTGGACGCGCTGCACGCCGGGCGCGCCGCCGACCTCGCACCGGGCTGGCTGACGCTCGCTCGCCGGCCCGCCGACGCCGCGGACCCGACCACGCCGACCGCGGACGGGGACCTGCCGGTGGCTCTGGTGCAGACCGGCCGCCCCGGGATCGGCGTACAGGAGGTGCTGCACGGCCCCTCCGGTTGGCGCTGGGGCCTCGCCCCGACCGCCGGCGCGAAGACGCCGGCCGTCGCGCCGTTCGCCAGCCGCGAGGCCGCCTACCGGGACGCGGACGCGTTGTCCGGTCCGGTGCCGTCCGGCCGGCTGCTGCGTACCCTGCTGCTCGACGCGGCCCTGCGCCGCGACCTGGCGACCCTGCGCGCGCTGCTGCACGGGTACGCGGGTTGGCTCGCCGACCAGGCCGACACCGATGGTCGGATCGCGGGCGCGGCGGCGCTGGCCGGCACCGACAACGTGGTGGTCGACGACGAACGGTACGCGATACTCGACCCGAGCTGGCGGGCCACCGCCGCGCTGCCCGCCGACGTGGTGCTCGCCCGTGGGCTGTGGCGCTTCGCGGCGACCCTGCTCACCGGCGGGTACGCCCACCCGTGGTCGTCCACCCTCGACGTCGCGGGCCTGACCGTGGTGCTCGGCGGCCTCGCCGGCCACGACCTCGACCGGGCGACCGTCAAAGAGGCGGTGGAGGCCGAGGCGGCCATCGCCGCCGCCCTGCACGGGCTGGACGCCGACGGCAGGACCGACCTCGCCGCCGAGCTGCACGCCGTCGCGCCGACCGACCCGCCGGTCGGCGGGCACAGCTACCAGCAGCTGCGCGAGGCGTGGCTGCGCCAACGCGAGGAACTCACCCGGCTGGCCGCGCTGACCGCGTGGACCGAGGAACTACTCACCTCGCGGGAACGGGCGCTGCGCCGGGCGGAGGCGACGATCGGCCTGCTCAGCGGGTCGATCAGCTACCGGGTGGGCCGTCTCGCCATCACCCCGGCCCGGCTGGCCAAGCGAGGCGCCCGCGCCGCCAAACGCCGGGCCACCGCAGCGCTCGCCCCCAAGCAGGAGGAGCAGCAGTGACCGGCGTACCGGTGCCCGAGGTCTCCCCCGCGCACGCCGCCGGGCCACGGATCGTCGGCATCGTGCAGGCACGCATGGGTTCGTCCCGGCTGCCCGGCAAGGTGCTCCGCCCACTCGCCGGACGTTCCGTGCTGGGCCGGGTGGTGCGCGCCGCCCGGGACAGCGGCGTCCTGGCCGACCTGGTGGTCGCCACCAGCACCGACGCGGTGGACGACGCGGTGGTCGCCGAATGCGAACGGCTGGACGTGCCGTGCCACCGCGGGCCGGTCGACGACGTGCTGGAGCGGTTCGTGGGGGCCCTCGCGGCGCACCCGGGCGACGCCGTCATGCGGTTCACCGCCGACTGCCCGCTGCTCGACCCGGAGATCATCACTCTGGTCGCGTCGGTGTACCGGGCGGTCCCCGGACTGGACTACGCGAGCACGTCGATCGCCCGGACCCTGCCCCGCGGGCTGGACGTGGAGATCATCCGGGCGGAGACGCTCCGCACCCTGGGCCGGCTCGCCACCGACCACCACCGGGTGCACGTGACCTCGTACGCGTACAGCCATCCGGAGCTGTTCCGGGTGCTCGGTGTGACGCTCACCCCGGACCGCTCGGCGCTGCGGCTGACCCTGGACACCGAGCAGGACTGGGCCCTGGTCAGCGCGATCATCGACCACTTCGGTGATGTCAGCGTGCCGATCGCCAAGCTCGCCGACTGGCTGGACGGCCAGCCCCGGCTGCGCGCGCTCAACGCCGACGTACGACAGAAGCAGCTGGAGGAGTCCTGAGCACCCTGAGGGTCGGGTTGCGTTGCGACGCCGGGCCACGGCGCGGCGTCGGCCACCTCGTCCGCTGCCTGGCGCTCGCCGAGGAATTCCTCGCCCGGGGCGCCGACGTCGCGGTGTTCGGCACCGTCGAACGACTCGGCTGGGCCACCGCCGAGCTGGCCGCGCGGGGCATCCCACTGCTCCCCGGCCCGGACTCGGCGGCCGAACTGGTCGAGGCAGCCCTCCGTCACGAGCTGGACGTGATGGTCCTCGACTCCTACGACCTGGACCCGGCCGGGGCGGGCGCCCTGCGCGCGGCCGGCGTGTACACCCTCGCCGTCGTCGACGGGGACAGCCGAGGCCAGGTCGCGGACCTCTACCTCGACCAGAACTTCGGCGCCGAGCTGCCGGGACCGGGTTCGGGAGCGCAGCTGCCGGGCCGGCTGCTCGCCGGCAGCGGGTACGCGTTGCTGCGCGACACCGTGATCGGCGCCCGGCCGCCGGTCGCCCCGCCCGCCGCGGCGGTCAGCCGCCCCCGGGTGCTGGCCTTCTTCGGGGGCACCGACGCGGTTGGCGCGGCCCCGGTCCTGACTCGGGTGCTGGTGGCCACCGGCCACCCGATGGATCTCACGGTCATCGTCGGCCGACCGGAGATGGAGGCGGAGATCGAGGACGTCACCCCCGGGCGGGGGCAGATCATCCGACCGGTCCCGCCCACCACCTCGCTACCGGCACTGATCGCCGAAGCCGACCTGGTGGTCAGCGCCGCCGGCACGTCCACCTGGGAACTCTGCTGCCTCGGCGCTCCCAGCGCACTGGTCTGCGTGGTGGACAACCAACGTGAGTCGTACAACCGGGTGGTGCGGCACGGCCTGGCCGCCGGCCTCGGCGAGTTGCCGGAGCTGACCGCAGCCGGGGTGGCCGGACGAGCCGCCCGTGCGACGGCGGCGCGGACCCTGCACGGACTGCTCAGCTCGCCGCAGCGACGCGCGACGCTCGCCGCTCGCGCCTGGTCCACGGTTGACGGGCAGGGCCGGGCACGGGTCGTGGACGCGGTGTTCGACGCCGTTCGCGCCACCGCCGTCGCCGGCTGACCGCCGCCGACCAAGGTCACGTTCGCAGCTAGCACGGGTGTACGAAAGTGCTGCTAGGGTGGCCTCATGACGCAGGCCGCCTATCAGCCGTCGATGCTCGACCTGACCGACGCCGGGCCGACCCTGGGGCCGCTGCCCGGACAGATCCGCCGGCACCAACTCAGCCGGGGCGCCTGGGTCGACCACCTCCCCGGCTGGGTGCGCGGCTCCGACGCGGTCCTCGACACCCTGCTCACCGAGGTGCCCTGGCGCGCCGAACGGCGCACCATGTATGACACCGAGGTCGACGTGCCCCGCCTGCTCTGCTGGTACGACGGCGCGAGGCAACTCCCCCACCCGGTGCTCACCGCCGCACGGGCCGCGCTGACCGAGCACTACGCGCCCGAGTTGGGCGAGCCCTTCGTCACCGCCGGCATGTGCCTCTACCGCTCCGGTCGCGACAGCGTGGCCTGGCACGGCGACACCATCGGCCGCTCGGCGCACACCGACACGGTCGTCGCGATCGTCTCCTTCGGAGCACCCCGACCGCTGCTGCTGCGTCCGCGCGGCGGCGGTGACAGCCTGCGCTTCCCGGTCGGCCACGGTGACCTGATCGTCATGGGCGGCTCCTGCCAACGCACCTGGGAACACGCCATCCCCAAAACCACCCGCCCCGTGGGCCCCCGGGTAAGCGTCCAGTTCCGCCCCCACAACGTCGCCTGACCCTGGGGCCGCACTAGGACGGAATCAGACGTTCGAGGCGGCTGCGGACCTCCTCGGCTGCGGGGTCGCCCACGTCCTCGTAGATCCGCGCGGCCAGGCGCCAAGCGGCAGCGGCAGCGTTCCGGTCACCCATCCCTTCCCGGGTGTCCCCGAGTCGGATGAGGGTCTCAGCTTCGTGATACCGGTCCGCGGAGTCGCGAAAGAGTTCGATTGCCTGCTCGTAGCAGTCGACCGCGCGGTCGCGTTCGCCGAGGCGGTCGTAGGCGAAGCCGAGGCTGTCCAGCGTCGCGGCCTGACCGTTGCGGTCGTCGGTCCGTCGCTGCTGGTCGAGTGCCTCGGTGCAGCTGGCAATGGCCTGGACATAATCGCCGGTGGTGGCGAGCAGCCAACCGATCGCGTTGAGCGTCCGGGCTTCGCCCGCGTGATTGCCGACCAGCCGATAGAGCCGCAGCGCCTCGCGACCGTGTGCGAGCGCCTCGTCGAGCCGGCCGTCCAGGTAGCAGAGTTCGCAGTAGTTGTGCAGCGTCTGAGCCTGGCCGATTGGGTCGCCGAGACGTTCGTGTAGCTCAAGCGCGCGCTTGAGCCGGTACTCGGCCGTTGTGCGGTCGCCCAGTCGGGTCAGCGCACGGGAGACTAACCGGTTGGCGACGGCCTGACCGGCGAGGTCGTCGATCTTCTCCGCAGCCCCCAGCGCGACCTCTTGGATGGCGAGCTGGTCCTGCCAGAGACCGCGCGGCGCCACGAAGGTGGTCAGCGCCCACGCGATCTGCCAGGCGTACGTTTCGAAGCCGTTCTCGGCGGCCTGTCGGACCACCCGCACCAACACCCGATGCTCCGCCGTGAACCAGGCGAGCGCGCCGTCGTGATCGGTCACCGGCCGCCTGGCGGGCACGGGCAGCGGCGGCACCGGCTCGATCGGGGGCCACTGCGGCTGGAGTAGCCGGGCGGCCGGATAGGCGGCGTGCAGGTAGTGGTCGTACAGGCGCTGTCGGGCTGCGACGTGTTCGTCGCCGCGCTCCGACGACTGTGCGAGCTCGGCCGCGTAGGCGCGCAACAGATCGTGGAAGGCGAACCGGCCGGGCGCGTGCTCCGCCAGCAGATGGAGCCGGGTCAGTTCCCGCAGGATCGGCGTAACGGCCGCGGCCGGCACACCGGCGAGCGCCGAGGCCGCGGCGGCGGTCAGGTCCGGGCCCGGATGCAGCCCCAGCAGGGTGAACAGCCGGGCCGCGTCCGCACCGAGGGCGAGGAACGACCACGAGAAGACGCGCCGGACGTCGCCGTCGGCCAACGCGTCCAGCCTCGCCTCGGCCGAGTGCAGTTCGGCGGCGATCGCGCTGAGCGGAAACGTGGGATGGGTCGCGACGCGTGCCGCCACTATCGACAGTGCCAGCGGAAGCCGGCCTGCGGCTTCGATGATGTTGGCCACCGCCGCCGAGTCGGAGGCGAGCCGGCTGCCCCCGAGACGTCTGGCGAGCAGGCTCATCGACTCCTCGGCCGTGAGCACGTCCAGTGTCAACGGCGTGGCACACTCGGCGGCGATCAGGCCGCCGAGCCGGTCACGGCTGGTGACCACGACCATGCAGCGGCCCGCACCGGGCAGCAAGGCGCGCACCTGGGCGGAGTCGCGAGCGTTGTCGAGCACCAGGAGCATCCGGCGGGAGGCCAGCAGGCTGCGGTAGAGACCAGTCCGGGCCTCCATGTCGGAGGGTATCCGGGTGTGGGACACGCCGAGCGCTTCGAGGAAGCCGGACAGGGCGTCGGGCGGGGACACCACGCCGGCTTCGTCGTAGCCGCGAAGATTCACATAGAGCTGGCCATCCGGGAACCGGTCGGCAACCCGGTGCGCCCAGTGCAACGCCAGGGCCGTCTTGCCGACTCCGGCCATGCCGGACACCACAGAGATGGCCACGCCCGTCGGCCCCTCGGCTCCGCCGTGCAGAAGCCCGTCGAGGCCCGCCAGCTCGACGCTGCGTCCGACGAACTCTGGCACCGCACGCGGCAGTTGCTCGGGGCGGTGAATGAGCCGCCCCACTGCCGTGTCCGGCGCCGGCCGGTCCGGCCCCGTTGGCGGTTGCGCCGCCAGTCCGGGCCGGTGATGCAGGATGTCGTCGTACAGCGTGACGAGCTCGGGTGCGGGATCGAGGCCGGTCTCCTCCGCTAGCGTCTGTCGGGCCTGCCGGAAAGCATCTAGTGCGCCGGCCACATCTCCGATGCGGTACAGGCCCACCATCAGCTGGCCCCACGCCCGCTGCCGCAGCGGGTGCCGGTCGAGCAGGCCGCGCAACCGGTGCACGACGTCGGCCGACGCGCCGAGGGCCAGCACCGCCTCGGCGTAGTCCTCCTCGACGAGCAGCCGGCGCTCCTCCAACTGCGCCACCCGCCGAGCCAGCGTCGAGCGCAGCGGCAGGTCCGACAGCGGTGCACCACGCCACAGGCGCACCGCGGCGGAGAGTTCGGCCTCGGCCCGGTCCAGATCGGAAGCGGCGAGCGCCTCACGGCCCCGCGCGGCCGCGGCGTCGAACAGGTCCAGGTCCCGTTCGCCTGGGCCCACCCGCAGCAGGTAGCCGCCGGCCGCCGCGGTTATCCCATCCCAGGTCGCCCCACCGCCCAGCGACCGCCGCAACCCGCGCACATAGGTGCGCAGGTTCGCAGCGGCCGACGCCGGCTCTTCGTCGCCCCACAGCATCGCGGCCAACTCGTTGGTACCGACGACCTCATTCGGGCGCAGCAGCAGGGTCGCCAGCAGGAGACGCTGCTTCACCGAGCCCAGCGGAACCGACCGGCCGTCGTGGTACACCCGGAACGGGCCAAGGAGTTCGAAACGCAACCAGGCACCTCACATGTGGGCACTGCCATGCGTCGCCACGCGTACAACACCCGGATAACGCGGGCAAGTAGGTGATCTATACGCCAGTTGTGCGGCGGTTGTACCGGCCCCACCGTACCGTTCTACCGTCCGCACCGCCCCATCCACGAGCACCCAACCGCCAGGCCCTGGCTGCCCGACGATGGCGCGAAGCCAAACGGCACTGATTGTCCACACCCTGCGCGCGGCCACCCTCGCCTCGTCCTGCTGGGGCACGAGTGCGTGACCGGCCACCGAACGGCCGACGTGGCCGGCTTGTCCCCTTGTCATCGTTCCGACAACCTGACTCCGATTGGATTAAAGCCAATGAATTCCAGGATTGGTGCGCTACTGACGGCTGTCGCACTGGTGTTCGCAGCAATGGTCGTGACCGCAGGTCCGGCCTCCGCCGCCACGGCCCCATGCCGCCAGTACCGCTACGGCTACGGCGGAACCGGCAACTGCGTCAAGGCCATCCAGGGAATCGCGAACGTCATCTCGATCACCAACGCGGCCCGGTCCGAGGCGGGTCCGGTCGCCCGGGATGGCATTTACGGCTCCCAGACGGAGGCCGCGATCATCAAGATCCAGCGCGCGGCCGGCGTCGGTGCCGACGGATGGGTCGGCCCGCAGACCTGGGCCGTGCTCTGCTACTACGGGGCGTTCTGGGGACACGACATGCAGGCCAAGGCCGACTACCGCTGGGCGAAGTCGTACGCCTGCTGATCCGCCCGCTGGCACGACACCCCAGCACCAACCCGGAGAAGCCCGGCCCCACCACCGTTGCCCCGAATGATTCCCAACCGAAGGAGATGCATGTCCTCGCTCCACTCCATCCGCCGCGCACTCAAAAGAGCTGCTGTCCCCGCCGTCGGCGCGGTGTTGGCCATCGGCATCAACGTCACCATCGCCACGCCGGCCGCGGCCAGCGGCTCCTACACGGGCCGGGCGTACGTCTACGGCAGCGGCGCGGTGTCTGACGACTTCGATGACGAAGGCGTCACCAACGTCACCACGCACCGCAATTCGAACGTCGCCTGTCTCTGGCAGACCATTCTCTGGGCAAATGGCTACCTGCCCTCGTCCGGGATCGACGGCGTCTTCGGCGACCAGACTGATGCCGCGACCAGGAACTTCCAGCGCGACAAGGGCCTCTCAGCGGATGGCTCCGCAGGCCGGAACAGCTGGACGAAGGCCGGCGACAAGCTGGTGCAGCACGACAACCAGAACGGGTGGCTGTACGTGGTGTACCACGGGGCGACGGGTTCCAGGAGCCCGTACGGCTCGCACCAATTCGTCCTGCAGCGTTCGCCCGACGGAAACTACCGGTTCTACCCGCCTCAGGGCAGCGGCCCCTACTGGGCCGCCTACAACTCGCGCACCTGCTGACCCGTCCAGGACCACGACGTGGCGGATGCCGGGCCGGCCCGTGCGCCATCCGGAAGAAGTTCAACGGCTACACCGGTGCCATCGACGGCATCGCCGGACCGGGAACCAAGGCGGCGTTCTGGCGCAAGGCCTACTCCAACCCGGCGGTCTGACCGGCTGAACATCGCGAGTGGCCCCAGTCGGTGACCAGCGACTCGCAAGGTAGGTCCGGACGCGGGGGGTGTCCGGAGCTACCTTGCGGTTCTGCCGCCTGATCGCCATTGCTCCAGCGGCGACCGGGCGCGTCGATGAAAGGGTGCGACGTAGTCCCGGGGTCGCGACGCCGAGTGCGATCAGGCGTCCAGGGACTCCATCGCCAAGATCCGCACAGTTTCACGGGAACAACTTCCCCGAAGTTGTGCGGATCTTGGGGCCGGGCACGTCCGGCTGGCCGGGTCAGTCGCGTTCGATGAGGTGGCCTACCACGGTCGGGCCCAGCATCACCGCGAAGCCGCTGCCGTCACGACGGGGGTCGGCCGCGGGTAGCTCCACCGGGTCGCCGGTGGCGGTCGCGCCGACCGGTCGCGGGCCCACCCAGGCAACGGCCACGTCCGTCTCACCCTTGAGGAAGCGGTGCGCGCGCACGCCGCCGGTCGCCCTCCCCTTCGCCGGGTACGCCTTGAACGGCGTCACCTTGACCGTCGCCCCGGTGGAGGTGACCACCATCGGCTCGCCATGCCCCGGGTCGTCGGTGCGTACCGCGCCGAAGAACGCCACCCGCGCCCCGGCCGGCAAGTTGATGCCGGCCATACCACCGCCCTTGAGGCCCTGCGGCCGGACCAACCCGGCGGGGAAGCGCAGCAGCGACGCCTCCGAGGTGACGAAGGTCAGCGTCTCGGTGCCGTCGGTCAGCCAGGTCGCCCCGACCACCTCGTCACCGTCGCGCAGACCGATCACCTCGAACTCGTCGGAGCGCACCGGCCACTCCGGTGCGCAGATCTTCACCGCGCCCTGTCGGGTGCCCAGCGCCAGCCCCGGGGAGCCCTCCGCCTGCCCGCCCAGCGGGGCCAGGCCGACGACGGTCTCCCCCGCCGCCAACGGCACCAGCTCGGCCGCGGACATGCCGCCACGCAGCGACACCGTGCCCGCCTGCTCGGGCAGCACCGGCAACGGCAGGACGTCGACCTTGAATGCCCGACCGGCGCTGGTCAGCAGCAACACCCGGCCACGGGCGGTGGAGTGCACGATGGCGCGTACCGTGTCGTGCTTGACCCGGCCGTTGCGCCGACGCCCCTCGGCGCTCTCCTCCGACTCGGCCGCGGTCCGGGCGACCAACCCGGTCGCGGAGAGGATCACCTGGCACGGGTCGTCGGCGACCTCCAACGGGCCGGCCGGCGCGGACGCGGCCAGCACCTCCTTCAGGTCACCGTCGACAAGCGTCGTACGCCGTTCGGTGCCGAACTGCTTGACCACGGCCGCCAGCTCGTCGGAGACCACCTTCCGGAGCACCCGCTCGTCGTCGAGGATCGTGCTCAGCTCGGCGATCTCGGCGCGCAGCCGCTCCTGCTCGGCCTCCAGCTCGATCCGGTCGAACTTGGTCAACCGGCGCAGCGGAGTGTCCAGGATGTAGGTGGCCTGGATGTCGGAGAGGCCGAACCGGCTCATCAGCCCGTCCTTCGCGGCCTGCGCGTCGTCGCTGCCCCGGATCAGCCGGACCACCTCGTCGATGTCGAGCAGCGCGATCAGCAGACCGTCGACCAGGTGCAGCCGCTCCTGCCGCTTGCGCCGGCGGTACGAGGTGCGCCGGGTGACCACCTCGTACCGGTGCGCCAGGAAGACCTCCAGCAGTGCCTTCAACCCCAGCGTGCGCGGTTGCCCGTCGACCAGGACCAGGTTGTTGACGCCGAACGACTGCTCCAGCGGGGTCAGCCGGTAGAGGTCGGCGAGCAGTGCCTGCGGGTTCACCCCGACCTTGCACTCCACGACGAGCCGGGTGCCACTCTCCCGGTCGGTGAGGTCCTTGACGTCGGCGATGCCGGTCAGCCGCTTGGTCTTGGTGACCTCGTTGGTGATCGCCGCGATGACCTTCTCCGCGCCGACGCCGTAGGGCAGCTCGACCACGGTGATCGCCTGACGACCCCGGCTGCCCTCGATCGGGCCGATCTCCACCTTGCCACGCATCCGCACCACGCCACGCCCGGTCTCGTACGCGCGGCGGACCTCGTCCAGGCCGAGCAGCACGCCACCGGTGGGCAGGTCGGGGCCGGGGACGTACTCCATGAGTTTGTCCAGGGTGGCGTCCGGGTGGTTGATCAGCCAGCGGGCCGCGGAGACGACCTCGGCCAGGTTGTGCGGGATCATGTTGGTGGCCATCCCGACCGCGATCCCGGACGCGCCGTTGACCAGCAGATTGGGGAATGCGGCCGGCAGCACGGTCGGCTGGGTCAGCGACCCGTCGTAGTTGGGCTCGACGTCGACGGTGTCCTCGCCCAGCTCACCGACGAGCAGCATGGCCTCGCGGGACATCCGCGCCTCGGTGTTGTGGTTGACGAAACCGCCAGCGAGGAAGGAGTGATCCTCGGAGGTCACCCGGACCGAGTAGACCTCTGACGGCTCGCAAGGCGTCACCTCGGTGACACGCTCGAACCGGTAGCCAGAGTCCATGATCGGGAGGATGGTCGCCAGGAGTTCCGGCTCTTTGATGCGATCGATGATGCGGAGGCGCTCAGTCTCCCACCGCTCGATGCGATCGAAGTTGTGCGTCGTCAACCACTTGCGTCCGCTGCCACGACGGTCGAAGTCCAAGCCGTCACGCACGTAAGCGGCAACGAAGGGAACGTGGTCCTTGCTCAGCCGATGCGGACGCAACGGCGCGTGTCGCAGAACCTTGTTCAGCTTTGCCTGTTTGGTGCGGAGGAAGCCCACCCGGTTGGCGAACGCCTTGATGTTTCGCAGACCGGAAATCACCAAGCGGTGCTCGACCGAGCCGCTGGGGCGTGTGTAACGGCGCCAGCAGGCGACGACGCCGAATTCGGTGAGCAGCTCCTGGACCTCCCTGGTGAGCCGCTCGCTGTAACTCGTGTACTGGATGGTGAAGCTGCTCTTGGCCACCCGCACCCCGCCGTCCCCTTCGAAAAGGGCCATGAGGAAGGCGCGCTTGACGCCCCAGCCACCGTTCCAGACGAATTGCGGAATGAACTTGTCCCGAGCTTGATGCCCGATGAACTCCGCCATCGGGCTTGCCCGGAAAGCGTCCATACCGCCGGCATGGATCTGGACATCGATTTCCTGGATGCGCTTGCGGTCGCGACGGGTCTCCCGCTCGCTGACGTAACGCTGACCACCAACCACTTGGTCATACGCGTGCAGGACCTCGTCGAAGAAGTGCTTGTCGGTGTTGTTGAACCCGGCCCTTGTCTCACTCGCGAAACCCTCGGACGCCCACGCGCCGCCGAGAATGCCCAGCGAGTATTCCCGAGCGGTCGGAATGACCTGGGCCCAGGCGTTGCGTGCCACACAGACGATCGAGCCGACCGCAAGCTCGTCAAGCCGTCGCCATTGGAAGATGGGAACGCCCATGGGCGACTCAAGACAGAGCACCAGGTGATTCTCGCTGCCTCGAAGCGAAAAGCCGGCCTCGGTGCCGATCCGGACCGTCGGATGGACGCCGGAGTTGAACACCCTGTCGACCTGGACAGCCTTACCGTCCTTGTCGAGCACCTCGAAGTCGACTTCGGCTTCGCTGTCCGCAGGGAGGCTCACCAGGTCAGCGATTCGAGGGCTGGTGCCGTCGGCAAGTCGAAGGCGGGTGTCTCCGATGACGCAGTATCTCGACGCAGCCGGGCCATCGTCCGGCGACCCAAAGTTTCCATGCCCGTCGATGAGCGGCACGTTGAGGGAGAAGTCCTGGGCGAGGCGGACCATCGCGTCGTAGATCGCCGTGTCGCCGTGCGGATGGTACTTTCCCATTGTATCCCCGACAATTCGGGCAGACTTCACGTGCCCACGGTCGGGGCGGTAGCCCTGCTCGTACATCGACCAGAGGATGCGCCGGTGCACGGGCTTGAGGCCGTCGCGGGCGTCGGGCAGGGCGCGGGAGTGGATGACCGAGAACGCGTACTCCAGGTAGGAGTCGGAGACCTCGGTGACCAGCGGGTTGTCGAAGACCCGCGCGCCGGCCTGGTCGAACGAGGAGAGGTCGACCTTGTTTTCCTTACGGCGTGCCATAACTCAGCTTTCCCCTAGAGCGCGACAGGTGCTCATGCGTCGATCGCCTCCCGGTCGACCCGGTCGGCGGAGTCGATCAGCCAGTTGCGGCGTGGCTCGACCTTCTCGCCCATCAGCAGTTCGAGGATGCGTTCGGCGGCGTCCACGTCGTCGAGGGTGATCCGGCGGACGGCCCGGGTCGCCGGGTTCATCGTGGTGTCCCACAACTCGTCGGCGTCCATCTCACCGAGACCCTTGAAGCGCGGGATGGGCGTGACGATCTGCTTGCCGGCCTTCTCCAGCTTGTGGACCGTCGCCTCCATCTCGGCCTGGGTGTAGGTGTAGGTGGTCTGCGGGCTGCGCCCCTTGGTGGTGATCTTGTGCAGGGGTGGCATCGCGGCGTAGAGCCGACCGGCCTCGATCAGCGGACGCATGTACCGGGCGAAGAGGGTGATCAGCAGGGTACGGATGTGCGCACCGTCCACGTCGGCGTCGGCCATGATCAGCACACGGCCGTAGCGCAGCGCGGAGAGGTCGAAGGTGCGCCCCGAGCCGGCGCCGAGGACCTGCACGATGGCCGCGCACTCGGCATTGTCCAGAACCTGCTGGAGGTTGGCCTTCTGCACGTTGAGGATCTTGCCGCGGATCGGCAGCAGCGCCTGGTATTCCGAGGAGCGGGCCATTCGGCTGGTCCCGAGGGCGCTGTCGCCCTCGACGATGAACAGCTCGCTGCGGTCGATGCCGGTGGCCCGGCAGTCGACCAGCTTCGGCGGCATGGACGCGCCCTCCAGGGCGGTCTTGCGCCGGGCGGCGTCCTTCTGTTGCTTCTGGGTGAGTCGCACCCGAGCCGCGTCGACGATCTTCTGCAGGACGGTGCGCGCCTCGGCCTTGGTGCGCCGGTCCTCCAGCCAGGCCTTGACGTGCGCGTCGACCAGGGACTGGAGAACCTTGGTGATGCCGGTGGTGGAGAGCTCGTCCTTGGTCTGCGAGGTGAACTGCGGCTCGGGGATCCGCACGTGCACCACCGCGGTCATCCCCTCCAGGACGTCGTCCAGGGTGGGCGGCTCCTCCTTGGCCTTGAGCAGACCGCGGGTGTTGCGGATCGCGTCGGCGAGCGCGCGGACGAGGGCACGCTCGAACCCCTTGCGGTGGGTGCCGCCGTGCGCGTTGCGGATGGTGTTGGTGAAGCACTCGACGGTGCGCTCGTAACCGGTGCCCCACCGGAACGCCACCTCGACCTCGGCGCGGCGCTGCACATTGGACTGCATGACGCCGTTGGCGTCGGCGGCGTTCTCCCGGTAGGTGCCCTCGCCGTTGACCAGCAGGATGCCGGAGACCGGCCGGTCGCCGGCCGGGGCGAGGAACTCCACCATGTCACTGAGGCCGTTGGGGTAGTGGAACCGCTCCTCGGCGGGCGTCTCGCCGGTCAGGTCGCGCAGCAGGTAGGTCACGCCGGGGACCAGGAACGCGGTGTTGCGCAGCTTCATCCGGACGGCGTCGACGTCGAGCGCCGCGCCCGTCTCGAAGTAGCGGGCGTCGTGCCACCAGCGGATCGAGGTGCCGGTGCGCTGGCCGCGCTTCATGGCGCCGATCACCTGGAGCCCGGGGCCGGCGGTGAAGGGCGCGTCCGGCCCGTCGCCGTCGAAGATGCCCGGGACGCCGTGCCGGAACGACATCGTGTGAATCTTGCCGGCGCGGCGGACGGTCACGTCGAAGCGGCGGGAGAGCGCGTTGACCGCCGACGCGCCGACGCCGTGCAGACCGCCGGAGGTCTTGTAGCCGGAGCCGCCGAACTTGCCGCCGGCGTGCAGCCGGGTCAGCACCAGCTCCACGCCGGAGATGCCGGACTTGGCGTGCACGTCGGTGGGGATGCCCCGGCCGTCGTCGTCGACCTGCACCGAGCCGTCGGCGTGCAGGATCACCTCGACGTGGCTGGCGTGACCGGCGACACCCTCGTCGGTGGAGTTGTCGAGGATCTCGTTGACGAGGTGACCCACGCCACGGCTGTCAGTGGAACCGATGTACATGCCGGGCCGCTTGCGGACAGCGTCCAGCCCCTCAAGGTGGGTGAGGTCATCGGCCCCGTACAGGGTGTCAGGCTCTGCGGTCAACTGGTCGTACTCCCCGGTCTCGGCGGTGTGCTGCCGGTCACCGGCGACATCAGCCGGCGTGGCGCGCCGCAGCGAGCCTAGCCCGAGGCTAGGACAACTACCGGAGGACCTACGCGACCCGCCGCGCGCGGCCCGTCGGACGTGAGCCAACGAACAGCTGGCGGGTGATCACGGGACCACGCAGAGACAGCGTGACCGGTACGCTGACGCATGATCGCGGCCGGTTGAGCGCGGGGTGGTGCTGGAGCGTACGCCGATCCGGGTCGTGGAGATCAGGGAGGCGGCCGAGGTGGACGAGACGACACGCGACGCCCTGCGGCGCTCCCTCCGTTCGGCGCAGCCGTGGCTCACCCCGTTCGGCAGCGTACGCAACCTGCTCTCGGGAGAGATGAGCGTGCTGCGCTGGGTGCAGTGGCTGTGCGTACTGCTGATCTGGGGTGTCGGTCTGAACGCCCTTGGCGCGGCCGTGCTGCACCGCGGCGACGACGCGACCACCCGATAGACCCGGGCGCCGACGGGCGCGTGTCTTTCATCGAACGAATCTGTTACGGGCCATTGACGCCCGTCGCACAGGGGTGATCTGATCGCGCTCTCAGAGGATCTTTCATCTTTCGATGGATGGGGGCCCCATGCCCAGGTTCCGGCGTACCGCGCTCGCCGCGGGACTAACGATCGCCATGGCCGCGCTGTCGACCGCCGTCGCGCTGCCCGCACCCGCGTCCGCCGCGCTGCCCACCGCAGCGGTGGCACTCGGAGACAGCTTCATCAGTGGCGAGGGCGCCGGGGCGTACACCCCGGTGGTCGACGTCAACGGGGTCAGCCAGGGCTTCCCCGGGTGGACGGCGGCGAACAACAACGCGTTCTTCTGCCACCGGTCGGCGAACGCCTCGCTCAACCAGGCCAACCTGCCGGGCATCCAGAACCGGTTCAACCTGGCCTGTTCCGGCGGCCAGCCCCACGACATCGCCAACGCCTCGCTGGCGCGGGCCAACGGTCGTGCCGTGACCGCGCAGCTCGACCAGTTGCGTGCCGTCGCGCAGACCCAGGACATCGACCTGGTGCTGATCGGCTTGGGTTCCAACAACAGCTCGTTCACCTTCGGCAGCGTCGCGGAGAAGTGCGCCAACCGGTTCATCGCCGACGCCTGGACCGGCTGGTGGGAGTTCTGGGCGTACCTGAACGGGCCGGTCGAGCAGAAGCCGTGCGGCGACGCCGATCTGGCCACCGCCGCGCAGCTCAGCGCCGCAACGGCGGAGACCACCGCCGCCGTACGCCAGATCCTGACCACTCTCGACCAGGTGGACGCGGACGGACAGCACCGGGTGGTGTTCCAGGACTACACGAACCCGCTGCCGCTGGACCTGAACCAGCAGTTCCACGCGGAGGACGGCCGCGACGACACCCGGGACAAGTTCCGTGACCTGGGTGCCGAGCGGTACGCGGCCGGCTGCCCGATCCACCGGGCCAGCCTGGCGCCGGGGCACCGCTTCTCCCAGGGGCTGGGCACCATCGTGAAGTCCACGAGGGACACCCTGGCCGCCGAGTTCCCGGCCGACGACCTGGTGTACCTGAACGTGCAGCAGGCCTTCAACGGCGCCCGGCTCTGCGAGCAGGCGAGCAGCCCGAGCGGCGCGTTGGCTACCCCGATCCGGCTTCAGGACGGCGCGACCGGCACCTTCGTCACCAGCCTCGCCGGCAAGGACAAGATCGCCATCCAGCGGATCGCCAACACCTGCGTCAGCTACTTCCAGACCTGCCAGGAGTCGTGGCACCCGAACGCCACCGGCCACCAGGTCCTCGGCCAGTGCCTGAGCGGCGCAGCCGCCACCAGTGCCCGGTCGGTGGCCTGCGTGCGCGCCAGCAACGGGGCGATCACGGTCTCCTGACCACAGCACCTTTCGGAGGGCTCCGCCATCGGGCGGAGCCCTCCGTCGTGTCCGGCGGCCTCCTGCTACCCGCCGGTAACCTCAGGCCGTAGGCTGGGCCGATGAACGGGGATCCGGAGTACGCGCAGGAGTTCGTCGACGTCGACGGTGGCCGGCTGGGGGTGCAGGTCTATCCGGAGCCGACCGGGACGACGACCGCGCCCATGGTGGTGATCTGGCCCGCGATGGGCGTCCGGGCCCGGTACTACCGGCCCTTCGCCACCGCGCTGCGCGCCGCCGGGCTGGCCGTGGTCGTGGCCGACCTGCGCGGCACCGGGGCGAGCACGCCCGCGCCGAGCCGGGCCGACCGGCACGGGTACGCCGAACTGGCCGACGATGTCGGCGCCGTGCTGGGCGCCCTCAAGCCACGGCTGGACGGGCGCACCCGACTGCTGCTCGGGCACTCGCTCGGCGGGCAGGCGGCGCTGCTGCACCTCGCCCTCCACGGCGGCGGCGAGGTGGACGGGTTGGCACTGATCGCGGTCGGCATCCCGTACTGGCGGAGCTATCCGGGCCGGCGCGGCCTCGGGGTGCTGCCGTACACCCAGGGGATCGCCGCCACCGCGGCGCTGCTCGGGGTCTGGCCGGGCTGGGGCTTCGGCGGTCGGCAGGCGCGCGGCGTGATCCGCGACTGGGCCCACACCGCGCGGACCGGCCGATTCCCCCAGCTCAACGGCACGGACACCGAGTCGGCAATCCGCGCGGTGCGGACCCCGGTGCTGGCCGTCAGCGTCGACGATGACCAGTACACCCCGCACGAGACCATGGACCACCTCTGCGCGAAGCTCGACGGCGCACCGGTGACCCGGCAACGGTTCACCGTGGCGGAGGCGGGCGCGACGCTGGACCACTTCACCTGGGTCCGCGCCAGCGCCCCACTGGCGCGGCGGATCGCCGGGTTCGCCGGCGACCTGCCGCCCCGCTGAGCCGTAGCGCCCCGATCAGCGGGCGACGGTCGGTTCACTCGTCCTGATCCAACGGCACCAGCTCACCGTCGCGCTCCACCTGAATCTCCGCGTGCTCCTTGCGGGGCGCGACCTCCGCGGTGTTGCGGTGTGGGTCGTTGTCGGGGTGCATGAGCACCGCGTCGGTCTTGGGGGTCTTCTCCCGGCTCTCGTCCGGCTGCGACATCGCGTTCCCCTCTCGTGGGCATCGTTCGGGATCTACCCGCCACCGGGCGAATGACTCCTGCCAGCGGCGAGCCCGACCCCCCAACGGCACGAACGTCCGGTAGCTACCCGCGACGGCGCGGATCGGGCCGCCCGGGGCTGGGTTAGCCGCCCGAGCGGCGGGTAAGCCGCAGCGCCCGACACGGCGGAAGGGGATCACATGTCCGAACGGCATACCGCACTGCGCTCGATGCACGATCTGGGCCTGGCGGCCTGGTTTGGCGGCTCCCTCATGGGTGCCTTCGGCGTCAACGGCGCAGCGGCGAAAATCAGCGACTCGACCCAGCGGCTCCCGGTCGCCTCGGCCGGCTGGTCGAAATGGACCCCGGTCAACGCGGCCGCGATCGGCGCCCACCTGGCCGGCGCCGTCGGCGAGTTGGTGACCGAGAGCCCACGGGTGGCAGCCCAGTCCGGCGTGGGCCGGGCCAGCGCCATCAAGACGGCGTTGACGATCGGCGCGCTGGCGGTCACCGGCTACAGCCGGTTGGTCGGCATGCGGTTGGAGAAGGCGGGTGGCCCGTCGGTGAGTGGCGCCACCGAGCCGAACCACCAGACCCCGGCCAGCGTGGCCTCCTCACAGCGGCAGATGAAGCTGCTCCAGTGGGCCATTCCGGCGCTGACCGGGACCCTGGTCGTGGTCACCGCGTACATGGGTGAGCAGCAGAAGCCCGGCCAGGTGTTCCGGGGGATGCTCGGTCGCGCCGGTGGCATGAAGGGCGCCTCGAAGAGCATGATCAAGATGGCGGGAATGAGCAACGGCAAGCGGCCGATGGCGATGGCCGGCCGCTGAACGTCGGGCCGGCCGGCGTCCCGCCGCCACCTCGACGGCGGGGCGCTGGCCGGCCCCGCGCGCTCAGTGCTGTGACGACGAACCGCCGGCAGCGGCGGACCGACGAGCGGGGTGGCCATGACGGCGCACAAGGGACGCAGCGGTGACAACGACCGGCAGGAACCGGAGGCGACCAAGCCGTGGGGCACCGGCGACGGCTTCGACGCCGACGCGCCCTGGGGCGCGGCCGACGATTCACCGATGGACGAGGGCAGCGAGGAGACCGCGGTGCCCGAGGGACGACGCGGCGAGCGACGAGCGGGCGCCCCGGCGGGCCGGTCGGACCCGGCGGGTCGGCACGGCTTCGGCTCGGTCGAACCGACCCGTACCACGATGGCCGGACCGGGCGCCCCGCCCGACCCCGCCCCCAGCGGCCGGACCTTTCCCGACGACGCGGACATCGGTGAGTCGACCCAGGACGCCCTGCGCAGCCGGGGACGGCGTTCCTGAGCCCACGCCCGGCCGGGGGGACAGACGGGCGACCGTCAGCCGGTCGGCGTGACGCGCGCCGAGACCGGCCCATCGTCGATCATCGTCTCGGCCAGCAACTGCGCCAGCCGGGTGGCGTCGCGCTGGGCCTGCCCGGCGCAGCAGTTGTTGAACAGCACGTGCAACTCGTCGGGGAGACCGGCGAACTCGGCCAGCAGCCTGGCCCAGTGCCGCAGCTCGTCCTCGGCGTACGCGTACCGGAACTTGTCCTGCTTGTCGCCCTCACCCCACGCGTCGCTGTGACCGTGAAACCGGACGATCGCCGGCTCCGCCGTCATGGTCAGGATCGGTGGCACCGACGACGGATGCCCCTGCGGCATGTCCACGCAGACCAGGGACAGGTCGTGGGCGCGAAGCAGGTCCAGAGTGTCCGCCGCAGCGGCGTCGGCGAACCAGGAGCCGTGCCGTAGCTCCACACCGATCCGCCACGGCCGGCAGCGCTGCGCCACCTCGACGATCCGGCGTTCGGCCGCCTGGCTGCGGGCCAGCCACGGCGGAAACTGCAGCATCACCACACCCAGCTTGCCCGCCGCCGCGATCGGGTCGAGGGCCGCGCGGAACCGGGCCCACAGCTCGTCGTACGTCCGCTCCGGCAGGTCACGGCGGCGGATCCGGCTCGGGCCGGCCGTCGGACGCAGGTCCCGGGGCAGCACGGTGACCGGGGTCGGATGGCCGGTGAAGAGGCTGAACGCCTTGACGTCGAAGGTGAAGTCGTCCGGGGTGGCGTCCACCCAGCCCTGGGTGGTCTCCGGCACCGGAATGGCGTAGTAGGACGTGTCCACTTCGACCAAAGGGAACCGGCCGGCATAGAAGCCCAGCCGACGGGCCGGGGTGCTGGCCGAGCGTGGGTACCACCCGGAGCGCAGTAGCGACTGGTCCGCCCAGGACGACGTGCCCACCCTAATCACACCCATGTCATTAAGTGGACCGCTGTCGGCGGGGATCGGCAACCGCTGGGCGGGGCTCCCGTCGACCTGGTGTGGTGCCCGGGAAGTGTCGGTACCACGTCCTACGGTGACACCGGTGGACATCGACGAAGGGTGGCAGGCATGACCAGCACTGGGCAGCTCACCGGTGAGCGCACCGATCTTCTGCAGACGCTCCGCCGGCACCGCGGTTTCCTGCTGCGGACCGTCGACGGGCTCACCGACGAGCAGGCGGCCGCCCGCCCCACCGTCAGTGGCCTCTGCCTCGGGGGTCTGATCAAGCACGTGACCGGTGTCGAGCACCGGTGGATGCTCTTCGCCGTGGGCGGCGCGGAGGCGATGGCCCGCGAGGAGGTCGACTGGGTCGGTCAGTTCCAGATGGTGCCGGGCGAGACCCTCGCCGGGCTGGTCGAGCGCTTCCAGGCGGTGGCCGCCGAGACCGACGAGTTGGTCGCCACCCTCGACCTGGACGCGGCGCACCCGTTGCCGCAGGCGCCCTGGTTCGAGCCGGGGGCGAGTTGGACGGTCCGCCGGGTGCTGCTGCACCTGATCGCCGAGACGTCCCAGCACGCCGGGCACGCCGACATCCTGCGCGAGTCGATCGACGGCGCCAAGACCATGGGCTGACCCGGCGCCCGCTGTCGTCGAAGGCGGGTGGAACGCTGGTCCCCGGCTTCAGCGCAGCCGGGGGCTGCGCCGGCACTCGCTGCTCCGGTCGCTCGCGTAGGCGTCGGAGTGGCCCCAACGCCCTGGGATGTCCAGCAGCTCCAGTCGACCGAAGCCCTCCGGCACGGCCGGGTTCACCAGCAGGTTGTCGCCGGTGGGCCGCAGCCCCAGCACGGTGCTGAGCAGCATCAGCAGCCCTCCCGACGACCACGCCTGAGGGCGTCCGCCCGACGCCAACTGGACGGGATACTTCGTCAGGCTGCGCTCGTAGCCGGCGATCACCTCCGGCACCGCCCCGGGGAGGGTATGCGCCATGTCGAAGATGCCGGCGGCGATCCGGGCCGCCTGTGCGTCGTAGCGGTAGCGGCGCAACCCGGCGGCGATCAGCGCGTTGTCCGACGGCCACACCGCGCCCAGGTGTGCGCCCACCGGGTTGTACGCACGCTGCCCGGTGGCGTAGGTGCGCACGCCCCAACCGCTGAACAGCCGCGGCCCGACGAGGTGCTCGGCGACTGCCTCCGCGCGGTCGTCCGTGACGATCCCGCTCCACAGCAGATGCCCGATGTTGGACGTCAGCGCGTCGACCGGTTCGCCGTACGGGTCGAGCGCCAACGCGTAGTACTCCTGGTGCGGCAGCCAGAAGTCCCGGTTGAAGCGGGCCTTCAGCGACGCCGCCTCCCGTTCCAACCGATCCGCGTACCCGGGGTCGCCCCAGAACTCCCGGGCCAGCCGGGCACCACGCCGCTTCGCGTCGTACGCGTAGCCCTGCAACTCACAGGTGGCACGGGGAAAGGCGGGTTGCCGACCGTGGGCGTCGACGATGGCGTCCGGGGAGTCCTTCCAACACTGGTTGACCGTGCCGTCGCGCTCGTTGCGGCGCTGGTAGCGCAGGTAGCCGTCCCCGGTCATGTCGCCGTACTCGTCGATCCAGTCCAGCGCCATTCGGGCCGGGTGACGCAACTCACGCACCAGGTCCGCGTCACCGGACCAGCGCTCGTACTCGTCGAGCAGGACGACGAAGAGCGGCGTGGTGTCGGCCGCGCCGTAGTACAGCGCGTGCGACCGGTCGCCGAACGCCGCCGTCTCCCCGTAGCGGAGATGGGCCAGGATCTTGCCCGGCTCCTCGTCCAGCGCGTCGTCGAGGTGGCCACCCTGCGTCAGGGCCAACATCCGCAGCGTCGCGGGGGCCAGTTCGGGGGTGAACGCCATCGTCTGCAGACAGGTGACGATGCTGTCCCGTCCGCGCAGTCCCATCGCCCAGGGCAGCCCCGCGATCGGCACCCGGTTCCGGTAGGACAGCGGCTTGTACCGCAGTGCCGCCAGGTCGTCCAGGTTGCTGCGGTACGTCTCCTCCAGCCCCGTGCGCTCGGCCACCAACTGCGGCGCCCGGTCCAGCCAGTCCGCCAGGTCCTCGCGCATCCCCTGCCGCACGGTCCGCTGGTGCGAGTCGAGGTCGGCGCGCAGGTCACGGCCGCACTCGCCGCCCATCGTCAGGGTGACGTGCAGGTCGGTCTCCCACTTCCCGTCGGGGGCGATCCGGATTCGAAACGTCATCCCTTCCTCGTCCACCTCGGCGGGCTCGGTGCTGCGCACGGTGGTCTGGCGGGCGAACCGCTCCCGCTGGTAGCGCAGCACGAGTTGGCTGCTCGCCGAGTCGGCGGCGACTCCGACGGACCGCTGCCCGGGCTGCCCGACCTCACTGATGTCGGTGAAGTCGCTGGCCATCTCCATCCGCACGGTGAACTCGGCGGGCTTCGACGAGTGGTTCAGCACGGTGATCTTCTCGTGGAAACAGTCGTGCACCGAGCGGTGCCTGATGATCGACACATCGGCGTCGACGTAGTGGCTCGCCGCACCGGGGACCAGGAAGAACCGGGTCTCGAAGTACGTCATGTCGTCGCGGGAGAGCGCGTTGATCCGCTCACCGTCGATCCGGAGCACCCAGTGGGACAGAAACCGGGTGTCGTACGCGAAGAGACCGATCGGCGCCTGCGGTTCGGCCTCGATGTCGCCCTGGGCGTCGCTGACCGCGAACACGTTTCCGGCGATGACGTGCACCAGTTCCTGTTTCATGACCGCTCGTCCCGTGCGGGAGTGTGGGTCCGGCCGACCAGCGCGGCACGGCCCAGCTCTCGGGGATGACGCGCCCCGGTCGGCCCGGAGAAGATCCGCCGCAGCGGCATCAGCAGTCGCATGTCGCCTTGCACGGTCAGCTCGTTGCGCAGCAGGCTCCCACCCGGATGCAACTCACCCCGGGCCATCCGGTCGAAGATCGCCCGGTCCGCCCGTATCACCAGATCGGCGTCGTCGGCCGAGCGGCTCACCCCGACGTGTTGGTCGGCGATGGTCAGGTACCAGTGATCGGTGCAGCCGCCGCTGCGGACGTCCAGCCGCACCGTGCCCGTGGTGGTCTCCGGCAGCTCGGGACGCCGACCGGCGTCCAGCTGTTGCAGGTACTGATCCACTGTCGCGCCCATCAGGTCTCCTCCTCACGCTTCCCCGCAGGATCACCCGTGCCGGGGTGAGCCCGGTTCACCCGAACCGGGTGAGGTGCCGTGCGGCGCGCGCGGACGTCGGCCCGATGGTCAGTCGGCCTCGATCAGGCCGCGCACGTAGGCGGCCTGGCCCACGTGTTGCAGGTCGTCCTCGGCGATGCTGACCAACCGGACGCCGAGGGTGACCGGCGGATCCCACGCCTCGTCGACCACCCGGTCCAGGTCCGCCGGGCTGAGGCCAGCCAGGAACGATCCGGTACGCGTCGCGACCGCCTCGTAGTAGTCGATCAACGCCTGCGCGCTCTCCGGCCGCACCGCCGCGACCTGCGCGGCCGAATGCCCGTAGCCCGTGTCATCGGGATCGGCGGTGAGCCCGAACCGCCCGGCCCAGTCGCCGCTCACCCAGAGCTGGTCGGTGTCGAGCAGGTCGGCGACGTGGTGGTCCTGCACCCGGGTGAGGTGCCAGACCAGCCAGCCGATCGAGTTGGCGCCCGGTCCGGGCTGGTGGCGCAGTTGGTCCGGGCTGAGGCCGTCGACCGCCGCCCGGACGAGGTCGGGCAGTCGGTCGTACGCCTCGGTCAGCAGGTCACTCACGTTCACGGATACGCCTTCCTGATCGGTTTCCGACCAGGTACCGCCGGACGCGGGCGGGCAAACCTCGGCCACTACGGTGATCGAATGGTCGCCGCGGTGGAGTTGTACCTGGACCCGGACGCCACTCGGCGGATCCGGGTGCTCTGGGACGCGCTGGAGGCCGAGGGTGTGCAGAGCATGCGCTCGCTGCTGGAGCAGCGCCACCGTCCGCACGTCTCGCTCATGGTGGCGCCCCGCTTCGACCCGGAGCAGGTCGCCAAGGCACTACAGGGGACGGTGGTGGCCGCCCCGTTGCGGCTCGACTTCCAGCACGCCGGCCAGTTCGTCGGTCGGGTGCTCTGGCTCGGTCCGGCGCCCACCCCGGAGTTGCTGGCGCACCACCGGCTGGTGCACGACCGGCTCGCCGCCGCCGGCATCCCCCTCGCCGAGCACTACCAGCCGGGGCGCTGGGTGCCGCACTGCACGCTCTCCATGCGGGTGCCGAACGTGCTGATGGCCGCCGCGGTACGCCGGTGCCTGGAGGTGTTGCCACTGGCCGCGACCGTGGTCGGCGCCGCGCTCACCGACCACGCGCGCGGCATCGCCCATCCGCTGCCTTGACCGCGCCTCGACCGTCGATGCGTAATGTCCGGTTTGGCGGGCGTCAGTCGGAAACCCGAAAACAAGCGGTGCGGATACGGCCGGGCGTGGGATGGTTCGGGTGGCTGTCGTACCGGTGGCGAGCTGCTCACCTGCGGTTCGCCCGGCCGGTGGCGCGGGGTTCACCCCGCGCCGCCCACGGCGGCTTCGACGAGGAGAGGCAGGGCCCATGCAGGCTCAGCGCAGGCCACCGCGCACGGAGCGGAGGCAGACCCGGGACGACCGGACCGGCGGCGGGATGACCGGGGCGGCCACGCCACTGACGATCTGGGCGGCCGCCGTACTGCTCGGCCGGATCGGTGCCGGCGACGACGATGTCGAGGACGAACGGCACATCCTGCGCGGCATCGAGTGAGGCCGGCCGCGCGGTTCAGAGCCAACCGCGCCGCTTGAAGATCACATAGAGGGTGCCGCACACCAACAGCATCAACAGCAGCGCGAACAGGTAGCCGAAGCGCCAGTTCAGCTCCGGCATGTGTACGAAGTTCATGCCGTACACGGTGCCGATAAGCGTGGGAGCGAAGAGGATCGCCGCCCAGGAGGAGACCTTCTTCAGCTCCTCGTTCTGGGTGTAGCTGGCCGCGGTGAGGCTGCGCATCTCCTCGTTCTGCTGCTGGGAGACGAGGGTGGCGTTGACGGTGAGGATGTTCTGCAACAGGTGCCGGAAGCCGTCCACCCGCTCCACCACCTGGGTCAGGTGGTCGGTCACGTCACGCAGGTAGCGGTGAAGCTCCTCGTCGGTGCTGGCGCCGCCGGCGCCGTCGGCCAGCGCGTCGAGCACGCTGAGCAGGGGCCGGGCGGCCCGCTGGAACTGGATGACCTCGCGGCTAAGGCCGTAGATGCGCCGGCTGGCGTTCGGGTCGCCGCCGAACACCTGAGTCTCGATCTCGTCGATGTCGTTCTCCAACCCGGCCACCACCGGCGCGTACCCGTCGACGACCTGGTCGAGGATCGCGTACAGGACCGCCTCCGGGCCCCGAGCGAGCATCTGCGCCTCGCTCTCCATCCGCCGCCGCACGGCGGTCAGGTCCGGTGCCTCACCGTGCCGGACGGTGACCACGAAGCCCGGCCCGATGAAGAGGTGCAGCTCGGAGAACTCCACCTCCTCGCGAAGGTCGTCGTAGCGGGCGGCGCGCAGCACCACGAACAGGGTGTGGCCGTAGCGTTCCAGCTTGGGCCGCTGGTGGGCGTTGATCGCGTCCTCGACTGCCAGGTCGTGCAGCCGAAACTCGCGGGCCAGCGAGGTGATCTGGTCGGTGTCGGGCCGGTACAACCCGATCCAGGCCATCGCGTCGTCCTGCTCCTGCAGGCAGCGGTACGTCTCGGCGAGGCCGGACGGAGAGGCGAACCGGCGCCCTCGGATGTACACCGCGCTGTCCACCAGGCCGCCGTGCGACGGGGCGGGCGGCTCCGTGGGCGGCGGCACGCCCACCCTCGTCTCGTACTCGTCGAGTTGGCGGCCGAAGCCACCCCCCGGGCGGAAGCGACGGCCGCCGACCATGCCCTGTCCCCTCCCCCCGGTGCCGTCCGGTCCAGCCCGGGGCGCTGCTTCCCCCCTGTCCTGGGCCCGAAACCGGGCGGGGCGTCGGCCGGGTTCCGCGCACCGGCGGACGGGAGCGACCCGACGGGCGGATACTGCCGACCGCACGTGCACGCCGGTTGAGCGGGGAGCGGCCAGCCCGTCGCGGACGGTGAGCGTGGTCATAACGACTGGACGATCCACCCGTGCCTGCTGCTAGCCTCGGCGCAGGTCATGAGCGCCAGCGCGAAGCCCCGGCTCGCTGGCCGGCAACCCTCCTCCGCGGTGGGGTGCCCCGGGTGAGGACCAGGCACCGGCACGAGTCGGTGCAAGCGTGGCCTGGCACCCAGGTCAGCACAGACCCGGGAGAACCATGCGCATCCTCAGCACCGCCCCACCGACCGTCGTCGTGGACGTCCACGCCGGTTGGCCCTCGCCCGCACTGACCCGGCGACGGCACGTGGACATGATGCGAATGTGCAGCGCCGCCTGTCGTCGCGGCATCGCGCTCTAGCACTCCCCTTCCCGAACTCCTTTCCACCGGTACGCCCATCGGGCGCGCCGTCGGCGGCGCACGCCCGTGCGCGGCCGGTACACCACCCTTCGGAGACACCCGTGCGATTCCTTCCTGCCCTGACCCGTGCCGCCGCCCTGGGCGCGGCCACCATCCTGGCCGCCACCGCCCTCACCGCCTGCGGCGACGACAGCTCGTCCGACGCCACCGCCAACCCGTACGGGCTGGGGCAGCCGGGCGTGCTGCGGGCCGGCACCCTGACCGACGCCCCGCCGAACGTCTACCTCAAGGACGGCAAGTTCACCGGCTTCGACAACGACCTGCTGACCGCCGTGGCCGGCAAGCTCGGCCTCAAGGTGGAGTTCGTCGGCACCGACTTCTCCGCGTTGCTCAGCCAGGTCAACAACCACAAGTTCGACGTCGGCAGCTCCTCGATCACCATCACCGAGGCGCGCAAGAAGACCGTGGACTTCGGCAACGGGTACGACTTCGGCTACTTCGGCCTGGACGTCCCGGCCGGCTCGCCGATCACCAGCTTCGACCAGCTCACCGGGAAGCGGGTCGTGGTGGTGCAGGGCACCGTCCAGGACGACTACGCCACCGGCAAGCAGCTCAACCCGGTGCGGGTGCCGGACTACAACGGCGCGATCAACCAGCTGAAGGCGGGTACCGCCGACGCGTGGATCGCCCCGGCGGAGATCGGCGAGAAGTCGGCCGCCGACAGCAACGGCAAGATCACCGTGGCGGCCAAGCAGCTCAGCCCCGCACCGACCGCCTACGCCGTGGCCAAGGGCAGCGACAAGCTGCGCGAGGCGCTGAACAAGGGCCTCGACGAGGTCATCGCCGATGGCACCTGGAGCCGGTTGCAGGCGCAGTACTACCCGGGCCGGCCGATCCCGGCGGACTTCACGCCGGGCAGCGGCACGGTGCCGGTCCCGTCGGCGTCGGCCGCCCCGTCGGCGTCGGCTTCCGCGTCGGCCGCCCCGTCGGCGTCGGCTTCGGCCGCGTCCTGAGCCGGTGACGAGCGAGCAGGGCGGTAGGGGAGGCGACCGATGGATCCGTTGAGCACGCTGTGGGAGACCTTCTTCGACGTCGACGCCATGCGCGAGGCGCTGCCCGAGATGCTGACCGTCGGGTTGCCCAACACGCTGATCCTGGCGGTCTCCGCCGCCCTGCTCGGCTCGGTCCTCGGCCTGCTGCTGGCCGTGGCCGGGATCTCCCGTAGCCGCTGGTTGCGCTGGCCGGCGCGGGTCTACACCGACGTGTTCCGGGGGCTGCCGGCCGCGGCGACGATCCTGCTGATCGGCGTCGGACTGGCCCCGCTGGGCATGCAGGTCTGGGGGCCGGATCCCTACCCGTTGGGCATCCTGGCGCTGTCCCTCATCGCCGCCGCGTACCTGGGTGAGATCTTCCGCTCGGGCATCCAGTCGGTGGAGGCCGCGCAGTTGGAGGGTGCCCGTGCCCTCGGCTTCTCCTGGGCCGACGCGATGCGGCTGGTGATCATTCCGCAGGGTATCCGGCGGGTGCTGCCGGCCTGGGTGAACCAGCTCATCGCGCTGATCAAGGACTCCAGCCTGGTGTACTTCCTCGGCCTGGTGGCCAGCCAGCGGGAACTGTTCCGAATCGGGCAGGACTACGCGGCCACCACCGGCAACGAGTCGGCGTTGCTGCTGGCGGGCCTCTTCTACCTGGCCCTCACCGTCCCGCTGACGCACGTCGTCAACTGGATCGACCGGCGGCTGCGCAACGGTCGGCCGGTAACCGCGTCGACCGAAGAGGACGACGACGACACCGCGTTGTACGCCGCCACGCAAGGAGACCGGCGATGACCACTGCCACGACGACCTCGGTCAGCCTCGACGTACGCGACGTGCACCTCGCCTTCGGACCGAACCGGGTGCTGCGCGGCGTCGACCTCGCCGTGCCGCGGGGTGCGACGGCCTGCGTCATCGGCCCGTCCGGGTCGGGCAAGTCCACCCTGCTGCGCACCATCAACCGGCTGATCGAGCCGGACCACGGCGACGTGCTGCTGGATGGGCGCAGCGTGCTGGGCGACGACCCGGACGCGCTGCGGCAGCGGGTCGGTATGGTGTTTCAGCAGTTCAACCTCTTTCCGCACATGAGCGTGCTGCGCAACGTCACGCTGGCGCTGCGCCGGCTGCGCAGGCTCGGCGAGGACGAGGCGGACGCGGTCGCCCGCGCCCAGTTGGAGCTGGTGGGGTTGGCCGGCAAGGCGAATTCCCGACCGGCGCAGCTCTCCGGTGGCCAGCAGCAGCGGGTGGCGATCGCCCGGGCGTTGGCGCTGCGGCCCGAGGTGATGCTCTTCGACGAGGCGACCTCGGCGCTCGACCCGGAGCTGGTCAAGGGTGTCCTCGGGTTGATGGCCGACCTGTCCGCCGCCGGGATGACCATGGTGGTGGTGACCCACGAGATGGGCTTCGCCCGGCAGGTCGCCGACACCGTCGCCTTCATGGACCGGGGTGTGGTGCTGGAGGCCGGCCCGCCCGAGGCGATCTTCGAGCGGGCCGAGCATCCCCGGCTTCGCCGGTTCCTCGATCAGGTGCTCTGAGCGCGGTCAGGCACCCCGCCGGGGCCGTACCGCCTGCCAGAGGAGTCGGTAGAACTCGCCGTAGGTGCGTTGTACGTGCTGGCCGTACCGTCGGGTCTCCTCGTGCCGGGCCGGTAGCTGGTTGATCGGCACGCTCATCGCCGCGTGGTGCTCGATGTGCAGGTTGTTGCCGTTGGTGAACCAGGTGCTCAGCCAGCTGCCCCGGATCGAGCGGGTGTTGCGCAGCACGTCGGTCGTGTCGGTGTCGCAGAGCAGGTGCTCGGGCAGCTCGACGAGGAAGTGCATCGGCACCGCCACCAGCAGCGGCAGCACCCACAGCCGCAGCGGATAACCGCCGTGCCCGGCCAGCGCCAGCCCGACGGCGGCCAGCACCACGCCGCCCAGCAGCAGGTGCTCGGTGACGATCCGCCGCCGCATGGCCGGGGCGATCTCGCCGTGGGCGTAGCGCCAGCGGCCGGTGGCCGCGCGCAACACGTCCAGCCCCACCCCGACGAGTCGGGGGTAGTCGAGCAGGCCGCGCACCAGCATCCCGACGGTCAGCGGCTGGCGGGTGTCGAAGCCGAAGAACTCGGTGTCCTGTGGGGTTCCCAGGTAGCGGTGGTGCTGCAGGTGCCGCACCCGGTAGTGCGAGTAGACCACGAGCAGCGGCACACCCAGCGGCACGCCGACCAGCCGGTGCGGCAGCGCACGGCGGAACGCGGAGTGGTGCAGGCACTGGTGCTGCAACTCCACGGCATGGGTGTACATCGCGGCCAGCAGCAGCACGCCCGCCGCGGTCGCCACCGGCTCGGCGCGCAGCGCCAGGGCCGCGCCGGCCGCGGTGAGCACGGCGAGCACGGCGAGTTTGCCGACGAAGATCCGCTCGTCGGTGCCGGTGACCCGGGTACGACGGAAGAGCAGGGCGGGCCCGGCGGCCGCGATGACGGGCGGTCGGGTCGGTGCGGTGATCGTCATCCGAGGCTCCTGGAGAGGGTGACCGGCTCAGCGGCCGCTGAGCAGCACGACGTGGGTGCCGGCGGACAGCCCGCCGGGCGTTTCGGCGCAGGCCAGCAGACCAGCAAGGGCGACCGCGCCGGCCGCCGTGGGGTACGCGCCGTAGCCGGCGAGCAGGTCCCGGGCACGCTGGAGCTGGTCGTCGTCGACGCCGTGCACCGCGCCGCCGGTGTCGGCGATCGCGGCCATCGCCTCCGGGCCCTGTAGCGCGTGCCAGTTGACCAAGGGCTGGTTGTGGTCGGTGGTGGTCACGCCGTCGGACGGCAGCATCCGGTACGGGCCCGGCCAACTGGTGACCACCGGGTTGTTGCCGGCCGAGCAGACGCCCTGCACGACGGTCGGCCAGCCCAACTCCCGCAGCCGGCGGTGCACCGCGATGACGGTGGTGCCATTGCCGACCGGGATCCAGAACTGCTCTGGCGGTTCGTTCAGGGCCTCCCGCAGCGCGGCGACGACCACGCCGTGTCCGGCGAACACCGACTCGACGTACGGGCCGTCCACGTTGCCGTCGACGGCGCCCGGCGCCCCGGCGAGCCGGCGGGACTCCTCGACGGCGTCCTCATAGCTGCCGGGGACCAGGTGCACCCGGGCTCCGGCGGCACGCATGAACTCCCCGCCGTCGCTCCAACCCGCGGGCAGCACGACGGTGCAGGTCATGCCGGCCGCGCGGCAGGCCATCGCCATCGCCCGGCCGTAGTTGCCGCAGGTGGCGACGACCACCTCGGTACGCCCTTCGGCGGCGGCACGGGCCACCACCGCGCGAGCGGCCGGCTCCTTGTGGCTGCCGGAGGCGTACCGGGTCTCGTCCTTGACCAGGATCCGGGCGCCGGGCACCAGGCCGGTCGCGTCGATCAGGGGGGTGCCGAAGGCGTCGGTGGGCGCGTCGACCGGCGCCAGGCTGACCGTGGACATGCTGCTCCTAGGGTGAGGGGGTGGTCGGGGTCAGGACCGTGCGGCGGTGAGCTGGGCGTCGGCGAGGCGCTGAAGGTCATCGCGGTCGCCGATCTCGGCGGGCGGCAGGGCGTCGGGCAGGTCATCCTCGATCAGCCGCAGCGTCGGGTTGAGCCAGCCCCGGATCGCCCAGCCGAGCTGGAGCAGACCGCTGAGCACGACGAGCAGGGCCAGGCCGCGACCCGGCCCGGTGCCGATGACCGCGCCGACCGTGCCGGCCAGCGCGCCGCCGGGCTCCAACAGCGGCTGGACGTAGTGGTCGGCAAGCGGCCCGACCACGAGGTAGCCCAGCGGCATGGTCAGCATCATCACGGTGATGAAGATCGACAGGACGCGGCCCTGGAGATCGAAGCCCACCTTGGTCTGGATGAGCGCGATCCAGTGCCCGTCGATCAGGGACTCGGCGAAGGTGAGGGCGAACATGCCGACCACCGCGAAGACCGGGCTGGCGCCGATGCCCACCACGGCCATCGCGAGGCTGGCCACCCCCATGAAGAGGATCATGCCGGTGGCCCGCCGTGGGGTGCCGCCCCACAGCCCCATGGTGAGGCTGCCCAGCAGGCCGCCAACGCCGCCCGCGGACAGTGCCAGGCCCAGCGCCACCGGGGACTGCTCGATCAGCAGCATCGGGGTGATCACCGCGAAACCCAGGGTGTAGAAGGCGTGGTCGATGACGAAGAACCGCAGCGCGGCCCGCAGGCCGGGCCGGCGGGCGACGTAACGCCAGCCGTTGGCCACCTCCGTGCGGAACGGCTCCTCCCGGCGGCGGAACATCCGGTCCGGGAAACGGACCAACAGCAGGGTGACAACGCCGACGCAGAACGTCGACACGTCGATGAGGATCACACCCCGGATGCCGAGCACACCGATCAGGCCGGCGCCGAGCATCGGGGCGAAGACCAGGCCGACACCCACCCCGAGCTGGCTGATGCCGTTGGCGTGCCCCAGGTAACGCTTGGGCACGAGCTGGGCCACTGCCGCCAGGTAGGCCGGCCGCTGGAACGCGCCGGCCAGCGAGGTGATCGAGACCGCCAGGTAGATCTGCCACAGCCGCAGCCCCCCACCGACGGTGACGAGCAGCACCAGCGCCACCATGGCCGCCGCCGCGACGGCGTCACTGACCAGCATCACCCGTCGCCGGTCCCACCGGTCGGCGACCGCGCCGGCGATCGGTCCGGCGAGGATGCCGGGCAGCATGCCGACGGCGCTGACCACCGCGAAGTCGGTGATCGCACCGGTCTGTTGGTAGACCCAGATGCTCAGCACCAGCGTGCTGAGCCCGCTGCCGACCATCGAGACGAACTGTCCGAACGCCACCACCGCGAAGCGCGCGAGGCTGGGCACCGGTCCGCGCGGCGGCGCCGCGACGGCCGGCATGGGCGCGGCGGTTGGTGGGGGCGCGGCGCCCGGCATGGGCGCGGCGATTGGTGTGGGCGCGGCGTCCGTCGTCGCGGCCGACCGCGCGGCGAGCGCGACCAGCACCTCGGCCAGTCCCACGGCGTGGGTACGCACGAAGAAGTGCCCGGCCCTGGGCAGCACGGCCAGTTCGACCCGCTCGGCCACGTGCGTCCACTCCTGGTGGCGTTCCTGGTACAACTCGGTGACCCGGTCGCGCTCGCCGATCACGCTGAGCACCGGCGCGCGCAGCCTGGTGTGGTCCGGGTCCCGGTACGCGGCGGTGTAGTACTCCTCCGCGTCGCGGGCGTCGTGCCGGACGTTGCGCAGCACGAACGCCTCGTCGGCCGGGTCGTCCACGTCGGTGAACCCACCCCGCGCCCGTAGGTACGACAGGTACTCCCGGTCGGAGGTGAACCGGTCGGTCGGCACCAGCCGGTAGAACCAGTCGAACAACCGGCCAGGCAGCCGGGCGGTGGGGAAGCTCGCGCCCAGCCCCACCCCGCGCAGTTCCACGCCCTCCTCCTCGGCCCGCCGGGCGATCTGCAGGGTCACCGCGGTGCCCAGGCAGTGCCCGTAGAGCAGCACCGGGCCGGTGATCTCACGCAGCTCGGCGAGCACCCGCTCGGCCACCTCGGCCCCGGGTAGCAACGCCTCGTCCGGGCGGCTGCGGTCGTGGCCGGGCAGCTCCACGGCGTACAGGGCCCAGTCGGCGGGCAGCGCGTCGGCCAGCGGCTGGTAGGAGATCGCGCTGCCGCCGGAGTACGGCACCGCGACGACGGTCACCCCGCCGGCGGACCGGTCCGCGTCGGCCGGGGTGAGCCGGTGCAGCAGGCCGTCGTGCCGAATGGCGCCGGCTGATCGCTCGTCGAGCAGGGCGGCCAGTGCGCGCACGGTGGGTTGCTGGTACAGCTCGACCAAAGCCAGTCCGGCGTCGATCCGGCGGACCAACCGCAGCGCGGCGAACGAGTCACCGCCGAGGGCGAAGAAGCTGTCGTCGATGCCGACCGTGTCGCGGCCCAGCTCGGCGCACCAGGCGTCGGCGATCCGCCGCTCGGTGTCGGTGCGCGGCGGCGTGCCGGCAGCGTCGGTGCCGAGCTCCGGTGGGGCGGGCAGGGCCCGCCGGTCGAGCTTGCCGTTGGGGGTCAGCGGCAGCGCGGGCAGCGTCAACAGCCGGGCCGGCACCATGTGCGCCGGCAGGCTGGCCGCCGCCGCGTCGCGAACCGCCCGCTCGTCGAGCGTGACGCCGGGCCGGGGCACCAGGTAGGCGACCAGCCGGGCCAGCCCGGTGGGTCCCTCGTGGACGGCCGCCGCGCAGGCCAGCACGTCGGGCAGCGCGGCGATGGTCGCCTCGATCTCGCCCAGCTCGACCCGGTAGCCGTTGACCTTGACCTGGTCGTCGAGGCGGCCGAGGAAGTCCACGGTGCCGTCGCGCCGGAATCGCGCGCCGTCGCCGGTGCGGTACATCCGGGCTGGCGCGCCCGGGTCGGCCGGGGCGTACGGGTCGGCGACGAAACGGTCGGCCGTCAGCTCGGGCCGGTCGTGGTAGCCGGTGGCCACCCCCACACCGCCCAGGTACAGCTCACCGACCACACCCACCGGTACGGGCTGGCGGTGGGTGTCGAGCACGTACACCCGGTTGTTGGGAAACGGCCGTCCGATCGGCAGCGGGGCGTCGTCGGGCAGCGTGTCGACGTCCCCGTCGAAGTAGACGTTGTCGACGCTGACCTCGGTGACGCCGTACGCGTTGACCACCCGGCCGCCCGGCCCGACCAGGTCGCGGGCCTGCCGGTACTCGCGCACGTGCCACTTCTCGCCGCCACCGATGAGCAGGCGGACGAAGTCCAGTCGCTCTCCCGCCTCGGCCACGTGGGCGAGCAGGGTACGCAGCACCGCCGGCACCAGCTCGGTGCACTCGACCCGTTCGGTGCGCATCAGCGCGTACAGGGCGGCGGGATCGAGCAGCACCTCGCGGGGCACCACCACGAGTCGACCGCCGGTGCAGTGCGCTCGCAGCGTCTCCCCGACGAACATGTCGAACGAGAAGCTCGCCGCCTGCTGGTAGGTCCAGCCTGGCTCCAGGTGGTAAGCCCGCTGCCACATCGCCGCGGCGTGCACCAGGTTGTGGTGGCTGACCACCACGCCCTTGGCCTGTCCCGTGGAGCCGGAGGTGTAGATGACGTACGCCGGATCGGCGCCGGAGGTGACCAGGGTGAGGTCGCCGTCGTCGGCGGCGGCGATCCGCTCGGCGTCCCGGTCCAGGGTGACCACCCGCAGCGGCGCCTCGCCGGTCGGCGCGGTGGCCAGGTCCACCCGGGTCACCAGCACGGCGGCCCGACTGTCGTCGATCATGTAACGCAGCCGGTCGGCCGGGTACGCCGGGTCCAGCGGCACGTACGCGCCACCGGCCTTGAGCACCGCCCACATGGCGACGAACAGCTCGATGCCCCGGTCCAGGCAGATCGCCACCCGACTGCCGGGCAGCACCCCGTCGGCGCGCAGCACCCGGGCCAGCCGGTTGGCCCGGCGGTTCAGCTCGCCGTAGCTGACCGTCTCGTCGCGCCAGGTCAGCGCGGGCGCTTGCGGACTGTCCGCCACGCACCGCTCGAAGAGCTGGTGCAGGGCGGTGGCGGCCGGCAGCGGCGCGGCGCTGTCGTTCCAGTCGTGCAGGATCACCTCGGCCTCGGCGCTGGTCAGCATCGGCAGCCGGCTGACCGGGGTGTCGGGCGTCGCGGCGGCGGCGTCCAACAGGGTGAGCAAGTGGTTCAGCAGCGCGTCGACGCGCTCGGCGTCGAACAGTTCGGTGGCGTAGTCGATGCTGAGCACCGGGCCGTCCACCGGAAAGTCCAGCCCGACGGCGAGGTCCACCATGGTCGCGGCGGGCGCGACCTCGCCCGCGTACCGCAGGTCGCTCGCGGTGGGCACCGGCGTGTTGTGCACGGTGAGCATGACCCCGGTGAGCCGGTTGCGGTTGGCCGACGCAGGCCGACCGGTCGCCGCGATGATGTGCGGCAGTGGCAGGTCCTGGTGGTCCAGGTCGGCCAGGACGGCCGCGCGGGCCCGGCCCAGCAGTTCACTGAAGGTCGGCTCACCGCTGACGTCGCCGCGCATCGGCAGGATGTTCAGGGCCGCGCCGATCACCCTCTCCGACCCGGACTGATTCCGGCCGGCGACCGGCGCCAGGACGGTCACGTCGGTGCGCCCGGTGTAGCGCGACAGCACGGTCTGCAACCCGGCGAGCAGCACCATGAACAGGCTGGCCTGGTGGGTCCGCCCGGACGCGCGCAGCGCGTCGAGCAGCGCCGGGTCGACCGGCCGGGACACCCGGCCGGACGCGAACGACCGCACCGCCGGGCGGGGCCGGTCCGTGGGCAGCTCCAGATTGAGGTCCGCGCCGGTGAAGCGCTCACGCCAGTAGGCGGCCAACGCCGGGTCGGCGGCGCCGGCGACGCGCAGCCCGGCCAGGTCGGCCAGCGCCGTGGCGTCGGCCGTCTCCCCGGCGGTGTCGGGATCACCGATCCGTGCGGTGTGGTGCGCGTACCGCTCGGCCAGTTCGTCGCCGAACAGGCCGGCGGACCAGCCGTCGAAGACCAGGTGGTGCACGACGAGCAGCAACTCGTCGGCCAACCCGTCACGGATCAGCACGGCACGCGCCAACGGCCCGGCGGCCAGGTCGAACGGCTCCCGCACGGCCCGGTCGCGGACCTCGGCGGCGCGCCGCGCGCGCTGCGCGGCCTCGACCTCGCCCAGATCCACCTCGGTCAGTGGCAGCCGCCCGGTCGGCTCGACGCACAGTCGGGGCTCGCCGTCGACCAGCGGGACCCGGGACCGCAGCGCCGGGTGCCGCCGGACCAGGTCGTCCAGGCTCGCGGCGAGCAGGTCGGCGCGGACCGCGCCGGGCAGCCGATAGCGGATGCCCAGCGTGTGCGCCGGCAGGTCGGCGCAGACCTGCTCGGCGATCCAGAAGTCTTGCTGCAGGCCGGTGAGCGGTAGCAGCACCGCGCCGTCCGCGTCGGCGGTGGCGGCGACGGCGGGAGGCGGGTCCGCCGGGGCCGCGGCGCTGGTCAGGGTACGGATCAGGGTGGCGAGCCGGGCCGGCGTGGGCGCGGCGTAGAGCTGGGTGAGCGTCAGCTCCGCCCCGTGGTCGTGGCGGACCGCGCCGAGCAGCCGGATCGCGTCGAGCGAGTCCGCACCGAGGGTGAACAGGTCATCGTCCGGACCGACCGCCGGCACACCGAGCAGTTCGGTCCAGCGGGCGGCCAGGGCCGTCGACACCGGGTCGTCCGTGTCCCCGGCGGACCTGCCTGAGCTGGTGGCTTCGGCCGTGGCGGGCAGCGGCAGCCGAGCCAGCGCCGCGCGGTCCACCTTGCCCTGCGCCGTGAGCGGGAACGCGCGGTGCCCGAGGACCGCCGCCGGCACCAGGTGGGCGGGTAGGTCTGCGCCGAGCCGGCGGCGCACGGTGCCGGCGTCGACCGTCGTGGCCGAGGTCAGCAGGTGCCCGACCAGTCGGGGCTGCCCGGTGCCCTGGTCGACGACCACCACCGCGTCGGTGACCCCGGGCAGCCGGCGCAGCGCCGTCTCGATCTCGCCCAGCTCGACCCGGAACCCGCGGATCTTCACCTGGTTGTCCAGGCGGCCCAGGTAGGCCAACTGGCCGTCGGGCAGCTCCCGGACCCGGTCCCCGGTGGCGTACGTGATCCGCCCGTCGGGACCGAGTGGGAAACGCTCGGCGGTCAGGTCCGGGCGGTTCAGGTAGCCGGTGGCCACCCCCGGACCGCTGATGCGCAGCTCGCCGGGCTCACCGACGGCCACCGGACGGTCGTCCTCGCCGACGACGGCGCAGCTCACCCCCGACAGTGGACGGCCGATCGGGACCGGCCCGTCGCCCGACCAGCCGGTCAGGTCGGCGCAGGTGGCGACGACGGTGGCCTCGGTCGGCCCGTACGTGTTGAACAGCCGAACCCCGGCACCCACCCGGGCGTGCCAGCGGGTGATCGCGCTGGCCTGCGCGGCCTCCCCGCCGATGATCACCAGCCGGATTCCGGCCGGCAGCTCGGCCTCGCCACGGTCGATGGCGGCCACCAACTCGTGCCAGTACGCGGTGGGCAGGTCCAACACCGTGATCTCATGCCGGTCGCAGTGGTCGAGGAACCGGCGGGGGCTGCTGATGGCGTCCTCGTCGCGGATCACCACGGTCGCGCCGGCGGCCAACGGCGGGAAGATCTCCTCGACGCTGGCATCGAAGCTGAGCGAGGCGAACTGGAGCACCCGGTCGTCGGGGGCCAGGTCGTAACGCTCGCGGGCCGCCCGGCAGAAGTGCTCCAACGCCCGCCGGGGCACGCTCACTCCCTTCGGGCGGCCGGTGGAGCCGGACGTGAAGATGACGTACGCCGGGTCCTCGGGGTCGGGCACCGCGACGGTGGCCGGCCCGGCGGACGCGTCCACCGGCTCCGCGTCGAGGGCCAACCGCGGCGTCCCGGCCGGCAGGTCCGCCCCGCCGTGGCCGGTGAGCACCAACACGGGCCGGGCGTCGGTGACCATCAGCGCCAGCCGTGCCGGCGGGTACGTCGGGTCCAACGGCAGGTAGCCGGCGCCGGCGCGGATCACGGCCAGCATCGCCACGATCGCCTCGCGTCCCCGGGGCAGGCAGATCCCGACCAGTTCACCCGGGCCGACTCCGTGCCCCCGCAACACCGATGCCAGCGCGTCGATTCGCCGGAGAAGTTCCGCGTAACCGAGCACACCGGCGTCGTCGCGCAGCGCCGGTCGGCCGGGTGACCGACGGGCCTGCCGCTCGATCTGGTCGAGCACTCCGCTGGGCGGGTCCGCCGCCGGCCCAGGCTGGGTGACGGCGACGGTTCGACCCGGCTCGGGCGACCTGACGGTGGGGGTGACGGACACGGATCTCTCCTCGACCTTCGATCCGCCCGGCGGACGGCGCGGACACCGTACGAAGATCGACCTGCCCTCCGGGCCACCGGAGGACGAACATTTGATCATCATCAGGATCGACCGAGGACGGTCGCGTCGGCGCAGGTCAGCAACATGGGAGCGGGGGCGGCAAGCCCGTGACCTGCGGCCGGCCGGGAGCCGGCGGCGGCGCGGACCGACATCCCCCGTTCAACCGCCGTTCGCTGCCGCCGGCTCGGCCCACCCGGATGCCGGCAGCGCCCGCTCAGTCGTTGGACCCACGCCCCAGCAGTCGGATCTCCTCGTTGTCCAGGGCGGCCTGGAGCTCCTGCAGCACCAGGTCGTCGATCTCCCGGCTGTCGCGCAGCCGGGTGACCTCCCGACGCTTGTGGGCGAGGACCCCGAGGCGCAGCCGGCGTTCCAGGCGGCGCTCGGCCGCGCTACCTCCACCCTCCTCCTCGACGTCCGCCAGGTGCCGTCGATACTCGGACTCCAGCCTCTGCACCACCTCCTGCCGGGCACCGATCTCGGCGGCTACCTGGGGAAGGGCCGCCAGGCCCGCCTCGGTGGCTCGCCGCCGGGCGTGCCGGGTCTCGTCCACGCGTTCCGGGTCACCGGTCAGGCCGGCCCAGCGGACCACCAGCGGGAGGGTGGTGCCCTGAAGCAGCATGATCAGCACGATCACCAGCGCGGTGACGAAGATGATCAGATCGCGTTCGACCACCGGTCGGCCATCGACAGTCATCGTCGGGACGGCCAGCGCGGCGGCGAGCGACACCGCTCCCCGGAAACCCGACCAGCCGGCGACGGTCCCCAGCCGCCAGCTGGACGGTCCTCCGCCGTCGTTCGCCATCCGGCGGCGTCGCAGCCGCGCCGACTGCGCGGTGAGGTAGATGAAGACCAGGCGCGTGCAGATCACGACCAGGGTGACCACCAGCACGATCAGCAGAGCACGCTGGGGCGAAATGCTGGTGATGCTGCGGACCGCCCGGGGGATCTGCGTGCCGAGCAGGACGAACAACCCGCCGTTGATCAGGAAGGTGGACAGGTCCCAGAACGCGTACGCCAACACTCGGGACCGGGCGCGGATCACCCGGGGGCCGGCGTAGGCCAGCACCAGTCCGGCGACCACCACCGCCAACACCCCGCTGGCGTGCACCGAGTCGGCGAGCAGGAAGGCGCCGAACGGCGTCAGTACGCTCAGCGCGCCCTCGCGCAGCGGGTCGTCGAGCCGCTTGCGAATCAGCACCACGGCGGCCCCCACCAGCAGGCCGGCGAGCACGCCGCCGACACTGGCCCCGACGAACTCCTCGCCGATGCCCAGCACGCCCGGTTCGGCGCTCCGGCTGAGCAGGCCCACGGTCACCGCGAAGATCACCAGGGCGGTGCCGTCGTTGATCAGGCTCTCCGCGTGCAGGGTGGTGAGCAGCTTCCGGGGCAGCCGTTTGGCCAACCCGGTGACCGCGGCCGCGTCGGTCGGCGCGAGAACCGCGCCGAGCACCCAGGCGGCGGCGGGGTTCACCCCGAACGCCTGCGCGGCGAACGACACCGTGACCATGGTGAGCACCACCAGCACCACGGCGAGCAACCCGATCACCGGCAGGTTGGCCCGGATCTCCCGCAGGCTGATGGTGAGGCTCTCCCGGTACAGGATCGCCGGCAGGAAGATCAGCAGGACCAGGTCCGGTTCCAGGGTGACCTCGGACAGCGGCGGCGTGAGCCCGAGCAGCACCCCCAACGCGATGAGCAGCACCGGCGGGGCGACCCGGTACCGACCGCCGAGAGTGGTGCCGACGAGGACGGTGACGCCGAGCGCCACGATCAGGATGAGCGCTTCCACGCGTACCCCCTCGGACCATGCCGACGGCAAACTCGTCGGTGGTTTCCATCTGACCGCACCGGCCGTGTGATTCCGGCGGAAACCGGCAAGTCGCCGGGGCGGCGGCTGACGGTCAGGTCGCGCGGGCCCGGGCGATCAGCGCGGCAGCCGTACGCCGGTGACCGGCCGCTTCCTCGTCCCGGCGCAGCGCGGTGGCCAGGTCGGCGAGGTGCCCGGCCACCGGGCCGACGGTGAGCACCCCGCTGCCGGCGGCCAGTTCGTCGGCGGCCGGCAACAGTTCGCCGTAGACCCGATCCATCGTGGCCCGGTCGTCGAGGGCACACGCCGCCCGGCCGAGGAGGCAGAGCCGCACCTCGCGCAGCAGGTCGTGCGGCCCGTCCGGAACGGCCCGCAGGGCGGTCGCGGCCGCGTCCCGGTCGTCGGCGGCGAGCAGCGCCAACGGCCGAACCCACGGCTCGTGCGGGCCCCAGTCCAGATCGGCCCACTCGCCGCTGGGCCCGACGACCGATCGGTCGGCAGTGCCCGGCCGGCGGAACAGCCGGTCGGCAGCGCCGGCCCGATCGTCGCCGATGGTGTCGGCCAGCCGCAGGCCGAGCAGGGCGAGCGGGAGCAGGCCTCGGGTCAACCCGGGCATGCCGTCGGCGCTCACGCCCTCGGCAGCCGCCCGGTACGCCTGCGCCGCCGCGGTCGACTCGCCGTCCAGCGCGAGGCGCAGTGCGGCGTACCAGCGGGTGAAGACGCCGACCAACGGCAGCTCGTACCGTTCGGCGAGGCGGTCGGCGGCACGAGCGTGTGCGTCGGCGCCAGGCCGGTCGGCCAACGCGCAGTCGGCCTGGAGCCGGACGAGGTGACCAAGCACCTCGAAGGTCACCAGGTGGTGCCGGACGGCCAGGTCGACCAGGTCGGCGCCGATCCGGGCCCGCGCGTCGGCCATACCGACGCGGTGGAAGGCGTGCATGAAGCGGGCGTTGAGCGCGAAGGCCAGCAGCCCGGGATCGCCGACGCTCCGGGCGATCGCCTCGGCCTCGTCGGCGGCACGACGGCCACGATCGGTGGTGGTGCCGCGCAGTTCCAGCGCGAGGGTGCTCAGCAGCCGGCTGCGCTGCGCCGCACCGGCCGGGCCGAGCGCGGTCAGGGCGTGTTCGGCGGCCCGGACGATGTGTGCGGAGAGCTGGTCGTCGTCGTTGCGCGTCCAGACGGCGGGCACGTCGAAGCCGGCCAGCACCTCCTGGATCAGCAGGGGATCGCCGACGGACTCGGCCTCGCTGATCGCCTCGGCGCGCCGCCGACGTGCCTCGGGCAGGCGGCCCGTCACGGCCAGCGCGCGGCCCAGGCCGAGCAGCGCGGTCAACCGCTCGCGCGGCTCGTCCCCACCGGCGCGGTCGTACGCGTCGATCGCCTGCCCCCACAACCGGGCCGCCTCGTGCGGGTTACCGCCCCGTTCGGCTCGTTCGGCGGCCATCCGGGCGTACGTCGAGGCCCGAGCGGCCGCGACCGGTCCCCCGGCGCGCAGCAGGTGGTACGCGAGGGCCGCGGGTTCGACGGGCTCCCGCTGTCGCAGCACCTCGGCGACGGCCGCGTGCCAGGCGGCGCGACGCGGCGCGGACAGGTCGGCGTAGAGCGTGTCGCGGACCAGGATGTGCGTGAAGCGCAACCGGCCGTCGGACTCCCGCTCGCTGAGGAACCCGGCCGCCAGGGCCCGGTCCACGGCGTCCAGCAGCGCCGTCGGGTCACCGGCCAACGTGCCCAGCACGTCCGGGTCGAGGTCTCGGCCGAGCACGGCCGCCTGCCGCAGCACGGTCCGGGTCGATGCGGGCAGCTGTGCCAATCGGTGCCGGATCACGTCCCGTACCCCGGGCGGCACGGCGGCCAGCGCCTCCTCCCCGGCAGCCGCGTACAACTGGGCCAGTTCGCGGACGAAGAACGGGTTGCCGCCGCTGCGCTGGTGGATCACCCGGGCGGTGGCCGGGGTCAGCTCCGCCCCGACGATGGCGCGGGCCAGCTCGCCGGTCGCCGGCGCGGGCAGGCCGGTCAGATATTCCCGGACCGGCTCCAGCCCGGCGACGCGGGCCAGGGTGGCGGTCAGCTCCGGGCTGATGTCGGTGGCTCGGTAGGTGCCGAGGATCAGCACCGGCCCGCTGGCCGGTTGCGGGCCGGTGAGCAGCGCGGTCAACAGGTCCAGGGTGTCACCGTCGGCGCGGTGCAGGTCGTCGAGGACCAGGAGGACCGGTCCCCGGTCGGCGACCGCCGAGATCAGCGACGCCACCGCGCGGTGCCGACGAAACTGGGTCTCGGCGGGACCCGCCGAACCGGTGGCCGGCTCGGCGGCGTCGGCGGGCCCGGCGAGCGCGTCGGTGATCTGGGTCCACGGCCACGCTGGCGGGGCGCCCTCGTACTCCGGGCTGCGTCCCCATGCCGTGGTCCAGCCCTCGGCGGCGAGTCGCTGGGTCAGGGCCTCCGCCAACGCCGTCTTGCCGGCGCCGGGGTCGCCGCTGAGCAGGGCGAGGGTGGGCCGGTGGCGTCGGGACGCGGCCTCGGCGGCTCGCCGCAGCCGGTCCAACTCGGCGTCGCGGCCGACGAACGGTCGCTGCCCCGACACCCCCGACTCGACGGGCCTCCCGAGCCCGCCGAGGCCGGGGTTGGCGGCCCGTTCGAGGGGCGGGGTGAGGTGCGGTGCCTGGGCCAGGATGTCGGCTTCCAGCCGCCGCAGCTCGGGCCCCGGCTCCACGCCCAGCTCGGTCACCAGGACGGTGCGGGCCTCCCGCAGCGCGGCCAGCGCGTCACCCTGCCGACCGGCGCGGTACCGGGCGACCGCGAGCAGCCGCCAGGCGTCCTCGCGCAGCGGATAGCTGGCCAGGAGCGCGGGTAGGTCCGCGGCGGCCTCGTCCGGCCGGCCCAACGCCAGCAGCGCCTCCGCCCTCCGTTGCACGGCGAGCATCCGCAGCTCGTTCAGTCGGTTGATCTCCGCGACCGCCCAGGGCTCGTTGGCGCAGTCGGCGTACGCGGGCCCGCGCCAGAGCGCGAGCGCCGCCTCCAGCGCGGTCAGGGCCGGCGCGGGACGTCCGGCCGCCAGCAGCGGGGCCGCCTCCCCGACGGCCGCCTCGAACTGTCCGGCGTCCACCGCGTCCGGCGCGGTCCTCAGCACGTACCCGGGCGGCTCGGTGACCAGGATCCGGGGCGGCTGGCGGGGCGGCCGGTCGGGCTCCAGGGCCCGGCGCAGGTCGGCGACGAAGGTCCGGATCGCGCCCACCGCACCGTCCGGCGCGACCTCCCACAGGTCGTCGACGAGACGGTCCACCGGCACGACCCGACCGTGGGCGATCAACAACCGGCCCAGCACCAGGCGCTGCCGGTGTCCGCGCAGCGGAACCGGGCCTCGCTCGGTCGCGGCGGTCACCGGCCCGAGTACGCCGAAGGTCACCGCGACGGGCGCCGTCAGCTGCCTGGTCATGGCACCCAATCTAGGCGCGTCACCCGGCCGGCACTGATCCGACGCTGACCGTCCGCTGATCACCAGCGGGCAGGCTCGACGAGGTACGACCGGCGACGGGTCACCGCCCCCGCCGGCACTGCTCACCAGGAAGGTTCCCCGTGGACCCCAGGATCAACGGATTCGACTACCGGCGGGTCACCGTCGCCGACGGTGTGACGCTCAACGCCGCCGTCGGCGGTTCCGGGCCGGCCATCGTGCTGCTGCACGGCTTTCCGCAGACCCACCTCATGTGGCGGCACGTCGCGGCCGACCTGGCCGCCGACCACACGGTCATCTGCCCCGACCTTCGCGGCTACGGCGACAGCGACAAACCCGTCGACACCGACGGCGACGGGTACGCCAAGCGCACCATGGCCGCCGACGTCGTGGCGCTGGCCGGCGCGCTCGGCCACGACCGGTTCGCGTTGGCCGGGCACGACCGGGGTGCCCTGGTCGCGTTCCGCGCCGGCCTCGATCACCCGGCCGCGATCAGCCAGCTCGCCCTGCTCGACGTGCTGCCCACCCTGGATATGTGGGACGTGCTGCACGGCACCAGCGCCGCGGTCGCGTTCCACCTGTATCTGATGGCGCAGCCACCCGGCCTGCCCGAAAAGCTGATCGCCGGCAGCCCGGACGCCTTCTTCGGTCATTTCCTGGACGTCTGGACCCGTGATCCGGCGGCCCTGCCGGCGGACGTGCGGGCCGCGTACCTGCGCGCATCCCGCGACGCCGTCCCCTCGATCGTGGCCGACTATCGGGCGTCCGCCGGGATCGACGTGGTCCACGACGCCGCTGACCGGGCGGCCGGCAACCAGCTGCGGATGCCGGTGACGGTGCTCCAGCAGGACTGGGGCGCGGCGCTGGGCTACGACGCGGCGGCGGTGTGGCGGGCCTGGGCGCCGGACCTGGACCACCAGACGGTCAGCTGCGGGCACTTCATGGCGGAGGAGGCGCCGGCCGAGGTGGTCCGGGCACTGCGCGCTCTGCTCGCCCGTTGATCGAGCGGCGACCCGGTCACCACTGGCAAGATATCCGACACTCGTCGTCACCGAGGTGGCGGAGCGGCCGGGTCGCCGCACTTCCTGCACCCACGGCGTCCAACGCGCGTGAGATGTGCTCTGAGCTGCGGTAATGCGACGTTACACCAGGTGGACGCCAACCGGTCATCGGTGATACACAGGCAGATAACGGCAGCCAACGACGTCGAGTCGCTCCCTCTTCTCGCCCAACGACCGTCCACCGGCAACGCACCAGTGGGCTTCGCCGCGCGGACCGCCGCTCGACAGTCGCGACCCACCGAACGGCACTGGTCCACCGGCCGTTGTCGGACGCCGGTTCTCGACCAAGGAGTTGCCGTGGGAAACCTTCGGATCCGATGCCGCCACCAACCGTACGAGATCACCGTTTTGGCCGTGGCACCTCTCTGCGGCATTTTGATGATGACCCTCAATGTCCGGCCGATGTCGGTTCAGGCGTCCATGCCGGCGCCCATCCAGGTCGCCTGGGAGCTGGGTCTGATCGTGGTGGGCGTGGGTGGGCTACTGGGCGTCCTGTGGCCTGGCCGACTCTCCACCGGGCTCGGCCTCGAACTCGCCTCGGTGCTGGTGCTCGGCACCATCACCGGCATGTACGCGGTGGCCGTGCTGATCATGTCGGGCCGGAACGCCATCGTCACGATCTCGTTCGTGACGGCGGTGACGGTCGGGTCGCTATGGCGGGCCGCGCAGATCGCCATCGATCTGCGCCGCCTGGCGCGAGCCTGCGCCGTTGTCCCCTACGAAGAGCTCCCGGCAGGTGTCACGTGAATACTCCACCCGCGCCGGCCGCACCGCAGTGGGTGCAGGTGGCGCTCAGTGTGCTCGGCATCCTCGGCGGAGGCACCGGCCTGGCCGCGATCGCCACCGTGGTGGTGCAACGGGGCAAGTTCCGGGCCGATGCCGCCGACACCCTCACCGAGGCCGCCCTGACGCTCGTGCAGCCGTTGCAGACCCGGATCACCCAGTTGGAGGTCGAGGCGCTCAGTGCCCGGTCCGAGCTGGGCACGCTCCGCGAGCAGGTCAACCAGTTGCAGTTCGTCGTTCGGGTGCTCACTCGGACACTGGACCGCTGGCGTGCCGCGATCCGTGCCCCCGACGCCACCCTGCGGAAGGTCCGAGCGACGGTGGCGGAGACCGACCGGATCCCCGACATGGATCGGTGACCGGCGTTCGCCGCCGGGCCGGGCCGGGGAGCCTCAGCCGACGTCCCGGAGGCGCTCGGTGAGTTGACGCACCGCCGCCCGGAAATCGGGGTCGGTCTCGCCCGGATGGTGCCCCCGTAGCGGCGGCGCGGTCCGCTCGCCCGGCGCCGGCAGCAGGTCCGGTGGGTCCCGCAACCGCCGGTCGACCCGATTCGCTGGATCGGCGGGATCCGGTGGTGGATCGCCGGGCCGGTGGGCGGCGAAGACCCACCCGCCGATCGGATCGGTGTCCCGCCAGAGGTTGATCCACCGCCACTCGACGCGCTCCCCCACCGCACGCAGCACCTCCTCGTTGAGGTAGGCCGGAAAGAGCCGGGCGTACAGGCGGTCCAGCGGTGACCCATAGGTGAGCAGCGCGACCCGCTGACGCGCCTGCGGGGGCAGCCGCAGCACCGCGAGGGCCAGCAGCACCGAGCCGTGGCTGTGTCCGCAGAGCAGCACTCCGGTGTGTCGTGCGGCCAGTTGGCTGATCCGGTCGGCCAGCTCCGGCACCGCCCGGTCGGCGTAGCTCGCGGGCGCGAACGGGTGGGCGGCTCGGGGCCAGAAGGTGCCCAGGTCCCACAGGATCCCGACGTGCCGGCGGAACCACGCGGTCCGATAGGCGAACACTCCCCCGGTCAACAGCGTGAGGAGCAACGCGGCAAGGAGGTAGGTGCTCCCGGTGAGCCCCATCTGGACGGCTCCGGACGGGAGCCCGAGCAGCTGACGCGCCAGCTCCTCCGGCTCCCGCCCGCTACGTCCCACCAGACTCGTGGCCAGTCCGACCACCGCGAGCGCCGCGTACGTGGCGGCCAGCAGGCCCAGCCACTCGGTGAACCGCGCCCGGGCGACGGTCTTCGTCGTCAGCCGCAGCCGACCGACCGCCTCCGGCGGCACGACCGGGAAGTCGCGGGTGGTGATCGCCGCCGCCGCACGCCGCCGACGCCGCCGCGACACGAGGGTCATCGCGCCGCACAACAGCACCGCCGCGACCACGTGCAGGAAAAAGGCCAGCAGCGTCCAGCGATACGGTAACGGTGGCCCTCCGTCACCGCGGTACCCACCGAGCAACTCCCCCGTCTGGTAGACGAGGCCGGCGGAGAGCGCGCCGGCCAGGCCGACCGCGAGGGCGGCGAGGACCGCGGCGCCCAGGCCACCCGGCAGCGCGGACCGGCCGCCCACCCGACCGCGGCGCCCCAGCACTACCCCGCTGAGCAGCACCAGCAACACCATCTGGCCGAGCAGCGCGCCACCCGCGATTGCGCCGTAGCCGGGAAGCCCGGCCGCCGGCGACCAGCCACGCCGGTCGCCCGCCACGACGACGAGGGTCGCCACGCTCAGGCCGACCGCCACCACGCCCGCCGTGCGGGCGGTCCAGGTGGCCGTTCGCGCGGTCGCCGCCCGGTCGATCAGCCCCGGGGCGGCGAGCAGACCGATGCACGCGAGCAGCACCGCCGCGCTGAGCGCCAGCAGCAGCGTCGTCGAGAAGGTCGCGCCGCCGGCGCGACGGGCCGTGAGCAGCACGACATTGAGTACGGCGAACGCGGCGGCGACGTGGATCGCGCGCAGCCGGTGCACCAGCGGCTCCACTGCCCACAGTGGATTGTCTGCCGGCCCGGGCCGACGGACGCCGAGTAGGCGCAGGACCACTATGGCGGCGATCGGCAGGAGCGCCAGCACGGCCAGCCGCTGCCCGACATGCCGGCCGTCGAGCCCGGCTATCGTGTCAAAGGGCGCACGGCAGCGGGTGGCGCCGAGGCACCGCCAGGCGAGCAGGTCGAGGGCGACCCCGGCGCTGGACACCACGTACAGCACGGTGAGGTTGAGCGCGATGAGCCGACACAGCACGGTGACCCCGGCGGCGCTGCGGCGATTCGTCGGCCGCATCCACACCGCCACGTTGCTGAGCATGAACGGCAGCAGGAAGACCATGGCGAGGGTCCGACCGACCGTGCCCGAGGGCAGATCACCCCAGCGGTACGCCTCCAGCGTCACCCCGGCCGGGCCGACGCCGTCCGACCGGGCGGCGCGATGGAAGCCCCCGCTGCCGTCGCCGGCGACCTGCCGGACCTGCCCCTGATCGAGGATGACCGTGGGATCCGTCCCGGACACGCCGTGCACCCGCAACTCCACCACGTCGGGTCGGCGCGGTTGGTCGGCGTGGTCCGGTGCCCCCTCAGGCATCCGGCTGCTCCCCGTGCCGCCGCTGGTCGGACGCGTCGCGCTCGCCGGACCGGCGGCTGAACCGCCACAGTCCCGGCATAGCGTCGAAAAGGACGATCAGCAGCAACACCCCGGTGATGACTGCGCTGTTGACGAGCTGTGGGAGCCGCACGGTGGCCAGCCCACCCACGATGATGGCCGGTACCCCGATCAGGCGCGCCCAGGGCCGGCTGCCGTCGACCACCGCCGCGAGCAGGATTCGGGCGGTCAGGGCCAGCGCGGGGCCGATGACGCCCACGACCAACTGCCCCGCGTCGTGCGCGCCCGGATCCTCGATTGTCATCTCCATGGCGACGGAGGTGGCCAGCACCCCGGCGATCATGACGAAGTGCAGGTAGCCCGCCAGCAGCGTCAACTTGCTGCCGGGTGGTCCCTCCGCCTCGATTCGGGCGCCCAGCCGCCCGCCGGCGGGCACCAGATAGAGCCGGGCGAGGGCAGCTGCGGTCACGAACGCCAGGGCGAAGGCCACCGTGCTGTCCCGGTCCAGGCCGGACTCGCTGTAGGTGATGCCGGAGATCAGGATCAGCTCGCCCACGGCGATGATGAAGATCTGTTGGTACCGCTCGGACAGGTGTCTGCCGTTCACCTGGAGCTCCGGCCAGGTGCTCCGGCCGAGTCGCGGGAACGGCCAGCGCAGGCGTGCCAGGGAGTACTCCATGATGAGGGCCAGGGCCCAGAGCACCTCCCGGGCCGGGGCGACGGCCGCCCCGACCACCCAGAGCACGCCGGAGATCGCGAACCAGATCGCCACCCGCAGGCTGCGCACCTGTAGCGGGTGCCCGCGCAGGGCGGGGATCAGGATCGTCGCCCGGCCCAGATGGATGGCCACGTAGGCGACGGCGAACACCAGGGCGTGCCCGTCGAACGCGGTGGGTACGGCCGCGGCCATCAGCAGGCCGCCGAACATCGTCCAGAGCAGCAGGGTGACGATCAGCGGGGCGCGCGGGTCGAACCAGTCCGCCGACCAGGCGGTCACGAACCACACCCACCAGAGCGCCGCCAGCATCAGCAACACCTGGAAGGCACCGTTGAGGCTGGGATCGTCGAGCAACGCCCGGGACAACCGAGTCAGCGCGAAGATGAACGCCAGGTCGAAGAAGAGCTCCAGGAACGACACCTTGCCCGGGTTCTCCCGCCGCAGCAGCAGCCGTCCCGGAAGCCCGCCCGCCATCGCCATCCTTCCCCGGCCCGCAGCTGCCGCCGCCGCCCCAGTCGTACCACCCGGGCTGCCGGGCCCGGGTCGGTTCCGCCGAGTCCGGCCCTCGTCAGCGGCCGGTGCTGACGCCGCGCTCGGAGATCAGGTCGGTCGCCACGGTCCAGAGCCGCTCGGCGTTAGCCGGGTCGACGGCGTACGCGGCCACACCGCTGTAGTCGGCGGGCCGCTCGGTGACGATCGGAGCCTCGCGCAGTCCTCGAAGTAGCGACCGCCGATGCCGTCCAGCAACCCACAGGTGGGCGAGTTGGCGCTGCGCTACGAGACGTTGACGATCAGCGGCACCACCCAGTCACTGGTCGTCTACCACGCCGAGCCGGGCAGCCCGTCGGCGCGCTCGCTCGCCCGCCTGGCCCGCCGGGCGGGCACCCCGGCCGACCGGGGCACGTCGCGCTAGCCCGGACGGGACCGGCTACCGGTTGGCCGCCCGCTCGGCGACCACCACCGAGATCCCGTCCAGGACGCGTTGCAGACCGAACTCGAACGCGTACTCCGGGCCGTACGCGGCGCCGTGCTGCTGGCCGGCCGCGGTGCCGATCCGGGAGGCGAGGGGGTACGCGCCGGCCGTCATGAACGTCTCCAGCCAGGGCGCGTGCGACTGCCACCACTGCCCGTCGGTCAGGCCGGTCTCGCGCTCCAGGTCGACCACCTCGGAGGCGGCCCGCGCGGCGCTCTTCACGTGACCCAGCACGAGGGTGAGCACCGCGTCGATCTCGACGTCGGTGAGCCCGATGTCGACGACCGCGCTGAGCTCGTAGTCGTACTTGGCCATCAGGTGCGGGCCGAGCACCGGTCGGGTCGTCTCGGCCCGCAGCATCCAGGGATGCCGCTGGTAGAGCGCCAGATTGTCGCGGGCGACCCGCTCCAGCCGGGTCCGCCAGTCGCCCTCGACGACGGGTCGCGGCATCTCGCCGTACGCCGTGTCGACCATGACGGCGACGAGTTCGGCCTTGCCCGGCACGTAGGTGTAGACCGACATCGTGCCGGCCCCCAGCGCCTCACCGACCCGGCGCATGGTCAGCGCGTCGAGACCCTCGGCGTCGGCGAGGTCGATCGCGGCGCGGACGATCCGGTCGACGCTGAGCGCCGGACCCGCGCTGCGGCTGGTCGGCTCCCGGGTGCGCCAGAGAATGGCCAGGCTACGGGCCGGGTCCGCGCTCGCCTTGCGCTCACTCGCCATGGTGCGGCCATCCTAACAACGCGGCCGTACGCCGTACGCCCGCGCGCCGGCCGGTCAGAGCGCCTCGCGTTCGTCCGACAACGTCGGGCCGGCGGCGGCCGGTACCAGGTGTCGTACCTCCGGTTCGCCGTCGGTCAGCTCCCGGGCCCGCGCCTCGGCCGCCCGGTCCTCGCCGGTCAACCGGCCGCCGTGCTGACGCAGGTGCTCGCCCCAGGACGGCACCAGATACACCTCGACGAACTGGTCCGTCGTCTCGGCAGGGCGGAACAGCCCCCAGCGCATCGCACCGGTCCGCTGCCGCGCGCCGCGCACCAGGTCCATCGCCGCCAGGAACGGTTGGGCCTGCTCCGGCCGGACGGTGTACTGGACCGTCACCAGCACCGGCCCCACCCCCGGGTCCGGTTCGTGCGCCAGGTGCAGCTGCGGCCAGTAGGACGCCGGTTCGCGGTTCACCGAGCGCAGGTCCGGCAACGGCCAGATCCGACTCGTCACGGTGCCGACAAGCATCAGCGCCGCCGCCACGAGGTAGGCGGGTTCCAGCCCGGCCATGTCGGCCACCAACCCCCACACGAGCGCGCCGACCGCCTGCCCCCCGGCGAAGCACACCTGGTAAACGGCCAGACCGCGGGCCCGTACCCAGCTGGGCAGGAAGAGCTGCATCTCGGCGTTGACGTTGGCCAGCACCGTCACCCAGGCCATCCCGGCGGGCAGCAGGGCGAGCAGCACCAGCGGCACCGCCCGCACGGTGCCGACCACGGTCAGTGCCACGGTGAACACCGCCCCGGCGATCAGCAGGAGCTGGTTGGCCGACAGCCTGGTGCGGATCACGGCCAGCAGCACGCCACCGGCGATGGCGCCCACGCCGAGGGCGGCCAGCAGCACCCCGTACCCGCCGGAGCCCAGCCCCAGCCGCCGGCTCGCGACCAACGGCAGCAACGCCCACAGCGCGCTGGCCGGGACCACGAAGACCAGCGCACGGCGCAACAGCCGGCGTACGGTCGGCGAGTGGCGGACGTAGCGGCTGCCGGCGCGCAACGCGGCGGTGAACCGCTCGGGCACCTCGACCGCACGGGCGTTGCCGGGCCGCCAGCGCCACAACGCGTACGCGAAGATCGCGAACGCGACGGCGTTGATGCCGAAGACCGGGGCGACGCCGGTGCGGGCGATCAGCACGCCGGCCACCGCGGGCCCGACCGCCCTTGCCACGTTCACGCTTATCGAACCGAGCGCGGACGCCGACCGCAGCTGCTCCTGCGGCACCAGCTCCGGGATCACCGCCGCCCAGGCCGGCAGGGTGAGCGCCTGCCCGACCCCGAACGCGAAGGTGAGCGTGAGCAGCAACGCTGGCGGCATCCGGTTGGTCAACGTGAGCAGGGTCAGCGCCACCGCCACCGCCACCAGGAACAGCTGCACGGCGATCAGCAGGTGCCGGCGGTCGAAGCTGTCGGCCAGCACCCCGGCGGGCAAGGCGAGCAGCAGTACCGGCAGCAGACTGGCGGTCTGCACCAACGCGACCAGGGTGGAGGCATTGGAGTGATGGATCAGGAGCCACTGCGCGCCGACGGTCTGCATCCAGGTGCCGACGTTGGCGGCGAGCAGGGCCAGCCACAGGTTGCGGTAGACCGCCGTACGCAGCGGCGCCCACGCCGAGGCCGGACGGTCGGCGGGTCCGGCTGCGGCCGTCACCACCGCCCGTCCGCGCGCAGCACGCGCTCACCGGAGACGTAGAGGTCGTCGGGTTCGAGCAGCAGCAGCCGAACGACCTCGGTGGCGACCTGTTCGGGCATGGCGTACACCTCGTCCAGGAACTCGGCGCCCACCCGTTCCTGCAGCCGCGTCGGCATCGGCCCGGGATGCAGCTGCATCACCTTGACCCGGTTGCTGTGCTGGGCCTCGGCCAGCGAATCGACCAGGCTGTTGCCGTAGCTCTTGGTGGCCCGGTAGACGGGGATGCCGGGCCGGGGGGCCGCCAGCGCCAGCGCGCCGATGTACACGACGTTTCCGTGGCCCTGCCGGTGCAGGTGCTGCACCGCCTCCCGCAGCAGGTAGGTGATGCCCAGAACGTTGATCTCCACGGACCGGCGGATGTGCTCCACCGACAGGTCCCCCAGATCGCCGCCCGCCCACATCGACGCGCAGGCCGCCACCCCGTCGATCGTGCCGTAGCGCCGCACCACCTCGGCGAAGGAGTCGCGGACCTGCTCGTAGGAGGAGATGTCGCAGACCGTGCCGTCGCAACCCAGCTCGTCGGTCGCGGCGGCGACCTCGGCCGGCACGTCGCCGAACACCACCACGTGGTGCTCGGCGACCAGCAGTCGGGCCACCGCGAGGCCGAGACCGCTGGTCCCGCCGACCACCACGAAGGTTTTGGCACCCATGTCTCTCCAGCCGCCGCCAGCACAGCTCACGCGGAACGCGTGACGGCGCGTTCTTCCCGTTTCCGGAGCCCGCACACCCGGTCGGCCGGTAGTGCTGGGCATACCCCGAAGAGTGGATCTGGGCGGCTGGGGCACCCGGTCGCTCCCGATTAGCGTCTGCTGCATGACCACGGAACACCCTTCGCACCTGGCCGAGGCGCTGCGCCGCCGCCGCTGGCTGCTCTCCGCGTGGCCCTGGCGGGCGCTGGCCTACCTGGTGACCACCGTCCCGATCGCCGGCGTGCTCGGTGTCGGGCTGCTCGTCATCGGCGGACCCCTGCTGCCCGCCGTCAACGCGCTGCGGATGCACGACCGACCGCCGAGCATCGCGCTGATGCTGTTCCTGATTACCGGCAGCATCGTCCTGCTGGCGTTGGCCCCGATCCTGAGCTTCGCGGTGGCCGCCGTCGAGCGGTGGCGGGTCCGGCTCGTCGACAACCGTCCGCTGCCCTCGTCGCCGTGGCCGGGCCTGGCCGCCCGGTATCGCAGCACGGCGACCTGGCGGGAGGTGGCGTACCTGTTCTGGCTGGGCGGGTTCACGCCGGTCGCCTACTGGGTGTTCCTGGTCCTGGTGCTGCTCGACCTCGGGATGATCTCCAGCCCCTGGCTGGCCGGCGACGCCAACGAACCGATCGTGCTCTGGCAGCCGATCGACAGCACCGACGAAGCCATTCCGTACGCGATCGTGGGAGTGCTGCTGATCCCGGTGCTCTGCTACGCCGCCGGTCTGCTCGCCGCCGTCCAGGCGGCCGTGGCCCGCTGGTTGCTGGCCCACCCGGTGGACGCGGCGGCGCTGCGCGAGGTCACCCGCTCCCGCACCCGACTGGTCGGCGCGTACGAGGCCGAACGCCGCCGCATCGAGCGCGACCTGCACGACGGGGCACAACCCCGGCTCACCAGCCTCACCCTCCAGCTGGGGCTGGCCCGGCTGGACGTACCCGAGGACTCCCCCGCCTCCCGCCCCCTCGCCGTGGCCCACGACCAGGCCCGGGGCCTGATGGTGATGCTGCGGCAGTTGGTGCACGGCATCCGTCCGCAGAGCCTCACCGATCTGGGCCTGGCCGGCGCCGTACGCGAACTGGCCGACGCCGCCACCATCCCGGTCAGCGTGCACGCCGACCTGCACGGCGAGTTGCCGGAGATCGTGGAGACCACCGCGTACTTCGTGGTGTCCGAGGCGCTGGGCAACGTCGCCCGGCACGCCCAGGCGACCCGCGCCGACGTACGCCTCGCCTGGGCCGGCGGTGACCTCGTCGTGGAGGTGTCCGACGACGGCCACGGCGGCGCCGACCCGGCCCGGGGCACCGGCCTGACCGGCCTCGCCGACCGGGTCGCCGCCGTGGACGGCCGGCTGCTGCTGTCCAGTCCACCTGGCGGGCCTACCCTGGTCCGGGTGGAGCTGCCATGTCGTCGGTGACCCGGGTGGTGCTCGCCGAGGACGAGGTGTTGCTGCGCGAGGGTCTGGTCGCGTTGCTGACCCGCTTCGACTTCGCGGTGTGCGCGGCCGTCGGGTCCGCCCCCGAGCTGCTGACGGCGGCCCGCGACCACCAACCGGACCTGGTGCTGACGGACATCCGGATGCCGCCGGGTCGCCGCGACGACGGGCTACGCGCGGCCGTCGCGCTACGCGCCGAGCGACCGCACCTCCCGGTCGTGGTGCTCAGCCAGTACGTGCAGACCGGGTACGCGGCGGCGCTGCTGGACAGCGGCGACGGTCAACGGGTGGGTTACCTGCTCAAGGACCGGGTCGCCGAGGTCACCGAGTTCGTCGACACGCTGCGCCGGGTCACCGCCGGCGGCACCGCCATCGACCCGGACGTGGTCCGGCAACTTCTGCACCGCCCACGCGACCCGCTCGCCGCGCTGTCCTCCCGGGAACGCGAGGTGCTGGCACTGCTCGCCGAGGGACGGTCCAACGCCTCGATCGCCGGCCGACTGCACGTCAGCGAGGCGGCGGTCGGCAAGCACGTCGGCAACATCCTGCTGAAGCTCGACCTGCCCCCCAGCGACGACACCAACCGCCGGGTGCTCGCGGTCCTCACCTACCTGCGGGCGGATCCGGTGAGCTGACCAGCGCCGGGCCGAAATCGGGCCCGGCCGCCCCGGGCGTAGATTCTCTTCAGCGGTACCGGCGCCACGCAGGGCGCGGACCAGGGAGACGGGGGCACGGCATGGCGGAGGCGCTGCGGGTTGGTCTGCTGGGGTACGGGTTGGCGGGCCGGGTGTTCCACGCACCGCTGATCGCCGCGACCCCCGGGCTGCGGCTCGACGCCATCGTGACCCGCGACCCGCAGCGGCGCGAGCAGGCGCGACAGCACTTCCCGGACGCCCGCCTGGTCGACGACGCCGACGAGCTGTGGCGTACGCCGGACGCGCTGGACCTGGTCGTGGTGGCGACGCCGAACCGGCAGCACGTGCCGATGGCGCGCGCGGCGCTCGCCGCCGGCCTGCCGGTCGTCGTCGACAAGCCGCTCTCTCCGACCGCCGCGGAAGGCCGCGCGCTGGTCGACGAGGCGACCGAGCGTGGGGTGCCGCTGACGGTCTTCCAGAACCGGCGCTGGGATGGCGACTTCCTGACCGTGCGCCGCCTGGTCGAGCAGGGCGAGTTGGGGCAGGTGTTGCGCTTCGAGTCCCGGTTCGAGCGGTTCCGTCCGACGATCAAGCCGGGCTGGCGGGAGCTGGCCGGTCCGGAGGAGGCCGGCGGTGCGCTCTTCGACCTCGGCGCCCACCTCGTCGACCAGGCGGTGCAGCTGTTCGGCCGGGTCGACCGCGTCTACGCGGAGGTGGACCGTCGCCGTGCGGGCGCGGCCGTCGACGACGACGCCTTCGTGGCGCTGACCCACGCCAACGGGGTGCGCTCACACCTGTGGATGGGCGCGGTGACCGCCCAGTTGGGGCCGCGCCTGCGGGTGCTGGGCGACCGGGCCGGCTACACCAGCTACGGCCTCGACGTGCAGGAGGCGGCGCTGCACGACGGCGGCCGACCGGGCCAGCCGGGCTGGGGCGAGGTCCCGCCGGACCGCTACGGCCTGCTCGGCGTCGACGGTGACCTGCGGCCGGTGCCGACCGAGCCCGGCGCGTACCAGAGCTTCTACGCCCAGGTGGCGGCGGCGCTGCGCGACGGCGCACCGCTGCCGGTGGACCCACGGGACTCAGTCGACACGGTCGAGCTGATCGAGCTGGCGCACCGGTCGGCGGCCGAGGGCGTGGTGCTGCCGGTCCCGACCGCCTGACCGCGGCCGGACACCCAGCCCGGTCGGCCCGTCCTGCAACCGGGCTGCCGAGGTGCGCGCGAAAACCGGTGGAACGGCGCCACAGTGCGCCGTTATCGTGCTGCGCAACCTGGTCGTCTAGGCAAGGACGGGCCGTTGTACACCCTGTGAGACCTCCCCAGAGCTGATGTGTCGCGCGTCGCGCATGTGCGCCGCGCTCCTTTTTGCTGCGGACTTCTCACTGAAACCGGCGTACTTCTGTGCTCATACATTGGGCCGTCGTGCCCACCTGCCTGCCCATCGTCAACCGCCGTTGCCACGCCTGCGCGTCCGAACGCCTTCGGGCGAGCGGTAAGTTCCGGGTCAACGCCAACCACAAGCTCCTCGACGTCTGGCTTCTCGCGCTCTGCACGGCGTGCGGGGAGACGGCGAAGCTCACCGTCCTGGAGCGGGTGACGGTGCGCTCCGTCCGACCCGAGTTGCTGGACCGGCTGCATAACAATCACCCTGGCCTGACCGCTGAGTTGCTGCAGGATCCGGCCGTGCAGCGCCGTAATCGATTCGACCTCGACTGGACCGACGCCTGGCGCCTCGACACCGGCGGGTCGGACCACCTGGACCGCGACGTGATCGACGTGGCGGTCCGCTTCGCGGCGCGGATTCCGGTCCGGCCGGTACGACTGATCGCTGACGGTTGCGGTCTGTCGCGGGGCGAGGTCGATCGACTGATCACGGAGGGGAAGGTCGTCTCGGCGATCCGGTTGAGCGGCAAGCTCTCCGGCGACTTCACCTTCACGCTCAAGCGCTGACCCGCCCCGGGCCCGTCCGGCAGGACGCCGGGCGGGCCCCCTGCGACATGGGCGACCTCCATGGGGCGCGACCGGCAGACCTCCGACTACCCGACCTGAGGGCGGAGACACGGATCTGCCGCTATCCCTTGATCAAGTGATGAAAAATAGCTGGATCGGCCTACCAGGACCTATTTCTCATCACTTGACCTAGCAAACCCGGGGCAGCCGGTCGGCGGAGGCGCGTTGGCGAGCTTACGGAGTTTTGCCGGCTGCACGAATATCTCCCGGCGGACGATGGCCAGCCCGCGGCTGTCCACCTGGTACCCGTCGAGCCACGCCCAACCGTCGTAGGTGACAAACGGCAGGATTCGGATCAACCGGAACCTGATGGGCACCCCGAACTGTGGGCTCGCGGACCGGTCGACCAGGAGGAGGTCGGCCGCCCGGAGCCTCACCTGCGGCGTTCCCGCCAGGTCGCCAAGCGCTTGGCCGCCTCGGTCAGCCTGGGACAAGTCCCGTCCGGCTGACATCGGCTGCAGACGTCGCGGTGATGGAGGTCGATCACGTAGCCAGCCATGATCACAAGGAACGGCGGCTCGGGCCGATACTGCTCCACAGGCGGCAGCTCGGTCGGCTGTTGCGGCAGACCAGGGAGCAGGCGGGGATCGGCTTGGAGGCCGCCGCGTCCGACCTTGAGTGGTCGCGCGCCAAGATGTACCGGATCGAGTCCGGGCAGACCCCCGTACGAGCGTTGGACGTGGACCAGATGTGCCGCCTCTATGGGGTCGCCTCCGACATGACCGAAGTCCTTGTGAGCCTTGCTCGGGAGTCCAAGAGCAAGGGTTGGTACCACGCCTACGGCGAGATCATCCCGAGGTGGTTCGAGCTGTACGTGGGACTGGAATCGGCGGCCAGCCGGATACGGACCTATGAACATGCCCTTGTTCCCGGCCTGTTGCAGACGCCGCAGTACGCGGCTGAGGTAGGACGGAGTCGGCCCGAGAATTCCGACGAGGAGGTGGCCAAGCTGGTCGAGCTACGGATCGAGCGTCAGCGGATCTTGACTAGGAAGAGACCGGCCGCCCCCACAGTGGACGTGATTCTGGAGGAGGCACTACTACACCGAACCGTTCCCGGCATGGCCGACCAGATAACTCGACTCATCGAGGCCGGCGACACACCCAACGTGTCCATCAGGCTTCTGCCACTCGGCAGCAGACTGAGTCAGGCAGCGGTGGCTGGCAGCTTCGTCATCCTCGATTTCCCGACCAGCGGTGCGAGGTCCGCAGAGCCGACAACGGTCTACAGCGAAGGTTTGTCCGGTGCCCTTTATCTGGACCGGATCGAAGAGGTCAAGGCGTACGCCGCCGTCTGGAAGACGCTCACGTCTGAGGCGCTGAGCGAGTCGAAGTCCCGCGAGCTCATGCAGAACATCAAGGAGAAACACCATGACTGACCTGACCCGTGCCAGTTGGCGCAAGAGCACCCGCAGCAGCGCCCAGGGAAACTGCGTCGAGGTCGCCGACAACCTGCCCGACGTGATCGGAGTTCGGGACAGCAAGGACGCGTCCGGCCCAGCGCTGCGCTTCGTACCCGAGCAGTGGAGCGCCTTCGTGGAGGCGGCCCGTACCAATCGGCTGAGCCGAAACCGACCCTAAACAGGTTGGCGAGTGGCAGCCGATAGTTTGGCGGACCGTTGTACCGAGCGCCGGGCCGGTCGGCGTGCGCGCCGGGCTGGAGGAGCCCGGGAGCGTTGCCGACCCGGCCCGGTGCCGGATCAGCGCTGCTTCAGCTCGCGCCAGGATGGGTGGGTGCCGCGCCAGGCGTCGGCGAGGATGGCCGCCGAGGCCCGGCTGGGGCACTGCTGCACCCGCTCACGACCCGACGCCCCACCGATCTGGGCGCGGACCTCCCAACCCTGCCCATCAGTACGGATGTACACGTCCCTGCGCCCGCGCGGGGTCGTGTCTCCGTTCCACCAGTGCTCCTCCACCTTCATTCGCCGACCGTATAGCAATTCCCGCGCGGAGGGTACGGCGCAGGTAGGTCCGGACCAGGGCAAGTGCGACAACTCAGGCGCATTTCGGCCCAACCGTTGACGGTTCGAAACCATAACGGGCGGTTCTCCCGCCCCTGACTTGCGAATCAGAACCCCCACTCTGCCCCCACCCCGCAACCCCCACCCCCGACCCCTGTTGATCAAGAGGTTTGCGTCACGAATCGCGCTCCCGATGACGCAAACCTCTTGATCAACACAGGAACACCGGGGGGCCGGGGTCAGGGTTGGGTTGTTAGGAGGTAGTCGTCGGCCTCGGGGCTCCAGCGCAAGTCGAGCACGCCGGCGGTGGCGGCGGCCTTGCAGAACTGCAGGAAGCTGCGGTAGCCGAGCTTCTTCTCGCTGAAGTCGGGCCGAGCCCGGCGCACCTGGTTCTTCAACCCGGACAACGCCACCGGGTTGCCGCCACTGCCCAGGTCCGCCACGACGCCGCGGAGCAGGCCGAACGCCACCTCGCGGTCGCCATGCTCGGGCAGCGAGACCTCGGGGTCGCCCTTCGCGGGGCCCTCGGCCAACTCGATCACGTTGCGCTCGGCGAGGTGGCGCAACAGTTCGCCGAAGGTGCGGAAGCCGTAGTCGGACTCGCTGAACGTCGGATCCTTGCGCAGCAGGGTGCGCTTGAGCCGGGAGGCGGTGACCTCACCGTTGGCGCTGCCCTGCAAGCCGGCCACCGTCTGGGCGACCTGCACGGCGAGCGCGTCCACGTCCCGGCCGGGCTCCTCCCCCGCCGGCCGGCGGTCCGCCTCCGGCTCGTGTTCCCGTTCCAGCTCGGGCGGTCGCTGCTCGGTGCCGGCCTGTCGGGTGGTGGGACGCGCGCGACCGCCACGGGTCGGTGGGATGTCCACCCCCTCCAACCGGTCGTAGTAGAGGAACTCGTCGCACGCCGGGGGAAGCAGCGCCGACGTGGACCCCTCGACCCCGACGCCGATAACCCGCTTGTTCAGCTCGCGCAGCTTGTGCACCAGCGGGGTGAAGTCGCTGTCGCCGCTACAGATCACGAAGGTGGAGATGTAGTCGCGTTCGAACGCCAACTCGATCGCGTCGACGGCCATCTTGATGTCCGCGGCGTTCTTGCGGGACGCGCCCATTCGCTGCGGGATCTCGATCAGCTCGACGTGCGAACGGGTCAGCATCCGGCGGTCCTCGTCGAAGTAGGACCAGTCGGCGTACGCCCGGCGGACCACCACCCGGCCACGCTCGGCCAGCGCGTCGGCGATGGGCCGGAAGTCGAAGGCCGCGCCGCCGCGATGGTCGCGCGCGCCCAGCGCGAGGTTTTCGTAGTCGAGAAAAAGGGCGATCCGGTCTTCTTGATCCACGCCGCTCAGCCTACGCCGGGCGTGAGCTGGTCGGGTCGGGCGACGCGCGACACCTCAACTCGACGACCGTCCATTTCTTGCGGCCTGATAGTCGTTTATTTTCGTTGTTCGATAGGTGTCTTGCAGTGCGATGTCTGGTGCTGCATCATGACGATCAATGTCGGGCGTCGGGGGAGCGCCGGGCGGACCTCCACCACCACCCACCCAGGAGGGTCACCGATGTTTCGCAGCCTGATGCCGGCGCGGGGACGCCCCGGCCGGCCCAGCGGCACCGCCGTCGCGCTCGCGGCCGGGCTCGCCGTGCTGGTCGCCGCGCCCACCGTGGCCGCCGCCAGTCCATCCACGTCCGCTGGCGCGCAGCCGGTGGTCACCCGGGCCGCCCTCGACCCGGCGCTGGTCGCCGGACGCGGCGCGGACGTCGACTTCGTCGAGCAGGAGGCGGAGAACGCCCGCACCACCGGCGAGATCATCGGTCCCGACCGGTCCGCCTACACGCTGCCCGCCGAAGCTTCCGGCCGTCGGGCGGTCCGGCTCACCCCCGGGGAGTACGTGGAGTTCGTCCTGCCCAGCGCGGCGAACGGGATCACCGTGCGGTACAGCATCCCGGATGCGCCCCAGGGTGGTGGGATCACCGCGCCGCTGAAGGTCGCGGTCAACGGCAAGCACCTGCGCACCATGACGCTCACGTCGCAGTTCTCGTGGCTCTACAACCAGTACCCGTTCACCAACGACCCGCAGGCCGGGCTGCTGCACCCGGACTGGTGGATCACCGAGTGCCAGTGCGTGCCGGCGGCCACCACGCCGTACCCGAGCATCAGCACGCCGTTTCGGCCCACCCACTTCTACGACGAGCAGCGGCTGCTACTCGGACGCACCTACCGGGCCGGCGACAAGGTCCGGCTCACCGCGCCGCCCGGTAGCGCCGCCGCCTGGACCGTCATCGACCTGCTCGACTCCGAGTTGGTCGCGCCGCCGCACGTCCGACTGCTCGCGGCGAACGTACTCGCCTTCGGCGCCGACCCGACCGGCCGGCGGGACTCCGCCGACGCACTGGACCGGGCCATCGCCTTCGCCCGGCGCGCCCACCTCACGGTGTACCTCCCGCCGGGCACCTACCAGGTCAACCGGCACATCATCGTGGACGACGTGACGATCGAGGGCGCCGGCAACTGGTACACGATCATCAAGGGTCGCGAGGTGGCGCTGCCGACGCCCGCGCCGGACGGCTCGGTGCACACCGGCGTCGGGTTCTACGGTCGGGACGCCGCCGACGGCGGAAGCCGCAACGTGCACCTCTCCGGCTTCGCCATCGAGGGCGACGTGCGGGAGCGCATCGACACCGATCAGGTCAACGCGATCGGCGGGGCGATGAGCGACTCCACCATCGACGGGCTCCACCTGCGCCACACCAAGGTGGGCCTGTGGTTCGACGGCCCGATGCGCAACGTCCGGGTCACCAACAACATCATCGTCGACCAGATCGCCGACGCGCTCAACTTCCACACCGGCGTGACCGACTCCCTGGTGGCGCACAACTTCGTCCGCAACACCGGCGACGACGGCCTGGCGATGTGGTCGGAGAAGACGGCCAACGCGCGGAACACGTTCGACCACAACACCGTGCAGTCACCGACGCTGGCCAACGGCATCGCCATCTACGGCGGCACCGACACCGCCGTCTCGCACAACCTGGTGGCCGATCCGGTACGCGAGGGCAGCGGTCTGCACGCCGGTTCCCGCTTCGGCGCGGAACCGTTCACCGGGCACCTGCGGTTCACCAACAACACCACCGCCCGCGCCGGCACGTACGAGCTGAACTGGAACATCGGGCTGGGCGCGATCTGGATCTTCGCGCTGGATCGCAGTATCGACGCGGGCATCGAGGTGACCGGCGACGCGTACCTGGACAACACGTACAACGCGATCATGCTGGTCAGCGACTGGCCGGTGAAGGACCTCTACTCGATCTCCGACGTGCGCTTCCGGGATGTCCGGGTCGACGGCACCGGCACCTCGGTGGTCAGCGCCCGCGCGGCCGGGTCCGCCTCGTTCGCCAACGTGGACGCCCGCAACGTGGGCGCGGTCGGCGTCAACAACTGCGGATCGTTCCACTTCACCCCGGCCGGTTCGGAGTTCACCCTGACCGACCTCGGCGGCAACGACGGCGGGTGGCTGGCACCGTGGCTGCTGCCCAACACCATCACCTGCGACGACCGGCCACCCGTGTCGCCGCCCCCGCCACCGGCGCAGTGGTGAAGGCGGTGGGCGGCCCGGGAGGTCGGGCCGCCCACCGCACCTCCAGCTCAGAGTGGCGTGGCGTACGCCAGCGGCACGGTCGTCGACTGACCGTCCCACCTGCCCTTCAGCGTGGCCGCGGCCGAGCCGTCGACCCCGGTGCCCGGTCGCCGGACGACGACCAGCTTGACGGTGTCGGTGTCGATGATCGTGTGGTCCTCGTCGACCACCCGTCGCACGGTGCCGACCGCGGGCAGGTCAGCGTCGACAGCGCCGTCGACGACGACGGTCACCGTCGGCTCACGCACCTCACGTCGGCCGTCGACCTCGAAGTACTGTTCCGCCTGGCCGCTGCCACTGAGGATCGCGTGGGCGAGCGCGGCGGCGTACACCGGGTCGCCGCAGCCGTCGTACACCCAGCGCCGGCCGAGCACCGAGTGCTCGGTGGTGCCGACCAGCCAGGCGTCCGCGCCGTCGAGGGGCGCGGCACGGTAGGTGAGCGGGACGTGGTGGACCGGCCCGTCGGCGGTTCCGATCAGCATCGTCTCGATGCCGACCTCGCCGGCCGGGTCGTCGAAGCGGTAGGCGCCTCGGCTCACCACCTCGGCACCGGTCGGCCCGGCGAACCAGGGTCGGCTGGGTAGCCAGGTCGCCAACAATTCGAGCTTGGTGGGGCGCAGGGTCGCCTTGTGCAGCAATGCCATGACGGGCAGCCTAGTCAGAGGCCCGCGCAGGGGTTGCCGCCGATAGTGCAACTCTCCGGTTCGCGGGCCTTCGGCCGGCTGTCGCGGACGTCGAAGCTGATCGTCCGGGAGCCGCCGGCCGCCAGGACGCCTCCGGTGAAGGTGATCGCCCGCTCGTCCTGCCGCCAGTTCGCGCCGTCGACGTCGTCGACGGTGGTCCCCTCGGCGAGGGTCACGACCACGGCCCAGTCCCCCACCGGTGCGTCCCCTGGGTTGTCGACCACGATCTCGCCCGTGTAGCCGAACAGTCGGCTGGAGTCGGTCTCGTAGCGGGCCACCACGGGCGTCGGCGGTGGGGACGGCGGAGCCGACGCGGGCGTACGCGAGGGGTTCGCCGACGGGGTCCGGCTCGGGCGGGTGGTCGGCGACGCGGTGGTACGCGACGGGCGCGCCGACGGGGTGGCCGTCGACGTGACGACGGCCTTGCCCGACGTCACGGTCGGCGACGGGGTGGCCGTCGGTGCCGGCGCGGCGGCGGGCTTCGACTCGGGCGGCAGCGTTATCCATGCCGCCGTCCCGGCCAGCAGCACGGCCCCGGCGACCACCGCGACCAGCGTGCGACGCCGACGGGGGTTGCCCCCGGCCCTGCCGCGCGGGCCGATCAGTGGCAGCTCGGCGGTCAGCCCGCCATCGCCACGACGCAGGTCGACCTGCTGAAAGGCGAGCCAGTCGAGGATGGCCGGCAGTCGGACGGTCAGCGCCTGCCGGAGCTGCTGCTCGCGTGGCTCGTGCTGGTCGGCGGACCACGCGCCGTGCGTGCTGACCTCCCGGACGTCCAGCCGACAGCCCTGCTTCGTCGCGGTGACCGTGCAGGTCAGCTCGCTGAGTCGACCGGCCTCGTCGCAGGCCAGGACGAGGAGCTGCGGCTCCTGCCGCTCGGTCACCTCGACCTCGACGTCGGCCTCGAAGCCCGGCAGGTCCGCCGTGTGCAGCAGCAGCCGGTCCGGCACCCCCTCGACCGTCTCGGCCTCGGCGAACCACTGGCCGAGCAACTCCCGATCGGTCAGTGCGAGCCAGACCCGCTCGGGCGGGTGGGACAGGTCGACCTGGGCACCGATCTCGATCACGGCGAGACTCTAACGGGTTGGCCAACCCGCCCGCCCCGCCCGCCCGAGCCGGTTGCCTGCGTCCTGCTCAGCCCCAGCGGTTCGACCGCTCCACCACTGCCGCCAGCGCGGCCCGCGCGTCCGCGCTCACCTCGGCGACCACCTGCGCCGCCGGTAGATCCCGGGCCAGCGGGTGCGCCTGCCCGGCCCACAGGTTGGCGACCGACGCGTCCCCGTCACGCCGGGCGGCGGCGAGCAGTGGGCGCGTCAGGTGCAGCAGATGGGGGTAACCGCTCGGCGCCACCGCGTCGTGCTGGCGCAGGAAATCGTTGGCCACGCCCCGTGCCCGTTTACCGGTGAACGATCGGGTCAACGCGGTCGGCGCGGCACTGGCCACCGCCGCCCGGTGCATCGGCGAGCTGCCCGCCTCCGGGCAGCGCAGGAACGCGGTGCCGAGTTGCGCGGCGGCGGCGCCGGCGGCCAGCACGGCGGCCACCCCGGGGCCGTCGGCGATGCCACCGGCGGCCACCAGTGGCCGGTCGCAGCGGGCGGCGGCCAGCCGGAGCAGCGGCAGCAGCGCGTAGTCGTCGTCGTCCGGTAGGCCGCCGCGATGCCCGCCCGCCTCGGTGCCCTGCACCACCACCGCGTCCACCCCCAGGTCGGCGGCGGCGGTCGCGGCGTCCGGGCGGGTGACCGTGGCCCACACCTCGGTGCCCCGCTCGTGCAGGGCGGCCACCGCCGCCCGGTCGGGCAGGCCGAACACGAAGGACACCACCGGGACCGGGTCCGCGAGCAGCGCGGCCAGCTTTTCCGGGTACGCGTCATCGCCGCCCACCGGCTGGCCCAGGCTCACCCCGCGCTGCGCGGCCTGCGGAGCGAGCCGGTCGGCGTACGCCTGGATGGCGGCCTCGTCGACGCCGCCGGGGTCGGGCAGGAAGACGTTGACGCCGAACGGCCGATCGGTGCGTGCGCGGACCTCGGCGACGTCAGCGACCAGTCGGGCCACGTCGATCATCCCGGCGGCGAGGAAGCCCAGCCCACCGGCGGTGCAGACGGCCGCCACGAGCGCCGGGGTGGACGGGCCGCCCGCCATCGGGGCGGCGATGATCGGGTGGCGCAACGTGGACAGCACGGACATCCCCCCATCCTGCCGCACGGGCTGGTCCGCTCACCGACGCGCGGTGTGCCTCCACCGCAGCAGACCGGCCAGCCCGAGCAGCGCCAGCAGCGTCCCGGCTCCGGCCAGCAGCGGCCAGGTCCGGCCAGCCGCGCCAGCGACCTTCCCGGCGGCCGGACCGATCGCCGTGGGCGCCGCCGGGCCAACGGACTCCGACGGAGGTGCGGCGGTGGTGGCCGTGCTGGCGGTGGCCGGATAGCGCAGGATCGTCGGGCGGGTACCGGCTGGTTGACCGGCGGACTCGGAGACGGTGAGCAACGACCGGCCGTCGCGACTGTAGGTGATCGACTCGCCCTGGGGCTCGTCCGGCAACGGGGTGATCCGCGGGCGGCCGGTGGTCAACGCGCGGACCACGTCGCCGTCGGGCACGTCGTACTCGAAGGCGTCGGCGTAGCTGCGCAGCGCCACCCGCCGTCCGTCCGGCGCGCTCGCCGCGCCGGTGATCACCCCGCGCCCGAGGAACGAGAACGGGTTGCTGGTCGTGGTCGTCGGCAGGGTCACCTGCCCGAGCGCGGTCAGCGGCGTGGTTGCGTCCGGCCGCAGCGCCGCGCTCGGCGCGTACAGGGAGACGGTGCCGCTGCCGCCCTTGGTGACGATCAGCGGCCGACCCGACGCGTCGAGCAGCAGCGCCTCCGCGTCGTGCGGACGGTCCGGATAGGTCATCCGGTGCAGCACCGGCCGCTTCGCCCCCGGCGCGAGCCGCCACACGCCAACCGTCGGTCGCGAGCGGTCGTTGTCGCCGATGTCGGCGACCCAGATGGTGCCGTCCCGGCCGATGGCCAGATCCTCGGTGTCGCGGGGCTGGGATGGGAAGGAGACGGTCCGCACCACCGCGCAGCGCCAGTCGAGGAAGAAGATCCGGCGGCGGGCCTCGTCGTCGGCACCGTCGTTGATCACGACGTACCCGTCGTCGGTGGCGACCATGCCGGATATCTCGCGGAGCCGGTCGTCGCGGACCTGGCAGACCACCGTCCCGGCCGCCGCGCCCGCCGTGGCAGCGCCGGCTGTGGCAGCGCCGGCTGTGGCAGCGCCGGCTGTGGCAGCGCCGGCTGTGGCGGCGCCGGCTGTGGCAGCGACCGGCACCAGCAGGACGGCCGGCGGTATCGCACCGGCGAGCAGAGCGGTCAGCGCCGCCCCCGCCCGAGCACACCGCCTCCAGGTCACCCGTCCGCGTACCCGCATCGCCCACCCTCCTCGCCGCGGCCGCGACCCGGCCACCCGCCCCATCCTGGCCGATCCCGGCCACCAGCGGCGGTCATCGCGGGGACGCGCCCGAGCCCCTGGTCGATGTACTGTCGCTCCGCCTGATTCTGGATCCGGGAGGGTGGCCATGTCTGTGAGCGGCACCGCGCTGGCCAACCGATTCCGACGGCGGCTGCTGCGCCGCCTCGGCCGCCCGGGCGGTGGCGCCGCGGCCGCCCTGGTGCCGCTCGCCGCGCTCATCTGTGGCCTCTTCACCGGTGCGTTGGCCAGCAGGGCCGCCTGGGAGACGTCTCGGCCGCAGCCCGACCGGGCCGAGGCCACCGCCATCCTGACCGAGGTCTTCCCCGGTCACGACCTCGGCGAGATCGACACCCCGCCCGCGCTGTTCGTCGTCTACGGGCACGCGTTGCGACTGGGGACCGTCAAGACCCTGTTGTTCGGCGACGGTGGCGAATATCAGGAGAGCGCCACCGGCGCCGCCGCCTTCGGCGCGCCACCGGTGCCCGCCGAGCAGATCGTCACGGCGGCCCGGGAGCACCTGACCGGTGCCGGCTGGCGGGTGTACGACCCGCAGGTGTCCGACCGCGTCAGTTGTGCGGACAAGTTCTGCGCCACCCCGCAGGCGGTCACCGACACCGCCCTGACCGCCCGACGTGGCGACACCATCCTGAACGCCTCGATCTCCTCGCAGACCGCCGTGGACGCCACCTACCTCTCGGTCGAGGTGCACCGCGCGCCGCCGCCCCTGGTGGTCCCCGCCGGGGTGGTCGGCACGCTGCTGGGCGCGGTGGCCGGCTGGGTGGTCTTCGGCTGGGTCAGCCGACGCACCGAGGGGCGCCGGCGTCGCGGCGTGGTGAACGCCCTGGTCGGTGTGGCCACGGTGCTGTGGTGGCTGCCGGTCCTGCTGAGCGTCCCGTTCCTGCTGCAGCACCACCTCGGCGAGCCGCACCCGGCCTGGCACCCGTTCTGGGAGTGGCTGGGCCAGCCGACCGCCTCCCTGCTCTTCCTGATCGGCGCGGTGTGCGTGCTGCTGGCGCTGGGGCTCGCCGCCGCGACCCGTCGGCGCGACACACCCGAGGCTCCGGTCGGCGGACCGCCGCCGGGCCGGGCCACGGACCGCCCAGGACCGATCTGATCCACTGAGGACCGTGGAGGGTTATCTGTCCGCCCGGACCCCGGTAGGTTCGAGGTGACCGCGGTCACGGCAGACCCGGACGGCGGTGGTCCCGGCGTCCGGCGTCGCCCGGCCGCCCGGCACACGGAAGGGGCGCAGGGTGCGGATCAGAGCGGGGTTGTGCGTCGCGGCGCTCGTCGCGGCAGGACTGACGGTCGGCACACCGGCCGCCGCCACACCGGCCGCCGCCCCGGCGGCCAGGGCCACGGTGGTGCCGATCCAGGTGACCGGCGACCCGGGCACGCGGTTCAACCTGGTGCTGCTGGGCGACGGTTACACCGAGGCGGACCTGCCCACCTTCCGGTCACACGTGGAGCGGCACCTCAACACCCTGTGGACGATCGAGCCGTTCAAGTCGTACCGCAGCTACTTCAACGTCTACGCCGTCGAGATCGTCTCGGCGGAGTCCGGGGTGGACTGCGACCCGGGTCTATCCGCGCCGCAACGCGACACCGCGCTGGGCATGGGCTTCTGGGGTGGATGCAACCCGGCCAGCGTGCAACGCCTGCTCACCGTCGACGGCTCCGCCGCGAACGCGTACGCCGATTTGGCCGTCGGCACCAACCCGGGCAACCGGCAGTTGATCGCGCTGGCCAACAGCGGCACCTACGGTGGGGCCGGCGGCAGCAACGCCACCGCCTCCGGCGGCAACGCGCTCTCCGCGCTGATCAGCCCACACGAGCTGGGGCACTCGCTCGGTGGCTTGCAGGACGAGTACGACTACTACGGCCGTGGGGTGCCCGGCGACACCTACAGCGGGCCGGAACCGGACTCGGTGCACCACACCGTGCTGACCGAGCAGCAGATGCGGGACACCCGGGCCAAGTGGTGGCGCTGGCTGGGTGAGCCGAGCGAGGCGGGCGGGACGATCGGCCGCTACGAGGGCGGTCTCTACCTCCAGCGCGGTGTGTGGCGACCGAGCCGGCACTCGATGATGAAGTCGCTGGGCTTCTACTTCGACCAGGTCGGCCGGGAGCGGATGACCGAACGGATCGCGGGCCGGGTCGGCATCGTGCAGGGCGGCACCGCCACCGATCGGGCGGTTGGGGCGGACCGACTGCTATGGGTGGACACCCTGCATCCGGTGAGCCACGCGTTGACCGTGACGTGGTCGGTGGACGGCCGGGCGGTGCCGCGCACCGGCAACGCCCGCCACCTGGACCTGCGGGCACTGCGGCTGACCCCCGGCCGGCACACGGTGACCGCCACGGTGACCGACCCGACGGAGTTCGTCCGCGATCCGGCCGTCCGCACCTCACCCGCGCTGACCCAGACCCGCACGTGGACCGTGGACACTTCGGTGCGCACCCCGCCGGTGACACCGCCGCTCGCGATCACCGCCTCCACCGCGACCGATCGACCGGTTGGCGCAAGCGACGTCGTGTACGTGCAGACCAGCCAGCCCACCGACCGGGCGCCGCGGGTGCGCTGGTCGCTCGACGGCCGACCGGTGGCCGACACCGGCACCGACCGGGACGTGGACCTGGGCGCCCTGCGCCTGTCTCGGGGCACCCATCGGCTGACAGCCCGGGTCAGCGACCCGGGGACCGGGACGGCGGTGACCCGCACCTGGACGGTCGACGCGACCCGGCCCGACGTGGCGTACGCGCTCTCCGAGCCGCTGCTCACCACGACCCGGCCCGGCCGACCCACGGAGTACGTGTACAACGGCCCGTTCACCATGGGGCTGACCGGCGCCGATGACGGCACCGGGCAGGTCACCTCCGAGTTCCGGCTCGACGGCGACGGGTGGCACAACTATTACGGTTGGCCCACCGACGCCCGCTCGCCGTTCCGGTTCACCGCCACCGGCACCGACGTGGACGGTCTGGTCTACGGCAATCTCGGCTCGGGCGGCCTGTCGGTGTCCCCGTTCGCCGAGCGGTCCCCCGGGTACGGCCGGCACACCATCGAGTACCGGGGCATCGACGCGGTCGGCAACATCGGGGCGGCACGCGCGTTCGTGGCCACGGTGATCCCGCCACCACCGGCCTGCACCGCCGTGGTCACCGGCCGACACGCCGGTCCGCTGACGGTCGCCGCCGGCGTCACCTGCCTGCGCACGGCCACCGTGACCGGCCCGGTCACCGTCGCCCCCGGTGCCTCCCTGGTCGCCGAGGGCTCCACCATCGCCGGGAGCCTGGCGGCGTCCCGCGCCAGCGCCGTCGAGTTGCTCAACACCGAGGTACGCGGCGCGGTGGCGCTGACCGGCACCGCCGACCACGTCACGCTGGTGGGGGCACGGGTGGCCGGGCCGCTGGCGCTGACCGGTACCGCATCGGCGCCCATCCTCGCCGGCGGCCAGGTCGGCGCGTTGGTCTGCTCGGGCGGCCCCGCCCCGGTCGACCTGGGGGCACCCACCACGGTGCGGAATCCGACCGCAGGCCACTGCCGCCGGACGTGACGCCGGGTCCTCCACGCGAGGCGTCTCAAGATCCGCGCAACGACGGGGAAAGTGCTGCTTCCGCCACGAGGGAGGCAGCACTTTCCCGGAAGCTGCCCAGATCTTGGCGGCGTGGCGGCCTGACTACGGCGGTGGCGGGTAGGCAGCGGCCCGGCGGCATGTCGACACCCGCCGGGTGGGAGGCTCCGATGAGCACGTACCGGGATGAACAGGGCGGCACGATCCCTCCTCCGGAGGCGGATGCCCTTGAGCAACGACAGGACGCGTTCGACGTCGGGCCGCCGGACCGGGTGTCGGGTGACGTGGACCCGGAAGCGGGCGAGGCCGACCTGGCCGAGCAGGGCGCGTTCCCGGCGGGCACCCTCGAGGAAGTGACGTCGCTGCCGGCCGACGCCAACCCCGCGGACGCCCTCGAACAGCGCCAGGAGATCCCGGCCCGCGACGAGGGCCGTCGCACCTGACCACGCCCGCTCTGACCGGCCCGGCCGGCAGTGCTGGCCAGCCGGCTCAGCCGGCAGTGCTGGCAGCCGGCTCAGCCGGCGGCGACCTGCCAGAGCAGGAACGTGTTGAGCGCGACCACCAACACGGCCACCAGGGACGCGGCGGCGGTGGTGAGGGGATGGTTGACCAGGTTGCCCATCAGGTCGCGTCGGCGGGTGAAGGCGACCACCGGGATCAGCGCGAACGGGATGCCGAAGCTGAGGATGACCTGGGACAACACGAGCGCCCGGGTCGGGTCGAGGCCGATGGCGAGCACGGCCAGAGCGGGCAGCAGGGTCACCAGCCGCCGCAGCAGCAGCGGGACCCGCCGCCGCAGGAAACCCTGCATGATCACCTCACCGGCGTAGGTGCCGACGCTGGTGGAGGCGAGCCCCGACACCAGCAACGCGACGGCGAACCCGAACGCCGCCGCGGTGCCGATGCTCTGGCCGAGCCCGGCGTGCACCCCCTCCAGGCTGTCCGCGCCACCCGGGCCACCGCCCCGGAAGCTCGCCGCGGCGATCAGCAGCATGGCGAGGTTGACCGCGCCGGCCGCGCTCAGGGCGAGCAGTACGTCGGTGCGCTGACCGCGAAACAGGATCCGACGCTCGGTGTCGTCGGCGGCGGGAATGCGGTCCCGGGTCAGCGCGGAGTGCACGTAGATGACGTGCGGCATGACGGTCGCGCCGAGGATGCCGGCGGCCAGCAGCACACTGTCCGTGCCCTGCAGGCGTGGCACCAGACCGGCCATGGCCGAGCCGGGATCGGAGCCGGAGGCGAGCAGATTGGCGGCGAAGGCCAGGACGATCACACCGAGTAGCACGGCGATGGTGATCTCGAAGGCGCGGTACCCGCGCGAGCGCAGCGCGAGCACGGCGAACGCGGCCGTGCCGATGATGATCCCGCCGGGCAGCAGGGGGATGCCGAAGAGCAGATAGAGGGCGACCGCCCCACCGATCACCTCGGCCAGGTCGGTGGCCATGGCAACCAACTCGGCCTGCACCCACATCATCCGGTTCACCGGCCGGGGCAGGCGCTCCCGGCACAGCTCGGGCAGGCTGCGCCCGGTGGCCAGACCCAGCTTGGCGGTGAGCGTCTGCACCAGCATCGCCATCAGGTTGGCCACCACCACGACCCAGACCAGCAGGTAGCCGTAGCGGGCACCGGCGGCGGAGTTGGTGGCGAAGTTGCCCGGGTCGACGTAGGCGACGGCGGCGACGAACGCCGGGCCGAGCAGGATCAGCCGCCCGCGCACCCGACCCCGGGCGCGAGCAGCCTGTAGTGGAGTCGCCCTCGACGTCGTCAGTTCGTTGGTGACCATCGCACACCTCCCGTCCACGCGGATTGCCACCGGTCCCTTCCCGTCGCACTGACCCGTCGGTGCCAACTCCTGGCCTACCGGTGCCACCACGGCCGGGGGCGTCGCGCCGCAACGGACTTGACAGCCGGTGACTCTCCCACGAAGCTGTCTATTAGTCCTACTGTCGTAGGACAACAGGAAGGATCATCGGGAGTGATCGAGTTCGTACTGGACAGCCGGTCGAAGGTGAACACCTACATGCAGCTCGTGCAGCAGGTGAAACAGGCACTGCGGGTGGGTCTGCTGACACCAGGCGACCAGTTGCCGAAGGTTCGGGACGTCGCGCAATCCCTGGCGATCAACCCGAACACGGTGCTGAAGGCGTACCGGGAGTTGGAGATCGAGGGCCTGGTCGGTGGCCGACCCGGGGTGGGCACGTTCGTCCAGCGCACCCTGGCCGGCGCGTCCCTGCCCAACCAGGCTGAGCTGCGCGACGACCTGGTCGCCTGGCTGCACCGGGCGCAAGCTGCCGGCCTCACGGCCGAGGACGTCATCGCCCTGGTGGAGACGACGCTGCGCGCCACCCTCGCCGACGACGCCCCGCAGAAGGAGCCCGCATGAGCGCAACGAGAGGACAAGGAATGGACGTGGTTTTGGAAGCCGACCGGCTCGGCAAGCGGTACGGCAGCACCTGGGCGTTACGGGACTGCTCACTGCACCTACCGGCCGGTCGGATCGCCGCGCTGGTCGGGCCGAATGGCGCGGGCAAGAGCACGCTGTTGCACCTGGCCGTCGGCCTGCTGAAGCCCGACGCGGGCGCGGTCCGGGTGTTCGGCCGGTCGCCGTACGGCGACACCGAGGGCCTGGCCGACATCGGGTTCGTCGCCCAGGACACCCCGCTGTACCGGGACTTCACCGCCGCCGAACTGGTCACCGCCGGCGGCAAGCTGAACAAGCGGTGGGACGCGGCGTTGGCCCGTACCCGGTTGGCGCAGCTCGGCATTCCACCGGACAAGCCGGTCGGCAAACTCTCCGGCGGTCAACGGGCCCAGGTGGCGCTGGCGCTCGCGCTGGCCAAGCAGCCCCGGCTGCTGCTGCTCGACGAACCGGTCGCCAGCCTCGACCCCCTGGCCCGGCGGGAGTTCCTCCAGTCGCTGATGGGCAGCGTCGCGGAATCCGGCACCACCGTCCTGCTCTCCTCGCACCTGCTGGCCGACCTGGAACGGGTCTGCGACTACCTGATCGTGCTCAACGCCTCCCAGGTGCAGCTCACCGGCGCGGTCGACGACCTGGTCGCCGAGCACCGCCAACTGGTCGGTCCCCGGCACGACGGCGGCGCTATCGGGGGCGTCGCCGCCGTGGTCCGGGCCAGCCATACCGACCGGCAGTCCACGTTGCTGGTCCGCACCGACGGGCCGGTCACCGATCCGGCCTGGGCGGTCCGCGACGTCAGCCTGGAGGACGTCGTGTTGGCCTACCTGGCCGACGGCACCACGCAGAGCAGTCACAGCGAGTGGGGGGTAGCAGCATGATCTGGTTGACCTGGCGGCAACACCGCAAGCAGGCGCTCTACACCCTGCTGGGGCTCGCGGCACTGGCCGCTCTGCTGGTGCCGATCGGCCTGTCGATGCGGCACACCTTCGCCGACCTCGGGCTGGCGGACTGCGCACGCCAGCTCGCGGACACCAACGTGGCGCCGGCGACCCGGGAGGCCTGCGACGCGGGTTTCCGCCGCTTCGGGAACCAGTACGGCAGCCTGAACCTGGTGGCCGTGCTGCTGATCACCCTGCCGGCACTGGTCGGCCTCTTCTGGGGTGCACCGCTGGTCGCCCGCGAGGTGGAGCACGGCACGCACCGGTTCGTCTGGACCCAGGGCGTCGGCCGGACCCGCTGGGCCCTGGTGAAGTTCGGGCTGGTGGGCGGGGCCGTGCTGGTCCTCGCGGCGATCTACGGGCTGGGCATGTCGTGGTGGGTCGACCCGCTCACCCAGGCCGCGGACGAGGGCCGGCTCGGCATGATCGTCTTCGACCTGCAGGGCATCGTCCCGATCGGCTACACCCTCTTCGCCGTCGCGCTCGGCGTCTTCGCCGGCACCGTCTGGAAGCGGATGCTGCCCGCCATGGGCATCACCCTCGCCGGGTTCATCGGCGTACGGGCGGCGGTGGAGATCCTGGCCCGGCCGCACTACCAGGCCGCTCGCACCAAGACCTTCCCGATCGAGGCGGAAGGGCCACCGAAGATAGACCGGGGAGACTGGGTCCTCACCCAGGGCGTCCGGAACCCCGACGGGACGATGATCGCGGAGGACACCCAGATCCAGTGCCCGCCGGGTGGGAAGGGGCCGACCGGTCGGGTCTGCGGGGCCGAGTTGGGCCTCGAACCGGGCGCGTACAACTGGCAGCTGTACCAGCCGGCGGACCGGTTCTGGCTGTTCCAGGGCATCGAGACGGGCATCTTCGTCGCCCTGGCCCTGCTCCTGCTCTATCTCGCGGTGCGCCGGATCCGCCGGATCGCGTAGCCGGGCAACGGGTGATCGCCGGGGCCACGGGGGCTCGGCGATCACCCGTCAACGCACGCCCTCGACGCTCAGCTTGAGCCAGGACGCGAGGTCGTGCAGCTCCTCGTGCACGGCCCGGGTCACCTCCGGGGTGAAGGGCACGTCCTCGTGGATGGCGTGCACGGTGAGCGCGCCCCGCCGACGCTCGGCCGTGGCGTCCACCTTTCCGACCAGCCGATCGCCGTGCAGGATCGGCAACGCGAAGTAGCCCCACCGTCGACTCGCCCTTGGCTTGTACATCTCCAGCACGTACTCGTACTCGAAGAGGTCCGCGAGGCGGACCCGGTCGTGCACCAGCCGGTCGAACGGCGACAGCAGCGCCGTACGCCCGGTGAACGGTTGCCCGAGCGCGGCCGGGTCCACCCGCCACACCCCGGCGACGCCCTCGATCACCGCTGGCTCACCGGCGTCACCGACCTCGGCCGGCTCGCCGGGAACGACCACCGCCTTCGCCCGAGCGATGCCCAGCGCCCGCAGCCGACGCTCGTCGCGGAGCCGACGCGCCTGCTCCAGCTCGACGGCGGGGGTGCCGGCCGGGTAGACCCGCTCCGCCACGTCCCACAACCGCTGTCGGCCCCGGCGGCCGGCGATCGCGACCTCGCCACGCAGGACCAGCAGCTCCAGCATCTGGGTGACGTTGCGGTTGTTGGTCCAGCCCGACGACGGCCAGGGCACCGCGCAGGTGTCGGGGATGTCGCGGGAGAGCAGCGGCCCGGACCGGCCGAGCAGGTCGAGCACGTCCCGCCGGAACGAGTCGTTGGCGCGCAGCCACTCGCGGTGGCGCTCATGACCGGGCGACCCCGCCATCGACGCGAGAAAGAGCCCCAGATCGTCCATCGGTCGCACCATGGCCTGGTGCTCGAAGAGCGTCCGGTCCTGTTCGAGGGCCTGGCGCAGCTGCGCTGGCTGGTATGACGAGCCGAGCCGACTCCAGCAGACGAGGTCGGCGCTGGGCGCGATGGCGGCGGTCGGGTCGATCTGCACCAGGGTCAGCTGGCGGACCATCGTCAGCAGGTCGGGCGGGCGCGGGGCAGCCAGCAGCTGGGCCCGGATGGCGATCCGCCGCGCCTGGGCCCGATCGAGTCGGTGCACATCCACGCCGCCGACCCTAACGGCGACCACCGACATGACGCTGAGCGGCAGCCGGGGGCGCAAGGACGCGCGACGGTGGGCCGGCGGACAGTCGCGCGACTACCGGGAATCGGCGGCCCCGACCTGGCCCGCGACGCCGACGTTCAGCGGGTCGGCCAGGAGTTTGTCGAAGGCCAGCTCGGCGGCGCCGATCAGGACGGCGTCGCGGCCGAGCGCAGCCGCGCGCAGCCGCAGGTGCGCACGGGAGGCGGGCAGTGGCATGGTGTCCAGCCGCTCGCGGACCACGTCCGCTCCGGCGGTGAAGATGTCGCGTAACGAGCCACCGAACACGACGGCGTCCGGGTTGACCACGTTGACCAGGTTGGCCACGCCGAAGCCGAGCCAGTCCGCCACCTGCTCGACCGCCCTCCGGGCGGTCGGGTCGCCATCCGCCGCCGCGCGCAGCACCTCGGCCACCGCGGCGCGATCGCTCGGATCACGGCCCGCGTGCCGCAGCAACGCGGCTTCGGATATCTCGGTCTCCCAGCAGCCGCGGGAACCGCAGCCGCAGGGCAGGCCGTTGGGGTTGACGACCATGTGGCCGACCTTGCCGCTGTGCCCCCGGTGGCCGATCAGCAGTCGGCCACCGACGATGATGCCAGCGCTGATGCCCAGGTCGCCGTGCAGGTAGATGACGTCGTCGATGCCCACCGCGACGCCCCGGACGTGCTCGGCCAGGCCGGCGATGTCGGCCAGGTCGCCGGCCACGAAGCTGGGCCCGGCGCTGAACTCCGCCTCCAGTGCGGCGCCCAGCGTCTCGTCGACGCTGGCGATCCGGATCCTCCCGTCCGGGTCCCGGGTGGTGTCGGTGACCGCGGCGGCCCCGCCGACCAGCAGCGCGTCGACGGCCACCGAGCGTTCCATGTCTCGGACCAGGTCGGCGAGGGGACCGGCGGCGTCGAGCGCCGACATGCCGGTGGGTCGAGGGATCTCCCGCAGATCGAGGATCTGCCCACCAAGGCCGACCCGGGCGGCGCGCAGCCGATCCGCGTCGATGCTCAACGCGTGGGTGTAGACCCGGTCGGAGCGGGGACTGACCACCAGTGAGGGTCGGCCTGCGCGGCGGGTGGTGGTCGGTGCCTCCTCGGTGACCAGGCCGCTGGTGACCAGGTCGGCCGCGAGGGCACCGATGGTGCTTCGGTTGAGACCGAGCCGGCTGGTCAGTTCGGCCCGGGACGTCGGTCCGTGCAGGTGGACGTAGCGCAGCACAGCGCCGAGGTTCTGCCGCCGGATCTCCTCCTGGCTGGCGCCGGGGGGCGACGGCAGCGGGGATTCGGTGTTGCGGCCGACGCCGGCTGGCCTGGCCCGGACTGGTGTCGCCACGGTCAGACCTCCTTCCGGGTCGATGCCGGTTGGCGCGGGGGTGCAGGGACGACGATGGGTCCCGGAAGAGGAGACCCGGGACCCATCGGCGTTGCTACCTATCGTGCGGTGACTACTTGGTGAGCGGCGCGAGCTTCGGGTCGTTGGCGTACGCCTCAGCCGCGTTCGCCTTGGTGACGGCGACCGGCGGGAGCAGGAACGTGTCGACGACCTTGCTGCCGTTGTTGTAGGACTTGGTGTCGTTCACCTGCGGCTTGTCGCCGGCCTGGAGAGCCTTGACCATGTTGATGGTCTCCTTCACCAGGTTGCGGGTGTCCTTGTTGATCGTCATGTACTGCTCGCCCTTGACGATCGACTTGACCGACTCCACCTCGGAGTCCTGGCCGGTGACGACCGGGATCGGCTTGCCAGCACCCTTGACCGAGGTCAGGATGGCGCGGGCCAGGGTGTCGTTCGGGGAGAGGACGCCGTCCAGCTCCTTGTTGCCGTAGGTCGAGGTCAGCAGCTGGTCCATGCGGGCCTGCGCACCCTCGGCCTTCCAGCCCTGGATGGCGGTCTGCTTGACGTCCTTCTGACCCGAGGCGACAACGACGTTGCCCTTGTCGATCTCCGGCTTGAGCACGTCCATCGCGCCGTTGAAGAAGACACCGGCGTTGTTGTCGTCCGGCGAGCCGGAGAACAGCTCGATGTTGTACGGGCCGTTCGGCTTCTTGGCCTTCATGCCGTCCAGCAGGGCCTGGCCCTGGAGCTGGCCGACCTTGAAGTTGTCGAACGCGACGTAGTAGTCGAGGTCCGGCGTGTTGGTGATGAGCCGGTCGTACGCGATCACCTTGGCACCGGCGGCGTGCGCCGCGGCGACCTGGGTCGACAGCTGCGCGGCGTCGGTCGCGCCGATGACGATGACCTTGGCGCCCTTGGTGGTCATGGCGGTGATCTGGGCCTGCTGGTCGGCGACCGTGGTCGACGCGCCGGCGTACTGCACGTCAGCCTGGAAACCGGCCTCCTTGAGACCGTTGGTGAACAGGTCACCGGCGAGGACCCAGTTCTCCGAGGTCTTGGCCGGCAGGGCCACACCGATCAGGGAGTTCGCGGGGAAGCCCTTGGCGGCCTCGCCGCCGGAGCCGGAGTCGCCGTCGCGGCCGGAGCCGCAGCCGGCGAGGGCCAGCATGGCGGCGGCGCTGATGGCCACCACCGACGTGCCGAAGAATTTACGCATGGTGAGGACTTGCCTTTCTGGATGTGTAACCGGGTGGTGAGGTCGGTGACCGTCAGCCGGACACCGCTGCCTTGGCGGGCTCGCGCTCCGCGTCCGGCGGTGAGGCGGGTGGGACGGAGTCGTCGCGGCGGAACGGCCGCATCAGGCTCCCGATGATGGAGAAGCGCCCCTGGCTCTTGTTGTAGACGTCGATCGCGACGGCCAGCAGCAGGACCAGACCCTTGATGATCTGGACCCGGTCGGTGCCGACGCCCATCAGCTGGAGGCCGTTGTTGAGCACGGCCATGACGAGACCACCGACGATCGAACCGCTGATGGTGCCGATACCGCCGGAGACGGCCGCGCCACCGATGAAGACCGCGGCGATGGCGTCCAACTCCCAGCCGTTGCCGTCCTGCGGGCCGGAGGCCGCCGAACGGGCCACGAAGATCATGCCGGCCAGGGCGGCCAGGACGGACATGTTCATCATGACGAAGAAGTTGACCCGCTTGAGCTTCACGCCGGACAGCTCGGCCGCCCGGGAGTTGCCGCCCACCGCGTAGATGTGGCGGCCACCGGCCGTGTTGCGGGTGTAGAAGGAGTACGCGATCACCAGGACCAGCAGGATGATGCCGGAGATCGGGAAGCTGGTGCCGACGCGACCGCTGGCGAAGCGCAGCGAGGCGAAGGCGATGACCCCGACCATGATGGCCATCCGCAGAAGCGAGATCCACATCGGCGCCGGGTCGGCGTCCATGGCCCGACGGGTGTTGCGGGCCTGGATCTCGCGCCACACCACCGCCACCGCCGCGGCCAGGCCGAGCAACAGCGTGGCGTTGTTGTAGCCGGTGTTCGGCCCGAACTCGGGCAGGAAGCCGGAGCCGATCTCCCGGAAGCCCTCGGGCACCGGGATGGTGTTGGCGTTACCGATGTACTGGTTGCCACCCCGGAACAGCAGCATGCCGGCCAGAGTGACGATGAACGCCGGCACCCCGATGTACGCCACCCAGAAACCCTGCCAGGCGCCGATGATCGCGCCGATCGCGAGACCGAACAGGATGGCGACGGGCCAGGGCAGGTCCCACTCGGTCATCGACTTGGCGACCAGGATGCCCGCGAAGGCGGCGACGGAGCCGACCGAGAGGTCGATGTGCCCGGCCACGATCACCATGAGCATGCCGATGGCCAGGATCAGAATGTACGAGTTCTGCTGGAACAGCGCGATCAGGTTGTCCGACCGCAGGGTGAGGCCGTCGGTCAGGATCTGGAACAGGACGACGATCGCCACCAGGGTGAAGATCATCCCGAACTGGCGAGCGTTGGAGGTGGTACCTCCGAACAGGTTCTTCTGAAGGTCCTTCAATCGGCTCATCGTGTCAGCATCTTCTTCGTCGAGGTCATCTGCTTCATGAGGTTTTCCGGGGTGGCGTCGGCCCGGGCGATCTCGCCCGTGATGGCGCCTTCGAACACGGTGTAGATGCGGTCGCAGAGCCCGATCAGCTCAGGCAACTCCGAGGAGATGACGACGACGCCCTTCCCCTGGTCGGCGAGCCGCTGGATGATGCCGTAGATCTCGTACTTGGCGCCCACGTCGATGCCGCGGGTCGGCTCGTCGAGGATCAGCAGGTCCGGGTCGGTGAACATCCACTTGGCCAGGACGACCTTCTGCTGGTTGCCGCCGGAGAGCTTGGAGACGCTCTCGTCGACCGTCGGGGCCTTGGTCCGCAACTCCTTGCGGTACGCCTCGGCCGCCTGGTACTCCTCGACCTCGCTCAGCACACCGTGGTGCGAGATCTTGGACAGCTTGGCCGCCACCGTCGACGACTTGATGTCGTCGAGCAGGTTGAGGCCGATCGCCTTGCGGTCCTCGCTGACGTACGCGAGACCGTTGTCGATGGCGTCCGCCACCGACTTCAGGACGATCTCCTTGCCGTCCTTGATGATCGTGCCCGACTCGTACACCCCGTAGGAGCGGCCGAAGACACTCATCGCGAGTTCCGTGCGGCCCGCGCCCATGAGACCGGCGAAGCCGACGATCTCGCCGCGGCGCACCACGAAGCTCTCGTTCTTGCAGACCTGTCGCTCGGCGGAGATCGGGTGCCGGACGTTCCAGTTGCGGACCTCGAAGAAGACGTCGCCGATCTTCGGGGTGTGGTCCGGGAACCGGCTGCTCAGCTCGCGGCCGACCATGCCCCGCACGATCCGGTCCTCGTCGACCCCGTCCGCCTTGACGTCGAGGGTCTCCACGGTCCGGCCGTCGCGCAGGATGGTGATCTGGTCGGCGATCGCCTCGATCTCGTTCAGCTTGTGCGAGATCATGATCGAGGTGATGCCACGCGACCGGAAGCCACGCAGCAGGTCCAGCAGGTGCCGGGAGTCGGCCTCGTTCAGCGCGGCCGTCGGCTCGTCCAGGATGAGCAGCTTCACGTCCTTGGCGAACGCCTTGGCGATCTCGACGAGCTGCTGCTTGCCGACCCCGATGTCCTTGATCAGGGTGTCCGGGTCCTCTTCCAGACCGACCCGGGCCATCAGGTCCAGCGCCATCCGGTTCGCGGCCTTCCAGTCGATCGCGCCCCGCTTGCGCGGTTCGTTGCCGAGGAAGATGTTCTCGGCGATCGACATCCCTGGAATGAGCGCGAGCTCCTGGTGGATGATCACGATGCCGGCGTTCTCACTGGCCCGGATGTCGGAGAACTTGCTCTCCGACCCCTGGTAGATGATCTTGCCGTCGTAGGTGCCGTGCGGGTACACCCCGCTGAGCACCTTCATCAGGGTGGACTTGCCCGCGCCGTTCTCGCCGCAGATGGCATGGATCTCGCCGGCGCGAACCACCAGGTTGACGTCGGAGAGGGCCTTGACTCCGGGAAACTCCTTGGTGATGGAGCGCATCTCAAGGAGGATGGGCACGTCGCTCATCGCTCGTACCACCTCGCCAACGTCATCGGTTGCCTCCGGAAGGTTGAACCTTCACTTGGTTTTGTTGTTGACGGCAACGTATTGCGGCCGGAGGGCCATCCGCAAGGCGAGAGACTGTTGAAAAAGTAACAATCCGGCAATATAGACGTAGCGCAGTATTCGCTCGTCACAGCTACCTCAGCAGCCCCTCCCGGCACCTTCGCCTGCCGGTGGCAACGTTGTCAAATGAAGGACGACCCGGCGATCGACTCCCGCCATCCTCCACAGGCCCGCCACCAGGCACGATCCAGCCATCCGCCAGAGCAGGGCGCCAGCCGGCGTACTTCGCACCATTGAACGATCTTGATTGCGCCGCGGCGCCGATGTTGGTCCCACGACAGCACGACGGCCTCCGGTCGACGGTGTGACCCACGCCTCTGCCCACGGGCCGGATCGACGATGATCGTCTCGTCAGGCTCACGACCAGGAAGCGGACCTGCGACTTAAGGTCCCTTAAGGGCGAATCGGGGCGGTCCGCCCCTACCGCGCCGGCGGTGGCGGCTGGTCAGGACGGCCGCAACACCGCCTTGATCACCCCGGCTTCCCGGCGGTCGAACCGGCGGTAGAGCTCGGGTGCGTCGGCGAGGGTGCCGTGGTGGGTGACGATCCTGCTGGGCCGGGCTCGGCCCGCGACCACCAGGTCCCGCAGCAGGACGGTGTAACGGCGGTCGTGGGTACGGCCGAACCGGACCGTGACCCCCTTGCTGAACAGCGCACCCCACGGCGCGACCAGGTTCTCGTGACCGTCGGCGCCCGGGCCGGGGTGTGGGTCCTGGTCCGGGAACACCCCGGCGACCGCGATCGCACCGGCGGCGTTGACCAACCGGGACGCGTCGGAGATGACCTGGTTCGGGCACTCCTGGTCGGGCTGCTCCCGATTGCGGGCCTGGAAACCGACCGCGTCGATGACCTTGTCGACCCCGCCCAACTTCGCCTCGCCGAGCGGCAACCCGTGCCGGGCCCGATCGGCGCGGATCTGCTCGACCGGGTCGCCCTGACGGAAGTCGATCGGTACGGCGCCGATCTCACCGGCCTTGTCAAGCCGGGCGTCGACGCCGTCGACCGAGTACACGACGCTGGCGCCCCGAAGCAGCGCCGAGTACGCGCCGAGCAGGCCGATGGCGCCGGCGCCGAACACCGCCACGGTGTCACCGGGTGCGACCTCGGCGAGGGTGGCGGCGTGCCACCCGGTGACGAACGCGTCGGCGAGCAGCACGAAGTCGTCCTCGTACGCGTCCCCCGGCTCGCCGGGCACGGGTACGCAGTTGGCGTCGGCCCACGGCACGCGCAGCAGATCGGCCTGCGCGCCCCGGTACGGACCCATTCCGGCGTACCCGTAGGCCGCACCCGGCCCCTCGGCCCGGGCCCGCAGGCAGGCCGCCGAGAGCCCTCGGGCGCACATCACGCACGTTCCGCAGAACAGGTGCGTGGGGATCACCACCCGGGTGCCCGGCCGCACGGTCTGCACCGCACTGCCCACCGCTTGCACCACGCCCAGCGGTTCGTGACCGAGCACCATGCCGGGCTGGGCGCTGGTCCGCCCGTCGTACATGTGCAGGTCGGTGCCACAGAGGGCGGTGGAGGTGATGCGCACGAGCGCGTCGGTCTCCGCCTCCAGCGTCGCGTCGGGCACCTCCCGCACGGCGACGGTCCGGACGTCGGCGTAGACGACGGCTCTCATCCCGGCTCTCCTGTTCGGCGTTGGAACGGCCGGTCTTCCCCCGGTCGAGCCGTTCATGCCCGCAGAGCCCGCGCGGCGGCGGCCGATGATCCACCGGCCGCCGCCACGGGCCCCTCTCCCACGCCGAGGCGCCGGATGCGTCTACTCGGACGCCTGGACGCTCTGCTGCTGGCGGAACTGGTCGACCGGCAGGCCGCCACGACCCCAGTTCTCGGTCTCGACCTCGTCGATCACCACGAAGGTCGACGTCAACGGTTTGTTCAGGACGTCGCGCAGGAGCTCGCTCACCCCCTTGATGAGGGCGGCCTTCTCCTCGGCGGTCGCCGCGGACGCGCCCGCCGTGCTGCCCTCGCGGGTGATCTGGATGGTCACGATCGGCATCGTCTGCCCTTTCTTCGCTGTGGGTGGTGTCAGTGGCCGGCGTTCTGACCGCCGTCGACGTGCAGGATCTCGCCGGTGACGAACGGGGCGGACTCGAGGTAGAGGACCGCGTCGACCACGTCGCTGGTCTCGCCCATCCGGCCGACCGGGTGCAGGCCCGCGAGCCCCTGGTGCGTCTCGACCGGGTGCATCGGGGTCTTGATGATGCCGGGCGCGACGGCGTTGACCCGTACGCCGCGAGTCGCGTACTCGATGGCCAGGGACTTGGTGGCGGAACTGAGTCCACCCTTGGTCAGGGACGCGAGCGCCGACGGAACGTTCGAGTTGGGTTGGTCGACGAAGCTGGTCGTGATGCTGACGATGTGCCCCGCACCCCCGGTCACCAGGTGCGGCAGGGCGCGTCGGGTGAGGTGGAAGAACCCGGCGAGGTTCACGCCGGTGACCAGGTCGAACTCCTCGTCGGTGTAGTCGGTGAACGGCTTGGCGACGAAGACGCCGGCGTTGTTCACCAGGGTATCGATCCGCCCGAAACGGTCCAGCGCGGCACGTACCACCCGCTGCGCCGTGTCGGCCTCGGCGATGTCGCCCCGGACGGTGACGATTTCCGGGTCGTCGGACGCCCCGATCGAGCGAGAGGTCGCCACGACGCCGTATCCGAGCTTGCGATAGGCGTCCACGAGGTCGGCGCCGATGCCCTGGGAGGCGCCCGTGATCACTACGACCTTCGGGGTCTGACTGCTGTTCATGAGGAAACCACTTCCACTAGACGACTGGTCTACTAAAACCTAGCCGACCGGTCGTGTATCTTCAAAGCATGGGACGGACCAGTGACGCGAAGAACAAGATCCTCGACGCGGCTGCCACGCTGATCGAGCAGCGTGGCTACACGGCGCTCGGCGTGGCCGAGATCTGCGCGGTGGCGGGCGTGCCCAAGGGCAGCTTCTACTACTTCTTCGAGTCCAAGCAGGCACTCGCCCGCACCGTCATCGACGAGCACTGGGCCACCCAGCGCCGCCAGTGGGAGCAGTTGCTCGGCAGCGAACGCGACCCGCTACAGCGGCTGCGGGACCTGTTCGAGGCCACCGAGGAGGTCCAGCGCGCCGGCCAACAGAAGGCCGGCGTGGTCGCCGGCTGCCTGTTCGGCAACCTCGCCCTCGAACTCAGCAACCAGGCCGAGGAGATCCGCGGTCGGCTTCAGGAGATCTTCGAGGAGCAGATCACCCTCATCGATCGGGTCGTCATCGAGGCGAAGGAGCGCGGCCTGGCCGGCTCATCGGTCGACAGCCGGGAGGCGGCCCGGTCCATCGTCGCCCAGATCGAGGGGCGGGTCCTGCTCGCGAAGCTGCTCAACGATCCGAGCCAGCTGGAGACGCTGTGGCGCAACTGCCTTGATCTCCTCCAGGTTCCGGCGCAGGCGCGGACCACGGCCGACTGAACGGACGACAGTCGCTGAGCGTCCACTCCGGGCGTACCGAGCGACCGCTCAGCAACATCGGCGAGGCACGATATTCAGGCGGACCACTCCCCGAGGATGATCCGCGCGGTCAGCGTGCAGGGCGACTGGCACCGGCCGATGGACGACGAGTCGGCGTTCGAGGACGGCACGCTCAACTTCCTGAGCATCCCGACGTGGAGTTCGGGTTGCGCTGGCTCGACTCGATCGGCGTGGATCTCGTGCATGCCCGAGTCGGTCTGCTCACCGAATGGTTGCTGGAACGGCTGACCGCTCTGCGGTACGACACCGGCGGGCCACTGGTCCAGGTGTACGGGTACCTCGCCGCGCTGCATCTGCCGACGGGCGGCGCGGTCCGCGTCTCGTTCGGACTGGCTTCCACGGCGACCGACGCGGAGCGCTTCGCCGCCTTCGCCCAGTCGACCTACCTCAGCCGTGACGTCGGTGCCGAGTCACCGCTGCCGCCTCGACTGCGCTGCTGACCTGCCCGGTCGCGCAGCCCTGCCGCCTGGCTAGCTGACCTGGGCCACCGGCGCCGGGCGGTGCTTGATCTCCTCCATGAACGGGAACCGGGCGGTCAGCTCGGCGACCGTCAGGCCGGCCCGCCAGGCGGCGGCCACCTGGGCGACCTGCACCAGGTCCATGACGTCACCGCGCGCGAGGACCTCTCCCGAGACGCGAACGTCGATCATGAAGTATCGGGCCTGCGAGCCCAGCCCCACGCAGACCACGCCTTCGTCGGAGTGCAGCTCGGCGCAGGTGAACCGGGCCCGCCCCTGCTCCGGGGCGGCGACCCGGCCGACATCGAGCCCGTGGCGGGTAGCGGTCTCGATGAGCGCGGGGGCCAGGCCACCCCGCTCGACCAGATCCGGGTAGAGGCGCACACCCAGCGCCGTCGACGCCTCGCTCATGACTGACTCCCACTTCCTTGTGACAGAGACCAGCAGCGCGCAGGTTACGGGAACGTTTCCGGCACGCCTCGTCATCCTGTCCCGGGTGGACGCCCCACGGCAATAGGAAGGGTCGATTCGACCGCTATCGAGTAACGCCCGGCCGCGCCGAACTTCGTCGATGGGCCGGCGCCGTCCATCTCGGAGCCATCGATCGATGTCGTGCTGACGACCGGGGTCGGCGCTCCGCCGCTCACTGGGCAGCATCGGGCGGTAACGGACGGGCGTGATATTGGAAACACTCTTGACAGAAAGGCATGATATCGACATGCTTCGCTTTAGAGAGCGCTCTCTACCCTGGTAACCCGCCTCCACCACCCCCACGCTGAGGAGCCTCCCGTGTTCACAGCCCGGCCCAGCCTCCGCTCCCGCCCCCTCGTACTCCTGGCGGTCGCCCTCATGGCGACCGCGGCGGCGCTCGTCCTCCCGGTGCACCCCGACCGGGCCGAGGCCGCCATCGGCCCGATCAGCTGGCAGGACGAGTTCAACTCCCCGGCCGGCACGCCCGTCGACCAGAACAAATGGCGATTCGACATCGGCGGCGGCGGCTGGGGGAACAACGAGCGGCAGTACTACACGAACAGCACCAGCAACGCCGTTCACGACGGCCAGGGCAACCTGGTGATCACCGCCCGTCGGGACAACCCGGCCAACTACCAGTGCCACTACGGGCGCTGTGAGTACACGTCGGCGCGGCTGCTGACGGCGGCCACCTTCACCCAGACGTACGGGCGCTTCGAGGCACGCATCAAGATCCCGCGTGGTCAGGGCATCTGGCCGGCCTTCTGGATGCTCGGCACCGGCGGCGGGTGGCCCGACGCGGGCGAGATCGACATCATGGAGAACATCGGCCGGGAGCCCAACACCGTCTACGGCACCGTGCACGGGCCCGGCTACTCCGGGGGCGGCGGTATCACCGGCAGCCGCACCCTCGGGTCGCCGCTCGCCGACGGCTTCCACACCTACCGGGTGGACTGGGAACCGAACGTGATCACCTGGTACCTCGACGGGGTGCAGTACCACCGGGTGGATCCCGCCCGCCTCGGCGGCAACCGCTGGGTGTTCGACCACCCCTTCTTCATGATCCTCAACGTGGCGGTCGGCGGTAACTGGCCCGGTTACCCGGACGGCTCGACGCAGTTCCCGCAGCAGATGCTCGTCGACTACGTACGGGTGTCCGGTTACACCTCGGGCGGGGGCGACCCGGCTCCCGGCACCAGTCGGATCAGGGGAGCGCAGAGCGGTCGCTGCATCGACATCCCCGGTGCCAACCCGGTCGAGGGCGCGAAGCTCCAGATCTGGGACTGCAACACCACCGCGGCCCAGAGCTGGACCTTCGCCTCCGACGGGACCATCCGCGCGATGGGCAAGTGCATGGACCCGGCCTGGGCCGGCACCGCCAACGGCACCGAGGTCAACCTGGTCAGCTGCAACGGCAACACCGCACAGCGCTTCACCCTCAACGCCGCCGGCGACCTGGTCAACGTCAACGCCAACAAGTGCGTGGACGTACGGGAAGCCAACCCCAACAACGGCGGCAAGCTGCACCTGTGGGACTGCATCGGCGCCGCCAACCAGAAGTGGTCTCGCATCTGACGACGCGGACACGAGTGAGTGGGCCGTCCGAGAACACCTCGGGCGGTCCACCGCCATGCGCACCCCGCTCACCCGGTTGAACCGAATCGGCGCGATGAGCGGAGAGCCAGGCTCCCGCCCACTATGGTCGGATTGGTCCCAAATACGGCAGTTCCGGGAGTGAGCTCATGTCGCACCACCTCGACACCCCCCTCGCCGCCCAGGGCGGCCAGCTGTACATCGACGACCTGTACGTGTTCAACGGGGACCGCGCCACGGTGTTCGTCATGAACGTCAACAGCTCGGTGACCAAGGCGGACATCAAGCGCGGCTTCCACGCCGAGGCCCGCTACGAGATCAAGATCCACATCAACGGCGCGGAGGTGGAGGACCTGGCCTACCGATTCGCCTTCGGCGAGCCGGACGGCGACGCTCGGCAGGCCCTCCAGCTGTACGAGCTCACCGGAGCGGACGCCCGCGACGACGCCGCGATGGGCACCCCCATCGCCGAGGGGCGAACCGGCGAGGTGACCACCGGCAGCAACGTCCGGATCTGGGCCGGGCGGATCACCGACCCCTTCTTCATCGACCTCGACGAACTCGCCACCATCAACGGCGCGGTCAAGAACGGATCGAAGGTGGACCGCTCAGCGTGGCGGGTCGACCAGGCGAAGAACAGCTTCGCCGGCACGACCGTCGAGTCGATCGTCCTTGAGGTCTCCCACGACGAGCCACTGCTGCGCGACGGCACCGAGATCGGCGTGTGGTGTCGCACCATGCTGGCCACCGACGCGGGCGGCTGGCGCCAGATCAACCGCGCTGGCCACCCCATGATGTGGCCGATCTTCTGGCCACACGACACCGACTTCTCGAACCCGGCCAACTTCCGGCACCCCGGCAGTGACCTCACCGAGGGCGGCGAGGAGATCGCGAGCGCGGTAGCCGGGGTCGTCAAGGCGAACGGCACCGCGCCGGACCCGCAGGCGTACGGCTGGAACGTCGCCCGGCAGCTCTACCCCGACCTGCTGTCGTACAAGGTCGGCACGGCCGCGAACTTCGGTTTTGCGGTCCGCAATGGCCGCACCATGGCGGACAACGCACCCGAGGTGATGTTCTCCCTGATTCTCAACACCGGCACGACGTCCGGCCTCACCTCGGACGTCACGAAGGCCGCCCGCGCCGCCACGTTCCCGTACGTGGTGCCGGCCTGAATCTGCCCAAAGGGCTTGGTGGCCAGAGCGCCGCCGAGCCCAAAACGCCCATATTTCCCCGGACGTGGCAGCTCAGACACCCGTACGCATGAGGAATGACCTCCTCAGCCAGGCCGAGGAGGCCAGTCCAGAAAACGAAAGCTGTCAGCCCTCGATGTCGCGGGGGTCACGACTGCGGGGGTAGGTGTTCTTCTCCCCGATCGTGCCGTCCTGCTTCTTGATCACGTGCTCGACACCACGGTCGGCCGCCATCTCGCGACCCTGGGCCTGCGCGTCGGCCTTCACGTCATGCGTGCTGGTGGCCCGCTCGTGACCCTCCGGCTTGTTCTTCCACTGCCCGTCCTCGTGGTACGTGTCGACGTCACCCTTGGCCATGGCCGACCCCTCCCTGCGTCTGAACTGTCCCCCGAATCAGTGCCCCACGACGCGCCGGGCAAACCGCAGTCCTCAGGAGACGGCCGGGCAGTTGTTGCTCGTCCGCCGGAGGATCTGTTCGCGTTCGTCGGTGGTGATGCCCGACGGCGTGCCGTCGAAGTGGGTCTCGACCTTCTCCCAGCCGCGTCGCTGTTCGTAGTGCAGGTGTGGTGCGCCGGAGTTGCCGGTGCTGCCGAGCCGCCCGATCTGGTCACCCTGGGCGACCTTCTGCCCGACCGTGACCAGTGGCGGTTCGAGCAGGTGCAGGTACTGCGTCTCCCACTTGCCGCCGTGGTCGATCTTGACCCAGTAGCCGCCGCCGCGCCCTCGTGGGCCGTCCGGGTTCTCCGGGGTGCGCCCACCCAGCGACCCGTTGATGCCCGCCACCGTGACCGTGCCGGCGTACGACGCGAGCACCGGCCGCCCCCACGCCTCGCCCTCGGTGGGGAAGAAGTCGACGTCGTAGTCGTCGTGGCCGGGGTAGGTGCTGAGCTGCCACGTCTCGCCGCAGGTCACCGGCATCTGGAAGAGCGGGCGCGGCCCGGCCGGTCGCAGCATCGGCACGACGACGACCGCGACGCCCAGGACGACCGCCACCGCGACGAGCGCGAGGAGCATGCGGAGGGTGCGGCTTCGCGGGCGGCGGTGGGAACGGGCTCGGGTGGGGCGGCCAGTCGTCACCGGCCCGAGCATGGCAGATCCCGACAACATCCCGACTCCGGGCCACACACCGCCGAGGAGACATTGCAGTCGCATCGCGAACGAGCTACGGTTTGATGCAATGCAGTTGTATTGCAAAGAGAGTGGGCTGCCATGCACGTGATCGCGTTGTCCGAGGTGACCGCCGCCATGACCGACCTGGTCGGCGGGAAGGCGGCCGGGCTGGGCGAGCTGATCCGGCGCGGCGAGCAGGTGCCCGACGGCTTCTGTGTCACCACCGAGGCGCACCGGCTCGGCGTCATCCCCACGGCCGAGGTCGTCGACGCGTACGAGCGGCTCGGGGCGGGCCCGGTGGCGGTGCGCTCCAGCGCCACCGCCGAGGACCTGCCGGACGCCAGCTTCGCCGGGCAGCAGGACACCGTCCTCAACGTCACGGGCAACACCGAGCTGATCGCCGCCATCGAGAAGTGCTGGGATTCGCTGCACAGCGACCGCGCGACCGCCTACCGCGACGCCCGCGAGATCGATCATCGGACGGTGCGGATGGCCGTCGTCGTGCAGCGCATGGTCACCCCCGTGGTGGCCGGCGTGCTGTTCACCGCGAACCCGCTCACCGGGCGCCGCGACGAGATGGCCGTCGACGCCGCTGCGGGCCTCGGCACGACCGTGGTGGACGGCGCCGCCACCGTCGACCACTACGTCCTCGACGAGGTCACGCGCGACGACGCCGGATGCCTGACGTCCGCGCAGCTGGACCGCCTACGCGCCACCGGCGAGCGGTTGCAGACCCACTTCGGCCGCCCACAGGACGTCGAGTGGGCCATCGACGCGGACGACGTCCTGTGGCTGCTCCAGTCCCGGCCGATCACCAGCCTGTTCCCCCTCCCGCCGCCCACCGACAAGCCCCTCCCCCGCGTCTACCTGGAGTTCGGGCACGTGCAGGGCATGCTGCAACCGGTCACCCCGATGGGCATGTCGACCCTGCGGAGGCAGATCGCCGCGATGCTCGCCGCGCTCGGCGTGCGGGTCGAGATCGTCGACATCGGTGGCCGCCTCTACGGTGACCTGACCGACCTGGCACGGGACAGGTCGTCCCGCAAACGACTGGTAAAGCTCCTCGCCGTCGACTTCGGGCCGCGCGCCCAGGCGGTGATGCAACACGTGCTGGCGGACCCCCGGTTCGCCCCGAGCAGCGGCGGCACCCGGCGCGACGGGGGGCCGGGGGCCGCGTCGCTGCGGACGGCCGGCCGCGCGGTGGTGGGGATCCTGCGGGCGCTGGCCCGTCCCGAGGCCGCACGGATCCGGATGTTCGAGGCGATCGAGCAGCTCAGAGTACGGTCAGCCGCCCCCGCCGACCTGCGCACCACCGCCGACCGGCTGCGCTTCGTGCAGAAGGTGGAGGACGCCGACGACAGTGCCGACGCGATCATGTGGCCGATCGTCGCCGGGATGCTCGCCGCCGCGCTGCCGACCGCCCTGCTCAAGGGCGTCGCCGGCCCGGACGAGATCCACGCCGTGCTGGGCGGCATGCCGCACAACGTCACCATCGAGATGGACCTTGCCCTGTGGCGACTCGCCCAGGGCGCGGGCGATCACCGCCAGCTTCTCCTCGACACCCCGCCAGCCGAGTTGGCCGCGCGCTACCTGCGAGGGACGCTGCCCGACATCGGCATGGCGGCCTTCCTGGACGCCTACGGTCACCGGGGCGCCGCCGAAGTCGACCTCGGGGTGCCCCGCTGGGCGGAGGACCCCACACCGGTCTTCGCCGCGGTCGCCAACTACCTGCGGGTCACCGATCCCGGGCAGGGCCCCGACCAACGCTTCCAACGGGCCGCCGCGGCAGCGGAGCACGCGCTGCGGGAGCTGACCACGCGGGCCCGACGTCGGCGGCCGGTGCGGGGGACGCTCGCCGGTTTCCTGCTGCGCCGGGCGCGGTCGTTGGCCGGCCTACGCGAGGCCGGCAAGTTCGCCGGGCTGTACCCGCTGCGCGAGGCCCGCCGCCAACTGCTGCTCATCGGCGCCGACCTGCACGGCTCCGGGTTGCTGGACCAGCCCGACGACATCATGTTCCTGACCCTCGACGAGGTGCACACCGTCGTACACCAGGGTGTCGACCTGCGCGGCACAGTCACCGCCCGACGGGCGGTGCACCGCCGGGAGCTGCGGCGTCGGACGGCGCCGGTGGCGCTGCTCTCCGACGGCACCGATGTCGAGACCATCCTGCCGGCGGTGCCGGCCAGCGACGGGACCCTGGCCGGCGTGGGCGCGTCGGCGGGCCGGGTGACCGGCCCTGCCCGGGTCGTGCACGACCCGGGCACCGCACACGTCGAGCCCGGCGACGTCCTGGTCGCCGCGACCACGGACCCCGGCTGGACCCCGCTGTTCCTCACCGCGGCGGCGCTGGTCACCGAGACCGGCGCGATCATGGCGCACGGCCCGACGGTCGCCCGGGAGTACGGCATCCCCGCCGTCATCTGCGTGCCGGACGCCACCCGGACCATCTCCACCGGGCAGCTCGTCACCGTGGACGGCAACGCCGGAACCATCACCGTCCACTGACCGTCGCCCCGAACGAAAAGACCGTCGGACCCCGAGCGAAAAGGACGACAATGACCGACACGAAGGCGCCGACCCGGGCGCGGGTGGGCCCGCTGCTGCGTCGGGCGGCCGAAGCCGAGGCCGCGATGTGGCGCAGCCTGTACCTGTGGGCCCGACGCCGTCCCCTGCCGCTGGGGCCCGGTGACGAGCCGTTCGGCTACCTCGGCGTGGTCAAGCCGATCCTCGGCATCTTCATCGGCCTGTCCGTCGTGGAGATCCCGATCTTCGACATCGTGGTCACCCACGTGGTGCCGTGGCGGCCCGCCCGCTGGATCGTACTGGGCCTCGGCATCTGGGGTGTGCTCTGGATGATCGGCCTGTTCGCCAGCATGACCATCCACCCCCACGTCGTCGGCGACCGGGGGCTGCGCGTGCGGCTCAGCTCCGGCATCGACCTCTGGATCCCGTGGACGGACGTCGAGGCCCTGCGCAAGCGTTACCGCTCGCTCCCGTCGAGCCGGTCCGTGCAGGTCGAGCAGGAGGGCGAGCGTCGGGTGGTGTCCATCGCGGTCGGCAGCCAGACGAGCATCGACGTCCTGCTCCGCCGGCCGCTGATCTTCGATCTGTCGAAGACCGGGTCCACCCCGATGAACGAGCTGCGACTGTACGCCGACGACCCGGACGGCCTGCTGCGCAGCGCGCGGGGCACCTCCGCGAACGACACCGTCAGCCGGTAACCTCCGCCGCCGCGGAGGTGTCCGGGTCACCCACTGTGAAACGATCGAGGCCATGCCCAAGAAGGTCGATCACCAGGAGCGACGCACCCTCATCGCGGACGCGCTGATGCGGGTCGCCGCGGACCAGGGCCTGGAGGCGGTCAGCCTCCGACACGTGGCGACCGAGGCCGGCGTGTCCGCCGGCATGGTCCAGCACTACTTCCGGACCAAGGACGAGATGATGGCGTTCGCGTTGAGCGTGGTGCGGGAGCGCAGCCAGATCCGGATCACCGAGGCGGTGGCCCGGCTGGGCGAGAACCCGTCGCCTCGGCTGCTGCTGCGGACGATGCTCGCCGCGCTGCTGCCGCTCGACGAACGCACCCGCGACGACGGGCGGGTGGCGCTCGCGTTCCTCGCCTACACGGCGGTACGACCGTCGACCGCACCCCGCCTGCACGAGGACACCGCGCAGTTCACCGGCTTCATCGCCAGCCTCCTGCCCGACCGTCACGGTGCCGCCGCCGCGGCCGGCCTGCTGGCGCTGATGGAAGGGCTCGGGCTCTACCTGCTGGGCGGGCAGTACACCGCCGACCAGGCGCTGGGCGCGCTGGACGCCCACCTCGACCTGCTCTTCGGCTGATCTCGTCGGAGCTGGGCGTTGGCCCGCAGAAGCGGTGCGAAACAGACCAGGATGAGCGGATGAGTCGCGTCCACCGGTCCCGGCCGGTGCTGGTCGAGGAGGCGCACCATGCCACCACCTTCGAGATCTTCTTCGACCTGGTGCTGGTCTTCGCGCTCACGCGGCTCATCGGCTTCATGGCGGAGACGCTGGGGCCGCTCACCCTCTACCAGGGCCTGCTGCTCCTGCTCTGGTTCTGGTACGCGTGGAGCTGCTACGCGTGGCTGGGCAATCAGGTCCGCGCCGACAGCGGCCCCGTACTGGCCGGAATGCTCGCGGCGATGGCCGCGATCTTCGTGGCCGCGCTGGTGATCCCGGAGGCCTGGCAGCACCACGACGGCGCGCTGAGCCCGCCACTCACCCTGGCCGTCGCCTACATCGTGGTCCGAGGGCTGCACCTCGGCCTGATGACCTACGCCTCGTCCGGCAACCCGCAGTACCGCCGGCAGACCCTGCGCTTCGCCGTGTCCACCACGACCGCCTGGGTCCCGCTGCTGGTGGGAGCCATCCTCGGCGGGACCGCGCAGACCGTGCTGTGGACCGTGGCGTTCCTCGTCGACTACGGCGGCGGCCGGCTCGTCACCGCGACGAGCTTCGGGGAGGTTCGCAGCGGGGCCCACTTCGCCGAACGCCACGGTCTGGTGCTGATCATCGTGCTCGGTGAATCCCTGTTGTCGGCCGGGGCCGGTGCGGGCCTGGCCATGATCGCCTGGCCGGTGCTGCTGGCCGCGGTCTTCGGCTTCGCGGCGACCGTGTGCCTGTGGTGGCTCTACTTCGTGGGCGTCGCGCCGGCCGCCGCGAAGGTGCTGACCGAGGCCTCGCCGGGCTCCCGGCGTCGCCAGCAGTTGGCGTCGGACGCGTACACCCTGGCACACCTGCCGCTGGTCGCCGGGGTGGTCTACTTCGCGCTGGGCCTCCACCTGATCCTCGCGAGCCTGGCCGATCAGCCGGGCCACCCCAGCGGGGAGCCGATGGGGTGGCCGGCAACGACCGTGCTCTACGGCGGGGCTGCGCTCCATCTCGTCGGCCGTCTGCTGTTCCTCCGGTTGACCGTCCGCGACGCGCCCGGTCAGCTCGCCGCGATCGGCCTCGTCCTCGCGTTGATGCCGGTGGCCCGGATCCTGCCCCCGCTGGCCGCCCTCGGCCTGCTGGTGACCTTCCTCGCCGCCCTGGTGCTGTACGAGCGACTGAGCCGGGCCGACCGGGCCCGACGGCTCAGTGGGCCGTGACGCCCGCCCTCGCCTTCAACCGGCGCAGCTCGTCGGCGGACATCAGCCAGGTGGAGTTCGTCGTGCCCAGACCGAGGAGCACCTGGTCGAAGGTGTTGCCGTCGTTGTCGTCGGTGTAGCACACGCTCACCTCGCCCCACGGCGACGCGGCCAGGGCGAAGTGCTCCTGACGACCCGTCGTGGTCTGGCTCAACGCCTGGGCCGCCAGCCGTCCGGTGAACGTGCCGTCCGGGTTGAGGCCACGGGCCCAGACGTCCGGGTTGGTGCCCGAGACCGTCCAACCCACCACCGTGTTGTCCTGGTCGTCGATGCCGACGCCCGGGGCGATGGCACCGGTGCCGCTGGAGATCTGGACCTCGTCGTGCCGGGCCGTGCCGGTCGCGGTGAACGATCGGGCCCAGACACCCCGGGTGCCGGTGTGGTCGGATTCCCACCCGACGGTGAAGTCACCGGCGAAGTTCGCCGCGACCGAGGCGCGCCGCTGCTGCCCACCGCTCTGCGCGTTGGCCGTCCGCCGCGACAGCACCACCGCACCGTTGGAGCGGGCCAGCCGGGTCAACCCGATGTTGTACGAGCCGTTCGCGTCGGCGTCCTCGTCCCAGACCACCAGCGCCTCGCCGGAAGCGGACACCGCCACGTCGGGGCGGTGATGCGTGCCCGTGGTCTGCGAGGCCGTCACCTCGTACGCCTTGGTGGTGGCCGCGGTGAAGGCGGCGGCCTTGACGGTGGCGGGAGCGGTCCCCTGCACGTCCTCCCAGACCACTGTGAAGCCGACGGCGGCGGCGTTGCTGGGCGCGCCGTCCGGGTCGACCGCGACCTTCGGCCAGATCTGCTGCCCGGCGTCGCTGGCGTTGGCCTGGCCCGAGCCGAGCACCGCGCCGGCCGGCGACACCACCCGGTACTGGATGTTGTAGACGCCGTTGCCGTCGCCGTCGGCGGCCCAGACCACCACGGCGTTGCCCCGGTCGTCGAGCCCCACGTCGGGGCTGATGTGCCGCCAGGCGGCTCCGCTGGTGCCCCCGGTGGAGAGCTTCAGCTCGTACGCGGAGGTGCCGTCGCGGAACAGCCGCAGGTAGATCTCGCTGTGGGTGTCGTCCTCCGGGGCGGTGCTGTCCCGGTCGTCCTCCCACACCACGGCGACGTGACCGTTGCGGTTCATGGCGATGGCGGGCAGGTCCTGGTCGCCGGTGGCGACGCTGTTCGCGGTGGTCCAGGTGACCGCCTCGGCGGTCATCGCGGTCGGAGCTGGCACCACGTTCGGCACCAGCAGGGAGGCGGTGAGCAGTGCGCTGATCGCGGTCATGGTGGCTCTCTCCCTTAGCCGGCCTGCAGGCCGGGCTGGCCGTCGAGGATGACGAACGAGCGCACGGTGGAGGCCGCCGCGCCGTGCTCGGTCACCGAGTTCACCGCGCGGAAGTCCGCGCGGACCTGGCTGCGGCTGATCGTGGTGCGGACGTAGCCGCGCCGGTCCGAGTAGAACTTCAGGTGCGGGTTGGCCGCCGCGTTCGGGACGGTGGTGCTGCCGCTGCCGTTGCCGGTCGAGCTGATCGAGGTGCAGACCAGTTCGGTGCCGATGGTGGCCGAGGAGGGGTTGGCGTAGTCGGCCTTGAGGTCGTTGGCCCACGACCGGTGCACGTCGCCGGTGAGCACCAACGGGTTGCGCACCCCGCGCTGCTGCCAGCCGGTCTGGATCCGGCTGCGGGAGGCCCGGTAGCCGTCCCAGGCGTCCATGCTCGCCGCCCCGTTCGCGTCCAACTGCTGGGCGAAGAAGACCTGCTGGCCGAGGATGTCCCAGGTGCCGTAGCGCTGGGCCAACCCGTCGAGCAGCCACGCCTCCTGGGTCGCGCCGGTCAGCGACCGGGAGGCCAGGTCCGCGTCGGCACAGACCTTCCAGCCGTCGCCGCACGCCTGGTCGTCACGAAACTGCCGGGTGTCGAGCATGTGGAAGGTGGCGAGCTGTCCCCACCGGACGCGCCGGTACAGCGGGATGCTGTTGCCGTTGGCGGCGGACGCCGGTCGCAGCGGCATGTTCTCGTAGTAGGCCCGGTACGCGGCGGTCCGTCGGGCGGTCCACTGTGCGGCGGTCAGCGTCGGACTGCTGTCGTTGCGGACCATGTTGGCGTAGTTGTTCTCCACCTCGTGGTCGTCCGGCACCACCAGCCAGGGCGCCGCCGCGTGGGCCGCCTGCAGGTCCGGGTCGGACTTGTAGAGCGCGTAACGGCGGCGGTAGTCGGCCAGCGACACGATCTCGGCGCCGACGTGCTGGCGCACCGTGGACGTGCCGACGCCGCCCTCGTAGATGTAGTCGCCGAGGTGCAGGATCAGCCCGGGGTTGTCCTCGGCCATCCGCCGGTACGCGGTGTAGTAGCCGGCCTCGTAGTGAGCGCAGGAGGCAAAGGCCATCACCAGGTCGCGGCCGAAGGAACTGGGGGCCGGCGCGGTCCGCGTCCGACCGACCGGCGAGATCTGGCCCTGGGCCCGGAACCGGTAGTAGTAGTCCGAGTCGGCCGCGAGCCCGCCCGCGATGGCGTGCACCGAGTGCGCGTCGGCGTAGCGGGCGACCACCGAGCCGGAGGCGACCAGCGAGGTGAACCGGTCGGTGGTGGACACCTGCCACTCCACGGTCACGTCCGCGTTGGCCATGCCGCCCTGCCCGTCGGCGTTGAGCGGGGATGGTGCCAGGCGGGTCCAGAGGACCACGCTGTCGGGCGCCGGATCACCGGACGCCACACCGAGTTTGAAGGGGTACGGCACCGCGGCGCGGGCACCCTGGCGGGGTGTCACCGCGACGCCGGCGGTCACGAGTCCACCGAGGACGAAGAAGCGACGGCTCAGCCTTGTCATGGTCAACAGCCTCGAGAACGTCGATGAACGGCGATGGGTTCGGGGCGGAATCCGACGTGACCGGATGCTGTCCGCGCCAAGGCGTTCAGGTGTCCTGGCCGCCCGGGGTCGGGGTCGGACCGTCAGGTGAGCGGGGACGGCGACTCGGCGCCGGGGATCACCAGGGTCGACGTGCCCGACCCGTCCGCCGCAACGGTCCAGACGTCCGGCTGGCCGTCGTCCCCGCGCAGCGTGTAGGCCAGCGTCCCGGTGTCCAGCCACGCGGCCTGGTCATCCACGCTACGGGTCTCGGCGGTCGCGGTGACCCGCATGGTGCCCAGGTCGAGGACCGACAGCCGCCAGCCCTTCGTCGGGTCGGCGTCGACCGCCTCCTTGAACGCGAGCCGGGTGCCGTCCGGCGACAGCGACGGGCACTCGACGTTCTCCTTCAGCGTCTCGACCGTACGGGCGGCGAGGTCCCCCCGGACGAGGTATCTCCTACCTCCGGTCGCCATGGTCGCGTAGAAGCGGTTGTCGTCGGCGGTGAAGGTGACGCCCCAGTAGTTGACGTCCGGGTTGCGGTAGGCACGACCGTCCCGGGTGATCGCGAAACCTTCGAGCGAGGCCACCGTGGCACCGGTGCGGGTGTCCAGGATCCCGGTGCGGGTGGAGAAGCCACTGGAGGTGTACGAGTCGCCACCGACGAACGTCGTCCAGGAAACCATCCGGCCGGAGGCGGAGACCCGGGCCCGGTTCGGCAGACCCGGCACGCTGACCGCCCGGGTCTGCCGCAGCGCGGCGTCGAGCACGACAACCTGATACGACCACGCGGTCTCCGGCTTCAGGCAGACCCCGGTGCCGGCCGCGGCGTACACCCGGAGGCATTCCAGACCGGCGACGGTGCGTGGTCCGGCGGGATCGGTCATGGCGACGGTGGAGACGTGCCGGTCGGTGATCGCCAGCAGGCGCGGCCCGGGCGTCAGGGTGACCGCCTGCCCGCCGCCGGCGGGTGGCGGCGTCCGGGGCGCTTGCGCGGCCGTGGCGGCGTAGCCGGCCGCCACGGCGCCCAACAGCACGGCCGAGGCGACCACCACGGCGAGCTTCGCTCGGATCGACATCGCGGTCATCGGGGCACCTTCCGGGTGGTGAGTCGGGCCGGGGCGGCCAGCAGCAGCAGCAGCGTGCCGGCCAGGACGGCGGCGACGGCGACGGCCGCCGCGCGGATCGCGTTCTCCGGCCCCCACGCCTGCCAGGCCAGACCGAACAGCACCGAGGAGACGAGGTACGCCAGGGCCTGCCCGGTCTGCACCAACGCGATTCCGGTGGTCCGCAGTCGCGCCGGCAGCACCGGGCCGGCGAGCGCGATGAGCACGCCGTCGGTGGCCGCGTAGAAGGCGCCGTACAGCGTCAGCGTCACGGCGATCAGCGGCCATCCGTCGACCGGGCCGGCCAGCAGCAGGTACGTCGCCCCGAGCGCGGTGTAGCCGCCGATCACGACGGGCAGCCGGCCGATCCGGTCGGCGAGTACGCCGAGCGGGGCGGCGAGCACCAGGTAGGCAAGGCTGGTCCCCACCGCGAGCAGCGGGAACCAGCGCAGCCCGAGGTCCGTCCGGTGTTGCAGCAGCAGGTAGACGAAGCCGTCGCCGATGGTGGCCAGGCCGAGCAGTGCGGCGGCCAGCACCAGCCGACGGGCGGGTCCGCTGCGGAGCAGACCGAACGCCTCGACGACGGAGACCTTCGGGTCGTTCGGGCCGTTCGCCGCCTCGCCGACCGCTGCCTCGCCGACCGCTGCCTCGCCGTTGGGCCGTTCCCGGACGAAGAGCACGAGCACCACGACGGCGAGGGCGGCGATGCAGAAGCTGGTGACGAAGACCGCGTCGTACGACTGCCCGACGACCAGCAGGACCGCGAACGCGGCGAGCGGCCCGAGGAACGCGCCGGCGCTGTCCATCGCCCGGTGCACCCCGAACGCCCGGCCCAGTGCATCGGGCGGGGTGGAGAGGGTGATCAGCGCGTCGCGCGGCGCGCTCCGCACACCCTTGCCGAGCCGGTCGACGGCGATGACCGCGCCGATCGCCGGTATCGACCGGCCGGCCAGCAGCAGGCCGAGCTTCGCGACCGCCGAGAGCGCGTACCCGACGCCGGCGATCAGCTTGCGCCGTCGGAACCGGTCGGCGGCGAAACCACCGACGACCCGCAGCAGCGCGGTGGCGCCGGTGTGGACGCCGTCGAGCACGCCGAAGGCCAGCGGGCTGAGGTGCAGGCCCAGCACCAGATAGAGCGGCAGGACCGCGGTCACCATCTCCGCCGACACGTCGGTGATCAGACTGACTGTGCCGAGCGCGACGACGTTGCCGCTGACCAACGCGAACCGCCGGCGTCGGGGCCCCGACTCGGGTGGGTCGGCGACCGGTCGGGAGACGGTCGACAGGTACACGAGCATCTCCTCGGATCGACGGCGGGCGGGCAGCCATCGTCCGTACTCAGTGCAGCGGGCACAACGGATCGCCCATGGCATCCGGGCGAGGTACGGGTGAACGGGTCCCCAACACCGATGTGTTCGCCTGCCGGGACGCACTGTTCATCCGCCCGTCGCCCCCCGGCTCATCGACCTTCCTACATTCCTTGCGCTCTTCCAACGAGGTAAGGAGTCCTGGATGGACATTCGATTCCCCCGTCCGTCGGTGACGTTGGGGGTGGTCACGGTGATCGTCGCCGCGACCGCCGCCGTCGTCGTGACCGGCGCTGGCGCGGCGTCGGCGGCGAGCGTGACGTTCACGCCGGTCGCCGACACCTACGTCCAGAGCGACGCGGCCTCCACCAACTACGGCACGTCCACTCAGGTCGTGGTCGACAACTCGCCCGTGCGGCGCTCGTTCCTGCGCTTCACCGTGAGCGGTGTCAGCGGCACGGTGACCAGCGCCAAGCTGCGGCTGCGCACGATCAGCGGCAACGACGGCAGCGACGCTGGCGGCACGTTCCGGCGGATGTCCAACACGACGTGGTCGGAGACCGGCACCACCTGGAACAACCAGCCGGCCATCGACGGTGCCACGCTGGGCTCGATCGGCGCGGTCAGCGGCAACGCCTGGTACGAGCTGGACGTCACGGCCGCGGTCACCGGCAACGGCACGTACAGCTTCGGCGCGACCTCGACCAGCGGTGACGGCGCCTACTACGACACCCGCGAGAGTGGCGCCGACGCCCCGCAACTGGTGGTCACCACCGGGACCACCACGCCACCCCCGTCCGGGGACCCGGTCCTCGTCGGGGCCGGCGACATCGCCGACTCGGGCTCCGGCGACAGCGCCACCGCGGCGTTGCTCGACAACACCCCGGGGACGGTCTTCACCACCGGCGACAACGTCTACGACAGTGGCACCGCGTCGCAGTTCAACAGCTACTACGAGCCCACCTGGGGTCGGCACAAGTCCCGTACCCGCCCGTCGCCGGGCAACCACGACTACAACACGTCGGGCGCGACCGGCTACTACAACTACTTCGGTACGTCCGCCGGCCCGAGCGGTCGCGGCTACTACTCGTTCGACCTCGGCAACTGGCACATCGTGTCGCTGAACTCGAACATCAGCATGTCGGCCGGCTCGACGCAGGAGCAGTGGCTGCGTGCCGACCTGGCCGCCAGCAGCAAGCCGTGCACGCTCGCGTACTGGCACCACCCGCTGTTCACGTCCAGCTCCAACCACGCGCCGTCGACGTCGACCCGTCCGCTGTACCAGGCGCTCTACGACTACAACGCCGATGTCGTGGTGTGGGGGCACAACCACGTGTACGAGCGGTTCGCGCCGATGAACCCGGCCGGTGGCGCCGACTCCAGCCGGGGCCTGCGCAGCTTCGTCGCCGGGATGGGCGGTGCCGGTCACTACAGCTTCGGCACCATCCAGCCCAACAGCGAGGCGCGGAACAGTTCGGCGTGGGGTCTGCTGAAGTTCACGCTGCACTCCAACAGCTACGACTGGCAGTTCCTGCCGGTCGCCGGCCAGTCCTACACCGACACCGGCACCGGCACCTGCCACTAACTCCCGCCCCCACCCCACCCCACCCCACCCCACCCCACCCCACCGATCTTGCACTTTCTGCCCCGACTTATGCCGCATAAGCTGCGGATCGTCGACACAAAGTGCAAGATCGCGGAGTTGGTCTCACGTAGATGGCCCCTGACCGCGGAGCGGTCAGGGGCCATCTACGTGCTGTCCAGGCGTCAGCGGGCCGTGCCGGCCCGGCGCTTGTTGTAGACGTCGAAGGCGACCGCGACGAGCAGGACGAGGCCCTTCACCACCGACTGGGTCGACTGGTCGATGCCCATCAGCTGCATGCCGTTGCTCATCACCGCCATGATCAGACCGCCGACCATCGCGCCCACCACGGTGCCCACGCCGCCGGTGACGGCCGCGCCGCCGATGAAGGCCGCGGCGATCGCGTCCAACTCGAACATGTTGCCGGCGGCCGGCTGGGCGCCGTTGGACCGCGACGAGTAGATGACGCCGGCCACCGCCGCCAGGAAGCCCATGTTGACGAACATCCAGAAGTTGACCGTGCGGACCTTCACCCCGGACAACGCCGCCGCCGACAGGTTGCCGCCGATCGCGTAGACCTGGCGACCGAAGACGGTACGCCGGGTGAGCAGGCCGTAGACCAGCACGAGGAAGGCCAGGATGATCAACACGATCGGCAGCCCACGGGCGTGCGCCAGCTGCCAGGCGAAGTACATGAGCACCGCGCCGACCAGCACGACCCGGGCGACGAACAGCGGGAACGACTCGACGGGCTGCTGGTAGCGGATGCGCGCCACCCGGGTGCGGAAACCGCTGACCGCGTACCCGGCCACGGCGATGGCACCGATCAGCAGCGTGAAGGCGTCATAGCCCTGCCCACCGAGCAGGCCGTTGAGGAAGCCCGCCGCGACCTGCTGGTACTCGGACGGGAACGGCGACAGCGAGATGTTGTCGAGCACCCGCAGGGTGAGACCCCGGAACAGCAGCATGCCGGCCAGGGTCACGATGAAGGCCGGAATGCCGGCGTACGCCACCCAGAACCCGTGCCAGGCGCCGACCGCGAGACCGACGACCAGCGCCGCCAGGATGCCGATCCACCAGGGATGCCCCTGCTGGATCACCAGGACGGCAGATACCGCTCCGGTCAGCGCGACCACCGAGCCGACCGACAGGTCGATGTGGCCGCCGATGATCAGGATGACCATGCCGATCGCGAGGACCAGGATGTAGGAGTACTGGAGGACGATGTTGGTGATGTTGCCCGGGCTCAGCAACACCCCGTCGGTGAGGACCGCGAAGAGCGCGACGATGACGACCAGGGCGACGTAGATCCCGCTCTGGCGCAGATTGTTCAACACCAGCGCCCGCAGGTCGTTCGTCCCGCTGTGCAGGGCCGCGGCGGGCGGGCTGTCCGGGGGCGTCGGGCGCTCCGTCGAAGGGGTCTTGATGCTGGTCATCCGACGAGCTCCTTGTCCTTGGTCATCAGCTCCATGAGGCTCTCCTGAGTCGCCTCGGCCACCGGCATCTCGCCGGTGATCCGGCCGGCGGCGAGGGTGTAGATGCGGTCGCACATTCCGAGCAGCTCCGGCAGCTCGGAGGAGATGACGATCACCGCCTTACCGGCGGCCACCAGCCGGTTGATGATCGTGTAAATCTCGTACTTGGCGCCGACGTCGATGCCGCGGGTGGGCTCGTCGAGGATCAGCACGTCCGGGTCGGTGAACAGCCACTTCGACAGCACGACCTTCTGCTGGTTGCCGCCGGAGAGCTTGCCGACCACCGCCATGACGCTGGGCGTGCGGATGTTCATCTCCTTGCGGCTGGTCTCGGCAACCTTGATCTCCTCGTTGCCGTTCACCCAGCCCAGGCGGGACAGCTTGTCCAACGCGGCGGCGGACACGTTGCGCCGTACGTCGTCGATGAGGTTGAGGCCGTAGTGCTTGCGGTCCTCGGTGACGTAGGCGATGCCGTTGTCGATCGCCTCGGCGACCGTGCGCGCCTGCACCTCCCGCCCGTGGACGAAGAGTCGGCCCCGGATGTCGCGCCCGTAGGACCGCCCGAACACGCTCATGGCCAGCTCGGTCCGCCCGGCGCCCATCAGACCGGCGATGCCGACGACCTCGCCGGCGCGGACGGACAGGCCAACGCCCTCGACGACCATCCGGTCCTGGACCGGGTGCCGCACCGTCCAGTCCTCGATGCGGAGGACCTCGTCACCGGGGGACGACTCGCGGTCGGGGTAGAAGCTGTCCAGGTCGCGCCCGACCATGCCCCGGATGATCCGCTGCTGGCTCACGTCGCCGGACTTCATGTCGAGGGTCTCCACCGCGCGCCCGTCGCGGATGACGGTGGTCGAGTCGGCGATGGCGGTGATCTCGTTGAGCTTGTGCGAGATCATGATGCAGGTGATGCCCTGCTCCTTGAGGGCCCGCAACAGGTCGAGTAGGTGCGCCGAGTCGATGTCGTTGAGCGCGGCGGTCGGCTCGTCCAGAATGAGCAGGCGCACCTTCTTCGACAGCGCCTTGGCGATCTCCACCAGCTGCTGCTTGCCGACGCCGAGCTGGATGACCGGGGTGACCGGGTTCTCGTGCAGGCCGACGGATGCCAGCAGCTTGCCGGCTTCGGCGTTGGCCAGGTTCCAGTCGATGAGGCCGCTGCGGCCGCGCCGCTCGTTGCCGAGGAAGATGTTCTCCGCGATCGACAGGTACGGCACCAGGGCGAGCTCCTGGTGGATGATGACGATGCCGTTGGCCTCGCTGTCGCGGATGCCACGGAACTGCATCGGCTTGCCGTCGAAGAGGATCTCGCCGTCGTAGGAGCCGGACGGGTAGACGCCGGACAGCACCTTCATCAGGGTTGACTTGCCGGCGCCGTTCTCACCACAGATGGCGTGGATCTCCCCGCGGCGCACTGCGAGGGTGACGTCCTCCAGCGCGGTCACGCCGGGGAAGGTCTTGGTGATGCGACGCATCTCGAGGATGGTGTCGTCCATGGTCACTGTCCTCCGTCAGGTCTGGACGTGGCACGCCCAGGCGTCGGGCCCGGCGGGTGTCCGCCGGGCCCGACGAGTGGCTTACTTCTTGGCCTGACCGGCGGCGACCTCTTCCGCCGTCCAGTAGCCGGAGTCGATCAGCGTCGCCTTGATGTCGTCCTTGTAGACGGTCGCGATCGGCAGCAGGTAAGCCGGGACGACCTTGACACCGTTGTTGTACGTCTGGGTGTCGTTGGCCTGCGGCTGCTTCTTCTGCAGGAACGCCTCGGAGGCGTTGACGGCCTGCTCGGCGAGCAGTCGGGTGTCCTTGAAGACAGTGGAGTTCTGCACGCCGTCGTTGATCAGCTTGATCGAGGCGATCTCCGCGTCCTGGCCGGTCACCACCGGGAGCTTCTTCGCGCCGCTGCCGTAGCCGGCGTTCTGCAGGGCGGTGATGATGCCGCGGGAGATGCCGTCGTACGGCGACAGCACCCCGTCGACCTTGGAGCCGTCGTTGTACGCCGAGGTGAGCAGGTTCTCCATCCGCTTCTGCGCGGTCTCCTGCTGCCAGCGCAGGATGGCGACCTGCTCGGGGGTGGTCTGCTTGGACTTGACCTTCAGCGTGCCGTTGTCGATGAACGGCTTCAGGGTGTCCATCGCGCCGCCGAAGAAGTACTGGGTGTTGTTGTCATCCAGCGACCCGGCGAAGAGCTCGACGTTGAACGGCCCCTTGGCCGTGCCCTTCGAGCCGTCCTTGTTCAGCAGGCCGAGGCCGACGAGCAGCGCGGTGCCCTGGGCGACGCCAACCTTGTAGTTGTCGAAGCTGACGTAGAAGTCGACGTCCTTGCTACCGCGGATCAGCCGGTCGTAGGAGATGACCGGGATCTTCGCGGCCGCGGCCGCCTGCAGTTGGCTGTTCAGCGCCGTACCGTCGATCGCCGCGATGACCAGGACGTCCGCGCCCTGAGTGATCATCTGGTCGACCTGCTGCGACTGCGTGGGGATGTCATCGCCAGCGTACTGGAGGTCGACCTTGTAACCCTTGGCCTCCAGCTTGGACTTCACCGCGTTGCCGTCGGCGATCCACCGCTCCGAGGTCTGGGTCGGCATCGACACACCGATGGTCAAATCGCTGGGCTTCTCGTCGCCGGTCTTGTCACCGCTGCCCGCACCCCCGCCACTGCACGCCGCCATACTCAGCGCCAGTGCCGCGCCGCCGAGAGCAACCAGGAATTTCCTGCCCACGGGCTTCTCCTCTCCGGACTCCCCCGTCGACTGCCGGGGCCAACTGTCATCTTTCGGGTAGTGTTAGCGCTCACATAGATTGCGTCAACACCTGATCCGAAATACCGGTGTCACGGTCTCGTAACGGAGCATCCAGGCGAGCGTAGCCATGCGGACGATCCGCCGAAAGGCCGGACACGGGCGCCGCACAGAGCGGTGCCCGCGGACGACAGGTGTCGTCCGCGGGCACCAGTAGTACCGGATCGGACCGGTTCCCGCGACCCGGGGCGGTCAGCGGGCTCGATCGGCTACCGCTGCGACCACCGCTGGTTCGCCGCAGCCGTGCAGGTCCAGAGGATCACCGTGGTGCCGTTGGCCGTGCCGTTGTTGTTGACGTCCAGACAGAGCCCGGACTGGACGCCGCTGATCGTGCCGTTGGCGTTGATGGTCCACTGCTGGTTGGCCCCGCCGTTGCAGTCCCAGATCTGCACCTTGGCGCCCGCCGTGGCGTTGAGCGGAGCGTCCAGGCACTTGCCGAGCGACTGCAGGGTCTGACCGTTCCTGGTCCAGCGCTGGTTGGCGGCGCCGTTGCAGTCCCAGATGACCGGCTGGGTGCCGTTGGTCGTGCTGCTGTTCGGCACGTCCAGGCAGCGGCCGGAGGCGGCGCTGGCGTACGCACTCGAGGTGCTCGGCGGCGGCGTCGTCGGAGGAGTGGTGCCGCCACCGCTGACCCGGTACACCACCGTGCCGTGGGCCGGAACGCTGGCGCTGATGGTCCCGCTGCTGGAGCTGGTGCCACCGGTCCACGCGTCCACCAGCGTGAACGACGAGCCGGACTTGCCGATGGCCGCGGCCGTGGTCGAGATCGTCGTCGTCGAGCCGCCCTGGTTGAACAGAGCGACGGCGACGTCACCGTTGGCGAGCCGCTTGGCCAGCACCCGACGCGTGCCGTCGAACGACACCTGCGCCCCCTGCAACCCGAGCGAGTCCTGGTTGATGGCGATCAGGTTGGCGTTCTTGAGGATGGTCTGCGTCGCGGCGTTCATGTTCCGTACGTCGTTGCCGGCGATCAGCGGAGACGCCATGACCGCCCACATCGCGAAGTGGCTGCGCATCTCCGTGTCGTTCATGCCGCCGCGGCCGACCTCCATCATGTCCGGGTCGTTGAAGCCACCCGGCCTCGCGTACGACGCCAGCGGAACGGTCACGTTGATGATGTTCTGGATGCCCATCGGGTAGCCGTTGGTCTGACCGGTGTCCCACGCGTTGGTGATGTCCTCGGTGGTGCGCCACATGTTCGCCACGTCGCCCCAGTTGCGCTGCGGGCCGGTCTTGGCGTGGATGCTGTTGGGGTTGATGCTGTAGACGATCGGTCGGCCGGTGGCGGCCAGCGCGTCACGCATCTTGGCGAAGGTGGCCACCTGGTCGTTGATGCTGCCCTCCGGCGAACACCAGTCGTACTTGAGGAAGTCGACACCCCAGGCGGCGAACTGGCGTGCGTCCTGCACCTCGTGACCCCGACTGCCGGTCGCGCCCGGGTAGGAGCCGAAGTACTGGGCGCAGGTCTTGTCGACCGGCACCTGGTAGAGACCGAACTTCAGCCCCCGGGCGTGTATGTAGTCACCGAGGGCCTTCATTCCGCTGGGGAACCGGGTCGGGTCACCCTGGATGTTGCCGGAGCTGTCCCGGTTGGGGTTGAACCAGCAGTCGTCGACCACGACGTACTGGTAACCCAGGTCGCGCATCCCGCTGCTGACGAGCGCATCGGCTGTCTGCCGGATCAGCGCCTCGTTGATGTTGCAGCCGAACGAGTTCCACGAATTCCAACCCATGGGGGGCGTACGTGCCACCCCGTTGTCCAGTGCCTGCGCCGCCGGGGCGCGAAGGCCGACCAGGGCGCCGGCGAGCAGTAAGCCGGCCGCCAGCACGCTCCCCCAGCGACGACCTCGGGTGCTGCGGTTCATCGAGCCTCCTTGTCGGTGGCGCCCGCCCGTGACTACGATCTTTGGTCGATGGGCCGATAGTTGGACGCCAATTTTTGTTAGCGTTAACAGAGACGCCCATCATGTTACGGCGACATTTCATGAGGTTCAATACCTTCCCGCCAATGCATCGTTCGACATCGATAGCCGTGTCGCACGGCCCATCGAGTCGCGTCTTATCGACCGGGACGCCGAGAATTGCCGCCGGCTGCCGCGTGCGCACAGCGTTCACCGCGACGGCGGTGGAACCGTCCCGGTGCCGCACCGAGGCGGCCCCTGGTCGTCTTGCCGTCAGCGCGGCGGTGGGGCGACGCTCTCGCGGGCGACCAGGGCCGGGGCGATGGTCTGCCGCAGCGCCCCACCGGTGCCCGACTCGATCTGGGACAGCAACATCTGCAGGCTGGCCCGCGCCACCGCGTCGAAGTCCGGTCGGACGGTGGTCAGCGGCGGAATGAAGTAGGCCGCCTCCGGCACGTCGTCGAAGCCGACCACACTGATGTCGTCCGGCACGCGCCGACCGAACTCGTGCAACGCCCGCAGCACGCCCAACGCGAGATGGTCGTTGGCGGTGAAGACGGCGGTGACCTCGGGCATCCGCGCCAGCATCTGCCCGCACCGGTAACCCGAAGCCGCGGACCAGTCCCCCGGCATCGGCGGCGGCGGAACCAGCCCGGCGGCCAGCAGCGCCTGTCGCCAGCCGTCGATCCGACCGACGCTGTCGAACCAGTCGGACGGCCCGGAGACGTGCCAGACGGTGCGATGCCCGACGTCGAGCAGATGTTGCGTCGCCGCCCGAGCGCCCGCCACCTGGTCGACCGTCACCAACGGCACCGGCCGGTTCGGGTCACCGTCGACCGTGACCAGTGGGACGTCCTTGGGCAGGCGTTCCAGCGCCTCACCGGCCGACTCGACCGGGGCGATGACCACGATGCCGGCAACCCGGTGCGACAGATGCCGCTCGACGGCCGCCGAGATGGAACGGTGGTCCAGGTTTCGAACGCTGCCGACACTGACCGCAAAACCCTCTTCGGCGGCGGTCTGCTCCAACGCCGCCAGCAACGACGCCGGCCCGTAGAGCGTCGTGTTCTGCGCGACCACACCGATGACCTGCGATCGGCCGGTGACCAGCGCGCGTGCCGCGCCATTGGGGCGATAGCCGAGTTCGGCGATCGCCGCGCGCACCCGCAGCCGGGTCTGCTCACGGACGTTGGGGTGCCCGTTGAGCACCCGCGACACCGTCTGATGGGAGACACCGGCGAGACGAGCAACGTCCGTCATCGCGGGACCGTGGACGGCCATTTCACTCCCCCCGCTACATCTCCGGCCCGCAGCCCGTCGACATCGACTGGAGCGGCCCGGCCCGATCCCCCTCGCTCAGTCACCACGCCGGTGCTGAATCCCAGGTGACCAGCGCTGGATCGCCGACAGTCTACGCCAGCAACGGCTTGGAACACGGCACGCCGGTGTGGGGACTGTGCGACGTGCCGGAGCCGCACCCCGGAGGACACCGCCATCCGGTGCGGGGCACCGTCCCGCGACGGCCCGCCGGCCCGCCCCACGCCCCCGGACAGAGCGTGGAGCAGGGCCGGCGGGGACCTGACCCGATGGCGCGGACCAGGCGGGCCGGACGGGCCGTCCGGCCCGCGCCACCGGTCAGGCCGATCGTCGTGTGACTGGTGTCACGGCGTCGTCAGATCGAACCGACGCACGGTGACCGCGCCACCGAGCGCCTGGGTCGCGTGGTTGAAGATGGCGAAGCGGTAGCCCATGAAGAACTGCCAGTTGTTCGCCAGCGTCAGGGCGTTGCCGAACGAGGTGAAGTTGACCCCGTCGGTGCTGTACGAGAAGCGGGCCTGTCGGCCGGATCCGGGTCTGATGTCGGCGTTGGCCCGCAACCAGATCCGGCCCCCGGAGACGGCGGTGCTCGCCACCTCGCTGCCGGTGCTCGTGGTGTTCCAGTTACCGTCCATCGTCAGGCCGTTCTGCATGACCAGCCGGGTGGACCCGTTGTCCCGTCGGACTCCGATCCAGGCCGACGAGTTGCGCAGCACCGCCAGGCCGGTGCGATCACCGTCGCGCATGGTGGAGTAGTCCAATTCGATGGTGGCGGTCGAGGTGGGGCCCTGGATCCGGTGGGTCAACGTGTTGCGCGCCTTGTACAGGTCGCCCGTGACGGTGGCGGCCTGTAGGTTCAGCCCGTTGTTGACCGACCACTTGCTGTTGTCGGGGTTGTGGTTCCACTCCCACTGCGGGCCGAGGGTGGTGCCGGCGAACGTGTCGGTGCCGGTGAGCGGCTTGACCGCCCGGGGCGGCGCGGGCAGGTTCGGCTTCGGGTAGGAGCTGCCCCAGGTGCCGTTGACCGTCTGCAGCACCGGCCAGCCGTCGCCGGTCCAGGTGATCGGAGCCATGGCCGGCATCCGACCACCGGGGTACGCGTCGACGAAGGACATGTAGTACCAGTCGCCGTTCTGGGTCTGCACCAGCCCACCCTGGTGCGGCACACCGCCGCCGGAGATCGGACCGGGCAGGTTGAGCAGCACCTGACGCTGCTCGTACGGGCCGAACGGGCCGTTGGTCGACTTCAGCACGTACTGGCCGTTGGCCGGGCGGGTGAGCCAGATGTAGTAGGCGCCGTTGCGCTTGTAGAAGCGGGCCCCTTCCAGGGTCCCGATGCTCGACGGTGTCTGGTACACCTGCTGGGCGCGAACCTGGGACTTCCCGTCCGCGGACAGCTGCGCCACGCTGATGGTGCCGTTGCCGTACGCCACGTACATGGTGTCGTTGTCGTCGATCAGCATCCCGGCGTCGTAGTAGCAGTTGGGGATGGTGGTGTGCTTGCTCCAGGCGCCGTCGACGGCGGACGCGGTGTAGATGTGGGTCTGCGCGAAGTCGATGCACCCGGCCCAGTAGTACGTCCGGTTGCTCGGCCGGTAGTTCAACGTCGAGGCCCAGATCCCGTCGACGTACGCGTGACCGCCGCTCATGTCGTACTTCGACCCGAAGTCGAGCCGGGGCACGGAGTGACCGGCGAACTCCCAGTTGACCAGGTCGTAGGAGCGCAGGACCGGCGCACCCGGCGAGTAGTGCATGGTGGACGCCGACATGTAGTAGGCGTTGTCCACCCGGATGATGTCCACGTCGGCGAAGTCCTGCCAGACCACCGGGTTCGAGTACGTACTGCCCGACGGCGGCGGGTTGCTGCCCCCGATCTGGACGAGCTGCCACTGCTGGTTGTTGCCGCCCCAGTCGTCGTACTGCACGATGTTGCCGCCGTCGGCGGTCGAGGCGCCCTGCACCTCCATCACCTTGTTGCTGTTGCGGTTGATCAGCCGCACGTAGCCACCGGCCGAGTCCGCCAACCGGAACTGCTGGTTGGTGCCGTTGCCGTCCGCCCACTGCACGATCGACGCGCCGTTGGCGGTCGAGAAGTTGTAGACGTCGAGCACCTTGCCCGAGTGCCGTGACTTCAGCCGGTAGTAGCCACCACCGGAGTCCACGAACTGCCACTGTTGCCAAGCACCGTCGTTACGCGCCCACTGGGTGATACGCGCACCGTCGTTCGTCGCCTGGTTGTAGACGTCCAGCGCCTTACCGCTGTTGCGGTTCACCAGCACGTAGTACGCGTTGGTGTCGACCGTCGCCGCCGACGCGGCGGTCGGCGCGACAGCCGCCAGCGCGCCGCCGACCACCACCGCGACCGCGGCGGCGACGAGCCGCCACAGCCGACCACGCCCCCGCGCTGGTGTTGTCCAGGGAACCCGACCGATGGCAACCATGATCCTCCTCTGACGATGCGAACCGAACGGTCTGGGTCGGCATCCGCGGCACCGGGCGGTGTGCCGAGCTGGCCTGATCGCCGAATGTGATCGTTAACATCACTCATCGTGGTTCGCGACACTGAACTGCCACGCACGGGGAGAGAAATGATCGCGGCCGGGCCAGCCACAGACATCGACCGTCTTGGTTATAGACTGTGAGCGATAACACGGCCTTAGTCAAGACGTAACCCAATCGGCTCGCGGTCGTGCTAGGTGGGAACGCAGACGGGTGGCCCGCCCCTGCCCGAGGGATGTCAGGCAGGGACGGGCCACCCGTCCTGGACGCGGCTGGGCCGCTCGAATCAGAAGCCGCGGGCCAACCGGTAGTAGGCCTGGTTCCAGCGGAGCTCGTCGGCGAAGCGGCGCGGCTGCGTCTCGGCGTCGATGACGACGAGTTCGGTGCGGCTCATCTCCGCCAGGTCGTGCAGCTCCTCCACTCCCACCGCCTGCGACAGCACCGTGTGGTGCGGCGCGCCCGCGGTGATCCACGCCTCGGCCGAAACCGGCAGGTCGGGTCGCGGACGCCAGACGGCACGGGCGACCGGCAGCCGGCGCAGCGGTTGCGGCGGAGACACCACATCGATCTCGTTGGCCACCAGCCGGAAGCGCTCCCCCATGTCGGCCAGGCCGAGCACCACCGCCGGGCCGGGCGCGGCGTCGAACACCAGCCGGACCGGGTCCTCCCGGCCACCGATGCTCAGCGGGTGGATCTCCACGTTGGGCACGTCGGACGCGATGGTCGGGCAGACCTCCAGCATGTGGGCGCCGAGCACCAGCTCGTTGCCCGGGGTGAGGTCGTAGGTGTAGTCCTCCATGAACGACGTGCCGCCGCTCACCCCCACCGACATGGCCTTGAGGGTGCGGACCAGGACCGAGGTCTTCCAGTCGCCCTCGCCACCGAAGCCGTAGCCGTCGGCCATCAGCCGCTGCACGGCGATGCCCGGCAGCTGACGCAGCCCACCGAGGTCCTCGAAGTTCGTGGTGAAGGCCCGGAACCCGCCCGCGTCCAGGAAGGCGCGCATGCCCAGCTCCAGGCGCGCGGCGTAGCGCAGCGAGTCGTGCTGCTCACCGCCGGGCAGCAGCTCGCCGACGATGCGGTAGGTGTCCTCGTACTCCTTGACCAGGTCGTCCACCTGCGCGTCGGTGACCTCACCGACCACCTCGACCAGGTCGTTCACGCCGTAGGTGTTGACCGAGACCCCGAACCGCAGCTCCGCCTCGACCTTGTCGCCCTCGGTCACCGCGACGTCGCGCATGTTGTCACCGAAGCGGGCCAGCCGCAGCGACCGCATCGCCGACCAGCCCAGCGCGGCACGTGCCCACGCCCCGACCCGAGCCGTCACCCGCGGGTCGCTGACGTGCCCGGCCACCGTCTTGCGGGCCACCCCGAGACGCGTCTGGATGTACCCGAACTCACGGTCGCCGTGGGCGGCCTGGTTCAGGTTCATGAAGTCCATGTCGATGTCGTTCCACGGCAGCAGCACGTTGGCCTGGGTGTGCAGGTGCAGCAGCGGCGTCTGCAACGCGTCCAGACCGGAGATCCACATTTTGGCCGGTGAGAACGTGTGCATCCAGGCGATGACCCCGACGGCACCCTGAGCGGCGGCGTCCCGGCAGACCTGCAGGATCTCGCCGCTGTTGGTCAGAACGGGCTTCCAGACCACGCGGGCGGGAATCTGCGGCGAGTCGTCGAGCGCGGCCGCGATCTGACGGGACTGCTCGGCCACCTGGCGGAGCGTCTCCTCGCCGTACATGCCTTGGCTGCCGGTGAGGAACCAGATCTCGGGTTCGGTGTGTGGTGCCATGGAGTTGCCTTCCGCGAGAGGGGCGGTCACTTGTAACGGATTCCGATGAGACGCTGCAGGAGGATGAACGCGAAGAGCAGACCGCCAATCACGATCTTGGTCCACCAGGAGTTGAGGCTCCCATCGAAGGTGATGAGGGTCTGGATCACGCCGAGCACCAGCACGCCGAGCACCGTGCCGAAGACGTAGCCCGCACCGCCGGTGAGCACCGTGCCACCGATGACGACGGCGGCGATGACGTCCAACTCCATCCCCACGGCGATCAGCGGCGCGCCGGAGAGAGTGTAGAAGGACAGCAGGATCCCGCCGATGGCCGAGCACAGGCCACTGATGGTGTAGACGGCGATCCGGGTCCGCCCCACCGGCAGACCCATCAGCAGCGCCGACTGCGGGTTACCGCCGATGGCGTACACGTTGCGTCCCAGCCGGGTGTAGCCCAGCGTGTACGCGGCGATGGCGACCACCACGAAGGCGATCAGCACGCTGATCGACACGAAGTTGCCCCGGGGATCGCCGATCCGCTCCTGCGACATCGAGGTCCAGAACCCATCGGTGATCGGGATCGACGCGCCGGAGATAAACGTGCACATGCCCCGGGCGAAGAACATCCCGGCGAGCGTGACGATGAACGGCTGGATCTCGAAGAAGTGGATGACGCAACCCATCAGCAGGCCGAGCGTCGGGCCGATGAGCAGGGCGATGACGAGCACCAGTGCCGCCGGCATGCCGTCCCGCAGCAGCGCGGCCGACACCATCGCCGTCATGGCGACCACCGACCCGACCGACAGGTCGATGCCACCGGTGAGGATCACGAAGGTCATGCCCACCGCGACCACGAGCAGGAAGCCGTTGTCGATGAAGACGTTGAAGATGACCTGCACGTTGGAGAACGCCGTGTACTGCGAGACACCGATGCCGTACATCACCAGCAGCAGGGCGAGCGTCGCCAGCACCGGTATCTGCTTCCTCGGCAACCGGAACCGGGTACGACCGGCGGTAAGCGTTCCAGTGGTCATGCCGGCACCTGCTCCTTCGGCTTGTCGGCGATGGTGGCGGGCGGCGGGGCGTTGCGCCTACGTCGGCTGAACCGGGCCCGGAAGGCCGGTGCCTGGATGAGGCAGACGGCGATGACGACGACCGCTTTGAACAGCAGCGAGGTCTGCGGTGAGATGTCCATGGCGTACACCGTGGTGGTCAGGGTCTGGATGATCAGCGCGCCGATGATCGTGCCGCTGAGGAAGAACCGGCCGCCCGCGAGGGACGTACCGCCGATGACGACCGCGAGGATCGCGTCCAGTTCGACCCAGAGACCGGCGGCGTTGCCGTCGGCGCTGGAGACGTTGGCCGTCATCATGAAACCGGCGACCGCGGCGCAGGCGGCGCTGATCACGTACGCGAGGAAGATGACCCGGGTGGACCGGATGCCGGCGAGCCGGCTGGCCACGGCGTTGCCACCGACCGACTCGATTATCATGCCGAGCGCCGTGCGCCGGGTGAACGCGGCGACGAGCAGGGCGGCGGCGAGAGCGATGAAGATGGCCAACGGCAGCGTCAACGCGTGACCCAGACCGATCGCCCGGTACGGCTCGGAGTTGATGGTAATGATCTGACCCTCGGTGATCAGCTGGGCGAGACCCCGGCCGGCGACCATCAGGATCAGGGTGGCGATGATCGGCTGGATGCCGATCACGGCCACCAGCACCCCGTTCCAGGCGCCCAGCACCAGCGAGATCCCCATCGCCATGGCGAGGGCGGTCACCACCGCACCGAGGCTGTTCTGATCGGGTTGCTTGCTGATGTACATGCAGGCGATCGCACCGCTGATCGCGCAGAGCGAGCCGACCGACAGGTCGATGCCGCCGGTCGAGATGACCAGGGTCATGCCCAGTGCGACGAGGATCAGCGGTGCGCTCAGCCGCAGGATGTCGATCGGCGTGCCGTACAGGTGCCCGTCCTTGAGCTCGATGGACAGGAACCCGGGCCGGTAGATCGTGTTCGCGGCGAGCATGACGAACAGCACGGCGGCGGGCCAGAACAGCCGGTGACCGATCATCGTCCGATAGCGGCTCGTGGTGTCGTTCATCGGTCTGCCTCCTCCCGGTGGGATCCGCTGGCGATGGTCTGCATGATGCGGTCAGCGTCGAGGTCCTCGTCGTTGGCGAGCTGCGCGACCATCTGCCGGTCCCGCATCACGGCGACCTTGTGGCTGAGGCGCAGCACCTCCTCCAGCTCGGCGGAGATGAACAGCACCGCCATCCCACCGTCGGACAGCTGCGTCACCAGCTTCTGGATCTCGGTCTTCGCGCCGATGTCGATGCCCCGGGTCGGCTCGTCCAGGATCAGCAGGCGCGGCTCGGTGATCAGCCACCGGGCGAGGAGCACCTTCTGCTGGTTGCCGCCGGAGAGGTTGCGTACCGGCACCTCCGGATCCGCCGGACGGATGTTGAGGGCCTTGACGTACTTGTCGACCAGCTCATCCTGGCGACGACGCGGAACGGGCCGCAGCCAGCCGCGGGCCGCCTGCATGGCGAGGATCATGTTCTCGCGGACCGACAGGTCGGCGACGATGCCCTCCGCGCGGCGGTTCTCCGAGCAGAAGCCGACGCCCTGGTCGATGGCCTGGGCGGGAGTGCGCAGGCTGCTCGCCGTGCCGTCGACCGCGACCTGACCACCGTCGGCCCGGTCGGCCCCGAACAACAACCGGGCGACCTCGGTACGCCCCGAGCCCAGCAGGCCGGCCAGGCCGACCACCTCGCCGGCGTGGATGGTGAGGCTGAACGGCTCGACCGCGCCCGACCGACCGAGGTTCGACACCGCCACCAGGGGGGTGCCCTCCTCCAGCTCGGCCAGGTCCCGTCGGGAGTGTTCCTCGATGCCCTCCAGGACGTCGAGCTCCTTGCCGATCATCTTCTCCACCAGGGAGAGCTGGGGCAGCTCGGCGGTGAGGTACTCGCCGACGAGCCCGCCGTTGCGCAGCACGGTGATCCGGTCGGCGATCTCGTAGACCTGGTCGAGGAAGTGGGTCACGAACAGGATGGCGATGCCCTCGTCGCGCAGCTGCCGCATGATGCGGAACAGTTGCGCCACCTCGCCGGCGTCGAGGCTGGACGTCGGCTCGTCCAGGATCAGCACCCGGGCCTGGATGTCGATCGCCCGGGCGATGGCGACCATCTGCTGGATCGCCAGGGAGTACGAGCCGAGCGGCGCGCTGACGTCGAGGTCGAGGTCGAGGCGGGCCAGCAGGGCTCGGGCCCGGCGGCGAACCTCACCCCAGCGGACCGCCCCGAACAGGCGAGGCTCGCGGCCGATGAAGATGTTCTCCGCCACCGAGAGATTGGTGCAGAGATTGACCTCCTGGAACACGGTGCTCACGCCGGCCGCGGTCGCCTGCATCGGCCCGGTGAACGACACGGGCTCGTCGCCGAGGGTGATCGCGCCATCGTCGGTGTCGTAGACGCCGGTGAGCACCTTGATGAGGGTCGACTTGCCGGCGCCGTTCTCGCCCATCAGGGCGTGCACCTCGCCGGGAAAGAGCCGGAAGTTGACGTCGTGGAGTGCACGCACCCCGGGGAAGGACTTGCTGATCCCGGTCATCGTCAGGACCGGACGGCTATCCGTCATCCCATCAGACCTCTTCTGGGTTGTCGACACGGAAGGGCCGCTACGCTCCCGCGACGCCCGCCCGGTCGTCCCTGGGGATCGCTCGGGCGGGCGGGATGCGGGGGTCGTCGCGGGCCAAGCCCGGTCCGTTTCGGGTAGGGAAGCGACGCGGCGGGGCCGCCACGCGTACGTGGCGACCCCGTCGTCGATCAGTACTTACGGTTGGGCAGAGCTTCCTTGGCCTGCTCCTGGGTGAAGGTGGTCTCCTCGGTCTCGATCCGAGCAGGCACCTCCTCGCCCGCGTGGACCTTCTTGGCCAGGTCCATCAGCTGCGGGCCGAGCAGCGGGCTGCACTCCGCGATGAAGTTGAACTTCCCGTCGGCGAGAGCCTGCATGCCGTCCTTGACGGCGTCGACCGTGATGATGGTGATGTCCTTGCCGGGCACCTTGCCGGCGGCGGTGATCGCCTCGAGCGCGCCCAGGCCCATGTCGTCGTTGTGCGCGAACAAAACGTCGATCTTCGGGTTGGCCTTGAGGAACTGCTCCATGACCTGCTTGCCGCCGGCCCGGGTGAAGTCACCCGGCTGGGACGCGATGATCTTCAGGTTCGGGTTGACGGCGATCGCCTCGCCGAAGCCCTTCTTCCGATCGTTCGCCGGCGCCGCGCCGGTGTTGCCCTGCAGCTCGACGATGTTCACCGGGCCCGTGGCGCTCTTCTTCTGCTCGACCAGCCACTCACCGGCGAGCCGGCCCTCCTTGACGAAGTCCGAGCCGAGGAACGTCTTGTACAGCGTCTTGTCGGCCGAGTCCACCGAGCGGTCGGTCAGGATGACCGGGATGCCGGCGTCCTTGGCCTCCTTGAGCACGGTGTCCCATCCGGACTCCACCACCGGCGAGAAGGCGATCACGTCGACCTTCTGCTGGATGTAGTTGCGGATCGCCTTGATCTGGTTTTCCTGCTTCTGCTGGGCGTCGTCGAACTTCAGCTCGATCCCGGCCGCGGCGGCGGACTCCTTGATCGAGGTGGTGTTCGCGGTACGCCACCCGCTCTCCGCCCCGACCTGGGAGAAGCCCATCGTGATCTTGCCGTCGTCCTTGGCACCGCCGCCGGTGTCGCTGTTGCCGCAGGCCGCCACGCCGCCGACCAGCAGCACGCTGGCGAGGACAGCGGCAGCGCGCCACGGAGCGGACTGCGTTCGCATCTTTCCCATCGAATCTCCTTGGCTGGATGTGGTGGGTAACCGCGCCAACCGCCGAGGTGCGAAAGGCGGCGTACGCGGGTGGTGCGTGCTGGTGCGTCGTGGTGCAGACCGACGGGGTCCGGATGGTCAGTGCAGGGTCAGGAACCCGCCGGTGCGACTGGTTGTTGGCCGTAGACGTTCTGGTAGCGGTCGTAGAGGGAGTCGATGTCCGCCTGTGCCATCGGAACCGGCTGTCCGAGGGTGCGGGCCAGGTGCGCGGTACGCGCCACGTCCTCGCACATGACCGCGGCCTTGACCGCCGCGCGGGCGTCGCGGCCGATGGTGAAGACGCCGTGGTTGCGCATCAACACCGCCGGCGAACGGTGCCCGGCGAGTGTGGCGACGATGCCCTTGCCGATGTCGTCGCCGCCGATCAGCGCGAACGGGCCGATCGGGATCTCACCGCCGAACTCGTCGGCCTGCGCGGTGAGGTGGCAGGGGATCGACTCCCCGCACGCGGCCCAGGCGGTGGCGTACGAGCTGTGCGTGTGCACGACCCCGCCGACCTCGGGCATCGCCCGGTAGACATAGGCGTGGGCGGCGGTATCGCTGGACGGGGCGAAGTCGCCCTCGACGAGGACACCATCGAGGTCGCACACCACCATCGTGTCTGCGGTGAGGTCGTCGTAGCTCACCCCGCTCGGCTTGATCACCATGAGGTCCTGGCCGGGGACCCGCGCGGAGACGTTGCCGGACGTCCAGGCGACCAGGTTGTACCGGGTCAGCTCGGCGTGCAGGCGGGCGACGGTCTCGCGCAGCTCGCTGATCTGTCGGGTCACCTCGGCGTTCACGCCACCACCTCCAGCGGGGCCTCGTGCGTGGTCGTGGCGGCCTCGACCGCCGCGTTGCGGATCGCCCGCAGGCGGAGCATGACGTCGTTTCCGCCGCGACCGAAGTGGTCGTGCAGCGCCCGGTATTCGGCGTAGAGGGCGTCGTAGGCGCGCGCCCGCTCGGGATCGGGTCGGTAGACGGCCTCGTGCACCCGACCCATCGCCCGCGACGCTTCGTGGATCGAGGGAAACTCACCGGCGGCGACGGCGGCGTGGATCGCCGAGCCCAGGGCCGGCCCCTGCGCCGAGGCGATGATGTTCAGCGGTCGTTTGGTCACGTCGGCGTAGATCTGCATCAGCAGCTCGTTGGAGGTGAGGCCACCGGCGATCACCAGGTCGTTCACCGGGACTCCGGCGTCGACGAACGCCTCGATGATCATCCGGGTGCCGTACGCGGTGGACTCCAGCAGCGCCCGGTAGATGTCCTGTGGCCGGGTGGCCAGGGTCATTCCGACGATCATCCCGCTGAGGTCGTGGTTGACCAGCAGGGAACGGTTGCCGTTCCACCAGTCCAGGGCGATCAGGCCGTGCCCGCCGACGGGCTGGCTCGCGGCCAGCTCGGTGAGGCGTTCGTGCGAGTCGATGCCGGCCGGTGCGGCGTGCTTGACGAACCAGCCGAAGATGTCACCGACGCCGCTCTGGCCGGCCTCGTACCCCCACGCGCCGGGGCTGATGCCGCCGTCCACCACACCGCACATGCCGGCCACCTCGGCGACCTCCGCGCCGTTGACGACGTGGCAGGTCGAGGTGCCCATGATCGCGACGAGTCGGCCGGGCTCCACCGCCTGCGCGGACGCCGCGGTGACGTGCGCGTCGACGTTGCCGACGGCGACCGCGATTCCCTCCGGCAGACCGGTCCATGCCGCGGCCTGGGCGGTGAGCACGCCGGCTCGGGCACCGAGGGGCAGCAACGGGCCGTCCAGCTTGGCCACGAAGTCGCCGAAGTCGGGGTTGAGCGCGGTCAGGAAGCTCTCGGAGGGGTAGTGGCCGTCCTGCAGGATGCCCTTGTATCCGGCCGTGCAGACATTGCGGGTCTCGGCGCCGCAGAGCTGCCAGACGATCCAGTCGGCCGCCTCGATGAAGCGCTCCGCCCGGTCGTAGACCTCCGGGTCCTCCTCCAGGATCTGCAGGCCCTTGGCGTACTGCCACTCGGCGGAGATCTTGCCGCCGTACCGGCCGATCCACGGCTCGGCCCGCTCGTGGGCCAACGCGTTGATCCGGTCGGCGTGCGGCTGTGCGGCGTGGTGCTTCCACAGCTTGACCCAGGCGTGCGGCCGGTCGCGCAACTCGGGCGTCTCGCACAGCGGGGTGCCGTCGGCGAGCGTCGGTAGCACGGTGCAGGCGGTGAAGTCGATGCCGATGCCGACCACCGCCGCCGGGTCCACCCCCGCGGCGGACACCGCCGCCGGGACGGCGTACCGCAGCACGTCGCGGTAGTCCTGCGGGTTCTGCAGGGCCCAGTCCGGGGGTAGCGCTCGGCCGCCCGGAAGCGCCGTGCTGATCACGCCATCGCCGTACTCGTGCACCGCGGTCCCCAATTCGGCACCGTCGCCGACACGGACCACCAGAGCTCGCCCGGACAGGGTGCCGTAGTCGACACCGACGACGTACCGGTCGTCAGCTCCGTCCACACGGTTCATGTTCACCTCCACCGTTAACGGGGATAGTGTTAACGCTCACATCCAGCCTCGTCAAGACATCTAGCCGCAACAGCTCCGTAACGGAACGCGGAAGGCGGACCGACTCGGGAGGGTCAATAGCGGACCGGTGCAAAGCGCGCTATTCCGACACCACCCGCGTTACCCAGGCCCCGAAAGGGGGCGACGCGCGGCGCGGCTACCGACGGACACCCGCCGCCAGGACCCGCGACCCGGCCCGACGCGTCACACACCACGAGACGATCGCCCAGTGCCGACCCCGGGTCGCCCACCTGTCGCCCGGCAGCGATGGCAGCGATAACATCGCCGGGGCATCGCCCCGACGTACTCAGATCCGCCGCGCGGCCGTCGGCGGCCGTGCGGGCTCATGGCTGGGCGCCCCGGAGGGTGATCCGCCCGGCGGGTGACCGGCCGTGGCACCCTTGTTATCGATAACATTCAACGTCTCGGCGTGCTCGCGCCGCCCCGGTGCGCCCACGCGTCGAACGGGTGCCGGAAGTCATCCGGTTCAGCCGGCCTCACAGGTCACCGAAGGTGCTCCGGACCAACTGATCCGCGTCCTCCTGACTCAGTCCGGAGGCCACCAGAAGGTCACTGACGGTCGTCCGAACCTGTGCCACCACGACCGCACCGGAGAAGCCGACACCGTCCCGGTAGGCGTGCCCGGCCACCCGGACCGCCCGCAGCGCCTGCTCCCGCGCTCGCTTCGGCTCCGCGCCGGCGGCGAACTGCCGCTTCAGCAGGCGGACGGCCTCGGCGAGATCGGCGACCGCCGCCGGCAGTGACTCCGGCACCGGCTCGTCGTCCTCGATCAGCGTCACCGACCGCCGGATCAGGGTGCCGCTGTTGCGCATCGCCCGGTCGATCGGCTCCGCCGCCTGTGCGTAACGGGCCACCGGCCCGTGCCGCTGGTGCCAGTACACCGGTGAGAGGGTGCTGGCCTCCCGGGCGCCCTGGGTCGCCTTGACGAACCCCTTCAACCGGCCCGCGCTCTGGCGCAGCTCATCCCGGGCGGTACGGGCCCGATCGGCGTCCCGCGCGGTCAACGCCTCGGCGGTGGCGTCGAGCTGGGCCACCAGGAGATCCAACGCCGGCCGGGCGGCCCGGTTGAGCACCCGCAGCGGGTTCAGCGGCAGCAACACGGCGGTGACCAGCAGCGCCACCCCTCCCCCGATCAGCGCGTCCACGAATCGGGGGACCTCCAGATCACGCACGGACGGGCTGAGCGTGGCGATGAGCACCGCCGTCGCGCCGGCCTGGATCACCACCGCGGCGCTGCCGGCGAGAAACAGCGCCACGACGATCGCCAACACGACGATCAGGGCGAGCTGCCACCACCCGGTGCCGATCACCAGGAGCAGCAGGTCGCCGATCAGCACCCCGACGGTGACCCCGATGATCAGCTCGATGGTGCGACGCAACCGTTGACCGACGGACGCCGCGAGCGTCGAGACGGCGGAGATCGGCGCGAAGACCGGCTGCGACACATGCAGCAGCGAGTGCGCCACGAACCAGGACAGTCCTGCGGCCAGGCCGGCCTGCAGGGCGAGACCGCCGATGGCCCGTACCCGATGGATCCGCTCACGCCACGCGGCCAGCAAACGGTCCCGGAGCCGGACAACGGTCGAAGGGTCCGCGTCCGCTCCACGCCGACCGGCAGCGACCATGGCGGCACCTACCCCACCACGACCGGATCAATCCTTCCGCTGGCCGGATGGTCGACACTAGCCCCTGCCGGAGCGGTAGGGGCCTACGTCCGCCGCGATTGAGCGCGTCCGGTTCGGGTAGACCGGGCTCTGCCGTCATCGCGGCGGCCCGGCGCGTGACGGCGGGGCTGGGTCGCGGGACAAGGGCGGCGAGACGCCTCGGGGGGACGTCGGATGGGTCAGCGCGGTTGAGCGGGCCGGACAGCTCCGGTGCCGTCGTGGAGCTACGGGTGCACGGAGTCTCCGGCGCGAGCGTCGCACAGGTGCTGGACCTGCGACAGACCGGGCAGGTCGCCGGTGACCGCAGCGGCGGCTTCTACCGGGCGCGCCCCCGGTGCTCGGACACCGCCGCTGTGCGCGGGGTGACGCTGGAGGCGTACCGCTGGGGTGACCTGCCCTCCGGGACCGTGGCCCGCACCCTGGCGGTGGCCTTCCTGCTCCCCTTCATGCTGGTCAACGTCGCGATCTGGATGCGTCCGGCGAATCCTGGCTCGGCGACCGTGGTCAAGTCCCTGTGCCGGCTGCTGGCGCTGACGCTCACCGTGCTGTACGTGCTCGCCATCGCCGGCGTCGCTCTGGATCTGCTCGGCTGGAAGTGCCTCGCCTCGCCCGACTGCCTGGCCGGCCGCAGTTGGTTGTCCTGGCTGGGTGGACGACCGGTCGGGCTACGGCTGGCGGTGCTCGCACTGGTCCCGGCCGCGGCGGTCGGCCTGATCTGGCGGGTCAGCTGCCGCCCGGGACGAACGTTCGAGGCGTTCCGCGCGCCCGATCAGGACGTCTCCGGGTCTCGACTCGGCACCATCGGTCAGTGGGACGCCGAGCCGCTGGTGGGCCGGTTGCGCGCCATCCACGTTGCTGCGGCCTTCGCGACGCTGGACCTCGCCCTGCTCCTGGCCCGAGGCGCGAGTGGCGCCTCGGCGGCCACGACCGCGCTCACGGCGATCACGGTCGTGATCCTGACATGCTGCGTGGGGCTGCTCTGCACGCCGCCGCTGATCGACCGGGCCGCCGGCGACCGACGGCTCGACGGGGTCACCCGAACGCTCCGGACCGCTGCCATCATCCTGACCGTCGGCGTGGTCGTTCACGTCCTGACCAGCCCACAGCCGTGGCCGGAGGGACACGGGCTCCCCGGCTACGACACGACCCTGGCGGGGCTGTTCGTCGCCCAGACGACGCTGTTGGCCGCCCTGGGCGTGGTGCTGGTCTGGCACCGGCGCGGGGAGCGCGGTGCCACCCCGCTGTTCGGGCTGGGCGCTCTCGTGGTCGTGGCCACCGGGATCAGCACGGCGGTGGCCTACTCCGCCGAACTGGTCTACCGGGTGGCGGACTTCCTGGACCGCGATGTACCGACCGGAGAGGGCATCGCCTCCGGTCCGCCCCGGGCCTACACCTGGGCGATCTACGGCTTCTTCCGCGCCCTGCTGGTCACGCTGATCGTGGCCGGGCTCGTCGTCCTGATCTCCCGCCGAGGTCGGCGCCGGGCCGCGGCGACGATCGTCGCGCGCGACTTTCCGAACGCGCCGGCCGAGGCAGGACCCCGACTGCGGCAGGTGCGAGACGCGATAGCCCGCGCCCGCCTCACCGAGAAACTGGTGCCGCTGGCCGTGCTCTACGGCTGTCTCGCCGGACTCGCCACGGCCACCACCACCATCGGCCTGCTGGGGCAGTTCCCGAGCGACGTCATCGAACGGAACGCGAGGTTGCCGGCGGACGCGGTCACGTTCGGCATCGCGTTCGGTAGCTGGGGGATCGCGGCGGTCATCATCGGCCTGATCATCAGCGGCATCTTCGCGTACCGGACCGAGTCGTACCGCCGGCACATCGGCGTCCTCTGGGACCTCGGCACCTTCTGGCCTCGGGCCGCCCACCCGTTCGCACCACCCTGCTACTCCGAACGGGCCGTGCCGGAACTGACCCGCCGGATCACCTACCTCGTCGAGCGCGGGGATGCCGTGCTACTCAGCGGGCACAGCCACGGCTCGGTCCTGCTCGCCGCCACGGTGCTCCAGTTGCCGCCGCAGGTCGGCGACCGGGTCGCCCTGCTCACCCACGGATCACCGCTGCGCCGCCTCTACGCCCGGCTCTTCCCCGCGTACGTCGACGACGCGGCACTACACGAGATCGGCCGTCGGGTGGGCTGGCGCTGGGTGAACCTATGGCGCGACACCGACCCCGTCGGCGGCTGGATCTTCTCCCCGCATCCGTCACCCGCGCCGGCCACCGCCGGCGACCCGGCCGCGGGGGTGGATCGCCGACAGCGTGATCCCCGCGACGTGCTGACTCCCCCGGGCGACAGCGTCGCTCCGCCCATCCACGGGCACTGGCCGGACGAGTCCGACGAGCCGTTCACCGAGGTGGTCCGGGAGTTGGTGCAGCGGCTCGATGGGCGGGCCGAGCCGCCCGGGGCGCCGAGATAGCGCGCTGGCTCACTGTCCCCGGCTCGCCCGCATCCGCCAGTCGTCCAGGCCGGTGCCGGCGATGCGGGCGCCGTCGGCCGGGACGAGCGAGCGTTCGCCCAGCTTGGCGCCGAAGTACCGGGCGTCGGGGTCGGCCACCACCGAACGAGGGTCCTGCTGGTCCGCGAGCAGGGATCGACCCAGTTCGTCGAGGCGGAACTGCTCCGGGCCCGCGACCTCGACCACGGAGTTCGTCGGCGCGCCGAGCGCGACCTCGGCCACCGCGGCCGCGACGTCGTCCGCGGCCATCGGCTGGATGAGCACCGGCGCGAGGCGCACGGTATCGCCATCCGTGGCGGCGTCGATGATGCCCTGCAGGAACTCGAAGAACTGGGTGGCGTGCACCACCGAGTACGGGATTCCGGACGCGACGATGAGCTTCTCCTGGGCGACCTTCGCGCGCATGTACCCGCTGTCCGGGATCCGGTCGCACCCCACGATGGAGAGCGCCACGTAGTGCGTCAACCCGGCGTCCGACGCGGCGGCGAGGAGGGTTCGGGTGGACGTCTCGAAGAACTCCAGCACGGCGGCGTCCTCGAACGACGGCGAGTTCGACACGTCGACGACCACCTCGGCACCGGCGAGCGCGTCGGCCACTCCCTCGCCGGTCAGGGTGTTCACCCCGGTCTTCGGCGATGCCGGCACCACCTGGTGGCCCTGGGCGCCGAGGCGCTCCACCAGCTTGGAGCCGATGAGGCCGCTGCCCCCGATGACGACGATCTTCATGGTCGAACCCGATCCTGTCTGCACTGGGTTGAATCGTGCTGCCAATCAGTAAGACGGAAAGCGGGCGCGGATGCAGGACAATCGCCGGAGAACAGTTCTTCGGAGATCACGCCATCTGTGGAGGTCGACGTGGCCACGGTGTCCCACCCGGTTTTCGCCTGGGTGTACGAACGGCTCAGCGTCGCCATGGACCGCGCCGGCACGGCGGCGTTCCGACGGGACCTGGTCGCCGGCCTGTCCGGCCGGGTGATCGAAATCGGCGCCGGCAACGGGCGGATGTTCTCGCACTATCCGCCGGCGGTGACCCAGGTCCTCGCGGTCGAACCGGAACGGCGTCTGCGGACCGCCGCCGAGCGCGCCGCGGCGGACGCGCCGGTTCCGGTCACTGTCGTCGACGGTCTGTCCGATGCGCTGCCCGCCGGGGACGGCGAGTTCGACGCGGCCGTGGTCGCGTTGGTGTTGTGTACCGTGCCCGATCAGCCGAGCGCGTTGGCCGAGATCAGCCGGGTGCTGCGCCCCGGAGGCCAGGTTCGGTTCTTCGAGCATGTGGCCGCCGAGGAGACCACCGGTCTGCACCGCGCCCAGCGAATCGTCGACGCCACACTGTGGCCGAAGCTGTTCGCGGGCTGCCACACCAACCGCGACACCCTCACCGCCATCAGATCGGCAGGCTTCCAGTTGGAGGAGCTGCGCCGGTTCCGTTTCCCGGCCACCAGCAACAGCCCCTCCTCGCCCTGCGTGCTTGGCCGCGCGATCAGACCGGCCGAGACGGTCCAGCACTAGCTCGACTGCCACGCGCGCTGCCCGGCCTTTCGCGAAACCCGGAAACGAGAACGCGAACGTCCGTCCAATTCGCATAGACGGTTTAGGTTATTGTCCCGTTTTGCCCTCATCTGCCTGCCCGACGTGATGTGGTGGTCACCGCGCTCATCGGCGCCATACAGGCCGTATCACGCAGGACACGGCACGCGAGCCTCTCCTGCGAGTAGTACTCACGGAGGGTGTTCTGTGACAGCTAACCCAAAGTTTCGGCTACGGCGGCGGGCGCTCGTGCCCACGCTCGCCGCTGGCGCCGCCGCCACGGTGGCGGCCAGCCTGCTGCTCTTCAGCTCGACCGCGGCCAACGCGCAGGAAGCACCGGTCAACCTGGGCACCGCGGCTGACTTCTCCGTCCTGGCCGGGGCGGAGCCCACCAACACAGGCCCCAGCTTCCTGGCCCAGAGTCTCGGGCGGTTCCCCGGAAACACCGCATCCGGGTTCGAGACGGCAACCATCGGCGGCGAGGTTCACCTCGGCGACGCGGTCGCCCTGCAGGCGCAGAGCGACCTGACCATCGCCTACAACGATGCCGCCGGCCGGACGCCGTTCACCAACCTTCCGGCGGAGTTGGGCGGCAACACGCTCAACGAAGGTGTCTACCGGATCGGGGCGGCCCAGCTGACCGGAACGTTGACGCTCAACGGCCAGGGTGACCCGTCGGCCGTCTTCATTTTCCAGGTCGACTCCTCGCTGACGACGGCGTCAAACAGCAGCGTCGTCCTGATCAACGGGGCTTCGGCCTGCAACGTGTTCTGGCAGATCGGTAGCTCGGCGACGATCGGCACGGGCACCACCTTCGTGGGCACGATCATGGCTCAGGCCGCGATCACGTTGGCCACGGGCGCGACGCTTCAGGGCCGCGCGCTCGCGCGGACCGCTGCCGTCACCCTCGACACCAACGTCATCACCGCGCCGATCTGCGCTGGACCGACCGGCCCGCCCGGACCCACCGGCCCGCCCGGACCCACCGGTCCACCCGGACCCACCGGTCCACCCGGACCGTCCGGTCCGCCCGGTAGCCCCGGAGCACCCGGCAGCCCCGGAGCACCCGGCAGCCCCGGCGCACCCGGCAGCCCCGGCGCACCCGGCAGCCCCGGCGCACCCGGCGCACCCGGTAGCCCCGGAGCACCCGGCGCACCCGGTAGCCCCGGAGCACCCGGCGCACCCGGTAGCCCCGGAGCACCTGGTCCGTCCGGACCCCCCGGAGCGCCCGGCGCACCTGGCAGCCCTGGCGCTCCCGGTCAGCCTGGTGGCGGTGGCAAGCGTCCCATCCTGCCGGTGACCGGCGGGGGTGTGGTCCCGACCATGACCAGCGTCGGGAGTGCGATGGTCGTGCTGGGTGCGGTCGCGTTCTTCCTCGCACGGCGGCGACGCCTGGAGTCCTGACCGGCGGCCCGGCCGGCGTCGTGTCGGCCGAGCCACGTGACGGCGTCGGCCCACTCCCCATCGGGAGTGGGCCGACGCCGCGTACTCCGGTTACCAGGGCAAGTCCGAGACGGTCGGCCAGCCACGCCGCAGGGGGGTGGAAATCGCTTGTCGTGCCCGGCGCGGTCGGTGAGAGTACGTCCATGACGTACTGACGGACACCACCCCCTGCTCCGCGCCACCGGTGACGCCTCCCGGTGGCCGTGACGCCGTCCGTTCCTCGTTCTCAGCGCGAAGTGAGCCTCCTTGTCCCAGCACCACCTCCCTCGGGAGTCCCTGCCCCCGTCCGCCCCGACCACCCCGGCCACCGTCACGGTGTTCGCCTCTCCCGCGAGTTGGATCGAATCCGAAGCGCTCGCGCAGTGCCAGCAGGTCGCCGCCCTGGACGGCATGCTGCACGTCGCCGGGATGCCGGACCTGCACCCCGGCAAGGGCGCGCCCATCGGCGCGGCCATGGCGTCGACCGTCCTGTACCCGTTCCTGGTGGGCTCCGACATCGGCTGCGGCATCGCCGTGTTCCCGATCAGACTCAAACGTGCCGTACCGGAACGGCTCGCCGCCCGGTTCCCCGACCTCGACCAGGCGCTCGACCCGGTACGGGATGCCGACGATCCCGCCTGGGCCGTCGTCGACGGTGACGTTCCGGCCGGTCACCTGGACGGTCTCGGGACGGTGGGCCGGGGCAACCACTTCGTGGAGCTGGCCCGGGTCGACACCATCCTCGACGTACGGCACGCAACCCGGCTCGGGCTCGACGCGGGCGATCTCGTGCTCATCGTGCACAGCGGTTCCCGTGGTCTGGGCGAGCGGATCCTACGGGCGCACACCGAGGTGCACGGCGCGGGGGCGGCCCCTGACCCGGCCGCCTACCTGGCCGTACACGACGACGCCGTGCGCTGGGGCTCGCTCAACCGCCGGGTGCTGGCCGCCCGGGTCGCGCACGCGTTGGGGGCCGCGCCCGCCGCGCCGATCGTCGACCAGTGCCACAACCTGGTCGAGGTTCGGGACGGGGTCTACCTGCACCGCAAGGGCGCGGCACCGGGTGACGGTCGCGATGTCCTCGTCGCCGGCACGCGGGGGACACCGTCCTACCTGGTGGCCGCCCACGCCGGCCCGGAGGCCAACCATTCCGTGGCGCACGGTGCCGGCCGGAAGATGTCCCGCGCCGACGCCCTGCGGCGGGGCCGGGCCAAGCACACGGTCGAGGAGCTGCGGCGTACGCCCGTGGGTTCGCTGGTGGTGTGCGGCGACCGGCAGTTGCTCTTCGAGGAGGCGCCCACGGCGTACAAGCGCATCGAGCAGGTGATCGCCGACCTGGTCGCGCACCAGCTGGCCACGCCGGTGGTCAGCACGACTCCCCTGGTCACCTACAAGACGCCCGATCTCGGGTCCGCCGCAGGGGCGGACCGGCGGGGCCACCGTGGACGGCGGGGACGGTCGTGAGCGTGCTCCTGCTGCTGTCGGCCGGGCGTGGCCCCCGGGAGTGCGCCTGGGCACTGGGACAGCTGTTGCACCGGCTGCTGCGGGACGGCACCCGCCGAGGTCTGACCATCGAGCGGGTCGAGTCGGTGCCCGGTGACCGTCGCGGCACGTACCGGTCGGTGCTGGTCCGGATCTCCGGCGCCGACGCCGAGGCGTTCGCCACCTCCTGGACCGGAACGCTGTGCTGGCAGGCCCCCAGCCCGTACCGGTCGGGCACCGGCCGGAAGAACTGGTACGTCACCGCCCAGCCGCCGGAACGCGACGCTGAGCCGACGACGTTCCGCGAGGCGGACGTCGACATCGTCGGCTGCCGCACCGGCGGTCCGGGTGGTCAGCACCGGAACAAGGCCAGCACGGCGGTACGCGCGACGCACCGCCCCTCGGGCATCGTGGTCGTGGTGGACGAGGAGCGGCAGTTCAGTCTCAACCGCCGGATCGCCCTGCACCTGCTGCGTCAACGCGTCGAGCACGACGACGAGGCGGCACGGCGGGCGGTCACCACCGCCCGGTGGCGCATCCACGACGGGCTGATTCGCGGCGATCCGGTGCGGGTGGAACGGCCGACGCCCTAGCGGCTCAGACCTCCAGCACCGCGTCGGCGAAGGCCTGCGGCGCCTCCTGTGGCAGGTTGTGCCCAACACCGCCCCCGACGGTTCGGTGCTCGTACCGGCCGGCGAACTGCTTGCCGTAGACGGTGGGCTCCAGGTGCGGTGCCCCGTTGGCATCCCCCTCCAGGGAGATGCTGGGCACCGTGATCTTCGGCTTCGCGGCCAGCCGCTGCTCGATCTCGTCGTACTGCGGCTCGCCGTCGGCGAGGGCGAGCCGCCAGCGGTAGTTGTGGATGACGATGTCGACGTGGTCGGGGTTGTCGAACGCCGCCGCGCTGCGGTCGAACATCGCGTCGTCGAACGTCCACTGGGGCGACGCGGTGTGCCAGATCAGCTTGGCGAAGTCGCGCCGGTTCTTGTCGTACCCTTCGCGACCGCGCTCGGTGGCGAAGTAGTACTGGTACCACCACGCGAACTCCACCTTCGGCGGCAACGGCACCGTGCCCGACTTCTGCCCGTCGATCAGGTACCCGCTCACCGAGACCAGCCCCCGGCAGCGTTCGGGCCACAGCGCGGCGACGACATCGGCGGTCCGCGCGCCCCAGTCGAACCCGGCGAGCTTCGCGGCGTCGATCTTCAGGGCGTCCATCAGGGCGATGAGGTCGAGCCCCATGGCCGCCGGTTCACCGTTTCGCATGGTGTCGTCGGAGCGGAACCGGGTCGTGCCGTAGCCCCGCAGGTACGGGACGACGACCCGGTGACCGGCGGCGGTGAGCAGCGGTACGACGTCGACGAAGCTGTGGATGTCGTAGGGCCACCCGTGCAGGAGGATCACCGCGTCCCCGTCGGGCGGCCCGGCGTCCACGTATCCGACGTTCAGGACTCCGGCCTCGACCTGTCGCAGGTCGGTGAACCCGCCAGCGGCCCTTGCCATCGATTGTCTCCCCGCGTCCGGACCTGCTCAGGGTGCTGATCAGGCCCGAATCTAGCGACCCGCCAAGGGCCTGATCACCGTTCAGACAAGGACCGTTCAGCGGCTGTCGGACTGGGTAGGATGCCCGATCCGCCGGCGTTCCCGGTGCAGGTCGTGGGGCCGTAACCGGCTGACCGTAGGGTGACGGCATGGCTGAGCGACCTCTGACCCTGATGGCGGTGCACGCCCACCCCGACGACGAGGCGACGAGCACCGGCGGCGTCCTTGCCCGCTATGCCGCCGAGGGGGTCACCACAGTGCTGGTGACCTGCACCGACGGGCGATGTGGGGACGGCCCGGATGGGGTCAAGCCGGGCGAGGAGGGGCACGACCCGGCCGCCGTCGTGGCGATGCGCCAGGCCGAGCTGGAGGCCAGCTGCGCGACGCTGAACGTCACCCACCTGGAGACCCTCGGCTACGCCGATTCCGGAATGATGGGCTGGCCGACCAACGACCTTCCCGGCGCGTTCTGGACGACGCCGGTGGCGGAGGCGGCGGGCCGGCTCGCGGAGCTGATCCGGCAGTACCAGCCGGACGTGATCGTCACCTACGACGAGAACGGTTTCTACGGTCACCCGGACCACATCCAGGCCCATCGGATCACCATGGCCGCCGTCGAGCAGACGGACGTCCCGGCGAAGGTCTACTGGACGACCGTGCCGCGTACGGCGTTCGCCGAGTTCGGTCGGATCATGAAGGAGCTCGGTGTCGAGTGGGCCGAGCCGGATGCGGCCGCCGGGCCGGGCCCGCAGCTCGGCCTGCCGGATGACGAGATCACCACCTGGGTCGACACGAGCAAGTACGGCGCCCAGAAGTTCGGCGCGCTGGCCACGCACGCCAGCCAGACCGAGAACATTTTCTTCCTGCAACTGGGCCAGGAGCGGTTCACCGAGCTGATGGGTGTGGAGACCTTCCTGCGGGTCCGGGACCGGACCGGCGCGCCGACCCCCGAGGACGACCTCTTCGCCGGCCTGCGCTGACCGGCCCGCAGCAGTCCCCGTAGCGACACCGGGCGTCGTCGGTCACCGCGTCGACGACGCCCGCTGCCGCGCGCTCCGGGGTGACGTCACCGTGGGCCGGCGCATCCTGCCGCGGCAACCCCGCGCCTGCGCCCCGTCGCCGGTCGCCGGTCGCCGGTCGCCGGTCGCCGGTCGCCGGAAGTTTCGGCTGCAAGCCACCGAGGACCGGGCAGCTCATCCGACCAATTTCCGGAAGTTTTCGGCGTTGACGCCCAGACATCGACCGGCCTAACGTTTCGAGCGGGTTTCCGATTTCCGGCCGGAACTACCGGCGTCACGCAGCCACGTCCCGGTCAGTAGCACCGAACCCTGACCTTCTAGATCGACATCTATCTATTGATCGTTCGGAGAGGAAGGCACATGAGGTTAAGACAGTGGTCGACCGTCGGCCTGGTCGCCGTCGCGACCGTCGCGGCGCTGAACACGGTGCCGGCGACCGCGAGCCGGCCGTACGACCCCACGGCGCAGACCCTCGCCGCCCTCGGCCTGCGCCACGGACTGCACGTCGGCACCGCGGTGAACATGGACGCCCTCAACGACGCCGCCGACCCGCAGTACCGCAAGCTGGCCTCCACCGAGTTCGCCTCGGTCACCGCCGAGAACGTGATGAAGTGGGAGAGCCTGGAGCCCACCCGCGGCACCTACAACTGGGCGCCGGCCGACCAACTCGTCGACTTCGCCAAGCGCAACCGGCAGAGCGTGCGTGGCCACGTGCTGGTCTGGCACAACCAGCTGCCCGCCTGGCTGACCAGTGGCGTCGCAGACGGCTCCATCAGCAAGCAGGAGTTGCGCGAGCTGCTGCGCAAGCACATCACCACCGTGGTCAACCGCTACAAGGGCAAGATCTGGCAGTGGGACGTGGTCAACGAGGCGGTCAGCGACCCGTGGGACACCCCGTCGACCCTGCACTACAAGGGCTTCTGGGCACAGAACCTCGGCCCCGGCTACATCGCCGACGCGTTCCGCTGGGCGCGGGCCGCCGACCCCAAGGCCCTGCTGTTCTACAACGACTACAACATCGAGGCGTTCGGCTCCGGCAATCCGGCGGACGACAAGACCCAGTTCGTCTACGACATGACCAAGAGCCTGCGCGCCCAGGGTGTCCCGATCGACGGTGTCGGCTCGCAGGGCCACCTGGGCACCCAGTACGGCAACTTCGACACCCTCCAGGTGACCGCCGCGCTGAAGAAGTTCAGCGGGCTCGGTGTCGCGACCGCGTTCACCGAGGTCGACGTCCGCAGCCAGCTGACGGAGGCCGTCCAGGCGGGCAACTCGGAGGAGATCAATCCCCGGCTACAGGCGTCGGCCGCCAACTTCAGCGTGCTGATGAAGGCGTGCCTCGCCGTGCGGAGCTGCCTGTCGTACACGGTCTGGGGTTTCAGTGACAACCATTCCTGGGTGCCGGGCTGGTTCGACGACCCGCCGGAGGGCCTGGCCACCATCTACGACGAGAACTACCAGCCCAAGCGGGCGTACCAGGAGCTGAAGTCCGACCTGATCTTCGCTGGGCCGCCGTACGTCCTCCCCCGCATCGCACCCAAACCCCGCCGCTGACGCGCACGACGCCGTAGGGCCGTGTGGAGCTTCGCGGAAGCTCCACACGGCCCGAGCGCCACCACGGACGTCGACGTTCGGCTCACGTTCGGTCGTTCCGGTCGGCCATCCGGACGCCATCGGAGGACTGGTGCCGGTTCTGCCGGTTTATTGATGGTGTTGGTGTCACTATGGCAGGCGTGGGAACTGCGAAAACTGCCATGCCTGCGATCTCGCCGCTCACCGGCGATCCCATCAAGCGGGCCGATGCCGAGCGGCTAGCGGGGGTGCTGAAGGCCTTCGCCGATCCAGCGCGACTCCGACTGCTCAGCCTGATCCAGTCCGCGCCCGAAGGTGAGGCGTCCGTGAGTGACCTCACCTCGGCGCTCAATCTCTCCCAGCCGACCGTGAGTCATCACCTTCGGATCCTCACCGAGGCCGGTCTGCTCGAACGCGACAAGCGCGGCGTCTGGGCGTACTACCGCCTGGTGCCCGCCGCGATCGCGCAGATCGCCGACCTGTTGACGCCGCCCCGGAAGCGGGCGACGAAGAGGGTCCGCTGACCGGCGGGACGCTGACTCGGCCGCTCCGATCTCAGTCGGACGCGCCGCCCACGGCGGGCCTGTCGGCGGCGGAGACGCGGGCTGTGCGCGGTCGTTTCAGGCCACTCGACGCAGGGAACTGCCCCGACGGTCTTCGACGACCAGGGGTGGGAGGGCACCAGCGGCAACGCGGCCATCCTCGACTGGGTGCTCCGTGACGGCGTACGCACCATCGACGCCTGGCAACGGTAGTCGCAACGCCGATCAGCCGAACGGCTCGCTCCAAGGTCGGATCATGGACAACGGGATGCGTTCCGCGATCGTGCCCGGAGACTGGGTTCACGATCCACAGTGCGCGACCGACCTGGATGTGGCAGCTGATGAAGGTTTCTCCCCCGGGCAGCGGCACGCACCGCGACGGCCCACCGCATGCCGGCGAGCTGTTCACCGACCGGGAGACCGAATCCCAGGCGTTCAAGTCGACGCTGAGCCGTTTTCGCCAGCTGCTCGACAGCGACGACGAGGTCGGGGTCGCCCGCCACAACGTGTTGACCTTCTACGGCCTGGGTGGCATCGGCAAGACCGCTCTCTCCGAACGGTTGCAGGCCTGGGTTCGTCACGATCTTCCGCTGGTCAACGGCTGGGGGCCAGCTCCGGCCACCAACGTCGACGCGACTGCCCGCATCGACCTGCACGGCTCGGCCGGCCGCATGGATCCTCCGGCCGCACTGCTCGCGTTGCGGGCCGGTGCGGCCAGCATCCGGCGCCGTTGGCCCCTGTTCGATCTGGCGTTCGCGGCCTACTGGTCGGCCCTGCGTCCCGGCGAGTCGCTGCCACGCTTCCGGGGGCGGGACGAGCTTGAGAACTCCGTGGCGGAGACGGTGGGCGAGGTGCTCAAGGACCTCGGTTCGCTGGCGGACCTCGCCGGTGGCACGGCCGCCTCGCTCGGGGTGCGTGGGGTCCGAAAGGTGGTCGGCGAACTCCGGCGCCGGCGTGACCTGCGACTCGCCGTCGACGCGTTTCCGGGCTTCGCGGATTTCCTGCTCCGTTGCGCCGACGAACCGAGCCCCACCGAGCCTCGACCCGCCCTGGCCTGCGAGCTCGCCGCAGCTCTGTCGTGGGAGCTGGCCCAGATGGCTCCGTCGCCTCTGCTGGCGGTGTTCGTCGACACGACCGAGCGGCTCGCCCTGGACCCGCGACGGGTCTCGGAGGGACACCTCAACCGGCTGATCCACGGCATGCCGAACGTGTTGTTCGTGCTGATCGGGCGCGATCTGCTGGACTGGTACGACGAGGCCCGGGTCGGCCTTCCGTACCGCGGCCCGTGGACCTGGCCAGGGCTCGTGCCGGGCGCTGCGGACAACCCTCGGCAGCATCTCGTGGGCAACCTCTCCCCCTCGGACACCCGGGCGCTGATTCGGCGTGGACGCGCCCAGCTCGACCTGCCGATGAGCGATGACGTCGTCGAACACCTGGTCCGAGCCTCGGCCGGGCTGCCGCAGTATCTGGAACTGGCCCGACAGGTCGCCATCTCGATCAAGGATGCCGGGGTTGGCCGCCAGGTGAAGGCCCCGGACGTCACCGGCTCCCTCGGTTCGCTGGTGATGCGCATCCTCGACGACGTCCCGGCCGACGAGCAACGGGCGATCCGGGCGGCGTGCCTGTTCCGGGTCTTCGACACCCACCTGATGGCCGCCGCGGCGGACGTCGACCACGGGTGCGCCGAGCGGGCCGTTCGGCGTCCGATGATCGACCACCACCACGGCGACCGCTTCCCGTACCGGATCCACGACGCCGTGCGGGAGGCGATCCGCCGAACCGACCACCAGATCGCCGGCGGCTGGGCCGAGCGCGACTGGGAGCTGGCCGCTGGTCGGGCCGCCGCGGCAGTCCGACGTCTGCATGACGACGCCAAGGAGCGCGAGGACAATCGCGAGGTCCTGGACCTGATCGGGGTGGCCATCGTGCTGGTGTGCGAGCAGAGCACGACGCTGGAGCCAGCCCCGAGCGAGAACTACGCGGACTGGCTGTCACGCGCCATCGTGTTCAGCCCGTCGGTGCAGGGCCTACGGTCCCGGGTGCCGGCATCGAGCCGCACCGAGTACGGCCGCCTGGTGCTGAACTTCATCGCGGCCAAGTCCATCGAGACACCGATGGACGAGCGACTGAGCCTGCTCCGCGAGATCTTCGACTCCGATCATCCCCTCCGGGCAGCCGCGGGCCGCCACCTCGGCTACACCCTGCGGTTGCGCCAGCGCTGGGACGAGGCGCTCACCGTCTTCGACGAGCTGGTCGCCGCCAAACCCACGCCACTGCACCGGGGGCAGCGCCCCCAGGTGCTGAGCCTGGCCCGGCGGTTCAGGGATGCCGACCAGGCCGCGCAGGGGCTCCCCGTGCAGAACTTCATCACGCGGGTGGCGGAGTACGCACACGGTCGACCGGAGCGCTACTTCGCCGAGATCGCCGACAAGATGGCACAGCTGCGTGGGGCCGGACGCCAGCGGGAGTATCTGGAAGAGGTCGGCACACTGCTGATGCGGCGGGCGTTCTTCCGCGGCGAGGTGAGCGCCGACGAGATGCTCGCCTTCGCCGATCAGGCCGACCTCTCCGGCCACCTGGTCGCGACCCGCTCCGCGCTGCTGACCACGGTCCTGCTCGGGCGCTCGGACCCGACGGAGATCGCGCTGGCCATCGACCGGCTACGGACCCTGGACGAGGCGTCGATGGGCGAGATCGGATACCGCTACGCACTCGCCGAATGCTGCACCGCACTGATCGTCGGCGCCCGCGACCGGCTGGAGCGACTACGAGACGAGCTCAGCCTGCTGACATCGCGGAGCCGCTCGATGATCCCGGTCGAGTGTTACCTGGAGTCGGTCGGCCTGCCACTGCCCGCCCAGCCAACCCAGTGGCTCGAACCCGCCGAGGACGTGACGCGGCGTTGGGCCGACCACTTCGCGGCGTACGCCGCACGTCACAGGTGATGCCAGCCCATCAACATTCGTCGTCAGGGGAGGTTCGTCATGTCGGACGGTCAGGTAACGAAGACGCCGTGGCTTCCGCCGCGTTGGTTCATCCGTCTGGCCTGGGTGGTGCACCGGGGCCTGTACCGGGTCACCGGCCGCCGGGTCGGGCTGTGGCGACCGCGCGAGAACCGCTGGGGCACGCTGCGGCTGACCACGGTCGGGCGGCGCACCGGTCAGCAGCGCAGCGTCATCATCGCGTACTTCGAGGATGGCCCGAACCTGGTCGGGGTGGCGATGAACGGGTGGGGTGAGGGCGCCCCCGCCTGGTGGCTCAACCTTCAGGCCCGCCCGGATGCGTCCGTCGAACTGGCCGAGGGGCGGCGGCTGGTCCGCGGTCGGGCCGCCACCGCCGACGAGCGGTCGCGACTGTGGCCGCTCTGGCGCGCGGCAGACACGAACTTCGAGGCCCACGCGGCGCGGCGGCGGTCCGAGACCACAGTGGTGGTGCTGGAGCCCAGATCGGATGGCGACACCCTGGCCTGATGGCGCAACCCGTGACCTGGTCGCCCAGCGGATCCGAGGGAGACAACCGCGGCGTTACGACGTGCCGACCGCGTACATCCCGGGTGGTAGGCCCATCGGCAACTCCGGCATGACGACTCACGCCCGGTCCGATACCTAGGCTGCCGCGTGTACCTGTCATGCGACCGAGGGGATCCACGATGTCCGTTCGTCACCTGCTCGCCACCGCCGTAACCGCCCCGCTCGGGGGGATCGCGCTAGCCGCACCGGCAGCCGCGCACGTTTCGGTCCAGCCGACCGCCGCCACTGCTCTCTCCATGAGCTCCGGGCGTTTAGGTGCCAGTGTGGCCGTCCTGCTCGGGCTGGTCGGCGCCGTCATCGGAGGGCTGGCTCTGGCCCGCCCCACCAGTCGCATCGGTACCGGCTCCGGAAACCTCGGGGGCGTCCTGGCCCTGGCGGCGGGGTTGATCAGCATCGGGCTCGGTGGGCTGGTGGTGGCCACCTCCGACAGTGGTATCGGCACGGGTAACGGGCGGGGCGGGGCATTCGTTGCCCTGGCGGTTGGACTGGTCGGCGTGGTCCTCGGCGGGCTGGCCCTGGTCCGCGCCCGCCGTACCCCTCGGCTGACCAGCTGACCGGTCAGGACGCGGGGCGGTGTCCCGGTGGTGGCTCTGCCGGCCCGCCGGAGGCCGTCGTCAGGAGCGGGCGAGCCAACCAGGCACGGTCAGGCCGGACTCATAGGCGAGGATCACCAACTGGGCTCGGTCTCGGGCACCCGCCTTGGTCATGATCCGGCTGACATGGGTCTTGGCGGTGGCCGGGCTCAGCACCAACCGCGCCGCGATCTCGTCGTTGGAGAGCCCGGCGGCGACCAACGTCAGCACCTCACGCTCCCGCTCGGTGAGCACGCCCAGTCGCGGCCCAGGGTCGGGGTGCGTGGCCCGGGCCGCGAACTCGGCGATCAGCCGGCGGGTGATCGACGGCGCGATCAGCGCGTCGCCCCGGGCCACCACCCGCACGCCGTGGATCAACTCCGCAGGCTCGGTGTCCTTGACCAGGAAGCCGCTGGCACCGGCCCGCAGCGCGCCGTAGACGTAGTCGTCCAGGTCGAACGTGGTCAGAATGATGACGCGAGCATCGGACCTCGCGACGATCTCACCCGTGGCAGCCAGGCCGTCCAGCCCGGGCATCCGGATGTCCATCAGGACGACATCCGGTCGCAGTTGCCGGGCCAGCCGCACCGCCTCGATCCCGTCCGCGGCCTCGCCCACCACCTCGATGCCGTCTTCACCATCGAGGATGGACCGGAAGCCGGCGCGTACCAGGGTCTGGTCGTCGACGAGCAGCAGCCGGATCACGTCTGCTCTCCCTTCGGTGCCGGGCGGGGCCGCATCGGCAGACGGGCGTGGACCCGGAAGCCGCCGTCCGGCTGCGAGCCCGTGGTCAGCGAACCGCCGAGTGCCAGTGCCCGGTCACGCATTCCGCGGATGCCGCTGCCGGGCGTACCCGGTTGGCCGGTGCCGTCGTCCTCGACCTCCACGATCACGTCGTCGTGATCGGGCCGGACCCGGACCACCGCGGCGGTGGCGCTCGCGTGCCGCGCGACGTTGGTGAGCGCCTCCTGGACGATCCGATACACCGCCAGGTCGACCTCCGGCGGCAGCGACCGGGTCTCGGCCAACTCGGTGCGGATCTCCAACTCTGGCCGACCAGCCGTCCTGATGAGGTCGTCGAGGCGGGTCAGACCGGGTGCGGGCACGACCGCCGGGGCGCCCTCCTGCCGCAGTGCGCCCAGCGTCGCGCGCAACTCACTCAACGTCTCCTTGCTGGCCTGCTTGATCGCGGTGAGCGCCTGCCCGGTGCGGACCGGATCCGGTCGGTGCAACGCGGCGCTGGCCTGCACATTGATCAGTGACAGGTGGTGGCCGAGCACGTCGTGCAACTCCCGGGCGATGCGCAGCCGCTCCTCGGTGGCCCGGCGCCGAGCCTCCTCCTCCAGCCGCTGCTCGGCGACGACCGCTCGGGCCTGCGCCTCGGCGAGGTAGGCGCGGCGGTTGCGGGTCACGCCGACGATGACCGCGACGAGCCAACCGGCGTGCAGCAGCGTCGCCCCGTTCATGGTGTTCGGGGACCGGTTGTAACTGTCCGCCATGGCGAAGGCGATCACCGAGGCGAGACCGAGCCCGATGGCGACCGTGAGATGTCCCTCGTCGACAACGGTGTAGAGCGCCACGACGAACACCAGCATGATGGGACCGGGCCGGTGCAGCAACGCCCCGTACGCACCGACGGCAGCCAGCGCCACGACGCCCACCGGCACCGGGTAGCGGCGACGGACGTACAGCGCGCTGGCGGAGAGCAGCACCGCCAGCAGCGCGGCCCATTCGGCGGCGGTGTCGATGCCGCGTGACTGCACCACCAGGCCGACGACGGCGACCAGGCCAACGGCGAGCGCCAGGGCCACGTTCGCCGTCCGGCCCCGCCACCCTGACATGCGCCGAAGCCTAGCCCTCCGCTGGTGAGCGGGAGAAGGTCTGACGGGCAGGCTGCCCGGGGCGGTGCGAGTCAGTGGGAGATCGGGCGGTGCCGCTGGCTCGCCGTCAGGTTCGCGTCGTAGCCGGCAGCCTGGAGGGCGAACAGTTCGGCGTACCGGCCGCCGGTGGCGACGAGGTCGGCGTGCGTGCCGGCTTCGACCAGCCGGCCGTGGTGCAGGACGAAGATCCGGTCGGCGTGCCGGACGTTCGCGAGCCGGTGCGTGATGAGGATCGTGGTGGCCCGACCTCTCCGGTCCCGAATGGCCTGGAACAGGGCGTCCTCGGCGCGGGGGTCGAGTGCGGACGACGGCTCGTCCATGATCAGCAGCTCGGCGTCGCGCAGGAAGCCACGGGCCGCGGTGATGCGCTGCCACTGCCCACCGGAGAGGTCCTGGCCTCGCGCGAAGGTCCGGTCGAGCAGCGTCTCGTACCCGTGGGGAAGCTCGTTGATCATGTCGTGGGCGACCGCGCGGCCGGCGGCGGCCTCGATGCGATCCTGCCGGGGTTCGCTGTCGACGTCGCCGATGGCGATGTTCGTGGCCGCGGTGAACGGCCATTTGTGGTATTCCTGCGTCACCACCGCGATGCGGGCCCGCAACCCGTGCACATCCCAGTCGGACAGTGGTCGGCCGTTCCATTCGATACTGCCCTCGGTGGGGGCGCGGAGGCTGGCGATCATCGCGGCGAGGGTCGTCTTGCCCGAGCCGTTCTCCCCGACGAACGCGACCGTCTGCCCGGCGGTGATCGTCAACGTAACGCCGTCGACGGCCGGGGTGTCCCGATCGGGATAGCGCAGACTGACCTCGTTGACGGCCAACTCCCGCAGCCGTTCGGGCTCGGCCGCCGCCACGGGTCCCGTGCCGTCCGGGAGATAGGCGCCGGCCCGGGTCATGAAGCCGGTGTAGTCACCGAAGTGCTGCCCCTCGGTGTAGACGTGGTCGACCTGGAAGGTGGCGATGGCCAGGGAGCGTTGCGCGGACTGCACCGCGATGACGCAGGTCGCCGCCGCGGCGAGCGGGATCTGCCCATTGAGGAGCAGTAACCCGAGCAGGGCGTAGACGGTGCCGGTGGCGACGCCACCGATGATCGCCCCAACCGTGGTGGTCGTGGTGACCCGCCGGGCCAGGGCGAGCTGGATGTCGGTCTCCACCCGCATCACCCGGTCGTACTGGTCGAGCAGGAACCGGCGCAGCCCGTACGAGCGCAGTTCCGGGGCCGAGGCACGTTCGGCCATCAGTTTGTGCAGCAGCCACAGTCGACGCCGGCGCACCGATCCGGCGGTGTACGTCTGGTAGCGCAGATGCCCGGCCCGCAACGACGCCCACGCGGTGGGCACGGTGGCGACCAGCAGCGCCAGTAACAGCAGCGGGTGGATGATGATCACCGCGGCCGCCACGGCGAGCAGCCCGGCCAGCCCGGCGAGCAGGTTCATCGACGCCTGCACCAGCCCGATCGTCGACTCGGTGCCTCGGGAGGCGCGTTCCATGTCATCCGCGAACGCGTCGGCGTCGAACGCCTCCAACCGCACCGCGGTCGACACTTCGAACAGTCCCCGCTCCACCTCGCGGCTCACCCGAGGCGTCAACCCGTTCTGCGCGTACCCGGTGGCGATGCCCATCCCCGCGCGGAGCGCGACCGTCGCGGCCAGCACGGCCAGCGCGGGCAGCGCGGCCCGCACCTTGTCCGCGGTCGGCCCGCCGGCGAACAGCTCCACCAACACCCGCTGGGTGGCCAACAGGCCGAAGGCCGCCATCATCCCCGCGCCGACCGTCGCCACGGCCACCACACCGGTACGGAGTCGGTCCGCGTGCCAACTGATGCCCAGGGCGGTCCAGACGAGCCTGGGCAGCTCCGCGAAGACGGCGAAGACGCCGGCCTCCGCGCGCGCCCGCACTCCCGTTTCCCACCACATCTCCCGCAGTTCGGGCAGCACCGACTCCGTGCGCCCGCGGTGAGACGTACCTGGTGCGAGGCGGTTGGCCGCTGCGGTGGCGGTCTCGGTCATGGGCGTACCTCCCGGGCGGAGCAGCCGTCGCCATCCGTCGGACCGGCGGAGTGGCGGCTTTCTGGAGGATTGGACCACCCGGATGTAGCTCTCGGCAATCGCCTGCACACTCGCAGTCATAGATGTGCTGTCGGCGGGGCGGCGGGGCGGTGCCTCACTCCGCGCGCGGGACGTCGAGGTGCGCTCGCAGTGCCGCGGCGATCTCGCCCGCCGCGACGATCTGGTCCGGGGTGAGGGCGTCGACGAAGAGTTCACGAATGGCGCGCAGGTGCGGAAAGGTGGCCTTTCCGAACGCCTCGGCTCCGGCCGCCGTGAGCAACACCTCCGCCCCACGGGGGACGGTCGCGCACTCCTGGCGGCGGATCAGGCCGCGCCGCTCCATCCGCCCCAGATGGTGGGAGAGCCGGCTCCGCTCCCAGCCGATGTGCGAAGCGAGCTCGGACGACCGCATCGTCTGGCCCTGCGCCTCGCTGAGGGCGAGGAGAACGGCGTAGTCCCCGGTCGAGAGCGAGGAATCGGCCTGCAGGCGGGACTCGAGCCGAGAGCCGAGTGCGGCCGTCGTCTCGATGAAGTCCCGCCAGATCCGCAGCTCGTCGGCGGTGGGGAGTTGACGCCCTCCCCGGCGGGCGGGTGTGGCCTCCGTCATCTCACTCTCCTGGAATTGACGTGTCAATTGCCAAGTTAGCATTATTGACACGTCAACCGGTAGGTCCGCTTCCGTGGGCGCCGGCGGATTGCACCGAGGAGGAGACGATGGCAGCTGCAGACTTCGAGCTGGGGCTCAACTCGTTCGGGGAGGTGGCCACCGATGGCGACCGGGTCCTGAGCGACGCCGAGACCGTACGGCAGAAGATCACCAAGGTCGCTCGCGACCTGCGGCTGAGCCGCTTCGACCTGAAATACGACATCATGCACCTCCCCCGCGACGCACGCGCGCGCACCATCGAACTGCTCGGCAGCGAGGTAGCGCCGCGGGTTCGCGAGTTGCTGGCAAAGGAGCACACCAATGTCTGACCTTCTGTTCGGCCTCGACACGTTCGGCGACGTACCGCAGGACGACTCCGGCAAGCTCGTCTCCCACGCCGCGGCGATCCGGCAGGTCGTCGACGAGGCGGTACTCGCCGACCAACTCGGCGTCGACGTCATCGCCCTGGGCGAGCACCACCGGCCGGAGTACTCGGTCTCGACGCCCGAGACGGTGCTGGCCGGAATCGCCACCCGTACCTCGCGGATCCGGCTGGCCTCCGGCGTGACCGTGCTGAGTTCGGACGACCCGGTCCGGGTGTTCCAGCGCTTCGCCACGGTCGACGCGCTGTCGAACGGCCGGGCCGAGGTCATCCTCGGTCGCGGCTCGTTCACCGAGTCGTTCCCGCTCTTCGGGTACGACCTGCGCGACTACGACACGCTGTTCGAGGAGAAGATCGAACTGTTCGTGAAGTTGCTGGACGAGAAGCCGGTCACCTGGAGCGGCACCCTGCGCGCCCCGCTGGAGAACGCCGACGTCTTCCCGAAGACCGAGTCGGGTCACCTGGACACCTGGGTCGGCGTCGGTGGCTCGCCGCAGTCGGTCGTCCGCACCGCCCAGTACGGGCTTCCGCTCATGCTCGCCATCATCGGCGGCGCACCCGAGCGCTTCGCACCCTACATCGACCTGTACCGGCGGGCGGCCGACCAGCTCGGCACGACCGCGCACCCGGTCGGGATGCACTCACCCGGCTTCATCGCCGACACCGACGAGGAGGCCAAGGAAATTTACTGGCCGCACTACCGGATCATGCGCAACCGAATCGGCAAACTGCGCGGCTGGCCGCCGATCCGCCGGCAGGAGTTCGACTCCGAGGTGGAGAACGGCTCCCTCTACATCGGCTCACCGGAGACCGTGGCCCGCCGGATGGCCCGCGCGATCCGCAGCCTGGGCGTCGGCCGGTTCGACCTCATCTACTCGGCCGGAGCGCAACCAGCGAGCGCCCGGATGCGCGCCGTGGAGCTGTACGGCTCAAAGGTGATCCCCATGGTCCGCGACCTGCTGGCCTGACCGGCACTGCCCAGCGAAAGGACGACATGAACAACAACGATCGGAGCCGGCCGGCGACGCTCGGCATCCTCGGGGCCGGCAAGGTGGGCACAGTGCTCGCCCGGCTCGCCGTCGCCGCCGGCTACCGGGTACGGGTCGCCGGCTCCGGCGACCCGGCGAAGATCGCCCTCACCGTCGAGGTCCTCGCCCCGGGAGCCGAGGCCACCACGGCGATCGACGCGGCGACCGACGCCGACATCGTCATCCTCGCCCTGCCGCTGGGCAAGTACCGCAGCATTCCCGTCGAGGCGTTGCGGGGCAAGCTCGTCGTCGATGCCATGAACTACTGGTGGGAGATCGACGGCATCCGCGAGGACCTCACCGACCCGCGTACCTCGTCGAGCGAGATCGTCCAGGCGTTCCTGCCCGGCTCGCGCGTCGTCAAGGCGTTCAACCACATGGGCTATCACGATCTGGAGGACGAGGCCCGGCCGGCGGGGACGACCGGCCGTAAGGCCATCGCGATCGCCGGCGACGACACCACTGACCTCACCGAGGTCGCGGCCCTCGTGAACGCGCTCGGCTTCGATCCGGTCGTCGCCGGCCCGCTGGCCGAGGGGGTACGGCTCGAACCGGGCAGCGAGTTGTTCGGTGCCAACGTCAGCGCCGACGAGGTACGCGCCATGCTCGACCGCTTCCCGGAGTCGGAGCGTGGACGGACCATCACCGCTGCCCGAGCCTCGACCTGACCCGGCGCCTAGGGCGTCCCGATCTCAACCGCTCACCCGGTCAGCCTGGTCCCGGCTCTGCCGCGCCCGGCTGAGGGTGGCCTTGGCCGTGGCCAGCCAGTAGGGCGAGTGCACCTCGGTCCAGATGGCGACCGCCACCTGGGCACGGCGTTGGGCGAGATCCGGTCTCCCGGCCGACAACTGGGCTTCGGCCAGGCAGTGCAACGCGGCCGCCTCTCCCCAGCGGTTCGCCGCGGCACGGTAAACCCAGAGACATTCGGCCAGAACGCGCCGGCCCTCGGCCTCCTTGCCCTGTTTGACGAGGACATCACCGAGCCAGCACCTGGCGTGAGTCGCGGTCAACTGGTCGCCCAGCGACAGGCTGATCCGCTCGGCGGTGCGGTAATGCCGCTCCGCCGCGGCGTAGTCGGCGCGCAGCCGGCTGATCTGCCCGAGGCAGCGCCAGGCCTGCGCTTGCCCCGGCAGGTAGCCGATGGCCTCGCTGCGCCGCAGGCTCTCGTCGAACACCGCCACCGCTTCGTCGTGGCGGCCCTGCTCCATCAGCGTGACACCGAGGCCGGTCGTCGCGTAGATCAGGCAGTTGTCGTTGCCAGCAGCGCGCGCGAGGTCGATGGCCCTGGCGAAAAGCTCCTCCGCTTCGGCGTACCTGCTCTGCAGCCGGTAGAGGTAGCCGAGCCCGGCCGAGGTACTGGCGATGCGCGCCTCGTCGGCGGGATCAAGCATCGCGATCGCCGCGCGGTAATGGTGTTCCGCGGCCGGGTAGTCGTCCACAATGGTCGACAGTTCACCCAGGTTCCGCCGCAGGCTGGCCCCGACTGGACCATCGGCCACCGAACCCATCGCGCGGGTGTGCAGGTGCAACCAGTCGTCGAAGTAGCCCGACAGTTGCATGAATGGCGCGAGGGCCACGATCAGGCCAGCCGCGGGAAGCGGCACGGACGAGAGCATGTCCTCGGCGAGCGTCTTGAGGAATCCGTACTCGTCCTTGAACCAGGCGAGCGGATCGTCCAGGACCGCGTCTCGCGTCTGCACGCTGAACGACCAGGGCGGGGCAGCGAACGGCACCTCGTCGAAGTCCGTGTTGATACGGATGCCCGCGGCGCACGCGAGACTCAACGCGCCGCCGAGCATCCGCAGCCTCGCCCGCTCGGTCTGCGCCGGCGTGAGGATCTGCGCAGCCTTGTCCCGTGAGAACGCCGCGACCAGGTCGTGCATCTGGTAACGCGGTACCGCGTTGTCGGTGTAGTGCACCAACAGCAGGTGCAACTCCACCAGGTCGTCGAGAAGCTTCGTCGCGTCAGCGGGCGAGGTGTCCATCAGCGCCGCGAGAGCCCACGGGGCGAAGTCGACTGTGTTGATCTGTGCCAGATAGGACAGTGCCTCCTGCTGGTCTCTGGACAGTGCCCCATACGTCAGCTCGATGCTGGCGCGTACCGCCACGTCGCCCACGGTCAGCTCGTCAAGCTTCCGATGCTCGTCGGCAAGGGCCCTGGCCAGAGCGCCCAGCGGCATGTCCGGACGGGCGGCCAGGCGCGCCCCGGCGATCCACACGGCCAGTGGAAGGCGGTCGCATCGATTGACGATCTGAAACGCCGAGGGTTGTTCCCGACCGACCCGCTCCGCACCGATCATGCGTTTGACCATCTCCAACGCTTCCGGCTCACTGAGCAGTCTCAGCGGCACCCGAAAGCCGTCCAGACCGGGTAGGACGCTCCGGCTGGTGACGATGGTGGCGGTCCTCGGCCCCGAGGCGATGAGCGCCTGGACCTCGCGGTCGGCAGCCGCATTGTCGAGAACGATGAGTACGCTTCGCTGCGCGAGCAGGCTGCGGTAGAGGTTGATGCGCTCTTCGAGCGCGGCGGGCACCGAGTGGCTGCTGACGCCGAGGGTGCGGAGAAAGACACCGAGAACGTGCCAGGAGACGCCCGACTGGGGGTGCGGGCCCCGCAGATCGGCGAACAGTTGCCCGTCCGGGAAGTGCTCGACGGCCTGTTGTGCCAGCCGGACGGCGAGGGTGGTCTTCCCCACCCCGGCCGGGCCGGTGATCAGCACCGTACGCGTGCCCTGCCCCTCGGCCTTCAGGATGTGGCCGGCTCTGGCCAGTTCCGCCTTGCGCCCCACGAAGGAGGTGGGCCCGCTGGGCAGCAGATACGGCGTGACGAGGCCCGCCCTGCTGACAGCGGCACCGTCAGCGGTGGGCTCTCCCTCGACCTCCAGCTGAGCCAGTTGCCGACGCAGTCGTACCCACTCCGCCACCTCGTCCGGCGGCAGCTCACACGCCTCTGCGATGGCGATCACGATGTCCATCGACGGCAGCGTTGGTCGGGTGAGGGCCGAACCCAGGGTGCTCGCGGGCAGCACCCGCCCTTTGTCCCGGGCGAGACGGGCCAGATCACGGAAGGAGCGCCCCGACCATGCTTTCAGCTGGCGGAGCGCTGCCACATATTCCTCTGGGGTGGTTGCTCTGCTGGGTACGGGTGCTCGATCTGGCACAGCGAGAAGTGTAACTGGCTCGATCAGCCGCACCGTCGTGGCGATTTCGGACTCAGGCCAGTAGGAGCCCGTTGCCGATCATCGCCCGGTGCGGCGTAGTCACCCTCGCGGTGCCGGTTGTCTCGTCGGCGCGATCAGACGCCGCAGGCCAACGTGGTCGTCGACGTCTTGGACGAGCCGGTGGCGGCGTTGTAGATCGCGCCCTTGAAGGTGGTGCTGGCCGTACCAGAGCACGTGTGACTGACGGAGCGGCTCCTGTTGCCGCCGAAGGTGGAGTAGTTCAGCAACTGCCAGCTCGCGCCATTCCAGACGAAGAGCTGCGTCTCCCAGGTGGAGGAGGCGGCGCAACCCGCGGTGGTGCCCGTGGTGACCGCCCTACCGGAACTCTTGACCGGCGTCGAGATGGTCCAACTACAGGCCGCCTGGGCGGGCTGGACGGCGGCCAGCGACGCCCCGGCTCCCAGAACGCAAGCCCCCGCGACCACGACCCCCCGTTGCCACAATGTGCGCGTCATGGTTCATCCCTTTCAGTTAGCTGATCCGTTCGCTGACGCAGAACTAGTTGTTGTAACGCCCTCCACGGTGACCACCCGGAGCAGCCCGCGCGCCGTGCAACCAGAACCGCACGCTGGTTGTGCCACGTCCCGCCGTGGTAGAGCTGGTTCCTCCACCGCCTGATGGCATGAGGCGAGCCAATCATCACCACTAATCTCCAACAAGACATCAGGGTGTACGAACCTGTACGGAGCTGTACCGAACAAGAGAAGACGGTGGTCGATCAGCGTTTCACCGAATCAGTCGATCGGCGAAGTGCCCAACACCCGCGCGGCGTTACGGGCTCTCGTGTGCAGAAGTGCCGACACGGTTTCGATGTCGGATCTGTGCTCGGCGAGGATCGCGTTCTCGAACTCGGCGACTAGATACCTGAGGATGCCGGTCAAGTTGGTCTCGGTGCGGCAGGCGCGGTCGGCGACCACGGTGGCGACCTCCGCGCTGGACGGCGGCGTGCTCGGCTGCGCACCGCGAGCGTTCCACCGTGGGTCGGAGGCCGCGGCGTCCGGGTCGCGGTAGCGGTGGCCGTCCCGGGCCATGCACTCGCTCCACGAGCGCAGGACCGACTGGTAGCGCGGGTCGGCCATGGCCCGGTCCGCGGCTCGGCCTTCAAGCCATTCGATGGCGAGATGTGGCTCTACGGAAGGATCGACCGCAGCGAGGATGGGTCGCTCTCCGGTGCCGTTGATCTCACGCTCGGCGGCACCGTCGCAGCCGCCGGTGGGCACGGCCAGCGCACCATGCGAAGCGGTCTGACCGAAGTAGACCGAAGTCTGCTCGGCTGGGATGAGCAGGTGCCTCCTACCTCGACGGGCTGCGGTCGACATCTCGTCGGCGAAACCCGGCGGGCCCACATAGCCGTGCTGGCGCACGTCGTACATTCCCTGCCAGTAAAGCTGCGTCGCGTGCACCGGATACTTCAGCGGTGCTGCCTCCGGCACGTCCAGGTGCAGGCCGAACTCCGCCATGCACTCCTCCATCAGCCTGTAGAGCGCGCGCGATACCTGGACGCCACCCGCCGGCGAGAGCTCGTACGCGTCGAACGGCAGACTCAGATCCACGACCGCTCCGGGCTCATGGGATATCACCGGCACGGACGTCACCTCAGCCTCGGGCGCGGAGCAGCCCAACAGCAGGACGGCCGGCAGAGCCAGTGCCACCAGGTGTCTCAGCCTCGACATCGTCCCCTCCCTCGCGATTGGGGTGGCCTGCCCGGTACGGCACCGGGCAGGCCACCAACCACTACTTCCAGGTGGACGCGCCGCCGTAGTAGACGGTGCCGGACCCCGGGTTACGGCTGTACTTGGCCTGCACGATCGAGGTCTCCGTGTCCCGAACCCCGGCGGTGTAGTCGGGGGACCAGCCGGAGCTGCCGTCGCGCCGTCCGCACTGGTAGAGGCTGTTGTTCGGGGTGTACCTCCAGATCAGCGCCACCAGGCCGCTGAACTCGGGGTTGTAGACCTTCGCCCAGGCGAACCAACGTCCGGAGTACTGGCCCTGGTTAACGCGGATATACGCGCCGTTCGCACCCGGGATGGTGTACTGGGTGCCCGAGACGGCGGTGATGTTGCTAGCCAGGTTGGGATTGGACAGCCAGTTCCCGCAGAACGTCGGTTCGTCCGCCATCGCCGGCGGGGCTGCCGCGACAGTGGCGCCCATTGCGAGAAGTCCGGCCGTCACCATTGTCATGATCCTTGTGCGCATCACTGCTCCCCTTCGTCGCACATCGGCGGCGATCGGGCGCACAGCCCGCCCGCCGTGGCTGGAGAACAGTTTTGCCGCTGCTCGAGCCGCACAGTGCTGTCCCGAACGGCCTCGAACGATCACGAACGGCACCGGCGCCCCGGACCATCAGACTCAGCGCGGGTCAGCCGGCGCGGAAAGCCGCCCGCGGTTCGAGGAGTTGGCCTACGGCGTACTCCTGGTCGAAGGTGGTCGGGCCGAGCGCTTCCATCGCGGCGGCGCGCATCCGGGCGAGGTCCGCCGCGTCGTCCGGGTCCGGTACCTGACCGAGCGCCGCGAACGCGGCATCCGCGACACCGATCATCCGCGCCGCGCGCGGGTGGTCACCCTCGGCGGACGCGAGCGCGGCGCCCGCAACGCAGACGTACGGCACGAAGTCGTCCCAGCCGTTGTGGAACACCCGCTCGCGGTTCTCCGCGAACAGCGTTCGCGCCGCGTCGAGGTTGCCCAGCCCCAGCTCGCAGAACGCGAGGTTGTGATACTCGGAGTTGACCGTCTTGGGTTGGCCGAGCGTCTCGTTGAGCGCGATGCTCTCCCGGTACAGGTCCCGAGCACGAACCAAGTCGCCGGACATCCGCGCGATGCCGGCCAGCACGTGCCTCGGCCGTTCCTCAAGGCTGCGGTCGCCGGAGCGCAGCGCCACCTCCAGGGCCTCCCGCGCCCGGGCTTCCCCGCCCGGCAGATCACCGCCGCGAATGGCGACCCGGGCGAGGCTGTACCGGGCCTCCACCTCACCTGCCGGGTCGCCGGCCGCCTGGGCCCGTGCGATCTCGGCCTCGCTCATCCGCACCACCGCGTTGGTCTCGCCCCGCCGGAAGGCCGAACGCACGCTCTCACTGAAGCCCATGGCCGTCTCCCCCATCACGAATAGTTCGGTCACCCCGCCGCGAACATGGTCCAGGTCTCCACGAGCACGAAGCCCATCGACTCGTACAGCGGCCGGCCCATCGGGCTGCTCTGCAGGTAGGCGGCGTCCGCGCCGGCCGCGATGCCATCGCGCAGCACCGTTTCGGTGAGCGTCCGGCCGAGGCCACGGCCCCGGGCGGACGGTACGACGCCGATGTTGAACACGCCGATCACGCCGGGGGTCCGCATTCCGAGGGCGGTGCCGATGGCTCGGTCGGACTCCTCGGCCAGGTAGCCGGTCATGCCGTCGGTGTCGAGCACCGCACCGCCCATCAACGAGCCGAAGGCGCCTTCGGGGACCTCGAAGCTCTCGGTGAAAGCGTCGGTGTACCTGTCGCTCTCATCGGCGCCAACCCGGCGTACCGGGGTCCGCTGGGTCGAGCCAGGCCGGAACACGATGTCGTCCGTGGCGCAGGCCAGGAAGGGCAGGGTGTGGCGTTCGCGCAGCCCGTGCCGGGCCGCGAGGTCGACGAGCGCGGCGCTGGCCTCGCCCCGAACCATGATCGACCAGTGCGGGACCTGCCTGGCGACCTCGGTGGCCAACCCGTCGAGCGACCCGAGATCCGGGTCGGTGGTCAGGTCGTGCACCCCGTTGAGCGACGCGATGCCGGCGTGGGTGATCGCCGCACGAGCGGTGCCCCGTTCGGCGTACCCACCGTTCGGGGTCACCCGACAGAGGGCCTCGATGGCGTCGGAGTACGCCGTCGCCAGCCGGTCGGCGGTGGTGGTGGTGGCTCATGCTTGCTCTCCCCCATGCAACGGTCATCCTGCCAACGCCGCCAACCTAGCCAGCGAGCAGGTACCCGAGCAAACGTGACGATTCGGGCGGCTGACAGGGCTCCGCACCGATCAGGAATCGAGAAGCCCCGGGACCGGGGTCCGGCCTAGCCTTTCCCCAGGCAGCCGGCAGCACGCCCAGCCTGACGACGAGAGGGAGACCGGACATGTCCGCGAAGACCACCGCCACCGCATCCGACGGCTTCAGCGCCGAGGAGCGCGCCGCGATGAAGGAGCGCGCCGCCGAGCTGCGCGCCGAGGGCAAGAAGGGCGCCAAGAAGGCCGACGGGCTGCAAGCGGTCCTCGACCGGATCGCGCAGATGGAGCCGGAGGACCGCGCGCTCGCCGAGCGCGTACACGTGACAGTGACCGCCGCCGCCCCGGACCTGTCGCCCAAGACCTGGTACGGGATGCCCTCCTACGCGAATGAGGACGGCAAGATCGTGGTGTTCTTCCAGGACTCCGGGAAGTTCAACTACCGGTACTCCACGCTGGGCTTCCAGGACACGGCCAACCTCGACGACGGAGACCTCTGGCCGGTGGCGTACGCGCTGCAGAAGTGGAGCCCCGCGGTGGAGAAGAAGATCACCGCGCTGGTGCGGGCAGCGGTTTCCTGAGCTACCGCCGCTGTATCCACCCCTCGGCAGGGCATCGGACGACCCGCACCGGTGGCCCTTCCCTGGCCCGACCGGTCTGCGGTGCGCGATGATCGGGGCCGGCGACCGAGGGAGGCACCGTGCGAACGATGTGGCGCAGGCCACCAGCGGCGACCCGAGTAGCCCGGTGACGGCCCGGGCCGGTCAGGCGTTCGACACCGGTCGGGCGGTGTCCGACGTCGAGACGTTGCTCGCCGAGGACCTACCCAGGGACGGCGCCCCGGTCCGGGAGGGAGTTCCGGCGTCCGGGGAGTGGACCGGCACCCGCGGGGCGGGCTTTCGGATCATTCCGATCTGGGAGGGCGAAGACCTCACGGGTGTGTACGGCATCGAGTGGAACGAGGCCGAGGATGCCGCGATGGCGAACCTGGCCCTCGTCGTCGGCGAGTTGGACCGCCGGTGGGGCCCGCACCGCAAGGTCTCCATGCGGGTACCGCTGTTCCGGAAGCAGGCCGGCACACCGATGCCGGCGCTGTTCCAATCTCTGTCCGACATGGACTGCTACGGCGACCTCACGGTCTGGGGCCCGACTGCGGCCGAAGGTCGGTGGGTCGCGGTCTCGGTCAACCAGTGCGACGGTGACGCCCCGATGATCATGACGGCGGTGGTCAGTCAGTTCACGATCACCGAACTGTCGGAGTGACGAGTGCCAATAACAGATCATGCCTTGGCCGTCGCGGCTGCGGAGGCGGGAGCCGTGGTCGTCCGCGCTCGATACGGGTCGCCGCTGACCCGCTTCGGGAAGATCGGAAACGACTTCGCCACCACCGCCGACATCGAGGCAGAGAAGGCCATCCTCGACGTCCTGCGCCGGGAGCGTCCGCACGACGCCGTGCTGGGTGAGGAGAGCGGGCACACGGGCACGGGCGACAACGGACGCACCTGGCTGGTCGACCCCCTGTGCGGCACGTTGAACTACGCCGCCCGCACCATGCTGGTCTCAGTCAACGTCGCGCTGCACACCGGGGCGGGCAGCGCCGTGGCCGCGTCGGCGGACCCGTTCAGCGGTGAGGTGTTCTGGACCGACGGCAGTGCCGCGTACGTCCGCTGCGCTGGCACGGACGAGCGACTTGTCCCGTCGGCCGAGTCGTTCTCTGCCAAGCAGCCGGTTGCGTGGTCACCGGGCTCGACGGCGAACCGCTGCACACCGGTGGAAATGGTCTCGTCGTGGCCGCCGACGAGCAGACACACGCCGCCCTGCTGACCCTCATCCGGAGACAGCGCTCGTGATCGACTCGACCTTGACATGAAGTGCGGTTGAGGTTCTAGCGTCCCTAGATGATCACGTCAGGGCCTCCGCGTCCGGACGTACGTCACCCGAGCACGACCGTCGAAGGGATTCTGATGTACCTTTCCCGCCTGCTCCGCCCGCGGACCGTCGCGAGCGCCCACTGCGACCTGCCCTGCGGCGTCTACGACCCGGCCCAGGCCCGAATCGAGGCCGAGTCGATCAAGGCGATCTCCGAGAAGTACCAGGCCAGCGACGATCCGGAGTTCCGCACTCGTTCCCTGCTCATCAAGGAGCAGCGAGCCGAGCTGGTCAAGCACCACCTCTGGGTGCTGTGGACCGACTACTTCAAGGCGCCACACTTCGAGAAGTACCCCCAGCTGCACGGCCTCTTCAACGAGGCGACCAAGCTGGCGGGTGCCGGCGGCGCGAAGGGAACCGCGGACCCGGCGGTCGCCGAGCAGCTCCTCCTGAAGATCGACGAGATCTCGAAGATCTTCTGGGAGACCAAGCAGAGCTGACCAGCCGCAACCGGGTGGCGCGGGCCACCCGGTTCGGCGTACCACGTTCGGGAGGAACCGCATGGCGTCGCGCACCGACCTCATCGAAGAGTTGATGGGCCGTTTCCCACACGTACCGCGAGAGGCCGTCCTCAAAGAGGACCTGCTCCGCGGCGGACTCGCCTTCGACGACGCGGCACTGACCGACAACGAGAACGGCACCGTCAAGCCGAAGTCGTACTTCATCTTCTCCTTCGACCACCGGACGCTGCCGGAGCTGGGAACGGCCGCGCTACGCCGGCCACCGGAGGAGATCGTGCTCACCGGGGGCCCGTACGAGCTGCGTCGTACCGTCGTCTCGGTCCGCATCAACCCCAGCTCGCCGTACCGCGTCGGCACCGACAGCGACGGTCGACTGCGCCTGTTCCTGGACGGACGGCCGATCGCCGAGGTCGGGCTGCCGCCGATGCCGGCGTACTACCGCCACACGCTCGCCAACGGCAAGTCGGTGATGGAGGTGGCCCCGACGATCCAGTGGGGATACCTCATCTACCTGACCGCGTTCCGGGTCTGTCAGTACTTCGGCGCCAAGGAGGAGTGCCAGTACTGCGACATCAACCACAACTGGCGGCAGCACAAGCAGGCTGGTCGGCCCTACACCGGGGTCAAACCCGTGGACGAGGTCCTGGAAGCCCTGGAGATCATCGACCGGTACGACACCGACCGTGCGTCGCAGGCGTACACGCTGACCGGCGGCAGCATCACCTCGCAGGTCAACGGGCTGGCCGAGGCGGACTTCTACGGGCAGTACGCGCAGGCCATCGAGGAGCGGTTCCCGGGGCGGTGGATCGGCAAGGTCGTCGCCCAGGCGCTGCCCCGAGCCGACGTGCAGCGGTTCCACGACTACGGGATCCGCATCTACCACCCCAACTACGAGGTGTGGGACAAACGGCTGTTCGAGTTGTACTGCCCGGGCAAGGAGCGGTACGTCGGCCGGGAGGAGTGGCACCGCCGCATCCTCGACTCCGCCGAGGTGTTCGGCCCGCGTAACGTGATCCCGAACTTCGTGGCGGGCGTCGAGATGGCCGCCCCGCACGGCTTCACGAGCGTGGACGAGGCGATCGACTCCACCGCCGAGGGGCTCGACTACTTCATGTCCCGAGGCATCACGCCCCGGTTCACCACCTGGTGCCCGGAGCCCACCACGCCGCTCGGCCGGACGAACCCGCAGGGTGCGCCGCTCGAATACCACGTCCGCCTGCTGGAGGTCTACCGGGCGACCATGGACGCCCACGGCCTGTCCAGCCCACCCGGCTACGGTCCCGCCGGACCGGGGCGAGCGGTCTTCTCGGTCAGCTCCTTCATGGACACCCTGCCGTCCACGGATTCGTGACGGACGTTCGCGGACGGGAGCGGCACACCATGCCGTTCCCGCCCGCGCGCTCCACTAGCTCGCGTACGACCTTCCATTCGTTTGGTGTGCATCGCGGACCTGCCGAACGATCCGGCAGCGCGATCTCGTCGCGTGGTGGGGTCAGCGGTGCGCGTCGCCCGGGTCCGGCTCGCCACCGGCGGGCGTACCCCCGACGAGCACGGACTCCTGGCCCTCCTGCCGGCCCTCCTGCCGGGCGCGGGCGAGCAGCCCGGCCAGCCGACGCCGGCGGTGCCGGGCCGCCGCCCGCAGGCCGAGAAGCAGTACGGCGAGCAGACCCAGCAGTGCGAGCTGTGCCCACGGGACGATCCAGGTGGTGACGGTGGCGGAGACCGGTCGGAGGTCCGCCCCGGCCGGACCGTCACCGAGCAGGGCCGGCGACGTGGTGACGGTCGTCCGTAGGCGTCCCAGGGCCCAGACCCCCTCGACCCGGGTCTGCACCGTCCGACTACCGCCGGGAAGCAACTCCTCGACGGCGCTGGTGGCGTCGTGGCTGGTCCGGCCGAGAAGATCGGACATCGCCACCCGACTCGTGCCGCTGACCCAGACGTTGCCGTCGTTCTCCACGGTGTAGCGGACCCGCACCGTGCCACCGGCGAAGGGATTCCACGACGGCGAGTACGTCGCGGCGAGGCCCCGGACGGCCAGGGCCGCCCGCGCGTCGCCGTTGACCCGCACCATGACCCGGAACCCGACTCGGCTCTCGACGTTGACCGTGCCTCCGGTGCTGGTGACGGTCGCGGCGATGCCGGCCGGGTGGTCGCCCGGTGTGGCGCTTCTGGGCACCGTGATCGTGAACGGCACCACCCTCGTCTCGTTGGGGCCGACGGTGACCTTCTCCTGCACGTCGATCCAGGTGCCGCCGTCGACCGAGGGCCGGTCGGAGGAGAGCATGTTGAAGCGGCCCTTGTCGGTGAGGTAGCCGTCGGCCGCCTTCAGCGAGAAGGCGACAGCGGTGCGACTGAAGTTCCGTACCGCCAGGTGTTCGGTCACGGCCTGCCCCGGGTCGAGGCTGGCGTTGATCCACCGGCGCTGGTCCGGGCCGTTCGCGGTGGCCGGTTGGACCGTCCAGGTCAGGGCCTTCGGGTCCGGTTCCGCAGCCGCCGCGGTCGGCGCGGACGCAACCGTGAGGAACGCGACGGCGAGGACGACGAGCGCCCGGCGCAGCGGGGTGACGGTCATGAGGCGGCCCTTCGGCACGGGGCTGGGCGGGGGCCCAATCCGGGCCCCCGCCCAGGCCACTACTCGAACAGTGACAGCGTGAGCGTGGAGCTGTACTCGCCGGCGGCGACCTCCACGGGGGTCCGCAGATACAGGTCGGCGTTGACCGAGTACGAGCCGCTGACGACGGCCTCCGAGTCGAAGGCCGAGACCAGCAGTTCCTGGTCGACGAGGCCGACGTTGTTGCCCGGCTGGGTTGGCTCGTCCATGCTGGTCACCACCTCCTCGCCCTCGGTGACCAGGCCGGTCTCCCCGCCGTCGAGCAGGCGTGGCTTCCAGCCGAAGTGGTCGGCGGTGATCGGCGCCTGGCCGGCGGCGCCCGCGAAGTCGGTCGCGCTGCCGAGCACCGCCCAGCTGGCGCCGTCGGGCACCTCGTCGGCGACCCGGGTGTCGGTGACCGTCACCGTCGGCAGCGTACCGACGAACTGGCGAACCAGCAGGGTCGAGCCGTCCTCGGACAGCGCGACGGAGTCGCCGGCGATCGACAGGGCGAGCACGCCCGGTTCCCTGATCTCGTCGATGTCGACAGTGACCCGCACGCTGGCGTCGTCACCGGGCTCGGCCAGGGCGGGCGACGGCAGGACCGCCGCTCCGGTCAGGACGGCGCCGGCCGCACAGGCCGCGAGCAGTTGCCGTCGTTTGTATGTGTTCATGTGATCTCCGTTCTCCGCGTGAAGGGGTTATCCGCCGCAGGTGCCGGCGGGGTGTTGCACGGTGCGGACGGTCGTCACGTCCCGCCCGCCGATGGCCCCGGTCACCCGGACCGTCGCCGAACCCGCCGGCACGGACGCGGCCCGGCTGTTGAACGACTGGTAGGCGCTCGCGCCCGGCGCGACAACCGCGAACGACCGCTCGCCGTACGGCGTCTCCAGGGTGATTCCCACCGGCGCGTCATGGTCGTTACGGGCCTGCACCGCCACGTACGCCTTGCCACCCACGCAGCGCGTGGATGCGGTGACGGTGACCGGTAGGTCGACGGTGGCCGCCTGGAAGGCCCAGTTGTCGATCTCGAAGAGGTCGACGCCAGCCGGGCCGGTGTAGGTGAAGTAGACGTCGTGCACGCCGCTGACGCCCGCAAGCTGGGCGGTCACCTCGGCCCACTGGCCGACCGGCGTGTCCACCGCGACCGTGCCGACGACGGGGCCGTTGACGTCGTCCAACCGGACCTGGACCTGCCCACCAGCGGCGAGCGCACGCACCCGCGCCGTCAGGCTCTGCGCGCCGGTGTCGCCGAAGTTCACCGACGACAGCGCCGTCCAGTCGCCGTTGTCGATGTCGCGGACCACCAGGTTCGGCGCCGCGCCACCGAACTGGGCGGAACTGCCGTCGACCTTCGTGGTCGCGACACCCTTGCTCCAGCCGAAGGTCTCGGCCTCGAAGACCCGGTACGGGTCGAAGTCGCGGACCTGGTCCACGCCGGCGTAGGTGCCGACGACCTGCTGGATCGTGCCGTCCGGATTGAACGTCAGTTCCTGGATGTGCGGGCTGCGGTACCCCTGGGTGGTGTTGCCGTTGATGCGCTTGTTCAGCGTCGGGGCGTGGTAGGTGAAGTAGTACTTGCCCCCGAACTCGAACACCGACTGGTGGTTGTTGCCACCGGTGCCGGCCCCGAAGAACTGCGACTGGTTCGGGAAGAGCACGCCGGCGTAGGTCTCCTTCGGCCACGACATCGGGTCGTCGGAGATCATGTAGCCGATCTGACCACCCCCGGGGTAGCCGGGCAGCGGCTGCTGGCTGCCGCCGAAGTCGTTCCCGCCGAAGTGCGAGGAGTACGAGAAGTAGTACCTGCCCTCGCGCTTGAAGACGTGACCCGCTTCGAAGGCGACCGGGGCGTCGACCACCGCCGCCGTCCCCTCGGTCGCCACCATGGTGTCGGCGAGTTCGATCGCCCGGAGGTTCTTCGGGTTGTTGAAGCGCTCGGCCGGCGGCATGCTCGTCGACGCCGGACCACCACCGAAGTAGAGGTACGGCTGGCCGTCGTCATCCACGAACGGAGCCGGGTCGAACTTCCACGCGACGTCCTCGGCACCCGGGGTGCTGCCATTGATCAGCGTGCTGGTGCGCTCGCTGGTCCACGGGCCGAGCGGCGACGCACCCGTGATCACATTGCTGGAGCCACCGCCGTTGGCGTAGTAGAGGAAGAACTTCTCCACACCGTTCACCACCTTCTTGGTGATGCCCGGCGCCCACGAGTTGGCGGTGAACGGCGCCACCCCGTTCGGACCGGCGACCTGGATCTCACCGTGGTCCGTCCAGTTCACGAGGTCCTCCGAGGAGATCACCGTGATCTGGTTGATGTCGCCGTAGTTGATCCCCGGCGAGACGCCCGTGGTGGGGTTCGGGGCGTACCCCTGAGTGTCGTTGGTCAGGTACATGTAGACCCGGCCGTCGTGCACGAAGCCGAAACCGTCAGCACCGAACTTGTGCCCGATCAACGGGTTGTGCTCCCCGGGCAGTTTGCCGACCACCTCGATGGTCTTCGACGCCGGTGGGGGCGGCGCGGCGCCGACCACCGACACGTCGTCGAGCTTGAAGTCCATGAGGTGCAGAGCCGGGTCCGTGGACGGCGTGCTGGTCCAGGGGGTCTCGAAGAACAGGCGCGCCGTCGACACGCTCTGCCCGGCCGGAATCGTGAACGTCCCGTTGAACTGCGCCCACTGGCCCTTCGTCGCGGTCACGCTGACGAGGTTGGTGTAGGTGCCACCGCCGTAGTGCATGGTGGCGAAGAACTGCTTCGTGGCCGGTCCGCTCGCGTTCTCGTACTTGATGCGGGCCGTGAGGGTGTACGCCTGACCCGCCTGCACCTTGCCGCTGAGGTCCTGCATCGGCCCGGATCCGGTGGTCGTACGGCTGGTGACCAGCGCCGCGTTCGCGCCGGAGAAGGCGTCCGAGGTGGCCGACAACTGGGCGCTGTCGGCGGCGTTTCCGTTGTTGACGAACCAGTTGGTCAGGCCGTCCTCAAACCCGCCGTTGACGACGAGATTCGTGTCGGCGGCCTGGACGGGTGCCGCCCCGGTGACGAATCCGGTGGCCAGCATCAGGCCGACTGTGGCGACCGCCGCGACCCGTCCTCGGGTCGCCCGTCGCATTCGGTGTTCCACGAGACATCCTCCTTCATCTCTGACGTGCGGTCATCGGTGTACGGGGGATCGGTGGTGTGCTTCCGTGGGTGGTCCGGACATCAGGGGCCGACCGTCGCCACCGGTCCGACCGGGGCCGGCGGCGCGGGACAGCCCCGCTGCTCCGCGCCGCCCGACCGGGCGCCGGTGGTACTGGTCGGTGAGCCGAGGGCTCGTGGTGGGGTTATCCGCCGCAGGCGCTGGCGGGGTGCGATGCGGTGCGTACCGTGGTCACGTCCCGGCCGGCGACCGTCCCGGTGACCCGGACGGTGGCCGAGCCGGCCGCCACCGACGCCGCACGGGTGTTGAACGACTGGTAGACGCTCGCCCCCGGCGGGACGGCCGCGAACGACCGGTTCCCGTACGCGGTTTCCACGGTGATCTCGACCGGCTCGGTCGAGTCGTTGCGCGCCTGCACCGCCACGTACGCCTTGCCACCCAGGCAGCGCACCTGGGCGGTGGCCGTCACGGGCAGCGCCGCCAGCACTCCGAGTCGGGCCAACTGGTAGCTGAGCGCCCGCTCCGGCGCGTCGATCTGGTTCTGGGTGCCGAACTGGCCGGCCCGTGCCGACGTCGCCGCCGCGAGCGCGGACTGCGTCGCGGCCCAGGCGTCCGCCGGGTAGTGGCGCGCGTCGAGCGCCTGCGCGTGGGCGATGGCCGCGTCGAGGGCGGTGGTGTCCAGCGGCCGGCCCTGCGCGGTCAACACGTCACTGAGCAGGTAGTCGTCGAAGTCGACGTGGCCGCCGCTCTCCTGGGTCGCGTAGTTGAACAGACCCACCCGGTGGCCCATGAAGTGCGCAAGGCTGCCGTCGAGCGCCTGCGGGCCGACCCGGTTGCCGAGCCGGGTCCACTGGATCCCGTCCAGGCTGTAGTAGAACGTCGTCCACAGTTGGCCGACCGGCGAGGAGAAGTCGAGGTCCGCCTTCACGTGCACCTCGGTCGCGGCGCCCAGCGACACCGTCGTGCCCGCCACGAACGTCTCCAGCGTCGACTGGTCGAGGTCGACCGCGAACGGCTGCGACCGGTTCACGACGCCGAGGGTGTTGGCACCGTCGACGCGCTTCACCGCGACGTAGGAGAACCCACGGTTGTAGGCCGCCAGGCCCGCGACGTCGCCGTTGCGCATCCCGGAGATGTCCATCCGGGTCTGCACCGACTGCCGTGGCCCGAACGTCCGCTGCGAGAGCGTGTTGCGGGCCTCCTCGAACCACGCCAGCTCGGCCCGGTTGGACAGCTTCGTGTAGACGTACTGGCCGGTGACGACCTTGCCGGCGGTCAACCGCAACCAGCCGTCGCGGTCGGTGAGCGACCAGTACCGGTTGTCCGGGCCGTGGTTCCACTCCCACGCCAGATCCAGCCGCGATCCGTTGGGGGCAATCTCCGCCGGGTCGAGCGGTGCCGGCACGGTCCACTGCTCGTCCTGGTACGCCTTGTGCGGCGCGTCGTTGGCGAAGTCGTCCGAGGCGACGATGCTCTTCTGCCGCTCGAACGCCTCCTCGGCCGGGCTGAGCCGGATCGGCTTGTCGAACAGGCCGTTGACCGGCACGACCCCGCCTGTGCCGAAGGTCGGCCACCCGTTCTGCCAGGTGGCGGGGATGAGCGCCGGGATCCGGCCGATCGGGAAGGTGTCCCGGAAGAACATGCCGTACCAGTCGGTCCCGCCTCCCGCGCGGCTGATCGGCACCAGGCTGCCCTGCGCGAAGCCGTTGGAGTTGAGCACTCCGCGCGCCTCGTAGGTGTTGACACCACCGGCCGACGTGTAGCGGCCGAGCAGGTCCTTCGACCGGAACATGACGACCTGGCGCCCCTGCCCGGACGGCCAGGTGATGATGACGGCGTAGTACCAACCGTCGATGTAGTAGAACTGGGCGCCCTCGAACAGGCCGCCGATGAACGGCTGCCCGGCGTAGTTGCTCGCCGTGAAGATGTTCGGGTAGTCCTGCGCGATGGCCGTCAGGTCGGCGTTGAGGCGTACGGCGCTGGTGCCGCCGGAGCCGTAGAAGATGTACGGGGTGCCGTCGACGTCGAAGAAGAGCGACGGGTCGTGCAGGCTACGACCGAGCGCGGTGCGCTGCCAGGTGCCGTTCTCGATGTCGTCGGTGCGGTAGAGGTACGCCCCGTTGAGGTTGTTGGTGTTGAAGGCGACGTAGAACATGCCGTCGTGGTAGCGCAGCGACGACGCCCACTGGCCCTGGCCGTACGAGTTCTGGCCGTTGCGCAGCGAGAAGGCGTCGCCGATGCTCGCCCGGTCGAAGACGTAGTTGACGATCTCCCAGTTGACCAGGTCGTACGACTTCATGATCGGCGCGCCCGGGCTCAGGTGCATCGTCGTGCTGATCATGTAATAGACGTCGCGACCCTCGTCGTTCTCGGCGGCCGGTACGCGTTCCACGCTGATGTCCGGCACGTCGGCGTTGAGCAGCGGCACCGAGTAGGTGCCGGCACCGGTGTCGGTCGACGTGTACGACGACCGGGGCGACCACCCGTCGGCACCGTGCGCGACGGCGGGGCCGGTCACCAGGCCCGCACCGACGAGGACGGCGACGGATGCGAGCGCGCACAGTGGACGAAAACGACGGGAGCGCACTGTGGACGCCAGCCGGGTCAACGCATGCACGGCGTGGCGGGTGGCGGCGTTCAGGCTGTTCACAGCAGATGTGCGGGCGGAGTTCAGGACACGCGAGCGGATCGGCACGACCAAGGCGAGCTCCAAACGCGAGAGCGGCGTGAAGGCCATCGTGTTATCGCTAACAACGCCTGTCAAGACTATCGATGAAACGTGCCCGAAGTATCCCCGTAACACCACCCACCCTCCACAGTGGACAGCCCGCCCCACCGCCACCCGCCCCGGCCCCGGCCCGCGCCCCGGCCCCGGCCCCGGCCCCGGCCCCGGCCCCGGCCCCGGCCCCGGCCCCGGTGATCATGAAGTTGTTGCCACCGACCACGGCGTGTCAGGGCAATAACTTCATGATCACCGAGGCCGTACTGGTCCGGTCCGCCTCAGGCTTGGAGGCAGGAGCGGACCGCGGCGGTGAGCCGGTTGGCGCGCTCGTCGCCCATCCCACGCATCTGGTTGACCACGTAGCCGAAGCCCACCCGATGCTCGGCGTCGGCGAAGGCCAGGTTGCCGCCCGCGCCGTCGTGGCCGAAGCTGCGCTCACCCAGCAACGGCCGGGCCGGTGGCGAGTGCAGCAGGAAGCCGGTCCCCCAGCGCTGCCCGGTGTCCGGTGGGCCGTGCCGCTGCTGGCCACGCGACCGTACGACGACCGCGTCGTCCACTGACGCGGGTGTGAGCAGCGGCCCACCCCGGAGGTCGGATACGCAGGCCGCGTAGAGGCGCGCGAGACCGTCGGCGGTGCTCACCGCGCCCGCGCCGGGAACGCCGGCCGCCCGGATGGTCTGGTCGTTGAAGCTCACCAGGCCGTCGGCGTCGGCGGGGAAGGCGAAGGCGCCCCCCATGGTGATGCCCCGTTCGGCGACCGGGTCCACGAACGGCTCGGGGTCCGGCGGCGGCGCCAGGTTCCAGGCGACGGTGTCACTCTCGGCGGCGGACAGCCCGAGCCAGGTGTGCAGGCCGAGCGGTGCCGCGATGGCGTCGGCGAAGAACGCGCCGGGTAGTTGGCCGGTGATGCGGTGGATCACCTCCCCGACCAGCCAGCCGTAGGTCATCGAGTGGTAGCCGTGCGCGGTGCCCGGCTCCCACAACGGGGCCTGTGCCTCGATCGCCTTGATGACCGGGTCCCAGGCCAGGACCTCGTCGAGGGTCAGGGCCCGGTCCACCGCGGGCAGACCGGCCTGGTGCGTGAGCAGCCAACGCACCGGCATCTGCGCCTTGCCGTGCTGCCCGAACTCCGGCCAGTAGCGCGTCACCGGGGCGTCGAGGTCGAGCCGACCCTGTTGGACCAGCAGATAGGCGCAGATCGCCAGGATTCCCTTGGTGCAGGAGAAGACGACGACCGGCGTGTGCACGCCCCAGGGCCGGCCGGTACGGGTGTCGGCCACCCCGCCGTACAGGTCGACGACCTTGCGGCCCCGCACGTAGACGGTGACTGCGGCGCCGACCTCACCCCGGGAGGTGAAGTTGTCGCGGAAGACGTCGGCGACGCGCCCGTAGCGTTCGTCGACGTCGCCGTGGATCTGCGGTTGTGTGCCCACTGCCTACCCCTTCACTGACCCCTGGATCAGGGCCTTGATGAACTGTCGCTGGAAGATCAGAAACACGATGAGGGTGGGCGTGAGGATCAGCAGCGACCCGGCACACAGCAGCACCAGATCGGTGCCCCACTGGCCCTGGAACGCGCCCAGCGCCCCGGCCATGGTGCGTTTGGTGGCGTCGTCGACGAGGACGATGGCGAGCAGGAACTGGTTCCACGTCCAGAGGAACATCAGGATCGTCAGTGAGGCGATCGCCGGCCGGGCGAGCGGCACCTGGACCCGCCAGAACAACTGCCACGTGCTGCTGCCGTCCACCCGGGCCGCCTCGGACAGCTCGACCGGCACGTTGGTGAAGTGCGCCCGCATCCAGAACACCGCGAACGGCATGTACAGCCCGATCAGCGGCAGGATGATGGCCCACCGGGTGTTGAGCAGGCCGAGATCCTGCATCTGGTAGTACAGCGGGGTGACGACGGCCTCGAAGGGCAGGGTCAGCCCGAGCAGGAGCAGGCCGAAGACGAGTCGGCCGCCGGGCACCCGCAGCTGACCGAGCCCGAAGCCGGCCATGGTCGCGATGAGCACCGACACCGGCACCACACCGGCCACGATGAGCAGACTGGAGCGCAGCAGGGCGCCCATGTTGGCGGCGGTGAAGGCGTCGGCGAAGTTCCCCCACTGCGGGTCGGACGGCCACTCAAGGCCGTTGGGCACGGTGCCGCGCGGCTGCAACGCCGCCGAGAGCATGCTCACGAACGGCAGCAGGGTGACGAGGATCAGGGCGATCAGGAAGATCCGGCCGGTCACCTGTTCGCGTCGGCTCAGGTTCACGGCTTCTCCCCTCGGGTCAGTCGCTGGATCGGCAGGACACACGCCAGCACCAGCAGCATGAGTACGACGGCGAGCGCCGAGGCGAGCCCGACCTGCCGCTGCGAGAAGGCCAGCCGATAGATCTCCAGGCCCGGCACGGTGGTCTGGAGACCGGGGCCACCACTGGTGGAGATGTAGACGATGTCGAAGCTCGCCAGGGCCGCGATGATCGTCACGGTGAGGCAGACCCCGATCTCCTGGCGCAGGCTGGGCAGGGTCACGGCGAGGAACTCGCGTACCGGCCCGGCACCGTCCAGCCGGGCGGCCTCGTACAGCGCCGGATCGATCTTGCTCATGCCGGTGACCAGCAGAATCGTGCAGAGGCCGAGCAGGACCCAGGCCCCGATGACACCCACGGCGGGCAGCGCCGTGTCGAAGTCGCCGAGCCACGCGCGGGCGACGCCACCCAGCCCGACCGCGCGCAGCACCTGGTTGACCAGACCGTTCGACGAGAGCAACCAGCTCCAGGCGATGCCCGCCGCCACCAGGGGGATGACCTGCGGCAGGAACAGGATGGTCCGGACGACCGTGCCGAACGCGCCGGTCGTGATCCGCCGGACCATGCTCGCCACCAACAGCCCGAGCGCGACGGGGACGAAGCTGAAGAAGACGATCAGGACGACCGCGTTGCCGATGATTTTCAGCAGGTCGCTGTCGGTGAAGACGGTGAGGTAGTTGTCCAGGCCCACCCAGCGGGCCACCCCGATCCCGTTCCAGTCGTAGAGCGAGTACTGCAGCGTCAGGACGAGCGGACGCAGGACGAACACCGCGTACATCACCAGGGCGGGCAGGACGTACAACCAGCCGGTCCCGGCCGCGCGGGCCCACCGGAACCGGTGAGCCCGCGTGGGGGTCGGACGGGCGCGACGATCGTCGCGCCCGGTTGGTGCGCTGCCGAGGGCAGACGTCATCGGGACAGTTCCTTCTGATACTCGGCCTGGACCGCCTTCACGTACCCCTCGGGCGTCTGCTGGCCGGCGACCAGCTTCTGCAGCTCCGGCGTGATCGCGGCGGCGAAGATGCCGCCGGTCGCGTTGGCGGTGAAGTCCACCGCGCCGTTCTCCGCGCCGAGCTGCTGCGACGCCTTGAGGGTCTCGGCGAGCACGGTGTTCGGGGCCGCGGCCGGCACCGGCAGGTCGCTCGGACCGCCGGGGCTGGAGCCGCCGACCGTCACCGAGATTTCCCGAGCCTTGGCGTTGGTGTGCACCCAGTTCAGGAAGAACGCGGCGGCGTCGGGGTTCTTGGCCTTGGCGGAGACACCGAAGGTGTTGGGGGCGGACATCGCCACGTGCTTGCCGCCGGGGGACTCGGTGGGGAAGAGGAAGAAGCCCACGTTGCCGGGCATCGCCTTGTCGAGGTTGGCCGACTCCCAGTCGCCGTTGAACATGAACAGGCCGTTGCCCTTCTGGAACTCCCCCACCATGCCCGCGTAGTCCAGGGCGTTGGCGTCCTTCGGGAAGTAGCCGGCCTGTGCCCACTTCTGAATGGTCTGGGTGGCCTTCAGCGCGGCCGGGGTGTCGAACGTGGCCCCCGGCTTCTGGAAGATCCAGTCCGCGACCTGGGTCGGGTCACCGAACTGGTTCTGCAGCGCCTGGTGCGGGAAGTTGATGCCCGCGGTGTTCTTGTTGAACTGCATGATCGGCTGGACCCCGCCGGCCTTCGCCTTCGCCAGCAGCTGCTCGAACTCGGCGACCGTGGCCGGCGGCTGGGTCATGCCGATCTGGCTGGCCAGCTTCTTGTTGTAGAACACGCCGGTGACGCTGTAGCCGAGCCCCATCCCGAACAGCGAGCCGGTGCCCCTGGTGTTCTCCCCGACGCGCAGCTGCACGAGCTGCGAGGCGGGGAACTTGTCCCAGCCGTACGCGGTGAAGTACGGGTCGAGGTTCTTGAGCAGGTCGTCCTTGACCAGGTCGACCATGGTGGGGAGTCGGATGATGTCGGGCGAGTTGTCCGAGGCCATCACCCGGGGCGCGTTCTCCACGATCACCGTGAACTGGTCCTCGCGGATGTTGAACTTGACGTTCGAGTGCTGCTTGGAGAACTCGTCGGCCAGCGCCTTGGCCAGCGGGAAGCCGGTCTCCGCGTACATCTCCAGGGTGATCGGGTCGGTCCCCAGCTCGGTCTTGACGGCGGCGTCCGGCTTCGTGTTCGACGACCGGTCCTCCCCCGGTGCGCTGCACGCCGTCGCGGTCATCCCAACCGCCAGCAGCGACGCGAGGATCACCGTTCTCCGTCGCGGAAGCTTTGTCAGCAATTCTGCCATTTCATGACTCCTTGACATCTCCACGCGTCCCGCGGCACAGGGGCCGCGCGACGGCTCCACCGGGACCACCGCGACCGGGTGGCGGCACGACACGTGCGTCGTGACCAGTCGCCCGGGCGCAGCACCCGTACCGTCAGCAAAAAGGAACCCGGCACGGCCACCGAAGGCGCCTCTGGATGCACCAGAAGTGGTCGCTAAACTGATTTAGCAGAGCATGCGCGTGGCACGGGAAGCTGTCAAGGACAACTTGGCAACGGTGCGGAAACGTCGGGTTCACACCACGCCCGACCTGACCGGCGCTGGATCCCCGACGGCGACGCATCATGATGGGCAGGAGCGGCGCCTGTGGCACCGCGCCTGATTCGGAGGACTGATGGGCCGCAACAGAGCAACACTCGCCGATGTCGCGCGCAGGGCCGGGCTGTCCAAGACCGCCGCGTCGATGGTGCTCAACGGCAGAGAGGGCACCCGGCTCTCGGCCGAGGCGCACCAGCGCGTGTTCGCCGCCGCCGAGGAACTCGGCTACCGGCCCAATCTCGCCGCGCGCAGCCTGCGTACCCGCAAGACCGCCACCATCGCGTTCGTCTCCGACATCGTGGCCACCACCCGGTTCGCCGGCGACCTCATCCGCGGCGCCCTCGACGCGGCCCGCGAACGGGACCACGTCCTGCTCATCACCGAGACGCAGGGCGACGCCACCTTCGAGCAGTACGCCATCGAGGCCGTTCTCGACCGGCAGGTCGACGGGGTGATCTACGCGGCGATGGCGACCCGCCGGCTGACCGTGCCGGCGGCCATCCTCGGCGGCCCGGTGGTGCTGCTCAACGCCACGAGTCCCGACGGCCTGCCCAGCGTGCTCCCCGACGACGAGGGGGCCGGCCGCTCCGTCGCCGCCGCCCTGCTGGAGCTTGGCCACCGGGACGCGATCGCGCTCATCGGCCGTAACCGGCTCAAGGAGGACGACCCCGAGGTCTCGCTCGCCGCCCGGGCCCGGCTGCACGGAATCCAGCAGACGCTGGGCGACGCCGGCGTCAGCCTCCTGACCGAGTGCTTCTGCACCGAATGGTTGCCCGAGCACGGTTACGCCGCCATGCGCAGCCTGCTGAGCAAGCCGAAGCGCCCCAGCGCGATCATCTGCATGAACGACCGGCTGGCCTTCGGCGCCTACCAGGCGCTCGGCGAGGCGGGGCTGACCGTTCCGGAGGACATCTCGGTCATCTCGTTCGACGACGACCCGATCGCCGCCTGGCTGCGCCCCAGCCTGGCCACCACGGCACTGCCGCACGAGCAGATGGGACGACGCGCGGTCGAACTGCTCCTGGACGGGGGCGCCACCCCGCCTTCGCTGGTTCCGATGCCCCTGCGCCGACGCCGGTCCCTGGCACCTCCGGCCAGCTGACCACCAGCCCCCGTGCGCTTCCACCGAACCGGCCGTGACCGACGCTAAAACGGTTTAGTGCTAGGTTTCCGACCATGCTTCGTCTACCCGACCACTGGGTGTGGGACAGCTGGTACGCGCGCGACGACAACGGCCTCTGGCACGTGTTCTTCCTGCGCGCATCCCGCGCCCTGCACGATCCGCACCGCCGCCACCGCCGGGCCACGATCGGCCACGCCGTCTCGGCGGATCTGCGCTCGTGGCGCCTGGTCGCCGACGCCGTGGTCCCCGCCGACGCGCCCAGTTGGGACGACCTGGCGACCTGGACCGGCTGCACGGTCCGCGGGCCGGACGGACGGTGGTACCTCTACTACACCGGGGTCGGTCGCGCCGAGGACGGGCTCGTGCAACGCATCGGGCTGGCCGTCTCCGACGATCTGACCACCTGGCACCGACACGGCACCGAGCCGATCGTCCAGGCCGACCCCACCTGGTACGAGCTGCTCGACAAGGACCTGTGGTACGAGCAGGCGTGGCGTGACCCGTGGGTGTTTCCCGACCCCGACGGCAAGGGGTGGCACATGCTCATCACCGCCCGCGCCAACACGGGGCCGGCGAACACCCGGGGCGTCGTCGGTCACGCCACCTCCACCGACCTCGTCACCTGGACCGTCGGGCCGCCGCTGTCGGCGCCGGCCGGCTTCGGTCACCTCGAGGTGCCCCAGGTCGCGGTCCTCGACGGGCAGCCGCTGCTGCTCTTCTCCACCGACGCCAGCGGCAGCGCTCGACGCGACGACCACCGGATCTGGGTGGCGAGCGGCGAGAGCACCCTCGGCCCGTGGGACGTCGCGTCCGCCCAGCCGTTCACCCACCCGCACCTGTACGCGCCCCGGCTGGTCCCCGGCCCTGGCGACGACTGGTCGCTCATCGGTTTCCTCGACCACGTCGACGACTCGTTCGTCGGGGAACTCACCGATCCCATCCCGGTCCGCTACGAGGCCGCGACCGGGTTGATCGTGGACCCGGCGAGGGTGAGCGCCGGGCGGTGAACACACAGGTCCGGGCCGAGGCGTGTCGCCCGGCCCGGACCCGTCGGTGTCCGGTTCCTAGGTCAGCTGCGCACCTGCCACTGCTGGTTCGCCCCGCCGTTGCAGGACCACAGGATCAGCTTCGTGCCGTTCGCCGTCCCGGCACCGTTCGCGTCCAGGCAGAGGCCCGACTGCACGCCGGTGATCGTGCCGTTGGCGTTGATGGTCCACTGCTGGTTGGCCTGACCGTTGCAGTCCCAGATCACCACCGTGGTGCCGTTGCTGGTGCCCTGGCCGGAGGCGTCCAGGCACTTGGTGCCGTAGACCATGAGCTGCCGGCTGGCCGTGTGGGTCCACCGCTGGTTGGTGGCCCCACTGATGCAGTCCCAGATCTGGGCCTGCGTGCCGTTGGTCGTGCTGGAGTTGCCGATCTCGGCACAGCGGCCCGACTGGACGCCCACGAGCTGCACGTTCTGCGGGTTGGTGCTGCCGCCGCTCTGCACCCCGGCCGCGTTGATCACCGTCTGCGCGCCCGACGGCCAGTTGCCGTTGCTGACCGTGACGTTGCCGTTGACGACGTTGCCCCGGTCGCCGTTCGTCACGTTCGTGCTGTTGTTCGTCGACCAGTTGTTGGTGACGGTGAAGTTGCCCATGTTCTCCGCGTACCAGTAGTTGGCGGTGGCCCAGGTGCCGGTGGAGGAGAACACGTTGTTGCGGGCGGTGTAGTAGCGGGAGCCCTCGTCGAAGTAGAGCCCGAACCAGCCGTTGGTCCGCAGGCAGTAGTTCTGGTTGATGGTTCCGCCCGGGTTCGCCGACAGCGTGTAGATGCAGCCGCCGTCGGTCATCTGCTGCATGACGTCGTGGACGTAGTTGCCGATGACCTGGTTGTTGGCCGCGGTGGTGGCCGTCGTGTACCGCGGCTGGTAGTTGTACAGCCCCCGGTTCGCGTAGTGCTGACTGCCGCCGGCGTCGTTGGCACCCCAGCCGTAGCCGACCGACAGGCCGGTGTACGGCATGTTGTAGACCTCGTTGTGCGAGACCAGCGCCGTGTTCACGTACGTGGTCAGGATCGAGACCACGCCCCGGTACTCCAGGCCGAGATCGTGCACCCGGTTGTTGCTGATGGTGATGTTGCGGTTGACCATCCGCTGGTCGCTGGGGTGGTGGGCGTCGGCCCGCACGCCACCGACCACGATGCCGCCGGCGGAGTTGCGGGCGATCTCGGAACGGGTGACGGTGATGTTGCTGGCACCCAGGCCGACACCGCTGGCGTGGGCGTTGGCGTCGTTGCCGATGCCGATGGCCGTCTGCCCGAGGTTCACGAACTGGGAGTCGCTGAAGGTGATGGTGTTGGCCGCGGAGACCTGCACGGCGCCGGGCATCTGGTTCCAGTTCGGGCGGGTGGCCTCGAACTGGGGGCAGCCCGCCTGGCAGGAGGTCAGCGCGTCGGACGGGCGGGACCAGGTGCCGGTGATGTGGGCGCCGGTCTGCTGGTCGGCGAAGCCGTTGCTGCTGCTGGGGCCGAGCCAGCTGGTGCCGGTGAAGGTGATGCCGCTGAACGAGATGTGGTGCGCCGGCGCGTCGTACGTGCCGCCGACGTTGACCAGGGACTGCAACTGCGGCAGCTCGACGCTGACCGAGCTCATGTTCTGCCCGGCGAGCGGGATGTAGTTGAGCTGGCCGCTGCCCGGGTTGAGATACCACTCCCCCGCCGAGTCCAGGAACTCGTACGCGTTGGCCAGGTAGAAGGGGCCGGCGCGGTGCGGGCTGGAGAGGGTGTCGAACCCGAAGGTGTTGTTGTTCCACGCGGGCTGCTGCATCGTCAGGAAGTTTCCGCTGATGCTCTGCACCGGGGAGTACCGGTCGGTGAACGAGCCGACGCTCTCCACCTCGACCCGGTTCTGGTTGCCGAGATTGTTCAGGTAGCTCAGAGCGCTGTTGGTGAACCGCATGCCGGTCGTGGTGAAGGTGAAGTCGGACCGGTTGACGGCGGTCCGCGCCCGCGTGGCGACGGCCCCGTTCACGTAGAGCTGACGGGAGTCGAGCCCGGCGGGAACGCTGGCCCGCCAGATGTTCTTCCCGGAGTCGACGAGCGACCAACCGGTGACCGACCGGGCGCCGGTGATCGTCGGACGCGCGCCGGCGGCCGCCCGCCAGATCACCTGATAGCCGTTGTTGCCCGAGTCGGCGGCGGTGAACCGCAGCGGCGACGAGAGCCGGTACGCGCCACCGGCCAACTCCACGACGATGTCGCCGGACATCGTGCTGTTGATCGCCCGTACCGCGGTCTGCGCCGCGGTCAGCGAACACGGTTGGCTGGCCGAGCAGCTGGTGCCGGTGCCGGTGGGTGACGCGTAGAGGGTGGTGGTGGCCGCGAGGGCCGGGGACGCCGAGGCGGTCACCGCGACCAGGGCGGTCACCGCTGTCGCGGCGGCGCCGGCCAGCAGTCGACGCAGCGGCGGAAGGGACGAGGACACGGGACGGTGCTCCTGACGTGAGAGGGGATGGGGGTGGGCGGACGGCCTCGACGAGCGTGGGGGTGTCGGGCCGTCGCGGTCATCCGAGAAGCTCCCGGAGATAGCGCAGGCCGTCGGTGGCGAGACGGTCCTGCGAGGGGGCCAACGGACGCCAGATCGCGGCGGCGGTGGCGATGGTCTCGTTCTCCGCCGTGAACGACTCGATGCAGATCGAGCCCTGGTATCCGGTGTCCCGCAGAACGGTGAAGAAGCGGGGCCAGTCGAAGTGGTCAGCGCCGGGAGCGCCCCGGTTCGTGCCGCTGACCTGGACGTGCTTGATGTGCCGGCCGGCGACGGCGAGCGCCGCGTAGGGGTCGGCCTCCTCGATGTTCATGTGGTAGGTATCGATCATGATGCCGACGCTCGGTGGCAGACCGTCGATCAGCTCGACGGTCTGCTCGATCGTGTTGACGACGCTCGTCTCGTAGCGGTTCAACGCCTCGACACCGATGCTCACGCCGCACTCGCCCGCCTGCTCGGCCACCGGCGCGAGGGCGCGCCGGAAATCGGCGTAGCAGGCCGCCCGGGCCGCCGGTGACATCCGCCAGGTGCGGCCGACCGAGGCGTACACGGGGCCGCCGACGCATCCCGCGCCGACGGCCGCCGCGCTCGCCACGCAGCCCTTGAGGTACGCCACCGTCGCCTCGACCACGTCCGGTGCAGCGTCGACCAGTTCCCGCCCCGGCGGGGTGACCGCACAGACGCCGACGGCGACGAGGCCGTGCGCCGCCAGCAGGTCCCGGGTACGGATCGGGTCCCAGTCGCCGGGCTGCTCGATCGGCAGTTCGACCGCGTCGAAGCCGAACGCGGCGATCCGCGGGATCAGCTCGGCGAGGGCCTCGTCGTCGACCGGCGAGGCCCACACCCAGGGATTGACACCGATGGCGTACACCAGACCCCTACTTCCAGCGCTGCGGGTAACCGGGCAGGTCGGTGCAGCCGCACATCGCGTAGTGCAGCGGCGGCATGCTCGGGTCGAGGTACTGGTCCAGGTTGTCCTGGGTGACGGTCGGCTGCGGCAGCTTCCACGGGCTGGACACCTGCTGGCCGTCGAGGATCCGCAGCGCCGCGATGATCGGCGTACGCCACTGGTAGGTCGGGTAGGTCGGCGCGATGGCGGTGAGCTTCTTGTCCTTCCAGACCTTCAGGAAGTCGAGCTGGTCCTCGCCGTTCATCGGCGGGACGGGCTTGCCCGCGTCCTGGAACGCCTCGACCGCCGCGACGGCCACCGCCCCGGCGTCCATCCAGACACCGTCGATCGTGCCGTACCGCTGGATGTAGTCGTCGACGATCTTCTTGGTCTTCGCCGGGTCACCGTCGGTGAACTCGACGCCGACGACGTCGACCTTCGCCTTGTCGAACGCCACCTTCGCCGCCGACCAGCGGGTCTCCAGGACGTCGACGCCGGGCAGGATCCGCAGGGCGAGGACCTTGCCGCCGGGCTTCATCTTCTGGCTGACGAACTCGGCCCCGACGTGGCCGAAACCGTAACCGCCGATGGGGTTGATGAACGTCACCGGGCACTTGGTGTTGACACCACGGTCGAAGACCACGACCGGCAGCCCGGCCTGGCAGGCCGCCTCGACGGCCGGGGTGAGCGTGGCGGTGGTGTTCGGCGAGACGATGAGCGCGTCGCAGCCCTTGCCGAGCAGGTCGTTGATGTCCGCGATCTGCTTCTGGTCCTTACCCTCGGCATCGACGTGCACGAAATCCTTGATGCGGCTCTTCTGGGCCTCGACCTCGGCCTGCATGGTCTTGAACCCGACCTGTCGCCACGGGTTGTTCAGGGCCGCGTTCGAGAAGCAGATCTTGTGCGGGCCGGCCTTCTTGAACTTGGCGGTGTCGACCATCGTCGGGTTGAGCACCTGCTCCCACGGCTTGTCGGCCGGGCCCGTCGGTGCCGCGTCGAGCAGCGCGAGCTCGGCGTCGTAGTCGGCCTGCACGAAGAACTTCGACTGGTCCCCGGTGCCCGAACCAGCGGCGGACGCACTCCCCGAAGGACTTGCGGCCGGCTCATCGGTGGCACAGGCGGCGAGGGACAGCAGGGTGACAGCGGCCAGCGCCGCTATGGAACGTCGCACTATGGTTTCCCCTTTATCTCGACGAAGAACGCGTTGCCGAGACCGCCACGGCGAGCAGGATGATCCCGCCCTGGACGGTCGATCTGAGGGCGCCGGAGACGCCGTAGAAATTCATGAGGGCGAACAGCAGTTCCAGGGTCAGCGCGCCCAGCATCGCCCCGACGACCGCGCCGCGGCCTCCACCGAGCGCCACGCCACCGAGGACGACCGCGGTGATCGCGCCGAATTCCAGACCCGCGCCGGCCTGGAACGACACGCCGCTGTAGCCGCCCAGCAGGATCGCCGCCATCGCCGCCGCGAGCCCGCTGAGGATGAAGGCGATGGTCCGGGTACGCCAGACGCGTACGCCGCTCAGCTCGGCGGTGCGCGGGTTGTCGCCGACGGCGACCAGCGTCCGGCCGAAGTCGGACCGCATCAGCAGCACGGCCGCCACTGCCAGGACCACCAGGACCAGCAGCGCGTACGGCACGCGGCCCAGCACCGGAACGTCCTCGAAGGCCCGCCGGCCGAACCGCCGGAACTCCTCGGAGAGCCCACCCTTGGGGGCGCCGTCGGACCACAGGTAGACCGCGCCGACGAGGATCAGGAACATGCCGAGCGTGGTGATGAACGACGGCACCCGCAGCCGTGTCGTGACGAGACCGTTGACGAGCCCGACGAGTGCTCCGAACGCGAGCAGGAGCAGCACCACCGGCCAGGTACGCGCCGGGTCGCTGTCGATCAGCCGGGCGGCGACCACCACCTGCGCGGTGACCAGGGACCCGACCGAGAGATCGAACTCACCGGAGACGATCACGAAGTACTGACCGGCGGCGAGCAGGATGATCGGCGCCGAACGACCGAGGAACGACATCAGCGACGGCGGGGCCAGGAAGTCGGGCTGCCGAATGCCGACGAGCACCAACAGCACCGCGAGAATCGCGAGGATCGGCAGGACACCACCGGGGCGTACCCGCGGCAGACGCAGCGGCAGGGAACGGGACTGGACGGTCTGCATGGCTAGGCCGCCTTTCGCATGGCCCGGCGGGCATAGACGGCGACCGCGGCGATGATGATGACGCCCCGGATCACCTGCTTGAAGAAGGCGTCCACCTCGAGCTGGTTGAAGATGGCGTCGATGCTGGCGAGCAGCAACACCCCGCCGACCGTGCCGACGACGCCGCCACGCCCACCGGCGAGGGCCGTTCCACCGATCACCACCGCGGCGATCGACTCCAGGTCGTAGAGGCCCTCGGTGCCGACGCGCGGAGCGCCCGAGCCGAGCCGACTGGCGAGGTAGATGCCGGCGAGCCCCGCGCACATCGAGCACAGCACGTGCGCGGTGACGAGGATCCGGTCGTTGCGGACGCCGGAGAGCCGGGCCACCTCCGGATCCCCGCCGACGGCGACCAGATGGTGGCCGAAACGGGTCCGCGAGAGCGCGAACCAGGCCGCCGCGGTCACGGCGACCAACAGCAGGAACGACACCGGCACCGGCCCGATGCGCTGGTAGCCGAGCGACTGCACGAGCGAGGGTGCGGTAGCGCCGGCCGGGCCGTCGTAGCCGTTGTCCAGGTAGCCCTTGAGCAGCAAGCCGACGCCGAGGGTCGCGATGAACGCGTTGACCCGGAACCTGGTGACGAGGATCCCGTTGAGCAACCCGACGCCGGCGCTGACGACGAGCACCAGCCCGATCGCCGGCAACACCGCACCGTCGCTGCCGTTCATCGTCTCGGCGGCGACGAGGGTGCTGAGGCTGATCACGTACGCCACCGAGAGGTCGAGCGAGCCGCCCAGGATGACCAGGGTCTGGCCGACCGCGACCAACCCGAGGCCGGCCGCGACGTGCAGCAGACTCACCGTCGTGGACTGGTTGAAGAGCTGACCGCCGTCGAGCAGGACGACCAGCCAGCCGATCGCGAGGGTCAGGGTCAGGGCCACGAAGACGCCCGGTACGGGACGCCGGGCCGGCCGGAGCGACAAAGCAGTCATGCGACTGCCTCCCGTGCGGTCCCGACCGCCAACGCGACGACCTCCTCCTCGGTCGCGCCGGCGGGCAGCTCGCCCGCGACGCGGCCGTCGCGCATGACGACGATCCGGTCACTCATCCCCAGCAGCTCCGGCAGGTCGGACGAGATCATCAGCACGGCCGCGCCATCGCGGGCGAGGCGGCGGACGAGGTCGTGGATGGCTGACTTGGCGCCCACGTCGATGCCCCGGGTCGGCTCGTCGAAGAGCAGGATCCGCGGGTTGAGCGCGAGCCACCGGGCCAGCACGACCTTCTGCTGGTTGCCCCCGGACAGGAAGCGGATCTCCTGGTCGTCACCGGCGGAGCGGACCTCCACGGCGGCCAGCAACTCACGCACCCGGACGGTGCGGGCCGCACGACCGGACCGCGCCGCGAAGACGGCCCGGCTGGCGAGCAGCGCGTTGTCCAGCACCGACTGCCGGGGGACGATCCCCTCGCCCTTGCGGTCCTCGGTGACGTAGGCGATGCCGGCCCGCATGGCGGTGCGGGGCGAGCGCAGTCGGACCGGCCGGTCGTCGAGCGTGACGTCGCCGGTCGTGAACGGCGACACCCCGAAGATCGCACGGGCCAGTGCGGACCGCCCGGAGCCCTGTAGGCCGCCGATGCCGAGCACCTCGCCAGCGCGCAACTGGAGGTTGACGTCGCGCAGCTTCCGGTTTCCGGCGTCGCGGAGGTTGAGCCGTACCGGACCGCGGTCCTCGGGGGTGGCCCGGTCCGGGTAGTAGCTGGACAGTTCCCGGCCGACCATGTGCCGTACCAACTGGTCGGCGGTGGTGTCCGCGGTGTCCACGGTGGTGACCCGGCGGCCGTCCTTGAGGACGGTGATCCGACCGGACAGGTCGAAGACCTCGGCGAGCCGGTGCGAGACGTACAGCAGCCCGATGCCCCGCTGCTGGAGCCGGCGCACCAGGCCGTAGAGCAGCTCGACCTCGTGGTCGGCGAGCGCGGCGGTCGGCTCGTCCATGATGAGCAGCCGCGCGTCCAGGGCGAGCGCCTTGGCGATCTCGACGACCTGCTGCTGCGCGACACCCAACCGCCCCACCCGGGCGTCGGCGGGTAACGTCGTCTCACCGATCGAGGCGAGCAGCCGCGTGGTGCGGTCGAGCATCTCCCGCCGATCGACGAGCCCGCGCCGGACCGGCTCGTGCCCCAGGTAGACGTTCTCCGCGACGGTGCGCTCCGGGAGCAGGTTGAACTCCTGGTGGATGATGCCGATGCCGGCCCGCTGGGCGTCACGGGGGCCACGGAACGTACGCGCCGCGCCCGCGAACTCGACAGTGCCCTCGTCCGGGGCGTACCCGCCCGAGACGATCTTCATGAGGGTCGACTTCCCGGCACCGTTCTCACCGACCACGGCGTGCACCTCGCCCGGCACGACATCGAGGTCGACACCGTCGAGGACGCGGACCCCGAGGAAGGACTTGCCGATGCCCCGAAGGGTGAGTAACGGCGTCGGCGGCGGATCTGACATCCCGAATGCCCTCACAGACAGTAGTCATCTACAAGATTCGATGGAACTTTACGGCGACTTCGAGGAGCTGGGCATCGAACTTTCGTAGCCATCGACGGATGTTCAGTTCTTGCGTTGAGAACATTTCCTTGACATCGAGGAAACATCACACGTATGAAGATAGATGTTTGGATGGAGGTCCGCAATCCTCGACCGGGGCTGATTGCCAGGGCCGCAGCTCGAGCGGCAGCGACGCCGCAGCGAGGGAGTCGATCACGGCCGTCGTCACCTGGGCAGAACGTCGGACGTTACTCCATCAATTGACAGTCACCTATTCCTAGCTCATCCTGACCCCGTGGATCACCGGACGAGACCCACAGTCAACGTCACTGTCTGTGACGCCCCCCGGGTCTGACTGCCGTCTTCGGCGAACGGCACGAGGACCGACCACCACCCTCGTGCCGTCGCGCGCGTCCAGGCACAACCTGACGCACCGCGAGGCCCGTGGTCGCTATCGGAGTTGCCCGTCCAACCTAGGAGACGCCATGCGTCGCAACACATTGCTCATCTCAGTGATCGCCGGCCTGTTGCTGGCGCTCGGACTCGCTCCACCCGCGTCGGCGGCCCCGGCCTTCCGCGCCCTGCTGTTCACCAAGACCGCCGGCTACCGGCACGACTCGATCCCCGCCGGGATCTCGATGTTCCAGCAACAGGCCGCGGCAAACAACTTCGAGCTGGTGCATACCGAGGACTCGAGCGTCTTCACCGCCAGCAACCTGGCGACCTTCGACGTCATCATCATGTTCCAGACCTCCGGCATGGTCTGGACCTCGGCGGCCCAGCGCCAGGCGGTGGAGGGTTATCTCGCCAGCGGCAAGGGCATCGTCGGCATCCACAACGCCACCGACATGGGCATCGAGTCCGAGTACCCGTGGTGGGACCAGACCATCAACGGCGGGGCCCACATGCCCGAGCACTCCCCCGGCGTCCTGCCCGGCACCGCCATCGTCGCCGACAAGAAGCACCCGTCGACGGCCGGCCTGCCGGATCGGTGGAACCGCAGCGAGGAGTGGTACAACTTCGACGCCAACCCGCGCGGCAACGTGCACGTCCTGGTGACCGCGGACGAGCGCACGTACAACCCCGGGCCCCGGGCGATGGGGCCGGACCACCCGATCTCCTGGTGTCGTAACGCCGGTGGCGGGCGGGTGTGGGCCACCGCGATGGGCCATGCGATCGCCTCCTACAGCGAGACGAACTTCCAGAACCACGTCCTCGGTGGCGTGCGGTGGGCCGCCGGCAACCTCGCCGGCGACTGCGGCGGCACCGTCTGGGGCAACTTCGAGAAGCGCACCCTCGACGACAACACCGTCGACCCGATGGCGATGGGTGTGGCGCCGGACGGCCGCGTCTTCTACGTCCAGCGCGGCGGCCAGGTGAAAATCTTCAAGCCCTCCACCAACAGCACCGTGACCGCCGGCACGCTCAGCGTCTACACCGGCGGCGAGGACGGCCTCACCGGCATGGCGCTGGACCCCAACTTCGCCAGCAACGGGTACATCTACCTGTACCACTCGCCGGCCAGCAGCAGCACCGACATCAACCGGGTCTCCCGCTACACGGTCAGCGGCGACACGCTGAACACGTCCAGCGGTGTGACGATCATCGACATCCCGGCGTACCGGGACCGCACGTTCCCGGAGCCCGGCCATACCGGCGGCTACATCGAGTTCGGCCCGGACGGCAACCTCTACATCGGCACCGGTGACGACACGCCGCCGAACCTCGACCCCAACTGGCAGGGCTACGCCCCGCTGGACTGGCGCTCGGGCAAGTCCAACCTGGACGCCGCCCGGACCGCGGGCAACACCAACGACCTGCGCGGCAAGCTGCTGCGCATCCGCCCCTCGGCCAGCGGTGGCTACACCATCCCGACCGGCAACCTCTACCCGCAGGGCACGGCGCAGACCAAGCCGGAAATCTACGCGATGGGCTTCCGCAACCCGTTCCGCTTCTCGATCGACGCGGCCACCGGCTGGGTCTACCTGGCCGACTACGGACCGGACCGCAACCCGCCCACCACGAACCGGGGGCCCGAGGGCCTGGTCGAGCTCAACGTGATCAAGACCCCCGGCAACTACGGCTGGCCGTTCTGCCACGGTGACAACCAGCCCTACGCGCCGTTCAACCCGGACACCGGTGTGGTCGGCTCGAAGTTCAACTGCTCGGCGCCGGTCAACAACTCGCCCAACAACACCGGCCTGACCAGCTTGAAGCCGGTCGTCGCCCCGAACATGTGGTACGGCTACGGCACCTCGCCGACCTTCCCGGAGCTCGGCTCCGGCGGCTCCGCGCCGATGGGTGGGCCGGTCTACCGCTACGACCCGGCGAACCCGTCCCCGACGAAGTTCCCGCCCTACTACGACGGCGTGCACTTCTTCTACGAGTGGGCGCGCAACTACGTCAAGGAGGTGCACTTCGACTCCGCCTCGGCGGTGACCCGCACCAACCCGTTCCTACCCAACACCCGGTTCAACAAGCCGATGGACATGGAGTTCGGCAAGGACGGTTCGCTCTACCTGCTGGAGTGGGGCACCAACTTCGGTGGCGGCAACAGCGACTCCGGGCTCTACCGGATCGACTACATCCAGGGCGGCCGGTCACCGATCGCCAAGGCCACCGGCACACCCACCAGTGGTAGAGCACCGCTCACCGTCCAGTTCAGCAGTGCCGGCACGGCCGACCCGGACCCGGGCAACACGCTGAGCTACCAGTGGACGTTCGGCGACGGCACCACCTCCACCGCGGCCAACCCGTCGAAGGTGTACACCGCCAACGGCAACTACACCGCGCAGTTGAAGGTCACCGACAACACCGGCAAGACAGGCTTCGCCAACGTCCAGATCACCGTCGGCAACAGCGCACCGGTGCTCACCATCACCACCCCGCCCAACGGAGGCATGCTCACCTTCGGTGACCGGGTGCCGTACCAGATCACCGTGACCGACCCGGACGGCGGAACGGTCGACTGCTCGAAGGTGTTCCTCAACCCGGCGCTGGGTCACGACGACCACGCACACGAGACCACCGAGTACCCGGGCTGCTCGGGGACCATCTCCACCGACCTGCTCGGCGGGCACCCCGACGGCGCCAACCTGTTCTACGTGCTGAACGCCCGGTACACCGACAGCGGCGGCGCGGGCGGCGCGGCCCCGCTCACCGGGACGGCCCAGGCGATCCTGCAACCGAAGCACAAGCAGGCCGAGTACTTCACCAGCCAGTCCGGCATCCGGGTCGTCGATCAGGCGGCGGCGGAGAGCACCAAGCGCGTCGGTGACATCTCCAACAACGACTGGATCGCGTTCAGCCCGATGAGTCTGTCGGGCATCTCGACCGTCAGTTACCGGCTGTCGTCGCCCTCCGGTGGCGGCTCGATCGAGCTGCGCGCCGGCTCGCCGACCGGCACGCTGCTGGCCACCACGGCGGTGCCCGGCACCGGCGGGTGGGACAACTACCAGTCCACGACACCGGTGAGCGTCGCCGCTCTCGGCGGAACCCAGACGCTCTACATGGTGTTCAAGGGCAGCACCAACAACTGGTTCGACCTGGACTCGTTCACCTTCGGCGGCAACGGTGTCGGGACACCCACCAACGGCGGCGGCGGTCTGGCGGGCAAGACCTATACGGTCACGGCACAGCACAGCGGAAAGCTGATGGACGTCAGCGGTGTCTCCACCGCCGACGGCGCCCAGATCACCCAGTGGGCCGCCACCGGTGGCAACAACCAGAGGTGGCAGGCGGTCGACGCTGGTAGCGGCGCGGTCTACCTGAAGGCGGTGCACAGCGGCAAGTGCGTCGAGGTGGTCGGCAGTTCCACCGCGGCGGGCGCCTTCCTCCAGCAGGCCACCTGCAACAACGGCAACCAGCAGAAGTTCACCGCAATCGCGACCGGAACCTCCGGCGTGTACACGGTGCGCAACGTGCTGAGCGGGCTGTGCGTGGACGTCAACGGCGCTTCCACCGCCGACGGCGCCCGGCTGTTGCAGTGGACCTGCCACAGTGCCGCCAACCAGCAGTGGCGGTTCACCGCGGTGTGACCCGCAGCAGTTCGCGGTAACAGATGACGTCCCGGTCGGGACCGGTGTCCGAAGATCGGAGCCGGTCCCGGCCGGGACGTCGCCGTCGCATCCGCGGGTGCAGAGCAAAGGTGGGAGTCGTCGTCAGTCGGGCAGGATCGAAGAGTGCCGACCGGCCGGCGCGGCGAGCAGTCCGGCCGCCGCCAGCTCGTCCCACAACTCCTCCGGCACGACGACGCCGGACCGTCGCACCGTCTCGACCACCTGCGCCTCGGTGCGGACGCCGACCACCGTCGACACCACGGCCGGATGCCGGCGGACGAAGGCGAGCGCCGCCTGCGGCAGGGTCACCCCGTACGTCTCGCAGATCGTGGCGATCCGCCGCGCCCGCTCGATCACCGCCGCCGGGGCCTGCTGGTAGTTGTAGACGGCGTCAGCCGGCGGCCGGTCCCGCGAGAGCAGCCCCGAGTTGTAGACGCCCGCGATGACCACGCCCACCCCCCGGCTCTCGGCGGCCGGCAGCAGGTCGACGGCGGCGCCCTGTTCGAGCAGGGTGTACCGCCCGGCGCACATCATGACGTCGACGTCGGTCTCCCGCACGAACCGCGCCAGCATCGCCGACTGGTTCATGCCGGCGCCGATGGCACCCACGACGCCCTGGTCCCGCAGGTCGATCAGGGCGGGTACGGCCTCCTGTGCGGCCTGCTCCCAGTGGTCGTCCGGGTCGTGCAGGTAGACGATGTCGATCCGGTCCAGCCCGGTCCGTTCCAAGCTGGCCTCGATGGAACGGAGCACGCCGTCGTGGCTGAAGTCCCACACCCGCCGGTGGGTCGCGGGCACGTCGAACCCGTCGGAGTCCCGCAGGTGCGCGTCCTCGGGCGACGGCACCAGGAGCCGCCCGACCTTCGTCGACACCACGTACTCGTCGCGCGGCCGTTGGCGCAACGCGGCACCGAGACGACGCTCGGACAACCCGAGGCCGTAGTGCGGTGCGGTGTCGAAGTAGCGGACGCCCGCCGCCCAGGCGGCGTCGACCGCCGAGGCGAACTCCTCGTCCGTCGTCGTCCGGTACAGGTTGCCGCCCTGGGCCGCGCCGAAGCCCAGCTCGGTGAGCCGTACCTCCGGGCGACGCGGCAGTGCGCGGACCATCATGACGCCTCCAACCCGTAGACGCGGCGTGCCGTCCCGCCCCAGACCGACGCCTGGTCGGCCTCGTCCAGCCCGGCCAGCAACTCCGCCAGGGTGTCGACCCACCGCTGGTACGAGCTGGCGAGCAGGCAGACCGGCCAGTCCGAGCCGAACATCAGTCGGTCCGGCCCGAACGCGTCGAGCGCGTCCTCGACGGCGGGTCGCAGGTCCCCCGGCGTCCAGTGCGGGAGCGGCACCTCCGTCACCAGCCCGGAGAGCTTCGCCGTCGTGTTGGGTGAGGCCGCCGACGCCCGCAGGTCGCGGCGCCACTCCGCCAGCTCCGGCCGGCCGAGCGCGGGCTTGCCGAGGTGGTCGAGGACGAAGCGCACCTCGGGCAGGTCGCGCGTGAGACGCGCGGCCATGGGGAGTTGGTGCTGGCGTACCAGCAGGTCGAAGACGAGGCCGGCGGCGCCGACCGCGGCAATCCCCCGACGGACGTCCGGACGGTCCAGGTACGCCGGGTCGCTCTCGGACTGCACGAGGTGGCGGATGCCGACGAGACGCTCCCCGCCCCGGGCGTCCCGCAGCCGGTCGAGACGGTCGGTGACATCGTCGGCGGTCAGGTCCACCCAGCCGACGACCCCACGAACCAGGGTGTCCTCGGCCGCCACGCCCAACAGGTCCGCCGTCTCCGTCTCGGAGGCGATGGACTGCACCACCACTGTCGCGGTGACGCCGGCCGCCCGGGCCAGCGGGGCGAGATCGGCGGGTTCGAAGTCGGCGTCGATGGCCGCCATGGTCACCGGGTCGATCCACGGCTGCGGATGCCGCGCCCGGACCCAGAGGTGGTGGTGTGCGTCGATGATCCCGGGGCGGCCGGGCTCCAGTGCGCCCGTCATCGGCCCAACCAGCCGCCGTCGACGGGCAGCACCACGCCGTTGACGTAGTCCGACGCGGTCGACGCCAGGAACACCGTGGCACCGCCCAGATCGTCGGCCCGGCCCCACCGCCCGGCCGGGATCCGGCCGAGGATCGCCTGGTTGCGGTCGGGGTCGTCGCGCAGCGCCTGGGTGTTGTCGGTGGCGATGTAGCCGGGGGCGATGGCGTTGACGTTCACCCCGTGCGCCGCCCACTCGTTCGCCAGCGCCTTGGTGAGGCCGGCCACCCCCGACTTGGACGCGGCGTAACCGGGGACGGTGATGCCGCCCTGGAAACTCAACAGCGACGCGGTGAAGATGATCTTCCCTCGGCCGCGCTCGACCATCGTCCGGCCGATCTCCCGGCTCAGCACGAACTGGCTGCTGAGGTTCACCTCGATCACCTGGTCCCACATCTCGTCCGGGTGCTCCGCAGCCGGGGTCCGGGCGATCGTGCCGCCGTTGTTCACCAGGATGTCGACCGGCCCGAGCGCGATGATGTCGCGGGCCAACCGGTGCACGGCCGCCCGGTCGCCGAGGTCCGCCCGCAGCGCGGTGAACCGGCGGCCGGCGGCGCGCACGCGGCGCTCGACCTCGCTGCCCTCCGCCTCGAGCTGGGCGGAGACGCCCACGATGTCGGCACCGGCCAGGGCCAGGGCCTCGGCCATGGCGAGGCCGATGCCGCGCCGCGCCCCGGTCACGACGGCGGTCCGTCCGGACAGGTCGAACAACGTCGTCACTGGTTACCCTCCCGCACATCGAGCAGCACCTTCATGATGCCGCCACCCTCCAGCGCCGCGAAGGCCGCGCTGGCGGCCTCGACCGGCTCGACCCGGGAGATGAGCTGCCGTGCCGGGATCGCACCCGACGCGACCAGCCGGATCGCCTCCACCATGTCGTCGCGCTGATAGAGCCGGGCACCGAGGAGTTCCAGCTCACGCCAGAAGAACCGGTGCAGGTTGACCTCCCGGGGCTGGGGATGGATAGCCACCATGACCAGCCGCCCGCGAGTGGTGAGGACGTCGACCGCCGTGGTGACCCCGGCCGCGGCGCCGGACACCTCGAAGGCGATGTCGGCGCCCGCGCCGTCGGTGCGGTCGTTGACCAGCGCCACGACATCCGTCGATCGCGGGTCGACGGTTTCGATCCCGATCCCTTCCGCCACCTCGCGTCGGAACGGGTCCAGCTCGACGAGGAGCACCCGGGCGCCCCGGCTCCGCGCGACGGTGGCGATGAGGACCCCGACCGGGCCACCGCCGACCACGACCACCTGGTCGTCGGCGGTCACGTTCCCCCGGCGTACGTCGTGCACCGCGACCGCGACCGGCTCGACGAGCGCGGCGTGGTCGAGCGGCAACTCCTCCGGCAGCGGCAGGACCAGCTCCACCGGCACCGTCCAGGACGACTGCATGGCGCCCGGTGAATCGATGCCGAGGAAGTTCATCGCGTGGCAGACGTGGGAGTTTCCCCGCTGGCAGGCCGCACACCGTCCGCAGGGACGGGTCGGCATCACGGTGACGGCCTGACCGACGGTCCAGCCGGTCACGTCCTCGCCGACAGCCGCGATCCGCCCGGACATCTCGTGTCCGATGATCGCGGAGCCGCCGACCCGGGCGTCCATGTCGCCGTGGTAGATGTGCAGATCCGTGCCGCAGATCCCGGTGTACGCCACCTCGATGCGTACCTGGCCGCGGCCCGGTGGCTCCGGGTCACGGTCCTCGATTCCGAGGTCTCGCGCGCCCCGGTAGACGACTGCCTTCATCGTTCCTCCGTCTCGACGGTCGGTACGTCGGTCGTGCCGACCGGGCATGGCCGTGGGTGCACCGCCCTCGCGATGCACCCACGCCTTCCGGTTCTGGTGGTCAGCTCAGTGCCGTACGGTCGGCGACACCTCGTTGTGGGAGTTCAGCGGCACGACCGGCACCTGGCGGGCGGGGAGCACGCCGTCCACCCCGCCCAGCAGTCGCCGACCGGCCCGCTCCGGCCGGACGTTGGGGCTCTCGGCCGTCTGCGCCTGCGGGCTGCGGTTAACCGCCCGGATCCGTTCCTCGTCCACCCGGACCCCGAGCCCGGGTGAGTCGCCGAGGATGAAGGCGCCATCCTCGACGTGCAGATCGATGGAGACGCCGACCGGTGGATGCAGGTCCTGCAACTCGCTGGTCAGGTGGTTCGGCACCGAGGTCGCGGCGTGCAGCAGCCCGATCGGGCTGTTGCCGATCGGGCTGACCGGCAGGTCGTGGGCGTGGGCCAGGGCGGACGTCCGCAGGAAGTGGGTGACCCCCCAGACGGCCGCCATCTGGACGACGTCGACCGCGCCAGCGGCGATCAGCGGCCGATACTGTTCGAGCCCGGTGAGGTTCTCCCCGGTGGCTACCGACGCGCAAACTCCTCGGCTGACCGCGGCGAGACCTTCGGCGTCCCAGCGTCGGACCGGTTCCTCGATCCAGATGAGGTCCAGGGTGCGCTCCAGTTCGCAGACGTGCCGGACGGCCTGCTTGCGGGTCCACGCCTCGTTGACGTCGAGCATCAGACCCGGCCGCCGGCCGTGCCCGGCCTGGGTCAGGACGTCCCTGACCAGGCCGAGCCGGTGCCGGTCGCTCTCGATGTCGAGGCCGCCCTTGAGCTTGGCGGCGCGCAGGCCGTGGCTCGCGTAGACCTCGTACTCCGCGACGAGTTCATCGTCGGTGAGCCCGATGTCCAGGCCGGAGGCGTAGGCGTTGACCCGCCGGTCACGTCCGCCCAGCAGCCGCCAGAGTGGTTCGCCGGCGGCCTGCGCCTTGATGTCCCAGAGGGCGGTGTCCAGGGCGCCGATGGTGCCGAAGACCGGCCCTGCGTGGCCCGCCTTGAAGGTGTGCCGCAACATGCGGTCGTACAGGGACGTCACGGCACGGGGATCCTCACCCTCGATTGCTGCGAAGATCCGCTCGATCTCGACGTGCGGCCCGAGGCCGACTCCCGAGATGCCCTCGTCGGTGTCGACGACGACGATCGAGACGGGGACCACCCCATCGGCGAACACCCCGTTGGCATCGCCGACGGGCCGCCCCCATTCCTGAACCGTGCTGAGCGTCCGATATCCCGTGATCCGCATGTCAACCCTTCGTGGAACCGGCGGCGACGCCGTCGGCAATTTGGCGCTGGAGGAACAGGTAGACCAACAGGACGGGTATCGCGGCGATCAGCACCCCAGAGGCGAAGGTGGGGATGTTGTCGGAGTACTGCCCGCGCAACGAGGTCACACCGATCATGAGCGTCCGGTGCTCGGCCGAGGGCATCATCACCAACGCCATGAGGACGTCGTTCCAGCAGAACAGGGCGTTGAGGATGCCGACCGACAACAGTGCCGGGGTGCCCAGCGGCAGCATGATCCGGCGGTACACGCCGTACACGGTGTTGCCGTCGATCCGCGCGGCGTCGACGATCTCCGGCGGGATGCCCCGGTAGTAACTCGTCATGAGAAAGACCGTGAAGGGCAGGAACTGGGCCACGTAGACCAGGATCAGGCCGGGGTACGTGTCGATGAGCGCGGTGTCCGCCATGATCCGAGCGAGCGGCACCATGATCACCTGGAACGGGATGAAGAGCCCCGCAAGGCATCCGAGGAACAACGCCGACGAGCCGCGAAACCGCAGCTGACTCAGGGCGAAGCCGGCCATCGACCCGAACAGCAGCAGCAGGAGCACCGACACCGTCACCACGAGCAGCGAGTTGACGAAGTAGCGGCCCATGCCGACGCTGTTCCACGCCGTGCTGATGTTCTCCCAGCGCACCGCGTCGGTCAGGCCGAACCGGTCGAGGATGTAGTCACGCCGGGTCTTCATCGCGACGTTGGCGGTGAAGAGCAGGGGGTAGATCGTCGCCAGGGCGAGCAGCGACATGGGGATGGCGATCAGCCACCGTCCCAGGCGGAGGCGAGACATCAGTCCTCCTTTCCGGATCGTTCGAGCAGCTTGATCTGGAGAAGCCCCACGACGAGCATGATCATGAAGAGGATCGTCGAGGCTGCCGAGGCGAGAGCCGGACGGTTCATCTGGCCCTGCTGCTTCCAGATGTAGAACTCCGGTAGGTACGTCGACCCCTCCGGCCCGCCGCTGGTCATCACGAAGAGCAGCCCGAACATCGAGGTCAGCATCCCGATCATCGTGGTCACGAAGACGAACTGGATGGTGCGCGAGAGGCCCGGGACGATCACGTGCCAGACCACCTGGCGGAGCGACGCCCCGTCCACCCGGGCAGCGTCCAGCAGTGCGGGGTCCAGCGTGGCGAACCCGGCGAGGAACACGACCAGGGCCATGCCGAAGGTGGCCCAGATATGCACGCCCACCACCATGAACATCGCGATGTCCGGGTCCCCGAGCCAGTCCACCGGCCCGACACCGAACGACCCGAGGACGGCGTTGAGCGGGCCGTCGAAGGCGAGCAGCAGGTTGAAGATCGCACCGACGATGACCGGCGACAGCACCGCCGGGAAGAAGTAGACGCTCCGGTAGAAGCGGTGGCCCGGCACCCGGAGGTAGATGAACGTCGCGAGCAGACCGGGGATCGCCACCGCCACCGGCAGCAGAAGCACCAGCAGCCCGACGTTTTTCAGCGCGGTCTGGAACAGCGGGTCGGCGAAGAGCTCGCGATAGTTGCCGAAACCAACCGCCGTCCCGTTCTGCGCGCCGTCACCGGTGAACGAGAAGTTGACGCCGAGAATCAGCGGGTAGAGCCGCAACAGCACGATGATCAGGACGGCCGGGGCGACCAGGATGTACGGGGCGTAGCGCTCGGCTCCCCGGCCGCCGCGGGTGCGACGGGGTTGTGCGCCACTGCGATGCGCGGCGGGGGTGGCCGCCGCCCCGCCGGCCCGTCCGGCCGAAGCCGGACGGACCGACGGTTGCGTGTTTCCGATCGGCACGAGGTCAGCCCGCCTGGTCGGAAGCGGCCAACTGCTTCACCACCTCGTCGACGGTGATCGAACCGCTGAGCAGCTGCTGGGAGAGGCGCCCCATCAGGTCGATCGTCTTCGAGGAGAGCGCCACGTGCAGCGCCGGCTTACCGGTCTTCAGCTCGCTGACGATCGTGGTGGCGGCCGGACCGGCCTGCGACACGTCGATGGTCGTGTCGGCGGCGATCGCGCCGGCATCGGCGTAGAAGGCCTTCAACGCGTCGGCCGAGCTCAGCGAGCGCACCAGGTCGGCGGCGACCTTCGGGTCCTTCGTCCACTTGGCGACCGCGTATCCGATGCCGCCGTCGTACGGCAGGGTCGGAGTGGTGCCGGCGGTGACGACCGGGGCCTTCATGACGCCGAGCTTCTCCGGGGTCAGGAACTCGTTGAAGTCCTGCCAGTGCCCCACGTCCGACATCAGCCCCATCACGTGGGCGGCCTTACCGGACTGGAAGAGCGCGAAGGAATCGTTGAACATCGCGGTCGAGTTGGCCCCGTCGCTGTTCATCTTCTTGTCGCCGGTCTCCTTCCAGAGCTGGAAGAGCCGCTTGACGTTGGCCGAGTTCCAGTCGCGCTTGCCGGCGATCCAAGCGTCGTACTCCGCGGCGGTGAGGGTCGTCGAGCCCATGCTGGAGAGCCAGAACTGGATGCCGACGCCCTCCTTGTTGCCGAGGGCGAAGCACTTGGAACCGGCCTTGGCGATGGCGGCGCAGTCGGCGACGAACTTGTCCCACGTGGTGGCCGGGCTGGCCGGGTCGAGGTTCGCCTTCTGGTAGATCGTCTTGTTGTAGTAGATGGGGTAACCCTGGAGCGTCACCGGGGCGGCGTAGGTCTTGCCGTCCTTGGCGAAGGCGTCCCAGCCGGCCAACCGCTGCTTGTCCTCGGCCACGTACTCGTCGAGGGGCACCAGCGCGTCCACCCGGTCGCGGATCTGGCCGCCACCGTTGAACAGCATGACGTCCGGGCCCTTGCCGGACTGGATCGCCGCACCGAGCAGGGTGTAGTACTGGTCGAAGGGCTGTGCGACGAACTCGACCTCGACGTCGGCGTGCTTCTTCTTGAAGTCGGCCTTGGCCTTGTCCAGATAGGATTTGGCGAACGGCTCGCCGGACTTCCAGTCCCACACCACCAACTTGCCGTCCGAGCTGGTTGACTTGCCCGAATCGCTAGCACTTCCACAACCGGCCAGGGCCAGGCCCACAACGAGGACGGCCGACCATATTGCGCGCTGTCTCATCAGTTGTCACCTCTATATGGGGGGTGGCCGGCGGGTACCCCGCGAGCCAATGTTGACCGGAAGGTAACTCGTATGACGTGTGACGTCAACACTCGGCCGTACACTGACCCAGACGTCGTGCCACGGCGAGCCATTCGGAGGGGGACATGACGCCACCGCAGGAGACAGCCCTGAACAGCCCGGCAACCCCGGCGTGGGTGCGTCGACCGACCAACCTCGCCAGGGCGGTCACCGCCGAACTGGTGGAGCGCATCGTCCGCGGCGTGCACCCGTCCGGGACGTCCCTACCCCCCGAGCCGATCCTCTGCGAGACCTTCGGCGTGAGCCGGACCGTCGTGCGGGAGGCAGTGAAGATCCTTCAGGAGAAGGGGCTCGTGCAGGTCCGCCAGGGCGCCGGCACCATGGTCACCCCGCCGTCCCACTGGGACATGCTCGACGAGTTGGTCCTCGCGGCCACCATCGCGGTGGACGACAGCCTCGCCATCCTGGACGACCTGGTCGTCACCCGACGGGTGCTGGAGTCCGACATGGCGAACGTCGCCGCCCGCCTCGCCGACGCCGACACCATCGATCGACTGCGGGCCATGGTGGACCGGATGGACGAACTCGTCGACGACCACGTCACCTACCACGACCACGACCGGGCCTTCCATGACACGATCATGCAGGCATCCGGGAACCGCATCGCCCGTGGCGTCGTACGCGCGCTGGAGAGCCAGGTCATCAACACCGCTCGCTACATGGGCCGGACCGAACGCGCGTTGTGCGTCGCGTCCAACCAGGGCCACCGACGCATCTACGAGCGCATCGCCGCCCACGACTCCAACGGTGCCGCCGAGGCGATGTTCACCCACATCACCGAGGCCTGGCTGGTTCGTCGCAGTGGCTCGGGCAGCCCGGTTCGCCTGCAACGCTGACCGCCGAAACAACGCTGACCGTCGAGACAACGTTGACCGTCGCGGGCACCGGCACGGCGCCCACCCCCGAGGCACGGGAGCAGGCGCCGCCACCCGAGACCGACCAGCCCTACGAGAACTGGGCGAAGAATCTCCAGATCTCACCCTTGGTCCAGGTCGTGATGCCGCTCTCGGCGTAGGTGCCGTCCACCGGGCCCGGCATGTGACCGTTGTCGTACGCGGCCCACTGCACCGGGTACCCGGCCCGGCAACCCGAGTAGGCGGTCGTGATGTGGGTACGGCTGCCGGTTGCCGGCTCGCGCGGGCTCTGCGCCGTGCAACCGTTGTTCCGGACGAAGGTGTCGCGCAGCGCCCGACCCTGGGAGATGTTCAGGACGTTGTCCGTGATGCCGTGCAGCCCGAAGTACGCGATCGGCTGCGTACCGCCGCTGCACCCGCTGATCTGCGCACCGGAGATGACCGCGACGGCCCGGAAGACGGTGGCCCGCGCGCACGCGACGGCGTAGCTCATGCCACCACCCCAGCTGAAGCCGAGCGCGAACCGCTGCCGCGGATTGACGCAGAGGCTGCTCTCGATCCGGCTGATCATGTCGTCGACGAAGGTGATGTCCTCACCGCCGGCGTTGCCCCAGCCGTTGCCGAACCCCTGGGGCGCGACCAGGATCGCGCTGTTGTTCGACTGCTCCTGCTGCCCGTAGTAGGACCATGCGGCACCGCTGGTGCCGCCGGAGGAGATGTCCTGCATGGTGCCGCCGCGCCAGTGGAAGGCGAAGATCAGCCGGTAGGGGTTGCTGTTGTTGTAGTTGGCCGGCACCCGCAGGATGAAGGTGCGGCTCTTGCCGTTGCTCTGGATCGTGTGCGTGCCGCTGGACAGCGTCGGCGCCTTGCCACACCCACTACCACCCGACGGCGGCGGGTTTCCGCCGTCGACGGGGACGAGTTGCCACTGCTGGTTGGCGCCGTTCCAGTCGGCGTACTGCACGATGTTTCCGCCGTCGGCGGTGGACGCGCCCTGCACCTCGACGGCCTTGCTGCTGTGCCGGCTGATCAGCCGCACGTAGCCGCCGTCCGAGTCGGCCAGCCGGAACTGCTGGTTCGTCCCGTTGAGGTCGGACCACTGCACGATCGCACCGCCGTCGGCGGTGGAGAAGTTGCTGACATCGAGCACCTTGCCCGAGTGCCGCGACTTGATCCGGTAGTAGCCACTCCCGGAGTCGACGAACTGCCACTGCTGGTTGGCACCGTTGTTGCGCGTCCACTGGCTGATCCGTGCGCCGTCGTTGGTGGCCGAGGCGTACAGGTCCAGGGCCTTGCCGCTGTTGCGGTTGACCAGGGTGTACCAGGCGTTGGTGTCCACGGTCGCTGCCGCCGCGGGCGCCGCGTTGACCGCGACGAGTGCGCTGGCTGCCATGACCGTGGCCGCCGCCGCAGCCAACCCTGACCGCCAGCGACGTCTCTGTCGAGAGGCGGGACGAGCCTCACCGAGGGCATTCATGGTCCACTCCTTCGATCGGGGTCACCACGAGCAGAACGCCCGCGCGTGCCCTGGCGTGTGTGCCGGCGACTTGGTGGTGGCGTCAGCACGTCTGGGGTGTTGTGCGGGCGACCTGCGACCAGCGGCGCGCGTCGATGGCGATGCCACGATCCGGGCTCGAAGCAGGCCCGTGCCGAGCCGCGCGGTGCGACACCCTGGCTCCCGGCAGCCGCGTGGCCCGCGGGTGAAAATTAGCGCTAACGACGTCATACGTCAAACGATTGGTATCGATCCGATCGGTGGCTCGGCGGCGGCCCTACGACATCAGCCTCGGGACCTGGGTCGACTCGATGGGCACGCACCGACACGGCGAAACGGACCACCTGACGCATTGGATGTATCGCTCACAGTGGGTGGGGCCCGAGCCGCTACGACTGCGTGACGGCCGCGGCGGCCCGCCTGATGGGCGGGCCGCCGTTCGTCACCTCTCGCCCGACCGGTCGCTAGCCGATGCGGACCAGTTGCCACTGCTGGTTGTTGCCACCCCAGTCGGTGTACTGGACGACGTTTCCACCGTCGGCAGTGGACGCGCCCTGCACCTCGACGGCCTTGTTGCTGTTGCGGTTGATCAACCGCACGTAACCGTCGGCCGAATTGGCGATTCGGAACTGCTGGTTCGTGCCGTTGAGGTCGGACCACTGCACGATTGCGCCACCGTCGGCGGTGGAGAAGTTGCTGACGTCGAGCACCTTGCTGGAGTTACGGGACTTCACCCGGTAGTAGCCACCCCCCGAGTCGACGAACTGCCACTGCTGGTTGTTGCCGTTGTTGCGGGTCCACTGGCTGATGCGCGCCCCGTCGGTGGTGGCCGAGGCGTACACGTCCAGCGCCTTGCCGCTGTTCCGGTTCAGCAACACGTACCAGGCGCTGGTGTCCACTCCGGTGCCCGGCGGGGGCGTCGTGGGTGGGGTGGAGCCGCCGTTGAGGGCATCCAGAACGGCGGTGTACGCGGCCTTCTTGTTGCCGTTGCAGTCGAACAGCAGAGCGTTGTCGGAACCCCGCCACGAGTCGCAGTCCCGCACACCCCAGGTGGTGATGCCCGTGCAGCGGGACACGGCCAGGCAGGCGCGGGTGACGGCACCGAAGATGTTGGCCTGGTTGCCGCCGGTCATCACGTCCAGCTCGGTGATCTGCACGTCCACACCAAGATCAGCGAAACGCTGCAGGTTCGCCTGGTAGTCACCCGCCAACGAGGTACCCAGGTGCGACTGGAACCCCACACAGTCAATCGGCACCCCACGGGACCTGAAGTCCCGCACCATGTTGTAGATACCGGTCGACTTCGCGTTGATCCCATCGGTGTTGTAGTCGTTGTAACACAACTTCGCACCCGGATCCGCCGCCCGCGCCGCCCGGAACGCCGCCTCGATCCAGTCATTGCCGGTACGCTGCAGGTTCGAATCACGCCGCCCACCGGAACCACCATCGGCGAACGCCTCGTTCACCACATCCCACGAATGAATCTTCCCCCGAAAGTGCGTCGCCACCTGCGTAACGTGATTGATCGCCGCGTTACGCAACGCGCTACCCGACATGCCCTGCGCCCAACCCGGCTGCTGCGCGTGCCACAACAACGCGTGACCCCGCACACTCATCCCATTGGCCTGCGCGTGACTGACCAAACGATCACCACCGGTATAGCTGAACCGACCCTGCTGCGGCTCGGTGGCGTCCCACTTCATCTCGTTCTCGGCCACGACACTGTTGAACTCACGGTTCAAAATCGTCGTGTACGCACTGGTGGACAGCTTGCCCGTCGCGACCGCCGCGCCGAAGTAACGGCCCTTCTCCGCCGCTGCCGCCTTCAACGTCGTGCCGGCGCCGACTGCGGGAGTCAGCGCCACCGTCATGCCGGTGGTGAGGGCGACGGCGAGGGTCGCCGCTGCCAGCATCGTTCTCATGGGTTTCATGTCGTTCCCTTTTCAGTGGTTGCATCGGTGGTGGTGATGTGCCACTTCGCTCGGGACAGCCGGAAGGGACGGTCATCCTGGCCGCCCGGCAACAGCGCGCTGTTCGAGCGGGCTGCCGCCGGCAACTGCCGGGTCCCGAGGTGACGTCCGCATGCCCTGGGGGGACGCCGCGATCCGAGGTATGACCCGCGCGCCTCGCCCGGTGAGCCACGCAGAGGCCGTCCTCTATATCGAGAGTGAGCGATAACATGTCGTTCGTCAAGACGTAACGAGGCGTTCACGACGATCCGCCGGAACGCCCCGTTTCGCCCGGTACACACCACCCACACCAGCCGCTGCGCCGCTTCTGTTATCGCTCACAGGAAAGCCGCAGGAGATCGATGGTGGCCGCTGCTTACAAGCTCTCGGCGGCCGAGCTGCCCTGAGCCGGCTCGGCCGGGTTCTCGTCGCCGCGCACCCCGGCCAGCATGTCGCCGGTGGTGTGGGCCTCGATGCCGGGCTGCGCGCCGTCGGCGAACCGCGCAACGACCGCCCGGACGTGTCGCTCGGCGGACGCGGCGAGCCCGTCGTAGACAGCCCCGAACAACTCCCGTGCCGACCGCCGCAGCCACTCTCGTGGGAGGAGCTCCACGGGCAGCTGTGGATCGAGGACGGGGAAACGCCGGAAGGTGTCCATGACCTCGGTCCGGGCCCGTACCGCCGCCGCACCGTCGACCTGCCCCGACGCCACACCGGGCAGCAGCGGGGTCCAACGCCGGAGGAACGCCTCGTAGCTCCGACTGATGGCCTCGATGTCCCAGGCCTCGATCGGCGCCCGGTGAATGGCCGAGGCGAGCGCGGTCTGCCGCCCGCGAAACACCGTCACGGCACCGAGGGTGAGCCGATCGAGCCGAGCCCGAGCCAGCGGAGTCAGTTCGCGTGGCGAGATCCACAGCCCGTCGTACAGCGGCGCGTAACCGAGCCAGCGGAGCTGCGCCCGCAGGGCCCGCCGCTGCGCACTCCGGTCCTGCGGCAGCGAGAAGGCGACGATCGTCCAGCATCCGTCCCACCGCGCCGTCGAGCTGGTGGAGGCGAGAATCCAGTGGGCCCCGGCGGAAAGGTTGGCTGCGGCCGCCTGGCTGAGCCGATAGGAACTGTGCCGCCCCAGTCGGCTGCCCTCCAGCACGCCGCGGCGGGCCAACCGGCTGATCGCGGTACGCGCTCCGGCCGTCGTCACACCGGTCTCCGCGAGCAACGCAACGATGGCCGCGGACGGGAGGGCGACCCGGGTCCGCAGGGTGTAGTCCGCCAGCAGGGTCACCGCGACTCCCTGAGGTGAGTTGCCGACCTGCCTCCGGGGCAGCCGGAGTGAGTGGTCTCCGTCGTCGGGATAGATCTCGTCGATGTCGAAGGGGCTTGCCACAGGCGCTCCGTGCTCCGCAGGGACGGTATGACGACTGTAGACGGCCCGCCGCAACTCATATTGAATAGAGAAACATCGATTGACACTTGTAGGTCCGAAGGGAACACTAATTGCCACGCGACGCCATCCGAAGCCGGGCAGGGCGAGCCACAGGTAGCGGGCATCGTGCGATCACCGCGGGAGTCGGGCAGACCCGCGACCGGGTCGCGCGGCCAATCCCAGCCTGCACAGGCAATCGAAGGAGTCGTCAGTTGAAAATCAGAAGGAAACTGCTGCTCACCCTCGCCGCGTCGCTGGTGGCGACGGGCCTCGTGGTCCCCACGATCGGGCCCGCGTACGCGGCGTCGCTGGCCGAGGTGACCAGCTTCGGCGACAACCCGGGCCGGATGCGCATGCATGTCTACGTGCCGGACAATCGTCCGAGCCGGCCCGCGGTCGTGGTGGCCATGCACGGCTGCGGAGGGTCCGGCCCCGGCTTCTACTCCGGGAGCGAGTTCGCCAGCCTCGCCGACCGCTACGGATTCATCGTGATCTACCCGTCCGCCACCCAGCAGGCCGGGTTCGGCAACTGCTTCGACGTCTGGTCGGACGCCGCCAAGCGACGTGGCGGCGGCAGCGACCCAGTGTCGATCGTCTCGATGATCCGGTACGTGCAACAGCAGTACGCGGCGGACCCGGACCGGGTCTACGCCACCGGCAGTTCGTCCGGCGGCATGATGACCAACCACATGCTGGCCCTCTACCCCGACCTGTTCAAGGCGGGCGCCGCGTTCATGGGCGTGCCGTACAACTGCTTCCTGAACGCGGCGGACTACCCGCCGACCAGCAGCCAGTGCACCGGCGGAAACATGAACCGGACGCCGCAGCAGTGGGGCGACGCGGTCCGCCAGGCGTACCCCGGTTATTCCGGCCCCCGCCCTCGGGTGCAACTGTGGCACGGCACCAACGACACGCTCGTGCCGTACTCCTTGTTGCAGGAGGCGATCGAGCAGTGGACCAACGTGTTCGGGTTGAGCCAGACACCCACCTCCACCGACACGCCCCAGGCCAACTGGAACCGACGCCGGTACGCCGACAGCAGCGGCACCGTCCAGGTCGAGGCGTACAGCATCCAGGGTGCCGGGCACAGCCTGCCCTCCGGCGGCATGGCCGCGTCGGCCATCGCGTTCTTCGGGCTGACCAACTCCAGCACGCCGCCCCCGACCACGCCACCCCCGACGACTCCGCCGCCGACCACCCCGCCGCCGGCTTCCGGTGCCTGTCGGGTCGCGATCGACGTCAACGCGTGGAACACCGGGCTGACCGAGAACCTCACCATCACGAACACCGGCACCGGTGCCGTCAACGGCTGGTCGCTCGTCTTCACCCTGCCGGGCGGCCAGACCATCACCTCGGGTTGGAACGCCTCCTACTCGCCGAACTCGGGCCAGGTGACGGCCCGGAACGCCGCCTACAACGGCAGCATCCCCGCCAACGGATCGGTGAGCATCGGCTTCCAGGCCACGCACACCGGCAACACCGCCCGGCCGACGTCGTTCACCCTCAACGGCGCGTCCTGCGCGGTCGCCTGACCCCGGGTTGACATCGACGGGAGCGTGCGCCGGTCACCACCTCCGTGGCGACCGGCGCACCACCCGTTCGGGCGTTGCCGGGCTCAGCGGTAACCGGCGGTCACCACGCTGGCCTGCACCGCGTTCTCGGTCGCGTCGGACGGATAACCGGCGACCATCGCCCCCTCGTAGAAGGTGCCGGCGCTCAGGTTGGCGCCACCGTCGGGCTTGCAGCAGTCACCGCCACTGCCCAGGATGATCGCGCCCTGCTTCTTCATCGGGCTGTATCCCGGCGGGAGCGAGCCGTCGTACAGCGTGTAGAGGCTGCCGGACTGGGCGTCGCTGCCCTTGATGGCGAAGCGGGTCGTGCCGTTGTTCTTGAGCGTGGCGGTGACGAACTTGCTGGTGAACGCCCGTTGGTTCGGGTTCCAGGAGCTGCTGCCGCCCGGGAAGAGACCCCATTCGAGGTCGGCCTGCACCCAGGGCCCGCTGCCGGAGCAGCCGCCGAACCAGCACTGCTTGCTGAAGTTGATGGCGTCCATCGCCCCGGCGGCGTCGGCCTTCCTGGTCGTCTCGCTGTTGCCATAGTCGAAGCAGCAGCCGCTGTTGACGTGGGTCCCGCTGGTCACCATGTACATGCCCTCGGGCGCCGCGCCGGTCGGCACACCGGTGAGGTGCCCGTCGCGCCAGTAGCTGTTACCGGGATTGATGTAGAGCGAGTACGCCTTCGCGCCGCCGACGGTCAACGACTCCGAGGTCGCGATTGCCGGCTTGCTCTGGGGGGAGCCCGGGACCACGCTCGACCCCTGGTACCAGAGGTCGTTACCACGCCCGGACTGGTCGAAGATGACCGTGATCACGCAGGTCGTGCCGGAGCAGAACGAGTCCTGGGTCGCCGCGTTGGCCGTGCCGCCCGTACCCGTGAGCCCGATGTTGCGGGTCGTGTTGTCCGACGAGCGCCGGACCTGGTAGAGGTTGCCGGCGTACGCCGCAAAGAGCGCCCGCGTGGTGCTGTGCGCCGCGATGCACGGGGTGCCGCCGGAGGCGTAGATGTCGCACGGGCGCGCACCGGTCGGCGGGTTGGTCGGTGGCGGGGTGGTGGTCGGCGAGGCCCACTGCTGGTTGGCACCGCCGTTGCAGGCCCAAAGGATGATTTTGGTGCCGTTCGCGGTGGCGGCGCCGAAGGCGTCGAGGCAGAGCCCGGACTGCACGCCGGTGATGGTGCCGTTGCTGTTGACGTTCCACTGTTGGTTGTTCTGCCCGTTGCAGTCCCAGATGATCACCTGGGTGCCGTTGGTGGTGCCCCGGCCGGAGGCGTCCAGGCACTTGTTGCCGTACGCCTGGAGTTGCCTGGTCGACGTCCACGTCCAGGTCTGGCCGGCAGTGCCGTTGCAGTCCCAGAGTTGCGTCTGGGTGCCGTTGGTGGTGCCGGAGTTGGGCACTTCGAGGCAACGGCCGGACGGCGTACCGACGATCGGGGTGCTCTGCCCCGGTTGGATAGCGGCCGCCAACACGGCCGCCTCGGCGGTCGGCGCGGGGGCACCGGGGGTGGCGCCGACACCGACGAGAACACCGACCAGAGCACCCGCCAGGGCGGTCAGGCGTCGGGCTCGGTGCCGTCTCGGGATGAGTTCACGGGCCTCTCCTGGCCCGACGGGGAACGGGTTTCGCACGAGGGGCTCCTCGGAGTCGTGGAAGCGCGGGGGCGTCGACGCGCCAGGGAGGGCGGTAGCGGTGGCGAATCGATTCGCAGCGAATGGTATGACCTTTGTTTAATTTATGTCAATGAATGCGGTTGCCGGGTGGTGCGCTGGCCGTTGGGCGGACGACCAGCGCATCTCCTTCCCCCGGGATGTCTACCGCCCCAGGAGCCGCCACGTCTGGTTCAGCGGGCTGCCCTGGTTGGCCGCCCTGCAGGTCCACTGGTGCACCAGCGCGCCGGCCGCCGTGGAGACCGTGCTGACGTCGACACACTTGCCACTGTGTCGGGCAACGAGCTGGTAGTCGTGTGAATCGTTGCCCGAGTAGGTCACCTTGCGCAGCGTGAACTGCTGGTTGAGGCCGTTCAGGCAGGTCCACTGGTGCACGGCCGCGCCGTCGGCGGTGGACACGCCGCTCACATCGAGGCACTTACCGCTCTGCTGGTTGACCACCGTGTAGGTGTTGGCCACGCCGGCGACCGGCCGGAAGTTCCAGAGCTGCTGGTCACCGCCGTCGCAGTAGTTCTGCTGCTGGACGTTGCCGTCGGCGGTGCTCAGACCGGGGTTGTTCAGGCACTGCTGCGAGTGCTGGGCCACCGCCACCGACTGGAAGCCACCCTCCGAGGGGGGCAGCAGCGTGACGGTGTAGGTATCGGTCTGGTTGGTGTACGGCAGAGTCACGGTGGCGTTGTTGTTGGACACCCCGACCACGCTGTTCGAGACGGTGATCGGCCCGGCCACCGCACCGCCACCGTTGTGCGGGATGCGTTGGGTGAGGACCCGGACCTGGTTGTTCTGGACGATGCCGCTGGTGGTGTCCAGGCGTTGCAGGTTGACGGTCAGGTTGCCAGTGGTACGACCGCCGCCGACCAGGACCTTCGCCACCCCGGTCGTCTTCGTGGCGTACGCGTCGTACGACTGGCTGGGGGTCACCGCGGCGATCTCCCCGACCTGGGAGGCGTAGTAGCGGTAGTTCCACCACTCGCCCTTGGGCTGGTGCTGGCCGGCCGAGTTGCGGATCAACAGGTTGCCGAGGTCGTTGTGCAGGCTGCCGCCGCTGGCCCAGTTCGCCCGCAGGCCGTCGGCCCGGGCCCGCTCCAGCCGCGCGATGTACCAGGCGCCGTCGGCCGGGTTCTGCTCGTCGGGCGCGCCGTACTCGTTGATCTGGTAGGGACGCGGGTGGGCGATGCCGCGCGGGTCGAGGGTGGCGTTGGCGGCGTTGACGTTCGCGACCGGGTCACCGGGCAGCGAGTGCCAGCTGATGATGTCCGGCACCGTGTTGGTCGAGCGGACGAAGTCCAGATACTGGTTCCAGAAGGCGTGCGTGGTCGACGGCACGCAGGCACAGCTCGGCCCGACGATGAGCTGGCTGGGGAACTCCGCCCGGATGCGCTGGTAGGTCCGACGCCACAGTTCTAGGTACTGGGAGATCGGCCGGTTCCAGAAGATGGTGATGTTGGGCTCGTTCCAGATGTCCCACTGCACCGACAGCCCGGACGCCCGGACGTCGCTGATCAGCCGGGTCAGGAAATTGTCGTAGTCGGTCCAGTTGCCGTTGTCGCCAGGGAAGCGGGAGATTCCGGCGCCGTCGGCACCCCAGAGATCATGCGGCAGGATGATGAACTTCCCGCCCAGGGCGGTGGTCCGACGCGCCTGGGCGAGGGTGGAGTTCCAACGACGGTCATAGGTGCCACCGACCCAACCACTCCCCGGAAGCTGCGCGCCGCCGGCGCGCATGTACTGGAACTTGACGTCTCGATAGAAGTGGTCGGCGGGACCGCTGGCGTTCTCGGTCATGCCGTAGATCCAGCCGGAAGCGCGGTAGGTCGGCGCACCGCTGGTGCTGGAGAAGTTGACACTGATCGACTCGTCGGCGGCCTGGGCAGGGGACGAGACAGCGGTGACGGCGGCAGCGGCGGCGAGCAGGCCGACGACGAGTCGGGCCACGAACACACGTCCGGACCTGCTGCGGGACGGGGTTTTCACGGGCGGCTCCTTGGTGGGGCGCGGGGGACGCTCTCCGGAGGGCAGCGCTTGCGAATCGATTCGCACGGATCGTAGGACCGAGGACTGAACCATGTCAATGAAGTGACGGCTCGGTAACGACCATGTTGCCCAGCAATGCCCCCGGCGCGACCACCTGTCTCTTGACCCCCGGGCACGGCCAGACCTATCTTCGGGCGAACCGATTCGTCGAATCGATTCGCCTCATGGTTGGACTGGTCCAGCCCGCGACGATCAACCCACATACCCCACCTGACGATCGATTTGAAGTGAGGCAACAGATGACCGGACTCAGTCGTCGGCGGCGCCTGGTCGCCGTCGCCGTGATAGCTCTCGCCGCAGTGACAGGCAGCGCCTGCTCGTCGTCCTCCGACGGTGGCGCCGACGGTGGCGCCTACCTCGTCTGGGACCCGTACCCGCAGTTCGCCGGCGACTCGGAGTGGGTCGCGCTGCTCAAGAAGTGCGGCACCTCCGCAGGCGTGACGGTCGAGCGGACCGGTTACGACACCACCGACCTGACGAACAAGGCGCTGCTCGCCGCCCAGCAGGGCAACTCGCCGGACGTACTGATCGTGGACAACCCGGTCATCTCGACCCTGGCCGAAGCCGGTGCGCTCACCACCACCGACGACAACAAGCTGGACGTGTCGGCCATGGAGAAGAACCTGCTCGGCGCCGGCCAGAGCGAGGGCAAGACCTACGGGGTGCCGATCGGGGCGAACACCCTCGCTCTCTACTACAACAAGGACCTGCTGACCGCCGCCGGCGTCGATCCGGCCGGCATCACGGACTGGACGTCCCTCAACGCGGCGCTGACCAAGGTCAAGGCCAAGGGGAAGAAGGGCATCACCTTCTCCGCGATCGGCACCGAGGAGGGCAGCTTCCAGTTCCTGCCCTGGTTCTGGGGATCGGGAGCCCAACTGACCAGTCTGGACTCGCCACAGGCGGTGTCCGCGCTGGCCCTCTGGACGGACTGGCTCAAGCAGGGCCACGCCCCGAACTCCGTCATCAACAACACCCAGACCACGAGCTGGCAGGAGTTCGCCACCGGCGACTACGCGTTCGCCGAGAACGGCACCTGGCAGTTGGCCAACGCGGAGAAGCTCGGCTTCTCGTACGGCACGATCGCGATCCCGGCCAGCGCGGGCGGCCCGGCGCCGGCACCCACCGGCGGTGAGTTCGTCTCCATCCCCGTGCAGAAGAACACCGGCCGGTACGACAAGTCACGGCAGATAGTCGCCTGCCTCACCAACGCCGACAACCTCCTCACCACGGACACCACGCTCTCCTACGTCGCGCCGGTGGCGGCGGTGCAGGACCGGCAGGCGGCCGACCCCAAGCTCAAGGTCTGGGTGGAGGCGGTCCGGGCGGCGAAGGGCCGCACCGGCGACAACCTCGGCACGAAGTACCCCAAGATCTCCGAATCGCTGTGGACAGCGGTCCAGGCGGCCCTCAGCGGCGGGAAGTCGCCGCAGGAGGCGCTGACCGCCGCGCAGACCGCGGCCTCGACCAGGTAGGCGGGCCGACCCGACACATGCGCCCCACGACAGCGACCTCCACCACCGCACCGAAGCAGGGTGGGGCGGCGACGGCCGCCCCACCCGGGCCTCCCCCGTCCCGCGTACGCCGGCCCGGCCGATGGTTGGCTTGGGGCTTCCTGGCACCGGTGACCGCCTACCTGCTGGCCTTCTACGCCTACCCGCTCTACCGCAACGTCGAGCTGAGCCTGCGGGCGTACACCGTCCGCTCGTTCGTGCAGGGCGGGGCGCCCTTCGCCGGCCTCGACAACTACCGGACCGTCCTGTCCGACCCGGCCTTCGGGCCGACGCTGACGCACACGCTGGTCTTCACCGCCGCGTCGCTCGTCTTCCAGTTCACCATCGGGATGGCCCTGGCGCTCTTCTTCCACCAGCACTTTCCGCTGTCCCGCACGCTGCGGGCGCTGATCCTCGTACCGTGGCTGCTGCCACTGATCGTCTCCGCGTCGACCTGGTCGTGGCTGCTCAACAGCGACTCGGGTCTGGTCAATGCGGCGCTCGGCGTGGTCGGGATCGACGGGGTCAACTGGCTCACCTCGCCGGCCTGGTCGCTCACCTCGGTGATCATCGCGAACGTCTGGATCGGCATCCCGTTCAACCTGGTGGTGCTCTACAGCGGCCTCCAGGCGATCCCCACCGAGGTGTACGAGGCGTCCGCGCTCGACGGGGCATCGGGCTGGCAGCGGTTCTGGGGAATCACCTTCCCGTTGCTGCGTCCCGTCTCCACGATCACGCTGCTGCTGGGGTTGATCTACACGCTGAAGGTCTTCGACATCATCTGGATCATGACCAGGGGCGGCCCCACCGGCTCCTCGGCCACGCTCGCCACCTGGTCGTACCGGCTCGGCTTCGGCAACCTGCTGCCCGAGTTCGGGCCGGGGGCGGCCATCGGAAACCTGCTCATCGTGCTGGCCCTGATCGCCGGGCTCGGCTACATCCGGATCGAGCGGAGGCAGCAGCTGCGATGACCACGTCACCGTCTCGGGCCTGGTGGAAGACCGGCATCGGCCTGGTGCTGACCGGGCTCATGCTCTTCCCCGTCTACTGGATGATCAATGTGTCCTTCACCCGGGACCAGGACATGCGGGCCACGCCCCCGCACCTGTTCCCGGTCAACGGCACGTTGGACGGCTACCGCGCGGTGCTCGACCAGCAACTGCCGTACCTCGGGACCAGCTTCCTGGTCGGTCTCGGCACGGTGGCGCTGACCGTGGCGCTGGCCGCTCCCGCTGGATACGCGTTGGCGAAGCTGCGGCCACCCGGCGGCTCGGCGCTGAGCTTCGTCCTGCTGATCGCGCAGATGATCCCGGGCATCATCATGGCGATGGGCTTCTACGCCATCTATCTCACTCTCGGTGTCCTGAACACGCTGCCCGGCCTGATCCTGGCCGACACGACACTCGCGGTGCCGTTCGCCGTCCTGATCTTCACGGCCTTCATGTCCGGCATACCCGACGAGTTGCTCCAGGCCGCCGTGGTCGACGGCGCCGGTCGGCTGCGGACCTTCTGGTCGGTCGTGCTGCCGGTCAGCCGCAACTCGATCGTCACGGTGTCGCTGTTCGCGTTCCTGTGGTCCTGGTCGGACTTCATCTTCGCCTCGACCCTCGCCGGTGGCGGTGACCATCAGCCGATCACCCTCGGCATCTACCACTACATCGGCAACAACAACCAGCAGTGGAACGCCATCATGGCGACCGCTGTCGTCGCCTCGATCCCCGCCGCCGTGCTGCTGGTCCTCGCCCAGCGGTACGTCTCGATGGGCGTGACGGCCGGCGCCGTCAAGGACTGACCACCCGCACCACAGAAAGGCACCCGCCACCCATGACCGTCGCCCCGTCCGGTCCGGAGTTCCCCATCCAGGACATCCCGTTCAGCTACCGAGGATCCTGGTTCAACATCTCTCCGGTGGTCGCCGAGAAGACGTACGCCGAGGATCTGCACCTGGTCTCCCACCAGACCGGGCTGCACCCCGTGCTGCGTCTCTCCCCCACGGTCGCCGACACCACTGTCGTCGCCACGCCCGCGCTGCTGACCTGGCGCAACGGGGCCGACCGGATCGAGGCTGTCTACGACGGACCGGACACCCTGCGGATCCGGGGTCGACGGCTCGGCCTGCGGGTGGCCGCGGCGGCGCCCACCCTCACCCCGTTCAGCGGCACCTACCTGTACGTCGACCCGGTCGATGGATCACACGTGTTCACCTCGTACGAAACCGGGCGCCGCTACCGGATCACGGTGCTCTCCGGCGCGGTGCGGCGGACCGACGGCGCACAGGCGCTCGGCACCGCCGACCGGTCCCTGGATCTCTCCGGCGACCAACCCTGGGAGATCGCGATCGAGGAGTACGCCACCGCACGCCGCCCGTACCTCGGATCGGTCACCTTCGAGCAGTTGTGCCACGACCGGCTCACGGAGTTCACCGCGTTCGTCGACGCGGTCGCGCCCTGGCGTGGTGCGGAAACCCCGGCCGCCGAGCTGGCCGCGTACGTCCTGTGGTCGGCCACGGTGGCCCCGGCCGGCTTCGTTACCCGGCCGGCCGTCCTCATGTCCAAACACTGGATGGACAAGGTGTGGAGCTGGGACCACTGCTTCAACGCGATCGCCCTCGCGGCCGGCGAGCCGGAGCTCGCCTGGCACCAGTTCCAGCTGCCCTTCGACCATCAGGACGAGACCGGTGCCCTACCCGACTCGGTCACCCACTCCGAGGTCCTGCACAACTACGTCAAGCCGCCCATCCACGGGTGGGCCCTCCGTCACCTGCGCCGACGCCTTCCCCAGTCGCCGAACCGGGTGGCACTGGCGCAGACGTACCACCGGCTGGCCCGCTGGACCGAGTTCTGGCTCGACGCGCGTCGAGCCCCCGGCCACGACCTGCCGCACTATCAGCATGGCAACGACAGCGGCTGGGACAACGCCACCACCTTCGACGACAACCGGGTCCTCGAGACGGCCGACCTCGCCGCGTTCCTGGTCTCGCAGCTTCGCTGCCTCGCCGACCTCGCCGCCGAACTGGGTGAGCCCGCCGACCGTTGGTCCCTGGAGGCCGAGCGGATCCACACGGCCATGCTGCACGACCTGTGGGATGGCGAACGCTTCACCGCCCGCGACCCCCACACCGGCCGCCGGCGAAGGAGCCGCAGCCTGCTCGACCTGATGCCGGTGGCACTCGGGGACGACCTGCCCGCCCCGGTCGCCGGCGCCCTCGCGCGAGGCGTCGAGACCCATCTGACCACGCACGGGCTGGCCACCGAGCCGCCGGACTCGGCCCACTACGTTGCCGACGGCTACTGGCGTGGCCCGATCTGGGCACCCTCCACCGTGCTGGTCGAGGACGGCCTGCGGCGGGCCGGACACACCAGAATCGCCGACGACATCAGTCGGCGATTCCTCGCGCTGTGTGAGAAGTCCGGCTTCGCGGAGAATTTCGACGCCGAGACCGGCGCCGGGCTCCGGGACCGCGCGTACACCTGGACCGCGAGCAGCTACCTCATCCTCGCCGCGGCCCAGGAGGAGCGGAGGGCCGGTGGTGGGTAGCCGATCCGGATCAGCGGGCGCGGACGGGACCGGTGCTGGAGCGCAGCGAGATCGGCGGTGTGTACAGCCGGTGCCGTGGCACGGCGTCGGGTGCCGCGATGCTCTCCAGCAGGAGCGACACCGCCTCGGCGCCCATCTCGACCATCGGGACGTCGGCGGCGGTCAACGGCGGGCGAAAGTCCTCCGCCCAGTGCTGCGCGGCGACCCCGGTGACGGAGAAGTCGCGCGGCACGGACAGCCCGGCCCCGGTCAGCGCGCGCTGCATACCGGGCAGCGCGGCCTCGTTGATGGTGGCCACCGCCGTGACCTCCGGATGTGTCGCGAGCAGCTGTTCCATGCACGCCTCGCCGGAGGCCGTGTCGTCGCCGCAGCAGACCTCCACGCCGGTCAGGCCCCGCTCCGCCGCTGCCGCCCGAAACCCGGACAAGGCGCGATGGCTGGGGCCGTATCCCGCGGCCACCAACTCGGCCGACCGGTTGACGAGCGCGACGTGCTGGTGCCCGAGATCGGCCAGGTGCTGCACGCAGCGGGCGATCAGCCCCGCGTAGTCGATGTCGATCCAACTCATTCCGTGCGGTTCGGCGGTCCGACCGATCGTGACGAACGGCAGACCGGCCTTGGTCAGCCGAGTCACCCGATCGTCCGCCAACCGGATCTCCATGAGGATCACACCGTCGACCCGACGCCCGGTGACGATCCGCTCGAACGACCGGTCGTGGTCACCCCCGGAGGGGGACAGCAGAACGTCGAGGTCATGGCGCGCGGCCGCCTCGACGACGCTGGCGACGAAGCCCAGCTGCATGTCGGTCAACCGCTGACTCGCCGGCGGGATGACCAACCCGAGGGTGCGGGTGCGCCCCTCCTTGAGAGCACGGGCGCTGGCGTTCGGCCGGTAGTCCAACTCGTCGATGACCGACTGGATCCGTTGCCGGGTCGCCTCGGACACGCTGCGTTTTCCGCTGAGCACGTAGGAAACGGTGCTGCGGGACACCCCCGCCCGGCGAGCGATCTCCCCGATGTTCATCAATCGCCCTCGAATCGATTTTTGCCCCGACACGGGGACGCACCTTGCTCCGCTGACCAGCATATCCGTCCTCAGGCTCATCGATCGATGACCAACGCGTGCCAACTAGCGCCAATACATGGACGGCTATTAATGTCACAGGTATGACGTGTGACGTCAATGACGCCATCCGTACCGCACCCCCACCCGCAACGGAAAGGATCCGATGAATGTGAAGAGAAAGCTGGGTCGCCTGCTGGCCGCCGCCGGGACCCTGCTGGCCCTCGTCGTCGGCACTGGCGTCTACGTGGTCTCGGACGCGCCGGGCGTCGCCCACGCCGCCGGCACGGGCCCCTGTGACATCTACGCCTCCGGCGGCACGCCGTGCGTCGCCGCGCACAGCACCACCCGCGCGCTGTACGGGGCGTACAACGGCCCGCTCTACCAGGTCCGCCGCTCCTCGGACAACACCACCCGCGACGTCGGGGCGCTGAGCGCGGGTGGTGTCGTCAACGCCGCCACCCAGGACACCTTCTGCGCCAACACCAACTGCGTCATCACGATCATCTACGACCAGTCCGGCCGCAACAACCGCCTCACCCAGGCACCTCCCGGCTACTGGCCCGGTCCCGGACCGGGCGGATGGGACAACCTCGCCGACGCGAAGGCCGCCCCGATCACCATCGGCGGCCAGAAGGCGTACGGCGTCTACATCGCCCCCGGCACCGGCTACCGCAACAACAACACCAACGGCGTCGCCACCGGCGACCAACCGGAGGGCATCTACGCGGTCGTCGACGGCACGCACTACAACCAGTGGTGCTGCTTCGACTACGGCAACGCGCAGACCGACGGCCAAGCCGACGCGCCCGCGATCATGGAGACCGTCTACTTCGGCGCCAACAAGCAGTGGGGCTACGGAGCCGGTGCCGGCCCCTGGATCATGGCCGACCTGGAGTGGGGGCTCTTCTCCGGGGTGAACGCGGGATACAACAACATCGCCCCGATCAACCACCGCTTCGTGACCGCCATGGTCAAGGGCGAGCCGAACCACTGGGCGATCCGAGGTGGCAACGGCCAGGCGGGTGGTCTGACCACCTACTTCGACGGGCGACGTCCCAACGGCTACCACCCGATGAAGAAGGAGGGGGCCATCCTCCTCGGCATCGGCGGCGACAACAGCGTCTCCGGGCGGGGCACCTTCTACGAGGGTGTGTTGACCTCCGGCTACCCGACGGCGGCCACCGATGATGCCGTGCAGGCCAACATCGCCGCCGCCGGCTACGCGACGGCCGGAGGCGGCAACCCGCAACAGAACGTCCAGATCGTCGGCGGACAATCCGGCCGCTGCGTCGACGTACCCAACGGCACCAGCACCAACGGCACCCAGGTCCAACTCTGGGACTGCCTTGGCAACACCGCGCAGCGTTGGACCTACACCGCCGCCAAACAACTCCAGGTGTACGGCAACAAGTGCCTCGACGCCAACGGCCAGGGCACCGCCAACGGCACCCTGGCGATCATCTGGGACTGCAACGGCCAGACCAACCAACAGTGGAACCTCAACGCCAACGGCACCATCACCGGCGTCCAATCCGGACTCTGTCTCGACGCGAACGGCGCGGGGACCGCCAACGGCACCAAACTCATCCTCTGGGCCTGCAACGGCCAACCGAACCAGCAATGGTCCACCCGCAGCTGACCACCGCCACCCGATCGACCGGTCCTGCCGCCCCCACAACGCAACCGGGGGCGGCACGACCTGGTCGAGACCGCCCAGTATGTCCTACGGCTGGACCGGGTGTCGTCGGTGGACGACGTTCTGCTCAATGCCGCCGGCGCCGGGCTGGCGGCGCTGGCGTCCCGCCGCTGGTGGCGCCGCACTCCCGATCGGTCCAAGGATCGTCGACCTCAACCGACCCCGGTAGCAGGTCGCTGAACGCCGGAGGTGGTACCCGCACGAACCGAGGTCGACCTGATCCGCGGCGGCCGCCCGGCTACCATCCGCTGGTGCTCGAGGAATTGATCAGAAGAGCGGCGGACGAGGACGACCACGCGGTCGAGGAGTTGAGCGAGCTCGCCAACGCCGATCCCGGGAGGTTGTCGCCGTACCACGGGATCCTGCTCGACCTCGACGTGCTGTGGCCGGCGACGTTGTACCGCGCGGCCGGCGCCGACCTGGTCGGCCGGGTCATCGAGCAGATCGACAGCGGACGCACGCCGGACCGACTCAACCATCTGCTCCTGATCCTGGCCCACAGCGCGCACCCGCTCGCCGAGGAGGCTCTGCGTCGCTGGTCGACGCAACCGCCGGCCGGTGCGGAGGATCTGCAGGCGAGCGCGCTGAGCTACGCGGTCGAGGGCGGTTGGGCGATCACCCCGGACGGCGACCGCCGGGACCTGTGCGGTGACGTCGCGTACCGGTGGGTCATGCGGGACGCGCCCGCGCCCACGGACCGACCCGCCTGCCCCTGGTGCGCGTCGCCGCTCTGGGTCGCCGCCGACCTCGACACCGCCGACCCCGCCATCGGCGCGGCGCTGGCACACACCGGCTGGTCCGGTCGTCTGGTCGTGCGGGCCTGCCACTTCTGCGCCTGCTACACCACGTTGTACAGCCGGGTCACGCCGACCGGTGCCAGCGACTGGTGGGCGGACAACACCCGTCCGAGCTACCTGGGGGACGCCGCCGGACCGGAGGACCCGCCGACACTGCTTCCGGTCCCGGGGCCGGCCCTGGCGAGCCCGTACCAGGCCAGCGCCTGGAATCAGGGCGGCTCCACCCTGGGCGGCCGGCCCGACTGGATCCAGGACGCCGAGCACCCCGACTGCCCGGGCTGCGGGCACCCGATGGACTACCTGGGTCTGATCGGGGGTGCGGACCTGGACGAGTGTGGCGAGGGCGCCTACTACCTGCACCTGCACCAGCCGTGCGGGTTCGCCGCCGTGAACTACCAGCAGAGCTGACCGCGGATCGCGTCGACGGTCAGTCGGGTGGTGGCTCCGCCAGTCGCTCCAGCTTGGCCAGACCAGCCCAGCCACGCTCACGCACCAGATCCAACAGCCGCTGCAACCGCGGGTCGGCCTCCACGGCCAGCGCGTCCAGAAGGTCGAACGGCAGATCGTCCTGCGCCACCTCACCGAGGTCGATCTGGCCGGAGGCGTACGCCTGCTCGGCCAGGCCAGCGATGAGGTCGGCGGCTTCCTCCAGACCCGCGTCGTCGCCGCCGTCGCTGTCGAAGATCCGGGACAGGATCTGGTACAGCCGAACGACCTGCGGATCGTCCAGCTGCGCGATCTTGCCGGGCATCCAGTCGCCCACCCGGTCGGGCCAGCGGGCCGCCATCAGGATCCAGCCGTCACGCTCACCCGTCACCACCCGCTCCGAGGCGCCGATCTCCCGGAGCCGGTCGAGATAGGTGATCACCTCGGGCGGCAGCGCCAGACGGTCCCCGGCGGCGAGTTGCGCGATCTGCTTGCGGCTGGCCTCCAGTCGTGCGATCTCGTCACCCAACCGCCTGTCGATCTCCTTGACCGCGGCGGCGAAGGTCGACGCGTCGGCCTCCAACAGCTGGCCGATCTGAGACAGCGGCACCCCGGCATTGGCGAGAATACGAATCCTGATGAGGGACACGACAGCCGTGGCGCCGTACCGCCGGTAGCCCGAGGCGTCCCGCTCGGGCTCCGGCAACAGGCCGATCTGGTGGTAGTGCCGCACCGCTCGCACCGTGACGCCGGCATAGGCCGCCAGTTGACTGATGGTCAGCATGCCCTGATCCTGCCCCCCGAGTCGCCCGGCCCCCTCGAATCCCGCTCAGGAGATCTTGCGGCGGTAGGTCAGGTTGGCGAACACGTAGGCCACGACGAGGATGCCGAGGCACCAGGCGAGGGCGCTCCAGATGCCGGTACCGACCGGCTCCTGGGCGAACAGGCTCCGGATCGCGTTGACGATGGCGGTCACCGGCTGATGTTCGGCGAAGGCGCGCACCGGGCCGGGCATCGACGCGGTGGGCACGAAGGCCGAGCTGACGAACGGCAGGAAGATCAGCGGGTACGAGAACGCGCTGGCGCCGTCCACGGATTTCGCGGTGAGGCCGGGGACCACGGCGATCCAGGTCAGCGCCAGGGTGAACAGGACCAGGATGGCGGCGACGGCGAGCCAACCCAGCACGCTCGTCCCCGTCCGGAAGCCCATGAGCAGGGCGACCAGGACGACGACCACCAGCGAGATCAGGTTGGCGACCAGCGAGGTCAGCACGTGCGCCCACAGCACCGAGGATCGCGCGATCGGCATGGACTGGAACCGTTCGAAGATGCCGCCCTGCATGTCCAGGAAGAGCCGGAAGGCGGTGTACGAGACACCCGAGGCGATCGTGATGAGCAGGATGCCGGGGAGCAGATAGTTCACGTACGACTCGGTACCGGTCTCGATCGCGCCGCCGAAGACGTAGACGAAGAGCAGCATGAAGGCGATCGGCATGACCGCGGTCGTGATGATGGTGTCCGGGCTGCGGGTGATGTGCCGCAACGAGCGGCCCAGCAGCACTCCGGTGTCGCCGAGGAAGTGCTTGTTCATCGTTGTTCCTTCTCCGTGTTGACGCCGACGAGGCTGAGGAAGACGTCCTCCAGGGTCGGCTGCTTCTCGACGTACTCCACCTCGGCGGGCGGGAGGCGCTGCTTCAGCTCGTTCAGGGTGCCGTTCACGATGATCCGTCCCTCGTGCAGGATCGCGATCCGGTCGGCGAGCTGTTCCGCCTCGTCGAGGTACTGGGTCGTGAGCAGCACTGTGGTGCCGCCCCGGGCGAGCTCCCTGACCGCCTGCCACACCTCGATGCGCGCCTCCGGGTCCAGGCCGGTCGTCGGCTCGTCGAGGAAGATGACCGGCGGGTTCCCGATCAGGCTCATCGCGATGTCCAGACGGCGGCGCATACCACCGGAGTACGTCCCCACCCGCCGGGTGCCCGCCTCGGTCAGCGAGAAGCGCCGCAGCAGGTCGTCGGCGATCGCACCCGGGTCCTTGAGGTGCCGCAGCCGGGCAACCAGGACCAGGTTCTCCCGCCCGGTGAGGACCTCGTCGACCGCCGCGAACTGCCCGGTGAGGCTGATCGACTCCCGTACCTTGGCGGCCTCGGAGGCCACGTCGTAGCCGACCACCCGGGCCGTCCCGCCGTCCGCCTTGAGGAGCGTGGCGAGGATCTTCACCACGGTGGTCTTGCCGGCCCCATTCGAGCCGAGCAGGGCGAAGATGCTGCCCCGCGCCACGTCGATGTCGACGCCGCGCAGCACCTTCAACTGCTTGAACGACTTCTCCAGGCCATGCACGTGGATCGCGGGCTGCTCGGCCTGAGCGGTGGTTGGCGGGATGCTCATGGCGTCAGCATGGAGGGTTGACGCAGCGTCAAGGTCAAGCCGGCCGTTTCGACTAGGCGTGCGTGACCCCGATTCTTTACTCCGATGTCACCACCCGATCCCACAGGTGCCGTGTCGCTGTTTGTCCGCGGGGGTTGGCTGCCAGTCGTCGCACTCGCCTTGATCAGGAGTTGATCCGCGTGCCTTCCTCACGTCGTACCTTCCTCGCCGGCGGCGCCGCCGCCGGCGTCGGCCTTGCCGTCGCGGGCGGCCTGCCCTCCCTGGCCCAGGCCAGCCCGGCCCGGCCGCACCCGCCGGTGAAGCCCGGTACCGCGCCGTTCCCGCCGCTCGTGGACGACCCCAAGGGAATCCTGGCCCTGCCCAAGGGCTTCAGCTACACCGTGGTCACCCGGACCGGCGTCACCCGGCTCGACCGCGGCCAGGGCGTCACCCCGTCGGACCACGACGGCATGGCCGTCTACGACGCCGGCCACGGCCGGTACACCCTGATCCAGAACCACGAGATCGACCCGGGTGCCGAGTTCGGCGTGCCGCACGTCAAGGGGACGGTCTACGACGCGGGCGCCGTCGACGCCGGCGGTTGCACCGTGATCAAGACCGACCGGGCGGGCCGCAACCTGGGCGAGTTCGTCGCCCTCTCCGGCACCATCTCCAACTGCGCCGGCGGGCCGACCCCCTGGGGCACCTGGCTCACCTGCGAGGAGACCGAGGACCGGGCCGGCGACACGTGGGAAGAGGACGGCCGGTCCGGCGTCTACCAGAAGGACCACGGCTACGTCTTCGAGGTGTGGGCCGACGGCAGCGCGGACCCCAAGCCGATCAAGTGCCTGGGCCGCTACTCCCACGAGGCCCTGGCGGTCGACAAGGACCGCACGAGGATCTACCTCTCCGAGGACGCCGACGGGCCCAACGGCCTCTTCTACCGCTGGACCGCGCCGCACGGCGTCAAGCTGGGCCCTGGGGTGCTCACCCGGCTCGCACCGAACGCCGGTGTCCTCGCCGCGATGCAGATCATCATGGATGACGGCTCAGTGCTGCCGGACGTCGCCTACCTGACCTCCGCCCAGCTGGGCCGCCCCTTCCCGGTCCGGTGGATCGAGGTGCCGGACCGGGACGCGCGCACCAAGTCGGTGCGCGAGCAGTTCGCTGACGGTCAGGTCACCCGCGGCCGCAAGTTCGAGGGTGTGTGGGGCACCGACGAGGGCGTGTACGTGGTCAACTCGTACGCCTGGGACGAGGGTGACCTGCCGGCGGACGCGGCACCGCACGACGGCATGGTCTGGTTCTACAACTACAAGAACGAAACCATCCAGCTGGTGACGTACTTCCCGCACCAGACCGCCTCCGAGGAGGGGTCACCGGTCAAGTACACCGACCTCACCTTCGACGGCCCGGACAACGTGACCGTCACCCCGTGGGGCAGCCTCGTGCTCGCCGAGGACGGCACGGGCGCCTCGCACGTGCTCAGCACGGTCCCGGGTGGCCCCACCTACGCGATCGCCCGCAACCAGCTCAACGACTCGGAGTTCTGCGGGCCGACCTTCAGCGCGGACGGCAAGGTGCTCTTCGTGAACATGCAGGACCCGGGCCTCACCCTGGCCATCACCGGTCCCTGGGAGAAGTACCTGGGCTGATCGAACTCGGCGGTGTGGGGGCCAGCCGGTCGCCTGGCCCCCACACCGCGTTCGGCTGCGCTCGGGTGATCGGAAGCCGCCCGGTGGATCCCGGCCACTCAGGCGAGGCAGAACTCGTTGCCCTCGACGTCCTGCATATTGAGGCATGACTCGTTCTCATCGTCGGCGAGCAACAGCTGCCCGCGAACCGCACCGAGGGCAACCAGTCGCGCGCACTCGGCTTCAAGAACGGCCAGGCGCTCATCACCCACGAGCCCGGTGCCGACCCGCACGTCGAGATGCACCCGATTCTTGACGACCTTGCCCTCGGGCACCCGCTGGAAGTACAGCCGCGGGCCCGCACCGGTCGGGTCGCTGCAGGCGAACCACGTTCCCTGCTCCTCGGGCGGCTGCGCGCGGTTGAAGTCGTCCCAGGTGGCGAACCCCTCCGGCGTCGGTGGCGGGACGTACCCCAACACCTCGCACCAGAAACGCCCGACTCGCTCGGGATCGGCGCAGTCGAAGGTAACTTGGACCTGCTTGACGGACATCTGTTCACCTTATGGGGTCGTGCTGCCGCCGCTTTTCGCCGGAGCCGGGGTTGCCGCGGCATCGGAGGCGGTTTGGTTGCTGCCCTGGGCTGTGGTCGCCGTGGCCGAGCGCAGCGACGACCGTGGCGAGCGTGACCCACAGTCCTCAGCGTGTGTTCCGTGGTCTGGGCGTCACCCCTGCGGCTTGAGCAGGAACGCCCCGCCAGCGATGAAGATGACGCCGAGGATGCGCATGGTGTAGCCACCGACGGACTTGACCCGTTCACTCGTCATGGCGTGCCTTCTGCCCGACGCGTCTCGATCGCGTAAACGACCCGGTGCGGATCAAGCCGCTCACTCCACCTTGGTGAGAAGTGGTTTCCCCTTCTCGACGACGTAGGTGGCCAGCTCGACCGCGATGCCGTCACCGATATTGCGTGCCTGGTGATGCACACCGTAGGGGACGGTCAGCGCGTCGCCGGGATTGCACACCACAGGCGGCTGGCCCGCAAGCCGATATTCCAGCGTTCCTTGCAGGACGCAGATGATTTCCTCGCCGGGGTGGAAATGCTTGAACGGTGGCGCATCCGGGGTGAACTCCACCCGAGTCTGAATGACCTCCCGCCCGGGGATGCTGAGGTCGTGACGTTGCAGATCGATCCGCCACAGCCCAGGTGCTGACTCCACCGCTGCGGGGCTGATCCCCGCAGGTCGATCCCTGGTGCTCATGACGGCCTCCTGTAAGCCGTCGGGCCGACGGCCACTACTCGGATGTGGTGCATCCCCGTCGAGGATAGGTAGCCGCGGACGATCAGGGGCGCGGACGCCGACACCGGGGGTCGATTCCGCGGAGCCGGCCTGCGTCGGGCGCGTAATCGGCTTGTGTGGTCTCCGGAGGCCCGCTTCGCTGTGGCCCGTGACCGACCTTCGTACGCCCCGACTGCGCTTGCACCCCATCGACACAGCAGAGGGTGAACGCATCGTCGGGCGGTGTGCCGGGGCCGGGGATGACGCGGCGGAGGCGCTCACCGCCCTGCTCAACCTCGCGACCGCAGCAGCCTTCGTTCGGTCATGTGGGCGCGCAACGTCTCGGCATCCTCGGCGGACATCAACCAGCGCGGGATCACGGTCGCCGGCATCCGTCCGACGTACACGACCCAGAACTCGCGGGCGTCGCGCACCTGGGTCACCCCGTCCCAGGCGATGCCGCCGGACTCCGAGCCGCTGCGCATCATGATGTTGTCATCGGTGATGTCGTAGGCGCCGTCGACGGCGTAGCGACCGGAGCGGCGGCGGGCGCGCGCCAGCACCCACGGCCGGTACAGCATCGACAGCACGCCAGCCACGACCAGCGTTGTCCATAGCGGTGCGCTGCGCTCACCCCACCCGAACCCCCGCGAGACGACGAGGCCGAGGACCCCGACCACCGCCAGGACCGCTCCGATATAGCCGAACCTGCGCAACCGAACGGTGCCGAGCGCAGCGGCGACCCGGCCCGGGTAGGCGGGATCGGCGGGGACGTCGAAACGGATGTGCACGCCAGAACGATAACTCCCGCCCCGGCTGGAGAGGCCCCGAGCAGGATGGTGCGGCAATCTGACACCCCGGACAGATCGAGTCGCTCGGCGGGCCGGTGCTTGCGGCACCGGCCCGCCGTGGGTGCGCGACGGCCCGGCGTGTAGGGGAGACTGGCGGGCATGGCTGACTTGAGCGATGCGAAGGCCGCGCTGCACCTCTACCTCCAGGGGAATCGCGACAACCTCATCTGGAAGCTCGACGGGCTCAGCGAACGCGAGGCCAGGCTGCCCCGCACGGCGACCGGTAACAACCTGCTGGGCGCGCTGAAGCACTGTCTCAACGTCGAAGCCGGCTACTTCGGGCCCACCTTCGGTCGCGAGTTCCCGACGCCCGAGGAGCTGGTCCCCATGGCGGCGTTCGAGGAGGACCCGCAGGCCGACTGGTACGCGCGGGAGGACGAGACGAAGGATGGGCTGATCGACCTGTATCGCCGGGTCGGGGCGTTCGCCGACCAGACGATCGACCAGCTACCGCTCGACGCACCCGGGAAGGTGCCGTGGTGGCAGCCCGGTAGGCAGGACGTGACGCTGCAGCGAATCATCATCCACGTCACCTGCGACCTCGCCCGCCACGCCGGGCACGCCGACATCATGCGCGAACAGCACGACGCGACGATCGGCCTGCGGCGGGACAACACCAACGTCCCCGACGACTACGACTGGCCGGCGTACGTCAGCAAGCTGACGAAGATCGCCGACCGCTTCGGATGACCGGGAAAGCCGTCGACGACCTCGACCAGATCGCGGCGACGTTCGTCGACACTCCACTGGCCGGGCTGCCGATCGGGCACGGCCCGTCGGGCGCCATCCTCGTCGGTGACGTCTGCCCGACCGTCTGCACGAGAGCAGGTGCCGTCCGCCGTTGCCGCGCGCGCTGCGGCCGGTCGCCGGGGCTCCGGGGCTCCGGGCCACGGCACCTGCTCGTCGGTGAGCCACCACAGGTGACGCTGAACGCCGTCTCCGGGACATTCGGGTCGCCCAGCCGCTGCTGATCCACCGCCACGAGACCCATGCCCCGCAGTGTCCGACACTGCCGGCACCGGTAGGGGTGGGCCGACCTGCCACATAGGATCGACGTACCCCGTACCGGATCGGAGGAGCGCCTTGCATGACCCTGCTTGAGCGTCTGCGCCGCGCCGGCATGCGCGAGGTCATCGCGGTGGATCCGGTGACGGGCGGCCTCGCGGCGCTCGCGGGCATCGCTACCCGCCGAAACGCGTCGTCGGTGTTCGTCAAGGCATTCGCCGATCCGCCGGCCGACGACGTCTTCGTCGCGGAGGCCGAGGGGTTGGCCGCGCTCCGCGAGCTCGGCGGGGTGACGACACCCGAGGTGATCCTGGCCGATCGGGACGTTCTGGTGTTGTCGCTGTTGCGCGCAAGGCCAGCCAGCGAAGTCTTCTGGGAGCAGTTCGCCCATCTGCTCGCCGGCCTGCACCTGAGCACGACCCATCCCCGCTTCGGATGGCACCGCGACAACTGGCTGGGTCGTCGCCGCCAGGTCAACACCTGGAACGACGACGGCCACGCATTCTTCGCACAGCACCGCCTGCTTCGCTGGCTCGATGAACCCCGCGTCGAGGCGGCACTCGACGCCGGAGACCGAGCGGCGCTGGAACGCCTCTGTCACCGGCTGCCCGACCTGCTGCCGGACCGGCCAGCGTGCCTGACGCACGGCGACCTGTGGGCTCAGAACATCCTGGCCACCCCGGACGGGCAGCCCGCGCTGATCGACCCGGCTGTCTCCTACACCTGGGCCGAGGTCGACCTCGCGCACGTGTGGTCGACCTCGCCCCCACCCGAGGCACAACGGATGTTCGAGGTCTACGCCGAGCTGACCTCGCTCGACCGCGACTGGAGAGCCCGCATGCCGATCATCCAGCTGCGACAACACCTCGCCGTACTGGCCCAGTTCGACGACGACTGGGGCGCCGCCGATCAGGTCCGTGCCGTCCTTGCCCCATTCCGGACTCGATCCTGACCAGAGGCTCGGCGGCCCGCCCGTCGACCAGGCATGGGGGTGGACCATGGCGCCTGAGGTGTCGCCGCGAAGGGCCAAGGCCGTGCTCGTCACGCTCTCCCTCGCCGCGTTCGCGTTCATCACGACCGAGCTGCTGCCCGTCGGCCTGCTGACCCACATCGCACCCGATCTAGACCGGTCCCGCTCGCAGGTGGGTCTGCTGGTCAGCGGGTACGCCGTCGTGGTCGTGTTGATGTCCGTGCCGCTGACCCGGCTGACCCAGCGGATCCCCCGGCGTCACCTGCTCGGCGTCACCATGCTCCTGTTCGCCGCCGCGAACGCCGCGGCGGCGCTGGCACCGACGTACGCCGCGCTGGCCGGCGCCCGCCTGGTGACCGCCCTCGCCCAGGCGCTGTTCTGGTCCATCGCCACGGCGACCGTGATCGGGCCGTTTCCGGTCGCCGTGCGCGGCCGGGTGGTGGCGCTGTTCGCGACCGGGGCGACGCTCGCCCCGGTGCTCGGCGTACCCATCGGCACCTGGCTGGGTCAGCAGGCCGGTTGGCGAGCGGCGTTCGCGGTGCTGGCCGGCGTCGGTCTGGCGATCGCCGCGGCGGTGCTCGTCCTCCTTCCCTCCTATCCCCCGGCTGCCGGGGGCGCCGCCCGGGGCATCGCGCCGGACCTGCGGGGCTTCGCCGTCCTGCTGATCGCGACCGCCCTCGGCATCGGCGGTTTCATGACCCTGCAGACCTACGTGACACCGTTCCTGCTCGACGTCAGCGGCTTCGCCGACGCGCTGCTGGCGCCGCTGCTGTTCGTCTCCGGGGTAGCCGGCGTCGTCGGCACCCTGACCGCGACCCGAACCCTGGACGCCTGGCCGATCGCTTCCCTACTGACCGCGCTCGGCATCGGCACCACCTCGCTGTTCGGCCTGTACGCGCTCGGCGCACTCCGGCCCGGCACGATCGTGCTCCTCGCCGGAATCGGCCTCGCGTACGCGGCGTTCGGCTCGGCCGTGCAGAACCGGATGCTGCACCTGGCCCCGGGCAGCACCGACATCGCGTCCGCCGGCGTGGGGACCGCCTTCAACGTCGGCATTGCCGGTGGCTCGCTGCTCGGTGGTGCTCTGCTGTCCGCCTCGGGGGCACGCCCGCTGGCGCTCGTCGGCGGGTCGCTGACCCTGGTCGCCTTCACGCTGCTCGCCGTAGACACGCGACGTGGCCATGCCGCCGGCCGCAACCAGGGCGACACTCGCAGTGCCGGCCGGTCAGCGGCTACGCCGATACCGAAGCCGACCCGCGCGGGGTCCGACCCGGGTCGTTGATCCGGTGACAGCACTGCGTCCTAGCGCAGGGCCGCGGGCCTGGGTCTCGGCTGGCAACTGACACGGAAGATGGGCGACCACGCGAATCGAGGTGCCGCGCGGCCGACTACGGCGAGGTCGAAGGCTTCGCCTTCTGTGGGTGGATCGTCTCGTGTCGGGCCAGCATGGCGACGAACTCGCCGATCTTGCGCTCGCGGGTCTGCGCCCGCTTCACCGCGTTGAGGCGGTGGGTGAGAGCGAATCGGTTGGCGCTGGTCAGCACGTCGAACATGGCCTGGGCGGCGGGGTTGGCGGCGATGGCGGCGAGGAGGTCGGCCGGGACCTCGGCTTCCGAGGGCGGGGCGTAGGCCGCCTCCCACCGCCCGTCCGCCTTCGCGGCTTCCACCGCGAGGCGACCTGGCGGCAGCATCCGCCCCTGCTCCTCCAACCGGGCCACGTTGGCGACGTTGCGTTGGGACCAGGAACTGCGGGGGCGACGTGGGGTGAACCGGATCCAGGACGTCTCGTGATCCCGTTTACGGGCCTGCCCGTCGATCCAGCCGAAACACAGGGCCTCGTCGACCGCCTGCTGCCAGGTCAGGGTCGTGACCGTGCCGCCCTTCTTGGTCAGGGCGAGCCAGACACCAGGCGACGTGGCGTGGTTTGCCGACAACCAGGCACGCAACCCGTCGGCATCCGCGACGATCAACTCATCCAGCTCTGCGCTCCCCATGACGGCAGACTATCGCTGCGCCGTCGCCGCAGCCCCGGCCCGCTGGCCAGGCGGAGTCGCCTGCGGCCGGAATACCTTGCGGTAGGCGCCCGGCGTGACGCCGACGAGTTGGCCGAACTGAGATCGGAAGTTGCTCGTCGTGGGGAACGCGGTCTGGGCAGCGATCCGATCGACGGTGTGGTCGGACGTTTCGAGCAGGTCCTGCGCGTGACGGATGCGTAACCCGGTGGGGCTCTGCCCTGTCTCGTCCTTGGATCGACGGGTCAGCGTACGCACGCTCGTGCCGGCTGCGGCCGCGATGTCCGCGAGGGTGAGGTCCCGGTACGCGTTCGCCTCGATCCACGAGAGCACTCGGTGCAGAGCCGACGTCCGGTAGGTTGCCCGGTTCCGAACGATGTACTGCGCCTGCCCTCCTGCCCGGTGCAGCGGCGCGACGGCGAGGCGGGCGGCGTCCGCCGCGACGGCCGTTCCGTAATCGTGATGAGCGGACGGCACCGAATCTGGCTGCTCGCCCTCATCCCCGGGATCGGCGGTCTCCTCGCGACGCGTGTCGCGTCGATGGAGCAGTTCGATCGGCGGACGGTGCACGACGGGCGGTAGGCCGAGCGGGTGGCCGGATCGCGGCGCCACGGTCACCATCTGAGGTCCACGGAATCCGGATGGAAGGCAACCGCCGTGCGAGCGGCCGGGCGGCGGGACAGCAGGTATCCGGTCAGGGCGGCGGCGAGGCCGGCGAGCCCGGCCGCCGCGAAGCCGCCCGCCGGCACGGAGAGGTCGATCGCCACTCCGACGAGCGGGGAACCGAGCGCGAACCCGGCGCTCTGCGCTGACGATTGCAGCCCGATCACCTCACCGCGCACGGCGGGTGGCGCCAGCCGGCTCACCGCGTCCGCCACCGTCCCCAGGGTCGGCGCGGTGAGCAGCCCACTGCCGACGACTGCCACGCAGAGCCACGGCCAGTCGTGGGCGAGCCCGGCCGGGATCGTCGCCAGCCCGAGCAGGCCGAGCAGCAGCCAGGTGGGCAGCGGCCGGGTCAGCGCTCCGTAGATCAGTCCGCCGACGACGGAGGACACGCCGAACACCACGACGACCACGGCGGCCCAGGACACCTGGCCTACTTCTCGCAGCGTGGCCACGATGGCGAGGTCGACGCCGCTGAGCAGCGTCGTCGTGCCGAACGCCATGGTCAGCGCGGCGATCATCTTGGCGCCCAGCCACTGCCTGCGTGGGGGTCGTTCCGCCGCGGCGGCATCCGCCTCGTCCGCCGCGCGCATCGGCGGGTTGACCAGGGCGATGCCGACGCCGCCGGCCAGGATCGCGGCCCCCACCCCCCACGCCACCACCTCGGGGGACAACGTCGCCGCGCCCAGGATCACCACCGCCGGCCCCACGATGTACGACAACTCGCCCTGCACCGACTCCAGCGCGAACGCGGCCCGGCGCTGCTCCGCCGTCGTCATCGCGGCGATCGCCTGCCTGCTGACCGCCTGGGCCGGCACCATGAGCAGACCCGCCACGAAGCTGGCGACCAGCAGGATCGAGTAGGGCAGGATCGGCACGCTCAGCCAGAACACGACCTGCACCAGGACGGTCACCAGCAGCACGCTGCGCAGGCCCCGCGAGTCGATCATGCGGCCGAGCAGGGGTCCGCCGAGCGCGACGCCGGCGGTGAGGGCCGCCGCGACGCCGCCCGCTGCCGCGTAGCTCAGCTCCAGGCCCAACACGACATACAGCGTCAGGGCCATCACATCGGCCGTTATCGCGGTGCGGGCGAGCAGCGACACGCCCAGCAGCGGCGCCATCCCTGGCACCGTGAGCACCTGTCGATATCCGGCCACCTCACGGACGCTAATTCACTCCCCCTCCCATAAGTAGTGGTTAATTTGTTGCGGCTGGCATAATGAGCGCTTATGGCTAGGGATCTCGAAACCGCCCTGCTGCGGTCGTTCGTCGCCTCCGTGCGCGAAGGCAGCATCAGCCGCGCCGCGAGCGCGCTCGGGCAGACCCAGCCCGCACTGAGCCAGCAGTTGCGCAGGTTGGAGGGCGTCGTCGGCCGTCCACTGCTGCACCGCTCGCCGTCCGGCGTCTCGCCGACCCGGGCGGGGGAAGAGCTTCTGCCGTACGCCGAACGCATCCTCTCGCTCTCCGCGCAGGCGCTCACCGAAACCGGACGCGCGCTCACCGGCCACTGTGGCGTCGGGCTGCTCGAAGACCTCGCCGCGTCTCAGCTGTCGCAGGCTCTCGCCGACCTCGCCCGGCTGCACCCCGGCGCGACGTTGGAGGTGCTCACCTACTCGAACGCCGCCATGCGGGAGGCCTACGACGCCGGCCGCGTCCAACTCGTCCTCGATGCGGTGCCGGACATTCCGGGGCCACCACGCTGGACGGTGCGCTGCCCGCTGGTCTGGGCGATCGGCCAGGGCGTGGACGTCACCGCCGATCCGCTGCCGGTGGTGCTGTTCTCGAACCCGTGCTTCTGGCGCACCTCGGTGCTGGAAGCCTTGGAACGGGCCGGTCGGCGTTGGCAGGTGACCTTCGAGAGCAACAGTCTGGTCGGGGTGCTCGCCGCGGTACGGGCCGGGCTCGGCGTCTCGGCGCTCATGCCCGCGAACCTCGAACCGGGCATGGCCCGCCACGACGCGGACGCCCTGCCCGTCCTGCCGGACGTCGAGCTGGGTCTCGCCCGGCACCCACGGACCGAGGGCGATCCGCTGATCGATGCCGTGGAGACCGTGCTCCGGCGCATCGTCTGAGCGCGCGCCCCGATCGTTGGGCAGGCGGTCACCCACTCCCCCCGCCGACGACCGCCATCATGATCAGAGTGCGTCGCCGGCGTCGACTCATCAGCGCGAAGCAGGCGGTGAGGGCCACCCGGGGGCCCAGCGCGGCACCCCGCCAGGCACCGGCACGTGCGACCGGTCGAGCCGCACCGCCGCGCCGTGCTCAGCGTGGGCGGTGGCACCGATGCGTCGGTGGTCGGTCGGCTCGACCGTCCACAGGCCCGCGCTGGTGCGGATCTCGCCGCACCGCCAGGTCCAGCCGGTACGCAGCGAGGCGCGCGCCCCGGCACCGGACGTGGGCGAGGCGGCCGACGGCGCCGCGGCGATCACCGCCGTGGATCAGCACCTGCCCGACGTGGTGCTGATGGATATCCGGATGCCCGGCGTCAACGGCATCACCGCCACCGAGCGGCTGCGCCGCCGGCACCGCCCATCCGAGATCATCATGATCACCACGTTCGACACCGACGAGCACGTGCTGCGGGCCCTCCGAACCGGCGCCAGCGGCTTCCTGCTCAAGGACACCCCGCCGGAGCGGATCAGCCAGGCGGTCCGCGCGGTCGCGGCCGGCAACCCTGGCAGCGCGTTGCATAGCGCGGTCAGCGGCTGACGGTCGTAGGGTTCTGGTATGGCACAACGACTTGTCAGCGTGTGGCAACCGTTCTTCCTCGCTAGCGAGAGTCGAGGCGCGGCCATCGATGCCGCGACCGAGTTGGAAGACCTCGGATACTCCCGGATCTGGTTCTCCGGCGGTTTCGGAGAAAACGTCGCCCCCCGCTTCCGGGAGATCCTGGACGGGACCAAGCGCATCGGGGTCGCGTCGGGGATCGTGAGCATCTGGCACTCGTCGCCTGCCGAGGCGGCGGCGTTCGCCCAGGACGCGGAACAGGCGCATTCCGGCCGGTTCCTGCTCGGCGTCGGCGCCAGCCACGCGGTGGTGGTGGAGGGCAGCGGCACCGACTACCGCAAGCCGTACTCGAGAATGGTGCAGTACCTGGACGGCCTCGACGGGGCCGGGCTTCCTCCCGAGCGACGCATCCTGGCCGCCCTGGGCCCGCGGATGCTCGAACTCTCTCGCGACCGATCCGCCGGGGCGCACCCGTACTTCGTTCCCGCCGAGCACACCGTCGAGGCCCGGGCGGCGATCGGGCCCGACCGGTTACTCGCGCCCGAGATCGCGGTGGTCCTCGACGCGGACGCCGCCACCGCACGCGCCACCGCACGGCAGTACGCGAGCGGCTACCTGGCACTGCCGAACTACACCAACAACCTAAGGCGATTCGGCTGGACCGACGAGGACTTCGCCGCGGGTGGCAGCGACCGCCTCATCGACGCCCTGATCCCGTGGGGCACCGTCGAACAGGTAGCGGCCGGGCTGGAGAAGCACTACCAGGCCGGCGCGGACGAGGTGGCGATCCAGGTGCTCAACGGCGGCGACGCCGCGACCTTCCCCTCCGACGCGTTCCGCGCTCTCGCCGCGGTCCTGATCTGACTCGCGAAGCACGGGGTCGGCTTGCCGCGACAGGCCCGGCGCGGGCTCAGTCGATGTGGTCGAGGCCGGTCAGTTCGGCCGATAGCGCCCACAGGCGGGCTGCCGCGCTGCTGTCTGTCGGGCTGCTGTCTGTCGGGCTGCCGCCGGCGATGTGGCAGTCCACGCAGTAGTCGCCGCCGCTCGTGTCGAGCTCGGGTGACGTGGCGGCCCAGACCTGGGTCGCCGCGCCCTGCTCGACGGTCTTGAACAGGCCCGGCGCGGGCGTTCCGGCCACGTCGACCCAGCCGGCGGCGACCATCTCCTCGACTGCGAGGTGTCGTTGCAGAGGGGTGAGGATCCAGCCCGGGTTGACGGAGAACGCGCGGACGCCGTGCGGTCTGCCGAGCAGGTCGAGGTGGCGGGCGAACAGGATGTTCGCGAGCTTGGACTGGGTGTAGGCCTCCCACTTGTCGTAGCCGCGCTCGAACTGCACGTCGTCCCACCGGATACGCCACGCCGGGTCGCGCCCGGAGGCCACCGAGACGACACGAGCCGTGTCGGGGGCGGTGAGCGCGGGCCACAGCAGGTTCGCCAGCGCATAGTGGCCAAGGTGGTTGATCGCGAAGTGCGCTTCCCAGCCGCCGGGTCCAACCCGTCGCTCCGGACCGGCCATGATGCCGGCGTTCGCGATCAGGATGTCGAGGGTGGGGTGGCTGGATAGGAACCGTTCGGCGAACGCGCGGACGGAGGCGAGGTCGGCGAGATCGAGCTGGTCGACCTCGACGCCGGCTATGTCGGCGAGTGCCAGCTGCGCCGCGTCCGGCCGCAGAGCTGGTACGACGACCCGAGCCCCGGCCTGAGTGAGCGCGCGGGTCGTGGCGAGACCGAGGCCGGAGTAGCCGCCCGTGACGAGGGCGGTCTTGCCGGTGAGGTCGATTCCGGCGAGGACGTCGCCGATCGTGCTGTGGGCACCGAACGTGGTGTGGGTCGTGTCGCTGCTCATGCCATGGACGCTAGATGCTAGACCGAGGTCTAGGTCAACGGGCTACGGTCGACGCCATGGCGGACAGGGGCCTGAGCATCGGGCAGGTGGCGCAGCGGACCGGGATGAGCGTGCACACCTTGCGGCTCTACGAACGTAAGGGCTTGTTGGCCAGCGAGGTGCGACGGGACGGGTCCGGCAGGCGCGTCTACAGCGCCTGGGACGTCGAGTGGCTGGCGAACTGCGTGAAGTTCCGGGCCTCCGGGATGCCGCTCACGGCGATCAGCCGCCTGGCCCAGCTCGTCCGCGAGGGCAGCGGCAACGAGGCCGAACGGCTCAAGCTGCTCCGCGAACACCAGCACCGCATCACCGAGCAGCTCACGCAACTGCACGACTGCCTCGAGCTCATCAACGTCAAGGTGGCCAGCTACGAACACCATCTCGCCACCGGCGCCTCTGGTGATCCCTGGCAACTGCAACCCCGGCCCGCCCCGAAAGACGACACCCACCAGCTGGGCTGACGAACTGCCAGCGTCATTGTGCGGTGCTGGCTGGTCGCGGCCATTCGGGCGATGGGTTGTGCTGCCTGCTTGGTGGGTCAACCGCTGATCGCTCGCGAGTTCGCCGCAGACATCGGTCTTCGGCCTGCCGCTGAGCCACGTGGTGCCTCACGTCTCGTGGTGGACAGCCGACACCAGAGCACGAAGTAGCTGACTGTGACCTTGAAGTCACTGCGAGAACACTCCTCCCCGACAATGTTCCCGTCGAATGGAGGAACACATGCGTCTCCGATCGTTCGTCACCGCGGCGCTGGCCGCCGTGCTTGCCGCCGGTGCACTCGCGCCGGCGACACCAACTGCGGCGGCCACTGCCGACCGCTGGGGCTTCGCGTACGTCAAAGACCCCACCGTGCCGGTCTGGACCGTGCTGGACACCAGCCGGCAGTGGGGTAGTTGGAAGACCACGTTCCCGGCCGCCTGGGCCGATGGCGTCAAGCTCGCGCCCGGCCGGTTCCAGGTCCGCTTCCCGCAGGTGGGTGCCAGCTCGCGGGGCGTGCCGCACGTGACCCCGGTGAACCGGACCGGGCACTACTGCGAGGTGGTTCGCTGGTTCCAGTCCGGCGCTGACGAGATCGTCGACGTGCAGTGCCACAAGCCCGGCGGGACGCGCGAGGACACCCCGTTCACCGTGCTCTGGACGACCAGCTCGGGCGTGCTGCCGGCCGGCACCTCGCACGCGTACGTGCAGTGGGGCGGCGGCGTGGTGGCGCAGTCGTACAACTCGACGGGCGTCGTGAACACGGTCGGGCCGTTGGGCGTCGGGCAGTACCTGGTGCGGCTACCCGGGGTGGGGCTGGCCGGAGTGCTCGCCGGCAACGTGCAGGTCACCGCGGTTCAGCCAAACGCCGGTCCCCGCCGGTGCAAGGTCAACTCCTGGAGCGCGGTCGGCAGCGACGTGCAGGTGTACGTCTTCTGCTACGACCAGGCCGGCGCGTTCATCAACACGGACTTCGTCCTCTCGTACCACCGTCGGCGTCCGGTGATCGGCTCCCTCGCGCCACCGTCGCACTTCGGCTACCTGGGTACCGCCGTCGGCGGTCCGACCAACGACAACTCGGTGCTCGGCGTCGGCGCGAACACGGTGGCACCGCTGGCGCCCACCGGCCGCTACCTGGCGACCTTCCCGCAGGTCGGCATCAAGGAGACGCACGCCCAGGTGGTGGCGCAGGGCGCCGGCAGCAACTACTGCCACCTCACCCAGCCCTGGACGTACACCACCGACGCCGACGTCGACGTGATCTGCTTCGACAACACCGGCGCGGTCACCCCACACCGCTTCCTGGCCACCTTCACCTCCCGACTCTGACTCCGCGCCGTGCCGGCGGTGGCCGTTCTCAGGTCGCCGCCGGCACGACGGATGCGGGGGCGGGCCTCGTGCAGGTATGGCGGTTCCGGAGAACCGGATCGTTGAGCTGCCCGATCCTGACGGCTGAAGGCCAGGTGTGCGATCGCGGCCAATAATCGAGGTATGACAATTCGAGGTAGCTGGCGATGGATCGGTGGGGTGGTCCTGGGCCTCGCAATCTTGGCGCTGGGCGTCTTCCTGACATGGTCGGGTTTGGCGGACGCCGATCGATGGGCCAGCGTGATCGGGTTGTTTTTGAACGTCGTGGGGCTCGTTGTCGCCGGTTACGGCGCGGCAGTTGCCCGTCGTCACCATTCCGCGCACGGTGGGGGCCTACCGGGACGGTACGCAACACCGTCGCCGGCGGTGAAGTCAGAGGCCCGACCCTGATGATTCGCGACGGGCAGCACGTGAGCATGTGTTCTTCAGCGCGGTAATCCAGGGCCGCGACATCCAGGTAGTTCTGCCCCCGGAGGTGCGACCTGCATTGACGGGGCTTCCGCCAGCGTCGGCCGTGTTCGCTGGTCGCGACGCCGATATCCGCGCATTACGTGAGGCATTGCGCGCGGACGGCGCTGGTGGCACACGCGCGGTCGCAGGAATGGCGGGGGTCGGCAAGACGGAGCTGGTCGTGCATACTGCCCACGACGTGTTGCGCGAGGGATGGTTTCCCGGCGAACGTATCCCCGTAGCCGAGCAAGACCGAGCCCGATTGTGGCGCAGCGTCCTCGATGCGTACGTCGGCCGGAGTCGGCGCATATTGCTCGTTATCGGGGTTCAGGGGTGACCGCACCGGCCGCCCAGGCAGCAGAGCCTGGCCGTCGGACGGCCGGATAATCGGATCCATCGCGTTGACGCCCACACCAACCAGACCCGGCGGAGGTCCGTAGTCCGTCCGACGTCAGCCAGCGAGACGGGTGATTGCCGCGATCGAGCGGTCGACGTCGGCCTCGGTGGTGGTGGCGTTCGACACCGAGATCCGCATGAACCGCCGCCCCCGCCAGGTCGTACCGCCCGCCCAGCAGGTGCCGTCCGCCTGCACCGCGGCCACCACCCGGTCGGTGTGGGCGTCCGCACCGAAACTGACGAGCACCTGGTTGAGGACCACCTCGTTCGCCACCTCGAACCCGGCCGCGGTCAGACCCTCGGCAAACCGACGGGCCAAGGCGCAGCAACGCTCCACCAGCGCCGCGAGCCCGTCGCGCCCCAGCTCGCGCAGGCCGGCCCAGACCGCGAAACCCCGGGCGCGGCGCGAGGACTCGGCGGTGAGATCTGCGCCGGCCGGCACGCCACCGGACCCCACGAGGTACGCGGCACTGTAGGACAACGCCGCCGCGTGCGCGTCGGGCCGGGCACAGAAGGCAAAGGCGGTGTCGTACGGCAGGTTCAGCCACTTGTGGCCGTCGCAGGCCCACGAGTCGGCCAGCTCCAGCCCGTCCACCAGATGGCGGGTGGTGCGACTCGCGGCGGCCCAGAGGCCGAACGCACCGTCCAGGTGCACCCAAGCCCCGTGTCGGTGGGCCAGCTCGCACGCTTCCCGCAACTCGTCGCAGGCGCCGGTGTTCACGTTTCCGGCCTGGAGGCACACGATGGTGGGGCCCGCAGGACCGGCTCGCAGGGCGTCGCGCAGCGCCCGCAGGTCGATGGCGCCGTTCGGACCGGCCGGCACCGGCTGCACGGCGTTCACCCCGAGGCCGAGCAGGCGTAACGATCGGTCGATAGTGCTGTGTCGCTCGTACCCGGCGATCACCCGGACCGGCGGGGCCCCGAGCAGGCCGCGTCGTTCCACGTCCCAGCCCACGTCCGCCAGCACCTGGTGTCGCGCGGCGGCGATCCCGGCGGTGTTGGCTGCCTGCGCCCCGGTGACGAAGCCAACCGACGCCGTCATCGGAATCCCCAACAGCTCCTTCAGCCAGGCCCCGGCGGTGGCCTCGGCCGCGATGGCGGCGGGCGAGGTGACGGCGTTGAAGGCGAGCTGGTCCCAGCCGGCGGCGAGCATGTCGGCACCGGTCGCCGCCGGCAACGCGCCACCCACCACGAACCCGAAGTAGCGCGGACCGGCGCTGGCGACAAGGCCGGCCTCGGCGGCGGCGACCAGGTCCGTCAGCACCTGCTCCGCCGGGGAGGGCGTGACAGGCAGCGGGCCGGAGAACGCTCGGGTCAACGTCGCCTGATCCGGTGGCGTTCCGACCGGCCGGTCCGGCAAGGAGCGACGGTAGTCGGCGGCGTGGTCAGCGACCAGGCGGAACAGGCGGGTCAGGTCCTCCATGGCCACACCATATCTCCGGCCGCGGCGGCACCGTCGCCGCGCGTTTGACGACGGGTCAGGGCGTCCAGCGCACGTTCGGGTTCACCCGACCGGACCAGTCGACGACGGCCATGTTGTCCCACTGGTTTCCGGTGCCGTTGATGTTGGCCGGGTCCCAGCCGTTGCCGTTGACGGCGTATCAGGTCGATTCCCAGTAGAAGACACCGATGGCCCCCGCGTTGCGGGCCGTGTTCTGGACCCAGTCGAACTCCTGGGCCTGCCCGGACCAGGTCGCGCTGATGCCGTCACAGGTCGCGTCGCCGATGGCGTTCGGGTCGCTGTCCGCGTTGTTCCGGGTGAAGGGGTACGCGGTCTCCACGATGACCACCGGCTTGCCGTAGCGACCGCGTAGGTCGATCGTTGCCAATCCGCACACTGTGAACCCGAACCAGTGCAGCGTTTGTTGGTCACCACCCCACGGCGACACCTCGTCCAGCGGATACAACCCAAGCGGAACCTGATCACCGAGGCAGTCCGTACCCCTCACCGCGTCGCGGACGCCGATAGTGGCCGTCACAACCGGTGGTGGAGTTGGTTTGTTGATCGCGGTCTGGGTGGAAATCGGCGGCCGGCAGCCTCTGCGGGCCGTGCAGGCGCGGGGTCCGCGCAAGCCGATTGCGCGGCTGATGCCGGACAGCGGCGCACATCGGGAAACACCTGTTTCCCGACGTGGCCGCTGCCGGCCCGGTTCAGCTCTACTCGTGCGCGACTGGGACGATGTTGTGGTTGACGCGGAAGATGTTGGTCGGGTCGTAGCTGCGCTTGACCGCGGCCAGCCGCGCGTACGTCTCCGGCGGGTAGGCCGCCGCGACCCCTTCCGCAGTGGCGTCGCTGGCGCCCAGGAAGTTCACGAATCGCCCGCCGGTGCTCCATGGCTGGATGGCCTGGATCAGGCGGGTCAGGTATCCCTGGAACGCCTCGGCCTGGTCCGGGCCACCGATCGCGACCGCGTAGAACGTGAAGGCGGCGTCGCGCAGGTCGATCGCGTTCGTTGCCTCCGGGCGGCGGTCGAAGGCCCCACCGAGGTGCCGGATCTCCAGCACGGTCAGCGGGCTACCCGCGCCAGGGCCGGCCTGAGCGATGATCGTGTCGACCAGTTCCGGGGTGAACTCCCGTAGCAACGCCGAGCGGTCCATGAACGGGATCGGGGTCGGCGGGTCGGCATGGATCGAGCCGACCGCACGGTACGGCATCTCGGTCACCGAGTCGATCAGCGTCGGGCCGACCGCGCGCAGCGGAGCGATCAGCCGCTCGCCGTCCTCCGCCGCACCGACGTAGGCGATCCGGACGTGCGCCACCAGCCGACCGCGGAGCGGCTCGGGCACCCCGGGGAGCGGTGGCAGCTGCAGCAACGCGACCGACGAGGTCATCTCGTCCGGGACGCCGGCTGTCCATTGTCCCCACGCGTTGAGCACCTCGGCGGCCTGCTCACCCGGGAAGAAGAGGCCACCACCGTAGATTCGGCTGATCGGGAAGAGGGCGAACTCCATCGCGGTGACCACGCCGAAGTTGCCCTTGCCGCCGCGCAGCGCCCAGAACAGCTCAGGCTCGTTCGTCGCGCTCACCGTGCGGAGCTCACCGTCTGCGGTGACGAGCTCGATCAGGTGGACGTGATCGGCGGCGAAGCCGAAGGTGCGACCGATCGGGCCCAACCCACCGCCGAGCGTGTAACTGACCGCGCCGACGGTCGGAGCCGCCCCGTTGAGGGGTGCCAGCCCGTGCTCGGCCGCCGCGTCGACGACCTGCTGCCACCGTACGCCGGCCTCGATCCGGGCGGTGCGCGCCTCGACGTCGATGACGACCGCGTCCATCCGCCGCGTGGTGATCAGGAGCGCTCCGGCCGAGGGAAGCGCCGAGTGCCCGGTGGCGAGCACCGCGACCGGCAGGCCCTGCTCGGCCGCGAAACGGACAGCGACTTGGACGTCGGTGGCGTTGGCCGCACCGACCACAAGCGCCGGCTGCTGCGCGATGGCGAGGTTGTACGACGCGCACTCGACGTCGTACCCCTCGTTACCAGGAAGTAGCACTGGCCCAGCCGTCTGGGCGGTGAGCCGCGCTGCGGCATCCTCCGTGCTGGGAGTGCCGCCCTGGGCTGGATCCTGAATGGGGTTCATCGAGCTTTGCCTTCCACGAGATCGGAACGTGCGACCGCATCCAGACGCGATATTGCGCCGATTAGTTCGAAAATCTGGCTAATCCGAGAGCGGCCTCACACCGCCGGTTGTCGCGTCGGCCAAGAGGCGGGGTGGTGGTAAAGCCCCGGGGCCACACTGTTCAGGGGCGGCGCTCGGCGGCCCGAGACGACCAGGTGCAGAGAAGTGCCGGGCTGGGCGCGGCGCAGGCGACGGGCCACCTGACGCGGTCGTTGGCCGTACCGGCTGCTGTCGGCGTTGCTGTCGGGCCACATCCGTTGGCTACCCCCCTGCCCGGAGACGACAGTCACCTTGAGGCCTCCACCCGTCCTGGCGGGCGAGGGATCCCAGGACCGGCCGGGCGGGTACCTGTAGCGGTCACGCCCGGTACCCCTGGGCCCGGTTGCACTGGGCGAGGAGAACTGATGAAACTCGGTTCCGCTGGGCGCAAGGAGTTCTCCGACGTCCTGGATCTTGGGGTCGATCGTGACGAGGAAAAGCCGGCGCTCGTCATCTACGACGGCAATCGGGACAACAGATGGCTCAGCTGGTTCCGTAACTGCGACAAGCCGACGCTCACCGAGTCACCAACGGGATAAGCCGGTACAACAGCTCCGCCTCCGGGCAGCGTGATGATTCGGGCTCGCCTGCCACCCCTTGCCCCCAGGCCACCAACACGCTAGTTGGATGACGACGAAGACGAGAGCCGTCCCCACTATCAGACCGACTTGTCGCTGGCGTCGGGATGGAAGGTCGGGTACTGACGGGGCTAGTCCCTGTCGCTCCGCTGCGCGAAGCGGCCCTAATCGGGAGGAAGTAGGTCTACTTCCGAGTTAGTGCGTCTTCCATCAGCCCTTGAGAGTGAGGGGTGGGTGGATTGGCCGCGCCGGCCCGGACACGACGCCGACCTGATCAGAGAATAGGGCGAAAGCGTGCACATCCGGCCGGGCCGCTACCGACAAGGACTTGACGGGAACTGACCTCAGACGCCGAGGCAGCGACAGCAGCAACGGCCAGCGGCAGACGGCACGGGATGGCAAGACAGCCGCGGCCCGCAGCAGCGAACGATGTGCGTCCATCCCTGCTGCGGGTGGTGCGGAGGGCCGGAACGTTACGCCTGTTCGGCCTTGGCCAGTTCGGCGAGCTGATCGAAGGTTCGGACGAGGTGAGCGCGCCGCTGTTCCTTGTGGTCGGGTGTGGGCTCCAGGTCGTCGATGGCCTCTTCCCAGACGGTCAGGAACTTGACTTTCCAGTCGGCGATGGTGTCCGGGTCGGGCAGGTCGACCCCGACGTAGTTCTGTTGGGCAATGAGGTGGAGCAGTTCGAGGTTGCAGGGCACGGCGACGCCCCAGTATTCATCGGGTTCGATCTCGACTGGGTCGCCGGACATCGCCTCGGCGACTTCGGCGATGAGTCGGTCGGTCAAGATCCCCAGATGGTCGGCCGCGGTGTCGCTGTCGAAGTTGCCGCTGCCCCAACCGCCCATTGGTCCTCCGCCTGTCGTGCCCTCTGGTCCCATGAATTCAACCAGGTCGGTGCGACCTGTGGCAGCGGCGGGGTGGCACCCCCGCAACGACCAACTTGGTCAACGGGGACGACGTAGTCGGCTAATTCGCCACAAGACTGCGCTCTTCAAAGGGTGGTTCGAGGATCGTCAGGTTGAGCCGCTCCGCTGCATTGGCGGATGCATGATCGATTTCAGCTTGGCCGGTGAGGTCGCTGTCTCGTCTCCGGTCCTGGTCTCCGCCGGCGCCCGTGTTCGTCAGCCTCCGGTTCCCGCCTGAGGTGATCGTTCTGGCGGTGCGCTGGTATCGGCGGTTCAACCTCTCCCTCGGCGTGGCGCGACATTGAGCGGCATGCCAACAATCCGATCAACTCGGACTCGACGCGTCACCCGGGACCCGGGTGGCTGCCGCGTTCAGCGAACCGACCCGAGCGATCTGACCAGTGCCCGCTGACGCGGCTCGGCGTGCCCACCGATCCGCCAACGCAACAGCGCCGTATGGCTCGCTCGACGGATCTGAGCGCGGCGCCGGCGCGCTGTCGCACCGCCCAAACCGTAGGCACGCCGAACCAGTGCTGGGTCGATCGGCGCGCAGGCGAGAGATCGCGTCGGAACTCCGTCGTCTCGCTTCTGCGATCATGCTCTTCATGCGGGACGAGAACCTTGTGGGATTCTGGGAGAGCAGTCCGTACGACTACGGTGCGATGGAGTCGAGCTGGGTCTGCCTCCGGCGGGACGGCACTGGCTGGACAGCGGTCGCCAACACCGGCAGCGCGGCGGTGAGCCAACTCACCTGGGATTGCCCCCGCGACGGCGAGGTCGAGCTGCGGTACACCTGGACAGCCTCCGGGAGGTGGGCTGCCGGCACGCCGTTCATCCTCGCCGAATTCGACGAGCAGGGCCCGTACGACGAACTGGTGCGTACGCGATATTCGGTCGGCACCGAGACGCCGCCGATGGCGGATGCGCCAGTCACCGCCCTGCACCTAGACGAGGATGTCGAGTTCGTCCGCTGCTTCGCGCTCGCGAGCCGGGAAACCGATCAGTCGGGCCCGGCAGCTACGTCGGCAGCCGAGGATTGAGCGGCATTGGTCAGGGACTGCCGACCGCCGACCGATCGTGAGCTGCCGGCCCAGTGCCTTGGTTGGCACCAGCGCTGGCTCCCGCAGCCGCATCGGACGATCGGGGAGCACGCTCACGATCGCCGCGCGTTGTCAGCGGCAGACCCGGACGCGCGCCCGGGACTGGCTGACGTCAGATGACGGTGGCCGTCACAGCCGACAGCAACCCGGGGTCGATGTCCACCGGGTTGCCCGTGCGTAGCGTGGCTTCCAAAGCAACCGCTGCGTCACGTTCGGGCGAATCGCCATGGCACTCGCAGTCCAGCCATTCTGATGCGTAGTAGGCGTTGCCGATCACGCCACCGGGGTAGTCGAGGTCTGGGCTCAGTCGCGCCAGTTCCCGGACCGACGCGAACTCGTCAGCGTCTGTTCGCGCAGCTACCGCCTGCCCAACCAAACGCCCGACCAACTCGCTGGCCTCGTCTGCGGACAACTCAGTGATGGCAAGTTCGGACAGCAACTCGGGCACCAACTGGTCCACAAACCAGGGCGACGCCGTCCGAGACAGGCCGGCGATTTCCGCAACCGCTTCCCCTTCCGCCCCTTGCGCGAGCAAGTGAGCGGCCATATCTGGCCATTGACTGCTCACTATGAGCCCACGTTGGTGCGCACAGCCAACGACACGGCGTTCATCGTTAGTGAGCACTATCGCGCTCTCGGCCTCGGCGCGGGTCCAATCCTGCGGAAACAGGTGGAGGAGCGCTACGCCACGGCTCGACGCCGCCGGCAAACGAGCGGACCACCGTGCGACACGCCGACATCATCCGCGCAGTGGCCCGTATACGCCCGCGGCCAACGCGGTTAGTGCGGTGTCCCGCGCAGCGCCAACAACAGTCACGCCCGCTGCGGGGGAGCGCGTCACCCGTCAGCAGTGGGTCGGCTGCGCACCACCAGCTCATCAATCTCCAACCGGCCGACGCGCAGCTCCCGTACCACCGCCCGCCGAACAGCTAGCCGCCCGATGACCAACGCCCCGACGGCCACAGCCCCGGCAGCCAGCGCCCCGACAGCCAGGGCGCCGAGCGACACCGCCCCCGCAGCCCGCGCGCCTGTAGCCACCGCGCCGTTGGCTTGCGTCCCGGTCAACCGCATCACGCGTACCTCTCGCTTCATCCCCCCATTGTCCGCATACCGCCGGCACGCCCGAGGCTGCCCCATTGGCCTGCGGCGGTGACAGCGAGCAGAGAGGAACACAAGGCCCCGAGGACGTTGGCGATCTTCTGAAACCAGGAGCGCTACTCCCGGGTCGTCGGGAACACCTCACGCAGCGCATTCCAGAACCCCAGCGCACCGTCCCCGACGGCCAGGACCATAGTGGCCGTTCCTTGGGGCGTAGTGCGGCTTGCCGTGTCGAACCCGTTCCGCGACAGCTGAAAGTCCGGTAGGTCATCGCGGGTAGTTCTCACATACGTCGGTCTGCCACGACTGCGTCTTGTTGCTGCACTGGGCGACTACGTAGTTCAGTGCCCTCTCCGTTGTCACTGTTATGCATTTCGTGCTGGCGTGACAACGCTGTTGCCGAACCGTCGTTCAGGCCAAGCTCGGCGGGATAGCCGCCGAAGCGCTTCAGGTTGAACTTGCGTACAGCCGTGGCCCACGGGTTGTGCGTGGCCGTGTGGACAAGGTGCTCAAAATGGGACAGGTACGTCTCGCCGCGCTGGGCACGCTCGGCGAGGATGTAGGGCTCCAGGACGCGCCAGGCTTGCCGGGAGCGGTAGCTGACCGTACCCACAAGGAGCCTCGGATCGACTGCCGCAAAAGCGAGCATCTGCCCCAGACCGTTGTAGTACAGGGCCAGCCGGACCACATGGTGGCGGGCTTCGGCCGGCAGGTCACTCACGCTGACACCGGGTGGCGGGTGTCGGAGGGTGAGCGCATTGAGGACGAAGTCCTCGGCGTGTAGAAACTCGTCGCTGGATCGGTCTCGGGTCAGCAGTTCGATCGCGACGAGGGTCTGATTGGCGGTCTGCGCCGAGCGCAGTTGGCGTAACGCGAATACGACCGTCACGACAACCGCGATCGCAGAGCCGCACGCTGCGACGACATTCGCCAGGTCAGATATCACAAGCCCTGAGGGTAGTAGGTCGAGGCAACGAGCAGATAGCCCTGGTCAACGCATTGCCGATGGGAATGATGTCCCATGTGCCGGGAAGGGTGCCGCCGCCGGAACGGCGACGCGCAGAGACGGATACCGATTAATGCTTTCCAGCGCCAATCCGGTCCGACGGCCGGCGCGAACCGGCGTCGAGGTAGGGCAGATCTGTCGCTGTGACGACCGACGACTCGTGACCCGGGGCCAAACCCCGCTTGACCTTCCATCGGGTGGAACCTTCAGGCTCACGGTATGGATCGCGATCCAAAGCTCTACACGATCGGACAGGTCGCGCAGCGCGTCGGTGTGTCATCCCGCACCGTCCGGTTCTGGTCGGACAGGGGCCTGTTGCCACCGGTGGACCGGTCCAGCGGCGGGTATCGACGCTATGACGAGGCGGCAGTCGCCCGCTTGGAACTCATCCGGACGCTACGTGACCTGGGCCTCGGTCTCGACGCCGTCGCTGCGCTGCTGGGACGGCAGATCACCTTGACCGATCTTGCGGTGGCGCACGTCGAGGCGCTCGACGCCCAGATCCGCGCGTTACGGCTCCAACGCGCGGTCCTGCGCGCTGTTGCTTGCCGCCACAGCACGACCGAGAGGATGACCATGGCCAACAAGCTAGCCAGACTGTCCGCCCAGCAACGCCAGGGAATCATCGACGACTTCGTAGCCAACGCGTTCGGCGACACATCGGATCCGGACAGTGCCGTGGTGGCCGACTGGATGCGCGAGCTGCCAGCAACGCTGCCCGACGACCCGGCTGACGAACAGGTCGACGCCTGGTTGGAACTCGCCGAGCTGGTCGCCGACACCGAGTTCCAACACAAAGTCCGAGCCATGGTGCTCGGTGCGGCCGAAGAGTCACGGTTGGAGTTCGGGTTGAACATCCGACCGCTCGTGCTGCTGCACGCCGGAGATGCCGTTGACCGCGATGTCGCCTGTGATTCGACCGAAGGCCGTGAGGCCCTCGACCGGATCGTCCCAACGGACCTGCCCACCGAGGAAACAACCGCGCTCATCGCCTGGCTCGAGCTGGTCGCCGACCTGCGAGTTGAGCGCTACTGGGAGTTGCTCGCCATCCTCAACGGCACCTCGGTAGGGCCACCGGCCGTGCCCGCCTTCGCATGGCTTCTCGCCGCACTGCGGGCGCACCGATCTCCAGACGCGATACGCCGATGACGCAGATACGGACGTACTCGTCTCCACAGATCAGCCAGCGTGGGAGTTCAGGAGCAATACCCCGGGCACGGCCGGGCGAGGACGCAGCGTCACGCCCGGAACGTGCGGCGGTAGGCGTCCGGCGGTACGCCGACCGTGCGGTGGAAGTGGCGGCGCAGTGTGGTCGCCGTGCCCATGCCCGCGGCCGCAGCGATGGTGTCGACGCTGTCGTCCGTGGTTTCCAGCAGCTCCTGCGCGCGGCGGATCCGCTGCGTCAGCAGCCACTGCAGTGGAGTGGTGCCGGCTACCGAGTGGAAGTGGCGGGCCAGGTGGCGCGAGCTCATGCTCGCCTGGCGGGCCAGATCCTCCACGGTGAGCGGCTGGTCCAACCGCCGCATCACCCAGGGGAACAGCTCGGCCAGGGGATGACCGTCCTGGGCGGGCATCGGCGTGGTGACGAACTGGGCCTGGCCACCGGCCCGGTGGGGTGGCACGACCAGGCGGCGGGCGACCACGTTGGAGATCGCCGAGCCGTGGTCGCGGCGGACCAGATGCAGGCACAGGTCCATCGCTGCGGCCTTGCCCGCGGACGTGAGCACGCTGCCGTTGTCGACGTAGAGCACGTCCGGGTCGACCTTCACCCGGGGATAGCGCGCGGCCAGTTCATCGGTGTGGGCCCAGTGCGTGGTCGCGCGCAGCCCATCCAACAGGCCGGCGGCGGCGAGCACGAACACGCCCGTGCACAGGGAAACCACCCGCGCGCCCGACTCGTGGGCCGCGCGCACCGCCTCGACCAGGTCGGCCGGAGGGTCCTCGGTGACGTCCGCTAAGGCGGGGACGATCACGGTGTCGGCGTGCGCCAGCTGGTCGAGCCCGCAGTCCGGCTCCAGCAGGAACCGGCCGACCCGGACGGCTTGGGTGCCGCACATCCTGACGTCGTACCAAGGACCTGGCAGGACGGCCGGGGCGGAACCGAAGACCTCGTAGGCCACCGCCAGCTCGAAGTGCAGCATCCCGTCGGTAGCGGCGACCGCGACGGAGCGCGGGACAGATCCCATGTCGGGAATTGTATGGGTCGTGTCGTTCCGGACACTCGCGCCAACGGGCCAACAGGGACAGGATTTTCGCAGCGGATTACTTCGAGCAGCGGGAGCAGGCATGGGATCAGGTCCGAACGTGGCGGTCTTCGGTGCCTACGGGCACACCGGGCGGTTCGTGGTCGCGGAGTTGCGCGAGCGCGGATACGTCCCGCTGCTCCTCGGCCGCGACCAGGACAAGCTGCTGGCGCTGGTACAGAACCAGCCAGGGCTCGAGGCGCGGCGGGCGTCGGTCGACGATAAAGCCTCGCTCGACCGCGCGCTGAACGGCGCGACCATCGTGATCAACTGCGCCGGGCCCTTCGCCACGACCGCCGCCCCGCTGATCGAGGCGGCGCTGCGCGCCGGCATCCCGTATGTCGACGTGGCGGCCGAGATCGAGGCGAACCTTGACACGTTCGCGCACTTCGCGGAGCCCGCCCGCGCCGCGGGCACCGTGGTGGTCCCGGCGATGGCCTTCTACGGCGGCCTCGGCGACCTGTTGGTCACCGCCGCGATGGGCGACTGGACGGCGGCGGACGAGGCGCACATCGCCTACGGCCTGAGCAGCTGGCACCCCACCGCCGGTACCCGCGTTGCGGGCGCGGTGTCGGGGCAGCGACGGGGTGGCCGCCGTGTCCGCTACACCCGCGGACGGCTGGAGTACCACGACAACGCTCTACCGACCCTGGAGTGGCCCTTCCCGGCTCCGCTCGGCGCCCAGAGCGTCATCGGAGAGTTCACCATGGCCGACGTCGTCACCATTCCCAGCCACCTGGCCGTCCCGGAGGTGCGCACCTACATGACCGCCAAGGCGGCCGCCGACCTGTCCGCTCCCGACGCCTCGGCACCGACAGCCGTCGACGAGCGCGGGCGCTCCGCGCAGACCTTCGTCGTCGACGTCCTCGTCCGCTCCAACGGCACGGAACGCCGCATGGTCGCCGCCGGACAGGACATCTACGCCATCAGCGCGCCGCTCGCGGTGGAGGCCGTCGACCGCATCCTCACCGGCCGGACCAGGACCATCGGCGTCGCCTCCGCGGGCGCGGTCTTCGACGCCCCGGACTTCCTCCGCGCCCTGTCCTCGCACCTCACGCTGCACGTCCCACTCGGAACAAACGGCTGACCGACGACCCGTGCAGGGATGCAGACCGTGGTCAGCCGATGAGCAGGCCGATCACCCGTGCGGGGCGGCCGCCCGAGCACCACCTTGCCGCGTTGGGAACGTGCTGCTGCACCGGCAAGCGTGCTTCCTGGCCGGCATGGGCCCCACCAGGGCAGCAGCAGGTTGGCTCACCCAGACCACCGCCCGAGCACGCCGCACGACCACCTTTCGCACCTGGTCACCGCTGTGGCCCGACGCCCGCTCCGTCGTCACGTCCCTCGCCAACCAGGGCGACCCGGAACCGATACGAGACTTCATCGCTCGCGAGCGCCCTTCGTTGCCGTTGGATGCAATGCAAGGCCTTTCGGGGCACCCTGTTGCTCCCCACCTGCTCCCCCCAAACCGGGCTCACACTGGACCGCCGACCGCCGACCGATCGTGAGCTGCCGGCCCAGTGCCTTGATTGGTATCAGCGCTGGCTCCCGCAGCTACATCGGTCAATCGGGGAGCACGCCCACGATCGCCGCGCCTTGTCAGCGGCTACTTGTTTCATTGACCTGCGACCGTGGCCCGGCCAGGCTTCGGTCGAGGCGCCCGGGCTGTCGCTCTCATTGCGGCTGCCCACGCTGGTCGTGTTCCTCTCATCTGGCCTGCGCGGCCCGGGCGTCGCCCCAGGGCGGGGAGAGGCTCAAGAGGGGTTTGCACTGCTCGAAGTAGCGTTGCCCTCCCGGCTCGACAACTGCTGATCGAGCATCGGAGGACGCGTTGAGTGACACGTCAGAACATGTGGTCATCGGGATGGACCCGCACAAGCGCTCCGCCACGATCGAGGCCATGACCAGCGACGAGAGCATCGTCGGCGGCGGCCGGTTCGACACCGACCGCGACGGCTACACGGCGATGACCAAGTACGCCAAGCAGTGGCCGCACCGGGTCTGGGCGATCGAGGGCTGCCAAGGCATCGGCCGGCACATCGCCAACCGACTACTCGCCGACGGCGAACAAGTCGTGGACGTCCCGCCGAAGCTGTCCGCCAGGGCACGGGTCTTCGCCACCGGCCAGGGCCGCAAGACCGACGCCACCGACGCCCACTCCATCGCACTGGTCGGCACCCGCATGGCAGGCCTGCGCCCGGTCGTCAACGACGAACAGTTGGCCTTGCTGCGGATCCTGGTCGACCGCCGCCGCTCCCTCGGCGAGGACCACACCCGGATGGTGTCCCAGCTGCACCAACTGCTCCTCGAACTCATCCCAGGTGGCGCGAAGAAAAGCCTGTCCGCCGCCCAAGCCAAAGCACTACTGGCCACCGTCCGGCCCCGAGACGCAGTCGGCAAGGCCCGCCGGCGAGTCGCCGCGGAACTGATCAATGACCTCGAACGGATCTACCGGCGTTCCAAGGAAGCCGACAAGGAACTCAAGGAACTAATCGCCTCCACCGGGACCAACCTGATGGACCTGCACGGCATCGGACCCTCCGGCGCCGCCCGCCTCCTGGTCGAGGTCGGCGACATCACCAGATTCCCGAACCGGGCCCACTTCGCCTCCTGGAACGGCAC